>CAMYOD010000066.1 GCA_947259975.1 uncultured Gammaproteobacteria bacterium
GGCACTTTTCGGACATGCCACATCGTATGAGCGACTTCTGCTTTCGGGGGATTAACGGACATCAGAATCATGGGTCGTGACTTCCGGTTTTGACCCGGAGCGGACATTGCCACTGGAAAGTTTTCCGGGCAGAGTTTTGTTTTTGGCACTGCACATATGGTGAAGGGCAGCTGATTCCTTCGAACCATCTGTGAGCCTCAAAGATAAGTTTGTGAGTGCCTGAATTTGTTGGGGTGATCGAGATGAGTCATTTGGCGCATGTTGGCGATGTGCTGGGCATGTTCGCTCGCATGTATCCCGACAAGATCGGCGCCCGCGATCTTGAACGGCAAATGACCTTCGCCGCTTGGCATGCCCGCGCCTGCCGGCTGGCCAACGCCTTGAATGGTATTGGACTCGGCAAGGGTGACCGCGTCTGCGTGCTCGCCTACAATTGCGTGGAGTGGCTGGAAATCTATGCCGCCGCGGCATTGGCGGGACTGGTGGCTGTGCCGGTCAACTTCCGACTGGTCGGTCCGGAAATTGCCTACATCGTCGCCAATTGCGAGGCGCGGGCGCTTATCGTGCAAGACGAATTGCTGGAGGCGATCGACGGCGTGCGTGGTGATTTGCCGGTGCCGGCCGGCCATTTTATCGTTTTCGGCGGCAGACGCTGCCCGACAGGTTACCGCTCGTACGAAGACCTGATCGCGCGGGCGCGCGACACGCGGCCGGACGTGCATGTGGACGCCGACGATCCCTGGACCCTGATGTATACCTCGGGCACCACTGGAAAACCCAAAGGTGCCATCCGCAGCCACAGAGGCAGCGCCATGGTGTCGCTGGTCACCGAGGTGGAAATGCGGTTGGGCCGGCGCGACTCCGCGCTCCTGGTCATGCCAATGTGCCACGCCAATTCGCTGTTCTTCTTCGGCGCGTTCACCTACTGCGGCGCCGCCTGCACGGTTTACAGCCGCAAGAGCTTTGATCCCGAGCATCTGGTGCGCACGATGTCCGAATGTGGCGCCACCTTCACCTCACTGGTGCCGACTCATTACATCATGATGCTCGCGCTGTCGGCCGCCGTGCGCGCGCGCTACGATGTCCACGCCGTCACAAAGCTGATGATTTCCTCGGCGCCTGCACGGCGCGAAACTAAGCTGGCGGTTATGGAGTATTTCAAGAATTCCGGCCTGTACGAGCTTTACGGCTCGACGGAATGCGGCTGGGTCACCATGCTGCAACCGGAAGAACAGTTCGCCAAGCTCGGCTCGGTCGGACGCGAAACGGTCGGTTCACGGCCGATCTTGCTGCTCGATGCACAGGGCAACGAGGTGGCCGAAGGCGAGACCGGCGAGATCTATTCGTGCAATGCACAGACGTTTGACGGCTATTGGAAGCTGCCCGAGAAGACAAGCGAAGCATTCCGTGGCGACTATTGTACTGTCGGCGATCTCGGGCGCCGCGACGAGGATGGTTACATTTATCTGGTGGACCGCAAGAGCAACATGATCATCTCGGGCGGCGAGAACATCTACCCGTCTGAAGTGGAGGCGTTGCTGGGCACGCATCCGAAGATCAAGGACGTGGCAGTGATCGGGGTGCCCGACCCGAAATGGGGCGAACGGGTGCACGCGGTGATTATTCTGCACGACGGCACGGCGCCAATACCAGATGAGGTTCTCGATTGGTGCAAGAGCCGCATGGCCGGCTACAAGCGGCCGCGTTCGGTGTCATTCATCGAGGAGCAGGCGATGCCGCGTACCGCCACCGGCAAAATTCTGCATCGCGTGCTGCGTGCACAACATGACGCCGGCGGCGCGCGGACGGGAGAAGCGCTATGAACGAGGCTACCGCCAAGAAGCAGGATCTGAACTCCGACGAATATTCCTGCGCGGCCTGGATCGCCCGTTTTCTGAAGGCGCGCGGCATAGACCGCATATTCGGATTGCAGGGCGGCCACATTCAGCCGATCTGGGATCATGTCGCGCGGCAGGGCATCCGTATCATCGATGTGCGCGACGAGGGCGCCGCTGTGCACATGGCGCATGCCCATGCTGAGCTGACCGGCGAGTTCGGAGTGGCTATGGTCACGGCCGGGCCCGGCGTGACCAACACCGTCACGGCCATGTGTAACGCCTCGCTGGCGCGCGTTCCGGTGTTGCTGATCGGCGGCTGCACGTCGCGCCCGCAGGCCAATATGGGTCCGCTGCAGGATATTCCGCATGTCGATATCCTGCGCCCTGTCACCCGCGTATCACGCACTTTGCGCGTGCCCGACCAGGTGGTGCGCGAATTCGATGAAGCCGTCGCACGCGCCATGGGAGACGCGGGCGAGCCTGGTTCGGTCTATCTCGAAATTCCCACCGATGTGCTGCGCACCCGCGTGCCGCCGCAATTAGTGCTGGACGAATGGATGCAGGCCAAGCCCGTGCGGGTGATCGCGCCCGCGCCGGACGCCGTAGCAGAGGCGGTCGATGTGTTCTGGTCGGCCAAGCGCCCGTTGGTTATTACCGGGCGGGGCGCGCGCTGGGCGGACAACGCGCTGGTGCGACTGCTCGATGCCACCGGCGCGCTATATCTTGATACCCAGGAAAGCCGCGGCTTGGTGCCAGCGGATCATCCTTCGACCGCAGCGGCGGTACGCGCCGCCGCCATGACAGATGCCGACGTGGTGTTGCTGATCGGCCGCAAGCTCGATTATCAGGTCGGCTACGGCTCACCGGCGGTATTTCCCCATGCGCGCTTCATCCGCATCGCAGACGTGCCTGGTGAACTGATCGACAACCGCCGCGGCCAGCCTGAGCTGCTGGCATCACCGCCGTTAGCGCTTGAGGCCATGATTACGGCCGCCGGAAACCGCGAACCGGGCCTCGACAAGGCCTGGGCCGACGGCCTGCGCCGCCGCCATCGCGAACGCGTCGTGGCCGCCACGACCACGGACAAGCCGATGACGGGCACCGACGGCAAGATCCATCCGTGCGCGATCTTCGACGTCATTGCGGATGTGGCCGATCCGGAATATGTGGCGATTGCCGATGGCGGCGATTTGCTCAGTTTTGCGCGCACCGGCCTGCAGGCAAAAACCTACATGGACGCTGGCGCCTTTGGGTGCCTTGGCGTTGGCGTGCCGTTTGCCATCGCGGCGGCGCTGGCTTTGCCGGGCCGGCAGGTTATCTCGGTGAATGGAGACGGTGCCTTCGGCATCAATGCCATGGAGATCGACACCGCCGTGCGCCACGGCGCCAAGGTCGTGTTCATCGTATCCAACAATGCCGCCTGGAACATCGAGCGCCTGGATCAGGAAATGAACTATGGCGGGCGCGTCGTCGGCACCACCTTGCGCCATTCCGACTATGCGGCGCTGGCGCGTGCCCTCGGCGCGAACGGCGAACGTGTGGAGAAAGCCACCGATTTGCCAGGCGCGCTGCAAAGAGCTCTGAAGAACGCGCCGGCATTGGTCGACGTCGTCACATCGCAGACGGTGATTTCGTCGGACGCGCGGAAAGGGCTGGGTTTCGTTCCGGACTTTCAGGCGCTGACCGCCTGGGACGACGCGGAGCAGAAGCGACGAGAGGAATAATCATAATTTTCAAGCGGGTGAGTAAGTAGCGCTTCAGGTATCTATGCAAAAACACCGGGCGGTGAGCGTAGATTGACTGGTTTGATAATGTCCGCCTATGGCACACAACGGACATGGCCGGCTCGCCACATGATGTCCGTTCCTGGGGGTGAAGCGGACATCACAAATGTGGTTGCCGACTTCCGAGTTTGACCCACAACGGACTTCAGCGTGTCCCTGATCCCGCCCGTTTACACAGGTCCATGGCCAAGCAGTGGGCGGCGATTATTCCAGCGTACCGCCTTGGCGGAGGCTACCAATATAGGTTTCCAACTGATCCTCGCAGCACAGGCCGGCCTTGACGAGGCCGCCGCCGAAGAGCCGGATATCCACTTCGCGTTTGAACGGCCAAAACCCCATATGTGTTGCAAAATTCGGCGTATAATAATTCCAGAGGCCGCTGTACTTCTTTAGCGCGGCGTTTGCTTCTTCTTTTTGGCCGAGTTGTGCTTGAGTCACTGCCAGAGGCGCCAGAATCTCCACGTCTCCTGGGTTAAGTTCGAAGGCGCTCTTCAGCGTCGTCTCAGCCGCATCGTAGCGTTCCAACATCAACTGGGCGGTTCCAAGCGCGAAGCGGTAATTTGCCGGAAAACGAGGGTCGAGCCGAACAGCGCTCTCGGCGGGTGCAATCGCTGCTTCGGCGCGCCCGGCGAATATCAGGGCCCAAGCCATCGCTAAATGCCCTTCCGGATCGTTCGGGTCCAGTGCGACGGCCTGTTGCGCCTCACCGAGCGACTTGTCGAACTGTCGAAAGTCCCACCACATCTGGGATTCGACCTGATGCGCCAGCGGTGTCGGATTTCGTTTCGCCTGTTCGAGATATTTCTCTGATAGTCGGCGCGCCCCCAGCCACGAATTCCAGGGTGCAAAGTCTGGATGCACGATCTGAGACCACGCATAGCTCTTACGATAGGTGATCCAGTAAACGGAGGCGAGCGCCGCCCAGGCTTGCCCATAATCCGGATCCAATTCGACCGCCCGTTTCAGGTGCGGGATAGCCTCGACGAAATCCTCCGGCGTGTAGCGACGATACAGCTGCCAGCCTCTCAGATACGCGTCATAAGCATCGGGGTTGTTGGTGTCCTTCCTAATCTGACGGATTTGCTCGTCAGGAGTGAGGGTGATCTGGAGTTGCGCGACGATCTCGCCTGTTACCTTGTCCTGCAGGGCAAATATATCGGCGAGCGTTCCGTCGTACCGGTCCGCCCAGATATGCGCGCCATTAGCGCCATCAATCAGCTGGGTATTGATGCGAACTTGGTCGCCAACCCGCCGCGCACTTCCTTCCAGGACATATCTGACGCCCAGTTCTCTTGCCACGTCCGGCACGGCGACGGATTTGCCCTTGTACGTAAAGACAGTATTCCGGGCGATTACGAAGAGGCTTTCGATCTTCGCCAGATCGGTGATCAGGTCTTCGGTCATGCCATCGACAAAATATTCCTGGCTCGGATCGTCGGATATGTTGTTGAACGGCAGCACGGCGATTGATGGTCTGTCGGGCAGCGCAAGGGGCATGGCCTCGGATGCCGATTGCAGCCGTTCCTCCCACGGACGCGACCACAAAAGCGCTCCCGACAGGATCACCAAGACAATCAGGCTCCCGGCCACCATAGGCCAGTGCAAGGTTCGTTTGGCGGCAGGCGTGGCCACGATGGCGTGTTCGGCGGTCGGAGAATCGAGAAGCACCTTGAAGGTCTGCACCGGCTCCGGGATGTTCTTGACCTTCTGAGTGCCCAGGTCCTCAAAGCCGATCTCGACCTTGCCTTTGACGTGGTCAAAGACCGTACGGGAAACGCAGATACCACCCGGCTCGGCCAGCGCCTCCAAGCGGGCGGCGACGTTCACGCCATCGCCGTAGATGTCGTCACCCTCGACGATAATGTCGCCGATGTTGATGCCAATTCGGTATGTGATCCGCCGGTCTTCGGGTACGCCAACGTTGCGCTCGGTTATCGCGCGCTGAAGATCGACGGCGAAATTTACAGCGTCCACAACGCTGCCGAACTCCATAAGCGTACCGTCGCCCATGAGCTTGACAACACGCCCGTTGTGCTTGCTGGTTCTAGGCTCGATAACCTCTTTACGATGTACCTTGAGTTGAGCGAGCGTCCCGGCCTCGTCGGCAGCCATCAGGCGGCTGTAGCCGACAACATCGGCCGCCAGGATGGTGGTCAGCCTGCGCTCAACCCCCTCTTCGCTCATGAAACAGGCTCCTAAGTGAAATGCGGAACGAGTGGCAGCCTAAAGGAACTGTCCCGAAACGCGAACGGGAATGCTTGAATAGTCGGCTCATGGTGCTGTCGACGGCTCCTCCGCCGGCATCGCGACTTCCGGTAATGGCACTTAGCGGACATCAAAACGGCTCAGGCTGACTTCCGCTTTTGGGGGCATAACGGACATCGAAATCGTGGGTCGCGACTTCCGCTTATGACCCCTTTCGGACATCGCCGACGATGAGGCTGGGCCTCCAGTCCGCGTGCGA
>CAMYOD010000067.1 GCA_947259975.1 uncultured Gammaproteobacteria bacterium
TCAAAGAAGCGACGGAGGGTAACGGTCGAGAGATGGATACACCTGAATGAGCTCGGGAGGACCCGTGGGTGTTGCCAATATGGACCTCCGTAGATGACGCGATACAGAACGGAAAGGCAGAGTAAGTCCAATTATAAGCTGGAGGTGTCCACTAGGCCGGGGGAAAGTCCAAAGAGTGAAACCAATTGTCCGCAACATAATCGCCGTCGTTGCCGGCCTCGTGGTTGGGAGCCTGGTCAATATGGGCCTGATCATGCTTGGTGGGCACGTTATTCCACCGCCCCCGGGGGCTGATGTATCGTCGATCGAGGGCTTGAAGAACTCAATCCATCTATTTGGGCCCAAGCATTTTGTCTTTCCTTTCCTCGCGCACGCCCTCGGAACCCTTGCCGGGGCGCTCGTTGCCGCCGCTGTCGCATCGAGCCACAAGCTCAGATTTGCGCTCGCAATCGGCGTGGCATTTCTGGTCGGCGGAGTGGCGAACGTTCTAATGTTGCCTTCTCCCGCCTGGTTCAACGTGTTGGATTTGATTGGCGCCTATATTCCGATGGCCTGGCTTGGTGGCAAGCTGGCTACCAGGAAGGCATAGCGGCTCCCAGCCTACGCCTCTAGAGGCTGACTTGAAGACCGATACCTTTATCGCTCTGCTCGCCGCCGCCGGTTTAGGTGCCCTTATCTGGGTGATGTCCCCGGCGATTAGCGGAGCCGTTGAACCCTGGGATGCTGAATCTCCTTATTACTTCGTTTCATTGTTCATTGCCGGCGTTCTTGGCGGTGTATTCGTGCCCCGGAAAATATGGGCCGCCTATGCGGGAATCGTACTAGGCCAGCTGATCTATATGGTCGTGTTTCTTGAAATTGGGCCGCTGATGGTGCTCGGTATCGCATTCCTTATCGGTTATGGTTTAGTTTCATTGCTCGGGGCATTCCTGGGGTCGCGACTAAAAAGAATTGCGGGAGATTCGGGTGCGAGTGGCGACAGTGACGCGTGATGAAAAACAGGGGCCGGATCTCAATTTTCTCTAGTTCTAGACGTGATTGGGATCTGATCCGCGATTTGGGTTTAACGGAAAGAGAATGAGTCCTTTCATAATCATACTGGTCGCGTTGGGTGTATTCATCTATGTGGCGGAGGGCGTTTTGATAAACCCATTTGCTGTCTGGAATGCACTACCGCTTTTTGTGAGTTATGCACTTTATAAGAGCGGCAAGAGCGCCGGAAAAAGGGCGAGGGTCTGGGGTGCGGTTGGCTTTCTCGCAGGGAGTATGGCGTTATCGGGCTATGTTCACTTGGCCTGGATGTTCGATTGGGGGGAGATAAAAACAGGATCATCCACGGCCGGGCTCATCTTTATATTCATACCGATCTATGCTGTGATTGCGGGAGGCATAGGATATCTTTCGGGTTGGGCTATCGGCCGCGTGCCAGCCGGCAAGCAGACTTAACCGCCGCTGCCGGCGTCGGTGACGCATTGCACCCCGCCCGGCTGGTAGCCCATCGAGGGCGCTGTGATGAAAAGATTATTGCGGTTGACCGTTACCCATTTGCTTTTTGCCGCCGCCGGTTTCGCGGCGGGCATCTACGCGTTGCCCATCCTCATGGCACCCAGCGCGCCGACCGCGGCGGAGGTGGCGGCCGCCACCGGCGCGGCGGCATTCAAGGGCGAGTTCCGCCGCGACCTCGCCGGCAGCGATTTCTTGCATTGGGGCGAGGGCACCGTCTCGATCGGCGAGAATTCGATCTCGTTGCAAGGCAGGATCGCGCCCGGCCCGGACTACAAGCTGTACCTGTCACCGGAGTTTGTCGAGACCGAAGCCGGTTTCGAGCGCCTGAAATCACGCATGATCCGGGTCGGTGACGTCAAGACCTTCGAGAACTTCATCGTGCCGATCCCCGATACCGTGGATCCGGCCATGTTCAATACCGTCATCGTGTGGTGCGAATCCTTCGGCGAGTTCATCACGGCGGCGAGCTACAAGTAGCCTATGAACATCGTCGACATTTTCGAACGCTTTGCGGCGGACTTTGAGCTTACCGCACAAGACGACGACTGGTCGCGGCTGGCGAAGTACCTCGCCGAGGATGCCACCTACCTGAACGTGGGCGGCCCGGACCCAAAATGCGAAGGCCGCGAAGCGATTCTCGACTATTTAAAGCAAGATTTCGCGAACAATGATCGGCGCTTCGATTCACGCACCGTTGTCGCCCTCACGCCGCCGACCGCCGCAGGAAATCGCCTCTCGCGCCAGTGGCGTTGCACCTACACCCTCGCGGGTGCACCGGATCTGGTGGTGGAGGGCGAGGCAAGGTATGTGTTCGCGGGCGATCTCATCAAGGAGATCGAAGAAGTATTCAGCGCGGACACGTTGCAGAAATTCGCCGCGTGGATGCAGGAATACGGCGACCGGCTGCGGCCCTGAGGCATCACAGAAGATGGCCTACGATGAAGGCTTAGCGCAGCGCATTCGCGAGATCATCGCGGACTATCCCGCCGACGTACATGAGAAAAAGATGTTCGGTGGCCTGGCCTTCATGGTCAATGGCCATATGTGTGTTGGTGTCACCAACTCTGACCTGATGGCGCGGGTGGGTCCCGAGCAATACGCCGCCGCGCTGGAACTGCCCCACGCCCGGAAGATGGATTTCACCGGCAAGCCGCTGACCGGGTTTGTCTATGTGGGTGACGCCGGCGTCGCGGCGGATGACGATCTGATGGCCTGGATCGAGCGCAGCTATGGTTTTATCAGTTCATTACCGCCCAAGTAAGCCCGGCATTACCCCTGCGCCGCGCCGCAGCAATGGTCTACACTTCAACCTATCCAGCGCCGGGTACCGTAGCGGCGTACAAACCGGCCGGTGTGCGCTAGAATTTTTTTTCCGGCTACGTTGTCGGCGCGCTGTGGCGCCGAGTGAGGATGATCCCATGACAGACAAAATGATCGAAATCGTGACCATGGAGGGGATCGCGGTGTTGTGTTTCCTGTTCGCCTACTTCATCGGCATCAAGGGCAAGATGGAACTGATCGCCGGTTACAATGAGCGCACCGCCGACCGGGTCACGGACAAGGCCGGGCTGCGGCGCCTGATCGCTCGGGTCTGTCTGCTGGTCGGGCTGTTTTCCGCGCTGATGCCGCTCGCGACCCACTTGTGGGGCGGCACGCCGAACGGGCTCGCCGGATGGATCGGCGCCTATGGCGGTTTTATCGCCGGGGTCATCGCGATGACTTTTCTGCAGGCGCGGGACTTCACGGTCTAAGTCCAATTCTTGATTGTCGACCTCCGCGCGCCGCGCTCGCCGCGCCGGCACGCCTGCCGCATTACTTTCGAATCACGCAAACAGCCATGACACGCAACATTCCCAACATCGTCTTGATCGGCATGCCGGGTGCGGGTAAGAGCACCATCGGTGTGTTGCTGGCGAAAGCGACCGCGCGGGATTTCGTCGATACGGATCTGCTCATTCAAAGTCGCGAGGAACGTCCGCTGCAGCATATCGTCGATACCCATGGGCATATGGTGCTGCGCGACATCGAGGAGTCGGTGCTGTTGGATCTCCACGTGCACGGCCATGTCATCGCCACCGGTGGCAGCGCGGCCTACAGTCACGCCGCCATGATGCATCTCAAGCGCAACGGCATCATCGTGTTTCTCGACGTGGATCTGGCAACCCTGGAGTCACGCATCCACGATTACGCCACCCGGGGGCTGGCCAAGCGTCCGGAGCAGAGTTTCGCCGAGTTGTTCGCCGAGCGCGAGGCGCTGTACCGCAAGTACGCGGACATTACCGTCGAGTGCAGTGGCCTCAACCAGGACGAGATCTGTGATCGTATCGTCGCTGCGCTGAACCGGGTCGAGGCCCGGGCCGAAGCCCGCTGACCACACGCGGCCGCCGACGATCATGACGTCGACGAAATCACTTGCCGGGCTCGCGTCGTGGTTGCTGGTGTGCGCCGCGGTGGCCTGGTTCGGCGCCCAGTTCACCCCCGGTGAATGGTACGCGGCGCTGACCAAACCGAGCTGGAATCCCCCCAACCGCGTGTTCGGTCCGATGTGGACCCTGCTCTACGGCATGATGGCAATCGCGGCATGGCTGGTGTGGCGGCGCGGCGGTTGGCACGGCGCCCGCGTCGCGCTGACCCTGTTCGTGATCCAGCTGGTCGCCAACGGCCTGTGGTCGTGGTTGTTTTTCGATCTGCACCGCATGGGCCTGGCGCTGGCCGATCTGGTGCTGCTCTGGTGTCTGGTGGCGCTGACGGCGGTGGCCTTCTGGCATCACCGCAAACTCGCCGCGGTGTTGCTGTTACCGTATCTGGCCTGGCTCGCGTTTGCCGGGGTGTTGAACTACACCCTGTGGCAGCTCAACCCAGCGGCCTGAGCCTCAACCCCAGTCGAGACGCTTGGTGAAATTAGCGACCTGCGCCTTTTCCTCGAAGCCGAGGGAGGGATAGAAGCCCCGTTGGTAGGATTCCCGCTCGCGGCTGTTGAGGACGCTGAGGCGGAAGCAGCGGTTGCGCACGGCTTCCGTTTCGATGGTATCCATCAAGGCGCTGCCCACACCCTTGTCGCGCCAACCTTCCATGACGAATACCTCGGAGACCTGCATCTCGCGCCCGGCGAACAACAGGTAGGTCACGATCTCGCCGTGAATATAACCGACCACGTTGCCTTTGGCTTCGGCCACGAGCAAGAGCGCGTTTTCTTCGGTGATCAAGGCCGCCAGACGTTGGCGCAGGGTCGTGCCATCGGATTTGAAGGCGGGATTCCAGCCCAACTCGCGATGCAGGTTCATCACAGCGTCGAGGTCGTGGATGTTAAGCGGGCGAATTGTAATTTCATCTTTGCTCATGGTTCGATGCGCAGTGATCTCTTTTTCATGCGGCCGTCGCCGCGTGGTGTGGCGGCCGCTTGAGCCCGTCCTCCACGCTGCCGCGCGCGGTGTCACCCGCCAGGGCCTCGATCAGCGCGAGGGCGAAATCCATGGCGGTGCCGGGGCCGCGGGAGGTGATGACCTTGCCGTCCTGCACCACGGCGGTTTGCTCGATGGTGATATCCGCGAGGCCGGCCTCGTCGAGGATGCCGGGAAAGCTCGTCGCCCGTTTACCCGCCAGCACGCCGGCATGGGCCAGGACCTTCGGCGCCGCGCAGATGGCGGCGGTGTACTTGCCCGCCGCGGACATGTCCTGCAACAGACCGTGGATACGTGGATCGTTGTCCAGGTTGGTGGCGCCGGGCAGGCCGCCGGGCAGCACGACCATGTCGTAGTCCCGGTGTAGCGCCGCGTCCAGCGAGATATCGGGGACCACGACAGTGTGGCGGCTGCCCCGCACCGGACCCTCCGTGAGACCGGCGACGTCGACCTCGATTTGCGCACGCCGCAACAGGTCGATGACGGTGACCGCTTCCAGTTCCTCGAAACCGTCGGCAATCGGAATCAACACACGTGCCATGATGCGTTCTCCCGGGCGCGCAGCCGGCGCTTAAGCGGCCTCCCGGTCGCGCACGATGTTGACGCCCTTGAGCAGATTCAGCGCCTCCTGCAACTGATAATCCACCGCCGCGCTGGTGGTGGCCTTCTCCGCAGTTTCGCCATTGTCATTATCGTTATCACTGTCCAGATGGCCGGCCAGATCCGCTTCGCGAATGCGTTGCGCCTTGCCTGCGCCCTTGGCGACCTGTAGATCCTCGACAATGACATCGGGGACGATGCCGGTGGCCTGGATCGAGCGCCCGCCGGGGGTGTAATAACGTGCCGTAGTGATCTTGAGCGCGGCACCGTTGTTCATCGGCAGAATAGTCTGCACCGACCCCTTGCCGAAGGTCTTCGTGCCCATGATGATCGCGCGCTTCTGGTCCTGCAGCGCACCGGCCACGATCTCGGATGCGGACGCGGAACCGCCATTGACGAGGACGACAATCGGTGCGCCCTCGAGAAGGTCCGCGGGCGTGGCACTGAAATTCAGTTCGGAATCTTCGACGCGACCCTTGGTGTAGACAATCTTGCCATCGGTGAGGAAGACATCGCTGACGCCGACCGCGGCGTTCAAGACACCACCGGGATTGTTGCGCAGATCCAGCACCAGGCCCTTGAGCGGACCTTTGTTCTCTTCGTTCAGGCCGCGCAAACTCTTGCGCAGGGCATCGGCCGAATTGGCTTGAAACTGTGTGATGCGCACGTAGCCGTAATTGTTTTCCAGCAAGCGGCTCTTGACGCTGGTGATCTTGATGATCGCGCGCGTGATGGAAACACCGAAGGGCGCACTCTCGCCTTCGCGGACGATGGAAAGCTTCACATCCGTGCCCGGTTCGCCACGCATTTTCTTGACCGCGTCATTCAGACTCAGACCTTTCACCGGTGTCTCGTCGATGCGAATGATCACGTCGCCGGTGCGCAGGCCCGCGGCGGCGGCTGGCGTATCGTCGATCGGCGCGACCACTTTGACGAAGCCGTTCTCCATGGTCACCTCGATGCCCAGGCCACCGAACTTGCCTTCGGTGCCGATGCGAATCTCGCGAAAGGATTCGGGATCGAGATAGGCGGAGTGGGGGTCGAGGCCGCCGAGCATGCCGTGAATCGCGTCTTCGATGAGCTTGTCGTCCGCAACGTCCTCGACATAATCGGTTTTAATCTTGCCGAAGATCTCGGTGAAACTGCGCAGCTCCTGCAGCGGTAAGGGTTTCAGGTTCTCGTTTCGTTCGGCGAGCGCGGGATACTGCAGGCTTACGCCCGCACCGATGAACAAGCCGAGTGCCAGGATCAAAAAATAACGGATGCCGTACTTCATTGCCGTCTCCGTGGAGTTGCCGCCGGTTGTCCTGATGCCGGAATGGCGGTGCGGGCATTCACGATGCCCGGCACCATTTCAGGGGGTTGCGCGGTTTACCGTTGTGGCGAATCTCAAAATATAAACCGGGCCGGGCGAGCCCGCCACTGTTTCCGCTCGCGGCCACGACCTGGCCGGTCTCGACCCAATCGCCAACTTCCGTGTAGATGGTCTGATTATGGCCGTAGAGGCTCATATAGCCATCGCCGTGGTCGATGATGAGTAGCAGGCCCAGGCTGCCGAACCAGTCCGCGAAGGCGACCCGGCCGCGAAAGATCGCCGCCACGTCCGCGCCTTCCTGGGTCCGCAGGAACAGTCCCTCCCAGCGCATTTTGCCCTGCTTCGGGTCACCATATCGGGCTTGGACGCGGGCCCGCAGCGGAAGTTTCAATTTGCCGCGCGCGTTGCGAAAGCGTGTATCCGTCGTGGGCGCGGTCTTGAGTTCGTCCATATAGAGGCTGAGCCCTTCCATCAGCTTCGCGAGCCGTTCCGCATCCCCGCGCAGACGGGTGATTTCCTCGGTCTGGCTGCGGACCTGCCGATCGACCCGCGCCAGGATCTGCACACGCTGTGCACGGGAACTTTCCACCGCCTGGTGCTGTTGGCGTTTTTCCTGCTCGAGGGCCTCCAGCGCGCGGGTCTGCTGTGCGATCGCCTGTTCGACGCGCGCGAGCTGGGCGAGCGTCTCCTTGATGTCGTCGATACGCTCGATGCGTGCGTGGTTCAGGTACTGGTAATAGACCAGCACGCGACTGACCGTCATGGGGTCCTGCTGGTTCAGCAGCAGCTTGAGATAGGGTTGTTGGCCCAGGGCGTAGGCGGAACGCACCTGGCGCTCGAGCTCGACGCGTTGCGCGCCCAGATTGGTTTGATGTGCCGCGCGCTGGCGCTCGAGGCCAGCCAGCTTGTTGCGATTGGTCTTGATCTGCGCGGCGGTCTCGCGCAGCGCACGGGCGACCGTGGCGATCTCGATTTCCGCGGCCTTGAGTTCGTCTTGCAGGGCATCGCGGCGCCCGCGGGCTTTTTCCAACTTGGTCTGCAGTCGGCCGATCTTCTGGTGCAGCTGCTTGAGCTGTTTCTTGGTGGTACCACGATCGGTTTGCGCGCCGTTGTCGATGGCCAGGGCGACGTGCGGCGGCGGCGCGAGAACGATAACCAACAGGACCGCGAACGCGAGGCGCGTGCCGGGTCGCGAGTGCCCAGTCTCAGTCCGACCGAACACGCGCCTGACTTACGGTCATACCGCTTCCTGTTGCGGCTGTGCGCCGTCGGGTCCGGTCGCGGCGCGCTCGTCCAGTTGCACCAGGGAATGGCCCGTCATCTCGCGGGGAATGGGCAGGTCCATGAGATACAGCAGGGTCGGGGCCACGTCTTCCAGGGCCCCCGATGCCGCGATAGTGGCCGGGCGGCCGAGGTATACGAAGGGTACCGGATTGGTCGTGTGTGCCGTATGCGCCTGAGCGGTGTCGGGATTGAACAATTGTTCGGCGTTGCCGTGATCGGCGGTGATGAGCAATTCGCCGCCGGCCTGCGCCAGTGCCGCGGTGATTTTGGCCAGGCAGTCATCAATGGTTTCGACCGCCTTTACCGTAGCATCCATGTCGCCGGTATGTCCGACCATATCGGTGTTGGCGAAATTACAGATGATGGTGTCGTATTTTTCCGACTCGATTGCCGCGACCAGCTTGTCGGTGACTTCCGGCGCGCTCATCTGCGGTTTCAGGTTATAGGTCGCGATATCGGTCGGCGATGGAATCAGTAGCCGATCCTCGCCCTCGAACGGTTTCTCGATGCCGCCGTTGAAGAAGAACGTCACATGCGCATATTTTTCGGTTTCGGCGATGCGTAACTGGTGTTTGCCGAGTGAGGCAAGATAAGCGCCGAGCACGTTGTCGAGCCGCCCGGGCGGGAACGCCACCGGCGTATCGAAATCGGCGCGGTATTCGGTCAAGCTGACGAATTGTCCCAGGCGCGGACGCACCGCACGCTCGAAGCCGCCGAAATGATCTTCGATGAAGGCGCGGGTAATCTGGCGCGCGCGGTCGGAACGGAAGTTCATCATGATCAGAACGTCGCCGTCCGCCATGCGCACTGGTGTCTCACCCGGCGGCACGATGGCGGTGGCCTTGACGAACTCATCGGTCTCGTCGCGGGCATAGGCCATCTCCAGCGCCACGCCGGCACTCGTCGCCTGGTAGTCGGCCTGGCCCTGGCTGATCAGGTCGTAGGCCGCCTGGACGCGCGGCCAGCGGTGGTCGCGATCCATGGCGTAGTAACGGCCGATGATGGAGGCGAAGCGGCCCCGGCCCAGTTCCTGAAATTTGGCTTCCATGGCCTCGATCGACGCCTGCGCGCTTTTCGGCGGGGTATCGCGCCCGTCGAGGAAGGCGTGCAAAAAGATCTTTGTGGCGCCGCGTTGCGCCGCCAATTCGGCCATAGCCTTGATCTGGTCTTCATGACTGTGGACGCCGCCGTCGGAGAGCAGGCCCATGATGTGGATCGCCTTGCCGGTGTCCCTGGCCAGATCGACCGCGTCGGTGAGCACGTGATTGGCGAAAAACTCGCCAGAGACAATGGCCTGATTCACCCGGCTGAACTCCTGATACACCACGCGCCCGGCGCCAAGATTGAGATGGCCGACCTCGGAGTTGCCCATTTGCCGGGCCGGCAGGCCCACGG
Organism: uncultured Gammaproteobacteria bacterium; assembly: GCA_947259975.1. Taxonomy (GTDB): domain Bacteria; phylum Pseudomonadota; class Gammaproteobacteria; order HyVt-429; family HyVt-429; genus CAMYOD01. The sequence goes on from CAMYOD010000067.1 coordinate 9,502, forward strand.
CGGCCTCGGAGGCATTCAGCAGGCTGTGCGGATGCTCCGCCCAGATTCGGTCCCAAGTGGGGGTATTTGCCGCCAGGATCGCGTTGTGTTCGGGCGCCTCGCGATAGCCCCAGCCATCCAAAATGACCAGAACCACAGGCCTGGGGGATGACGCCATTGCCAATTCTTCCTTTAAAATCTCGTAGTTGGATACAAATAAGTAGTTTATTATTGTATTATGTTAGAGTGATGAAAGACAGTCACCTTTAGGGATTGGTTCTATGGAATTTCCCCATAGATATCAATCCAATCAGTCTGAGGTTCCGGAAAATATGAGTGCGATGGTGGAAGCGGTCGAGCTTTTCATAGCCAAAGAAGACGACATACATCTTGCGTCCCGCGCGTTGAAGGCGATGGCCCACCCGCTGCGTCTTAAGATCCTGTGCCTGCTGGGCAGCGCCGAGGAGGCCAGCGTACAAGACATCGTCGAGCAGGTGGGCACCTCACAGAGCAATATCTCGCAACACCTGTCGATCCTGCGTGACAAGGGAATCCTGGCCTGTCGTAAGGACGCCAATCGGGTCTATTACCGGGTGGCGGAACCAAGCATATTGAATTTATTGGTGGCAATGCGCGACGCGTTCTGCCCCACATCGCACGATTAACTCTGTCAGCCAAGTTTGAACCTGGTGACGGCATGCGCCGGTTGCCGGGCGCGACACCATCCCGCGAGTTTGATTCGAATCTCGAATTCTTGAGCCCGCCAAGCCCTCATCGCGAGTCACCATAGTGCTGGAGTTCGTTCTAAAAAACTGGATGCTGTTTGCGGGACTGATCGTGGTCTTGTTCCTGATCGTCTACGATCCCCTGATGCGTTTGCTTTATGGTGTCCGCAACCTTTCCGTCATGCGCGCGCCGGCGTTGATCAACCATGAAAACGCCGTTGTCGTCGATGTTGGTGAGCCGAAAGAGTTTGAGGCGGGTCATATTCCGGCGGCGATCAATATTCCCTTCACTAAGCTGCGCGACGGTCTGCAGCAACTCGAAAAGCACAAGAGTAAACCCATGATCCTGTGCTGCCGCAGCGGCAATCGCTCGGCGAAGGCCGCGGTGGTCTTGCGTCGTAACGGCTTCGAGTCGGTCTATAATCTCACCGGCGGCATGCTCGCCTGGTCGAAAGAAAACTTTCCCACGGAGAAATGAAGTGAGTGCGCGCGTCGTAATGTATTGCACCCGTTTCTGTCCCTATTGCGTCATGGCCGAGCGGCTGCTTCATTCCAAGGGTGTGGAAATTGATAAGATTCGCGTCGACAAGTTCCCGGAGCGTCGCGCCGAGATGCAGGAACTCAGCGGGCGGCATACGGTACCGCAGATCTTCATCGACGATACCCATGTCGGTGGCTATACCGATCTCGCACACCTGGATCGCGAAGGTGAGCTGGACGCGCTATTGACGAGTGCCGACAGCGGCGTTCAAACTGGCGAGGCTACGTCCGCCTAGTGCAACGAGCCGGCACCCGCGGCTCTGAGGGAATCAAGATGGCAGAAGAAAATACAGAAAACCAGCAGTCTCCCGGGTTTCGAATTCAGAAAATCTATTTGAAGGACGTTTCCTTCGAGTCGCCGATGAGCCCAGGGATTTTCACCCAGCAGGCGGCGCCCGCGGTGGATATCCAGATGCAGATAAGACACACCGTGCTCGATCAGGCGGAGGGCTATTACGAGGTCGTCCTGTCGGTAACCGTCACCGCCAAGCTCGAGGAAAAAGCCGCCTTCCTGTGCGAGCTTCATCAGGCGGGTATTTTTCAGATCAACGGCGTGGCCGAAAAAGAGCTGCCGTTGGTATTGGAGATCGCCTGCCCCAATGTCCTGTTACCGTTTGCGCGCGAGGCGGCGGCGGATTTCGTCGCCAAGGGCGGCTTCCCGCAACTGTTGATCAATCCCGTGAACTTCGAGGTGCTGTTCCACGAAAAGCAGAAACGTGCTGCCGCACAGTCTGAAGGCGACACCGCGACGCAATCACCGGCGCATTAGTTCACGCATGTCACCGGCTTCCGCGGCAGGTCGCTCGCGTAGATCAGCGCAGGTGGAGCGACCGTGAGCCGCGCACAAACACAGACGATTACGGTCCTGGGTGCCGGCTGTTGGGGTACTGCGCTGGCCCTGTTGCTGGCGCGAAACGGTTGGACAACACGCCTGTGGGGCCATAGTGCCGAGCGCATGGCACAGGTTGCAGCACAAGGCTGCAACGAACAATACTTGCCGGATTTTCGATTTCCCGAAAACCTTACCGCCGGTTCCGATCTGGTCGAATTAGCGCGTGCCACCGATTGTTTTTTGATCGTGGTGCCGAGCCATGCCTTTCGCGCCACGGCGGAGCAGCTGCGTGCCGCCAAGGAGCAGCTTGGCGAGTATCCGGGAAACATGACTATCGCCTGGGGTACGAAGGGTTTTGAGCCGGGCACGGCGCAACTGCTCAGCCAGGTGGCGGAGGAAGTCTTTGGCGACGGCGTGCGACTCGGTGTGGCCTCCGGACCGACCTTTGCGGTCGATGTGGCCAGCGGACTGCCCACCGCACTCACCAGCGCGGCGCGGGACGCGAGCACCGCCGAGGCCATCGCCGCCTGGCTACGTAGCGATCATGTGCGAGTCTATGCGAACGATGATCTGATCGGCGTGCAATTGGCCGGTGCGATCAAAAATGTCATGGCCATCGCCGCCGGGGTCAGCGACGGTCTTGCGCTCGGCGCCAGCGCACGTGCCGCACTGGTGACCCGTGGCCTGGCGGAACTGGGCCGCCTGGGTGTGGCACTCGGCGGCCGACCGGAAACCTTTATGGGCCTGGCCGGCGTCGGCGATCTCATTCTTACCTGCACCGACGACAAGTCGCGCAATCGTCGCGTCGGTATCGGTTTGGGTGTGGGGCGCGGCCTGGATGAAATCCTCGAAGACCTGGGCCAGGAGGCGGAGGGTGTAAACACGACCCGCGAACTCTACCGCATGGCCCAGCGCCTGGGCGTGGAAATGCCCATTACCGAGCAGGTCTATCGGGTGTTGTTCGAAGGCCGCAAGCCGGAAGATGCGGTGCATAGTCTGCTGACTCGCGAGCCGACAAAAGAATAGGTGCGAGTAACGAGTGGCGAGGATAGTGTCCGCCCGTAGCCGCGAGATTTTATCTAAGGATTGCCACCCCTGTCCCAGTGTCCTGTTAGGCTTCAGCGCGGTTCGCTAACAGAGGCTTGGAAAGAGGAAAAGATACGTTTTCTACTTTTTATAAATTCTCTTCTCATTATTCTCTTCTATCCCCCACCGCGAAACCCTGATTGCCGCCAGGCCTCGTAGATCGCCACCGCCACCGTATTCGCCAGATTCAGGCTGCGGCTTTCCGGGCGCATGGGTACACGCAGGCAGTGTTCGTCGGGGAAGCGCGCCAGCACGTCGGCGGGCAGGCCGCGGGTCTCCGGGCCGAATAGCAGGACGTCACCTTCGCGATAGACCATGTCCGCGTAGGGTCGCGTGCCGCGGGTCGAGAAGGCCAATACCCGCGACGGCTGCCGGCTGGCGAGAAAATCATCAAGGCTGGCGTAGCGCTGCACGCTGGCCCATTGCTGATAGTCGAGACCGGCGCGCTTGAGTTTGGCATCATCCGGCGCGAAACCGAGGGGCTCGATCAGGTGCAGTTCCGCCCCCGTATTCGCGCACAGGCGAATGATGTTGCCGGTATTGGGCGGAATTTCGGGCTCAAACAGGACGACGTGAAACATCAATGCAGACTCAGAAAAAGGGGACATTCTACTTTTTCGCGCTTGAAACGAAAAAGTAGAATGTCCCCTTTTTTGTTTTAGACGGGTTTGACGATAGCGAGGATGATCACGGCGATCAGGATGACAGTCGGCACTTCGTTGAACCAACGATAATACACATGGTCGCGGGTATTCCGGTCGTCACGAAATTCCCTGACGTATTTTCCACACATGACGTGAAAAACGATCAATACCGCCACCAGTGCGAGCTTGATATGCAGCCAGGTGCCCGTGAAGCCGTAACCCAACCATAGCCAGATCCCGAACACCACGGTCAGGACCCCGCCGGGGGTGGTGATGCCGTAGAAGAGCTTACGCTCCATGATCTTGAAGGTCGCGCTCGTGGCGGTATCGGTGTTCATTGCGTGATAGACGAACAGTCGCGGCAAATAGAACAGCCCGGCGAACCAGGTCACCATGAAAATCACGTGTAACGATTTTATCCAGAGCATGCGCTGTTCCCGATGCGTGTCGCGTGACTGCTGAGTTTAAGGCTGCGGCGATTCCGAAACCAGTTGTGCAAGCAGCGTATGTATGGCCTGGGCGTCGAATGCACCCACTTTGCGGTGTACGACGCGCCCATCCCTGGCGATGACGAAGGTCGTCGGCGTCATGCTGACATCGCCGAAGGCCCGCGCCAGCGCGCCGTCCAGGTCGAAGGCGACCCGGTAGGGGAGCTTGTTCTGGCGGCTGAATTCGACTACATGGGTGGGTGGATCGTAGGCCATGGCCACGGCGATCAGTTCGAGACCCTGCTCACGATACTCGTTATACAGCTCGATGAGATGTGGGATCTCTTTGCGGCAGCTGCGACAGGTGGTGGCCCAGAAGGTGACCAACAGCGGTCGGTCGCGCAGTGCCGCCGGGCTGAGCCGATTACCGTCGATCAGGGTGAATGTAACTTCGGGCAGGCGCTCAAGGTCGCGCGTAGTCAGCCAGCCATAAGCAAGCAGGACAATCAGCGCGGTGGCGACCACCGTGATCACGCGGGTGCTTGGTTTCATCGAGCGGACCGATAAGCTTGGGCAACGCCATCACTGGCGTCAGGAGGCGGGGGGCGTCGTTTCCTTTTCGGTGGCAGTGGATTCCGCGGCCTTGCTACCACCGAAGAGGCGGGCAATCTTGCGGAATACCGCCTTCACGCCGCGCCACAGCTTGGGCAACAACCAGATCATAAGCGCAATGAAGACGACGACCAGTACAATAAATACGATTGGATACTGCAGCGCGGTCCACAACCCGGCGATCACCATCGCGTCTTCGCCCAGGGATACGAACCAGTTGCTGAACGGCTCCGGCGAGGTGTTGACCATTACCCGCGTGCCGGCCTTGGTGAAGTGGGTGCCGGCGGCCAGCGTACCGCCGAGGATCAGGGCGATCAGCTCGAAATCAGGCGCCACGTCACCGACGGCCTTCGCCGCGAGGATGGCGCCGGCCGGAATGCGTATGAAACTGTGCAGGGCATCCCAGCCCGTATCGACCCCGGGTGTCTTGTCGACAAAGAATTCGATGAAGTACATGAAGCCCGCGGCCATCATCACGCCCGGCGACGTCAATACTTCCAGATCGGTGGGCAGATCGATATAGCCCCCCTGTCCCATGAAGCCGAGCATGAAGATTGCGGCATAGAGATTGATGCCGCTCGCCCAGGCGACGCCCATGGTCAGTGCGATGGTGGAAACAACGTCCAAGCTGAGAATTCCCGGTGGCAGGTGGAAGTCGGAGTATCTTAGCGGGCGCCTAGGTCAATGCAAGGCGCAGCCTTTGTTGAGACCGGCGCCTCGACAAAAAGTTCCAATAAATTATTAAGATAGCGAAGACCCCGTAAGGATGGGTGAATGCGGTTCGCGTACCGTTCGAGCAAACCGGCCTGTTGTGCGCGGGCGAGTGGCGCCGCGATCCGGGCGAAATCCAGACCGGTGCATTCGGTAAAAAGACTCGCTTCGAAGCCCGCGGTGAGGCGCAATGCGTTCATCGCGAACTCGAGCACCAGATCGTTCTCATCGAGCCGTTGTTCGCCGCCCACGGCCGCTGCCGTGCCGGCCGCCTCCATATAGTCGCGCGGGTGCTTGAGCTTCCAGCGCCGGTGGATGCCATTCGCGTCACTGAGTTTGCCATGCGCGCCGGCGCCGATACCCGCATAGTCACCGAAGCGCCAGTAATTCAGGTTGTGGCGTGATTGCGCACCGGGACGCGCGAAGGCGGAGATTTCATAACGCGCAAAGCCGGCTGCTTCGAGGCGTTCGACCACCGTCTCCTGCATCCGGGCGATGACGTCCTCTGCCGGCAGCTGCGGCGGGCGGGCGTAAAACAAGGTGTTCGGTTCGATGGTGAGCTGGTAGGCGGAAATATGTGACGGCGCAAGCTCGATCGCCGCTGCGATGTCACTTTGCGCCTGGGCCGCGGTCTGGTCGGGCAGACCGAACATCAAATCGATATTGATGTTGGTGAACCCGGCCGTCTGGGCCGCGCGTACCGCGGAGCGCGTGTCCGCCGGTCCGTGGATGCGGCCGAGGGCCGCGAGTGTGGTCGCGGAAAAACTCTGCGCGCCGATGGATAGCCGATTCACCCCGGTGCCGTGATAGGCGGCGAAGCGGTTCTCGTCCGCCGCGCCCGGATTGGCCTCCAGGGTAATTTCCGCATCTGCGGCCAGGTTCGTGGTCGCGCGGATGCCGTCGAGCAGGCGTCCGATGGCCGCGCCGGAAAACAGGCTCGGTGTGCCGCCGCCGATGAAGATGCTGGTAATGGGTCGGTCCGCCAGCGTCGCCGATTCCAGTTCGAAGGCGAGATCGCGTAACAGGGCGTCCACATAGGCCTGTTCCGGCAGCGTGTCGCGCAGGGCGTGGGAATTGAAGTCGCAATAGGGACACTTGCGCACGCACCAGGGCAGGTGCACGTAGAGTGACAGGGGCGGGAAGACCTTAAGCGCAGGCATGATCATCCTATTGTAGCGGTCTCGGCCGCCGTGGTCAGGGCCGGACGCGGCGGTGCATGAACCGCTTTATCGGTCAACTCTCGCGCCGCCGGGCCCCCGCCGCGCTTAATCTCGCGGAACGTCCTTGGCCCGCTCGAATCGCGGCCTTGCGCCTCAAAAATGGGGTCGGAGTGAATTTTCCATTCGCAGTATCAATAAATATCCAGATTTTCTGGAAAACTTCACTCCGACCCCATTTTTGCAAGGCCGGACGACGCTTGGCGGGGCCCCGGCGGCGCGAGAGACCATCTGGCCACTCATTGCACGCCACCCCGGCAACTCGCCGTGCTTAATCTTGCGTTACCTACCTGTACGGCTTTAATCGCGGCGGGTGCCCAGGCGACGCGAGGCGAATGGACGAATTGAGCCACCAGCCGCCGACAGAGTTGGTTGCGGGTGGTGTAAGGGCGGTGGCAGAATGGCTTCCATGCGGGCGACCAGTGCGGCGCGGCTTCCTCGCGTCACCCGGTACGCCCCGCAAGTTGCGCGCATCAGGGATGGTCGGCGCCCATAACAAGCGCATCACCACTACAGGAGGACACGATGGAAGAACAACAAACAGCACCCGATTTCTCCCAGATACCTAGCCAGGCGATACGCGTCATCACCGACCCGGTCGGTTTCTACCGTGACATGCCCAAGAGCGGCGGCTTCCTCGAGCCCCTGGTCTTTTTGGTGGTCATGGCGCTGGTGGCCGGAGTGGTCATGGCGATCCTGTCGCTCATCGGGCTGGGCGGACCTATGGGTGGCTTCGGCACCGCCGGATTCGCCGCGATCGTCATGGTGCCGATCGGCGCACTCATCGGCGGATTTATCGGCGCCGCTATCCTGTATGTGATCTGGATGCTGATGGGCTCCAAGGAATCCTACGAGACCGCGTTCCGTTGTATTGCTTACGCCTCAGCGATCTATCCGGTGCTGGCCGTAGTTCGGTCGATCCCCTACCTGGGCGGCGTTATCGGCGTGCTCTGGGGCCTGTTTCTCATGGTCGTGGCCAGCGAACAGGTGCATAAGATCGCCAAGAACACCGCCTATGTGGTGTTTGGGATTATCGCGCTGATCCTGGTCGTGATGAATGTAGGCGCGGAACGGACGGCGCGGAAGTTCATGGCAAGCGGCGAGCATATTTCGGAAAGCATGATGGAGCAGGCGAAGAGAATGGAAGACATGACCCCGGAAGAGGCCGGCAAGGCCGTCGGCGAATTTCTCAAGGGACTGGAGCAGGCGGCTGAAGGTCAGAAAGAAGAGTAGTCACCAACGCCCATTTCAGTTAACGACGTTACGCGGCGCGTCGGCAAGAAACGCACGAATGTTCTCTGCCAGCTCGTCCACCAGTCGCTGGCGTGACGCCTGGCTCGCCCAGGCAACGTGTGGCGTGACGATGAGATTGGGAATGTCGGCGGCGAGCAAGGGACTGGTCGCCGCCGGCGGCTCCTCTGCCAGCACGTCGATGCCGGCACCGCCGAGCCGGCCCTGACGCAAAGCCGCGGCGAGCGCCTTTTCGTCGACGATGCCGCCGCGCGCGGTGTTAATCAGTATTGCGTCCGCTCTCATTTGTCCCAGTTCGTCGCTTCCGATCAGTCCCCGGGTCTCCCGCGTGAGGGGACAGTGCAGACTGATGACGTCCGCGCGCGCCAGCAACTCCGGAAGCGGAAGTCGCCCGGGCCGGGTATCGCTGCCGCCGGGTCGCTGCGCAATGAGTACCTGCATGCCGAAGGCGCGTGCAACTTTGCCCACCGCCCGCCCCAGTTCGCCGTAGCCGACGATACCCAGAGTCCGGCCCTGTACCTCGCGAATCGGATAGTCCAGCAGACAGAAATGTCGGCTCGCCATCCAGTCGCCGCGTTGCACCGCGGCTTGGTAGCGGTTGAGACTGGTGGTCAGTGCCAGCAGCAACGCGAACACGTGTTGCACCACCGAGGCCGTGGCATAAGCACGCACATTACACACGCTGATGCCTCGTGCCCGCGCTGCCGCCACGTCGATGTGGTTGAAGCCGGTGGCCGCCGCGCAAATCAAACGCAGCTTCGCGGCCGCCGCCAGGTCGTCGGCCGTGATGACGACCTTGTTGGTGATCACGATCTCGCAGTCCCGAATGCGTGTCGCGACGTCGGCGCTATCGGTCTCGGCATAGACCTCCCAGCGCGGCAACGTCGCCTGCAGCTGTGACAGGTCGAGGTCGCCGCGATCGAATGTTACCTGGTCGAGAATTACGCCGCGCATAGTGACGGGGATTGTAACGCGTCGGTTGCGTGACGTGGGCGAAGCGGGTAGTGTTTGCGGCCCATTTTTCAGGCCGTCGCCCGTCTCCCGGTGCGCGGCCGCGATCCCGAGGAAACCGTCGTGCATATCGTTTGCCTTGATCTTGAGGGCGTGTTGATTCCCGAGGTGTGGATCAACGTGGCCGAGCGCACCGGAATCGACGCCTTGCGTATTACGACGCGCGACATACCGGACTACGATGAGCTGATGCAGAAGCGGCTCGCGATCGTCGCCGAGCACGGATTGCGCATGCCGGACATCCAACAGGTGATCGACGATATGGGGCCGCTGGACGGTGCGCGGGAGTTTCTCGATGAATTGCGCGCCGGTTTTCAGGTCATCATTCTGTCGGATACTTTCTACGAATTCGCCTCTCCATTGATGCGTCAATTGGGTTGGCCGACCTTGTTCTGCCATCAGCTCGACATCGACACCGAGGGCGCGATCGTGAACTACCGCCTGCGGCAACAGGATCAGAAACGCCACGCCGTGCGCGCTCTCAAATCGCTCAACTTTCGAACCATCGCGGCCGGCGATTCCTATAATGATACGGCGATGCTGGCCGAGGCCGACGCCGGCATCCTGTTCCGACCGCCCGACAATGTGATCGAGGAATTTCCCCAATACCCGGTGACAGGCAGCTACGCCGAGTTGCGCGAGCGCATCGATGCGGCGTCCACGGCCATTGGCGAACCCGCAGACGCTCGTGGATGAAGGCCAGTACAAAAAGACCTATCGCGCAGTAAACAAGCTCCCCTGTGTATTCGAGAAGGCGATGCTGAGCCGCCGTTGTGCCTGTTCGCTGAGCGAGCGGATTGCGATTGCCGAACGCGAGGCGGTGGCATGTACGACTGTTCCGGCGCAGGCGGAATGCAAACAGTTACTGGAGACCTTGCGCGAACGGGCGATATTCTCGTTGCGTTTGACTCATATCGCCGGCCACCTGCCCCACGGCAAGGAGATCAAGGTGCAGGTGGGCGGGCTGTTGGGCCTGCAGGCGGCGTTGCAGCCCGATGCAGCGCCGGCGACGGCGGTGGACGACGTGTTCGCGACCGTATTGGCCGCGAAACGGGAGTTTGCTTCACTAGATGCTCTGCCGTTCGAGGCAATCGTGCGTTCGATCGTCAACTACGAGCACCGCAAACGTCGTGGATCACGACGCAAGGACTAATCAGCGGACACGTTTCGCGCGCAGCAGCTCACGACGATCGCGCTTGCCGGGACGGCGCGGGCGCAGTGTGCCCATGGCGCGGGCCTGGCGCATGTAGGCGGCGGTCTCGGCGCGACGTTCCTTGCTGGCCTCGGATTCTTCGTACAGGGTTTGTGCGACGGTCGCCGATCCACGCCGATCCGCGAGCGCGCGGACGGTGACGGTAAACTCGAAATTATCGCGCCGGATGCGCAGTGAGTCGCCCACGCTCACTGTCTTGGAAGGTTTGACTCGCGCACCGTTGACATGAACCTTGCCGCCGGCGACGGCGGTGCTGGCGTTGGCGCGGGTCTTGAAAAACCGGGCGGCCCAAAGCCATTTGTCGATGCGTATCTTGTCCGGTTGTTCGGGCATATTCATCTGCCGGTGCCGCGCACGGTTGAGTAACGCAGTTCCACTGAGTAACATGCACGGCTCAATCGCCGCGCGATGCATTCATCAACGACGTCCCAAAGTTCTCAAGAGGTATCTATTATGGCACGCACAGAATCCACGATGCTTGATCTCGGCACCCCGGCGCCCGATTTTGCTTTACCCGATACCGCCGGGAACACGGTTGCGCGTGCGGATTTCGCCGGCCGGCCACTTTTGGTGATCTTCATGTGCAACCATTGCCCGTTTGTAAAACATCTCGGGTCTGAAATGGTCGCGTTCGCGCGTGAGTATCAGGCCAAAGGACTGGGCGTGGTTGCCATTAGCGCCAATTTTGTCGGCACCCATCCCCAGGACGGCCCCGAAGAGATGGTGAAGGAGGCCGCGACGATGGGATTCACATTTCCGTATCTCTATGACGAGAGTCAGGCGACGGCAAAGGCCTATCGGGCCGCATGCACGCCGGACTTTTTTATTTTCGATGCAGATCACAAGTTGGCGTACCGGGGTCAGTTCGACACCAGCCGGCCGGGCAACGATGTGCCGGTCACCGGTAACGATCTGCGCGCCGCCGCCGATGCGGTATTGAGCGGTGGGCCTGTGCCGGCGGAGCAGATCCCGAGCCTGGGCTGCAATATCAAATGGAAGCCTGGCAACGAGCCGGACTACTATGGGGGTTAGTCGCCGCGCATAGCCACGGCGCTGAAGCGCGCCTAGGTATTATCCGCAAGCAGCTCGGCGCGGCGCAGCTCGGCCTGTTTGCCGAGCAGGTGGGAGACCAGCAGATCCCGGTCCTGCTCGCGAATCTCAAGAAATTCCGCCGCGATCTCATAACTGCCGTCCGGCCGCTGCGCGCAGCGCACGACCTTGCCGATGGTGGTCAGGCCAAGCGAGGACGAAAGCAGTAGCAAACGGAACTCGACCAGGCTGTCGGCGGTAATGGGTTTGTCGCTTTCGAAGGCCACGCCGCCGGCGCTCAGGCTGACCTCACGGCCGTACTCTTCCGTCAGGCCCAACTCCTGGAGCATGAACATCTGCGCGATACAATTGAGCTTCTGATCCAGCTCACGCAGGTAACTGGCAACCTCCGGCGTCTTGGTTTCGATGCTATTGAGTAATGGACGCATCTCCACAGTCTTGGCGGTAAAACCCGCGGCCATAGTGAAGCGATCCGACTGCTGCGCATCCAGTTTCTCTTTGCAATGAGCGGCCTTGTCCTTGGGTAGTACGCGGTAGTGCAATACCACCCGGTCTTCCACACGGAAGAACTTGCGTCGGTCCGCACCCTGCGCGGAAGCGTTTGCAGATTGGGCTCGATTCATCACTGATTCCTCGTGGTCATGTCCCGGGTGCGACGGCCGTCGCTGCACCGGTTGATTGGCTCGCGGACATCGTTTCGGCTGCTGTCTCCTGCGACACCTCCAGGGTGCCGCCTTCGGTGTCCTTGCCCTTGACGATAGTGACCTCGACGCGGCGATTGCGGGCGCGGCCCATGGACTTCTTGTTGTCATCCACGGGCTGGGTGTCGGCATAACCCTCGACCCGGAAACGCCGTGGTGGCAGACCGCTGAAGACCAGCAGTTCATGGGCCACGGTCACCGCCCGCGAGGCGGCCAGCTCCCAATTGGAACGAAACCGTTTGGTCTTGATCGGCCGGTTGTCGGTATGGCCCGCGACCACGATCTGCCCGGCGGTGGCCTGCAGTACGTCGCTTATCTTGATCAGGACCGGATAGAACAGCTCGATGAGTTCGGCGCTGCCGGAGGGGAAGGAGCCTTTTTCGCGAATCCGGATGATCACCTTTTTGCCGGCATGGGCGACTTCGATCATGCCCTTGTTGATTTCCTCCTCGAGGGCGGCCTCGATGCGCATCCGATCGCGCAGCGTCTCGCGCTCGAGGCGTCGATCGGCGATGGCCTGGGCCTTTTGCCGGTCATCGAGTTCGTGGCTTTGATCGGAGGCACTCTGCATGGTCTGGTTCTGTGGTGTCGTGACCTTCGCCGCCCGGTTCGGTTGCGGCTCGGATTGCGGACCGAAGCTATTGTCCGAAGGTCGTTTTACGTCGGCCTTGACCCGATCGGTATTTGCATCGGGCACCCAGAGATTACGTTTCTTATCGTTAGTGGTGTGCTGGCGGACTTGATTCAAGGGTGTGGGCACCGGACGGCCGGGACTGAACTCCTTGGCGATAATGCGGGTGCCCTTGGGCGGTTCCTTGACCTTGATTTCCTTTTGTACACCGAAGGCCTCGCGCATCGAACCGGCGATTTGCTTGAACTTCAGTGCTTCCATTTCCGAGAACGACAACAACAGGACGAAGAAGCACATCAACAGGGACATGAGGTCGGCAAACGTCATAACCCATGCCGGGGCCCCTTCGTCGTCGTTGCCGCCTCTTTCCGCCTCAGCCTCCATATCAGTCTCGCCGCCTCGTGAGCACGCTTGGCCTAGGCGGCCTCCTTCTCGGAGGCACCGCGTTTGCTGCCGGGCAGATAGGTCTTGAGCAGTTCTTCCATGACCCGTGGGTTCATGCCTTCCTGTATGGCGTTAATGGCCTCGAGCACGAGGGACTTGTTGATGCGTTCATCGCGGCTGCGGCGTTTGAGCTTGTCCGCCACCGGCAGGGCAAAGGCGTTGGCGATGATGGCGCCATAGAGAGTGGTGAGCAGGGCCACCGCCATGGCGGGGCCGATCTTCTTGGGATCGTCCATGTTCGATAACATCTGCACCAGACCGACCAGGGTGCCGATCATGCCCATGGCCGGGGCCACGTCGCCGATGGCCTTGAAGATGGCCTGGCCCTGGTCATGGCGACCGATGGTCAGATTGATATCCTTCGAGAGCATCTTGTTGACCAGGTCCGGCTGATGACCATCGACCGCAAGCTGAATCCCCTTTTTCAGGAACTCGTTATTGGTGTCGCGGCCTTCGAGGCCGAGCAGGCCTTCTTTGCGGGCAATCTGCGCCAGCTCAATCCCTTCCTCGATGAGTTCGTGCGGCTGTTCGGTGCGATCGAAAAACGCATGCACGGCCACCTTGAAGCTGGTCAACATCTCGCCGAGGGGGAACTTGATCAGGCTCGCAAACAACGTGCCGCCGATCACGATCAGTAGCCCCGGCATATTGAGGAAGATCATCGCATTCGGCCCGATGACAATGGCACCGATGATGATGCCGAAGGCGCCGAGCACTCCCAGTAATGTTGCTAAATCCACCGTTTTCCTCCATCAAATGGCTGTGCGGTTTGCTTGCCCGTGCTAGGTTTCCATAGGTTTTATCGGTATCGGGGCGGGGTTCTTTAACCCGCCGTAGCCTGTCCACGGCAGGGCCGGGGAGGGCCGCTCGGCCATGGGTCGGGCCGCCGTGGCCCGGATTCACAAAGTTTCACAATGGGCGCTGGCCAACCCCAAACCAACAAGGGTATAAGAGGAAGCCGCCGTCAACCGGGGCGTCCGGTGGCGCGTTTCAAGGCAGGATTCCTATTTCGTTAACAGGGGGTTGGTAATGAGCAAAATAATCAAAATAATCATAGTCTTGAGTGCGTGCCTGGGGGTCACCCAGACCGTATCCGCGGCCCACTATGGCGGCGCCAGTTATTACACCGTGCCAAACGTTTACCGGGTAACCGGCGACACGGTCTGCGTGGTGGCGAATGCAGCCCAACTGGAGGCCTTCGGTGCCCAGGGGCAGGTCAGCGAGGCACCACCGCATCTCGATCTGTTGGCCGGCAAACGCAATCTTGGCACCTGTCCCTGGCCCGACGGCTTCTACCGCTACCCGGGCTACCAGGCGACTTATTATGTCAGCGGCGATACCCGCTGCCGGCTCGCGGGGCCGGGCCAGCTGCGCTCACTCGGCGGTGCGGGTCGGGTGCAGGCGTTGCCCGCCGGCCCGGATCCGTTGGCGGGCCTGCAGGACACCGGTACCTGCGGTTGGCCGACCGGGTTTTACAGTTACGGCGATGCCGCACAGGTCTTTCACGTATCGGAAGAGCGCATTTGCCGGGTCGTCGGTCCGGGCCAACTCACCGCGCTTGGGGGCGCTCAGGCCGTGCGCCGGGTCGGCCGCCAAACCGAGCTGTTCGCGGGCAAGCGCGATGCCGGCACCTGCGTCTGGCCGGATGGGTTTTATCAGTTGCCCAACAAGCCGGCGGTGTATCATATCCGCGGCAACACCGTCTGTACCGTACGCAGCCCCGGACAACTACGATCGCTGGGCGGTCAGGGACAAGTGCGCACGGTGGGTTCCCAGGCCAACCTGTTTAAAGACAAGCGCGATACCGGTGCCTGCGGCTAGCGTCGGATCGTGCCCGTGTGATCGAACCCGGATTGTATAATTGCAAGGAAACCTGTCATGAATAGATCCATGCCTGCCAGTTTGTCACCCGTGCTGCGGTGGTTGCCGCTGCTGGCCCTGCTGGCCTCCGGCTGCGCCACCAATCCGGTTTCTGGCGAGAAGAACTTCGTCATGATGTCGGAGGATCAGGAGATCCAGATCGGGCGCGAATCAGATCCCGACGTGCGCAAGGTCTACGGTGAGTACGACGATCCGGAGTTGCAGGCCTATGTTCAGCGCATCGGCGAAGAGCTGGCGGCCAAGAGTCATCGTCCCCAACTGATCTATCGGTTCACGGTGCTCGACTCGCCCACGGTGAACGCCTTCGCATTACCGGGTGGTTACATCTACATTACCCGCGGCATCATGGCCTACCTGAACTCCGAGGCCGAGCTGGCGGCGGTGTTGGGTCACGAGATCGGCCACGTCACGGCCCGCCACGGCGTACGCCAGTATTCCGCCGCCATGGCCGCCAACGTGGGCTATACCATCGGCGCGATCCTGGTGCCGGAACTGCAGAACGCGAATGTGCAGGACGCGTTCAAGTTGCTCAGCACCTCCCTGTTGCGCGGCTACGGCCGTGAACATGAGCTGGAGTCGGATCGCCTGGGCGCCGAGTACCTCGCGCGCAGCAGCTACGATCCCGATGCGATGATTGATGTCGTTTCCGTGCTCAAAGGACAGGAGGAGTACGAAAAGGCCACCGCCGAACGCGAAGGCCGCGAAGCGCGGGCCTATCATGGTGTGTTCGCGACGCACCCGAGCGCTGACAAGCGCCTGCAGGAAGTGGTCGGCGAGGCGCGCAAGTATCAGACCGGCGCAACGCAGAAGCGCGGACGTGACCGGTACCTCGAGATGATTGACGGCATGGTGTTCGGCGACAGTGAGAAGGAAGGCATTCGTCGCGGCAACCGCTTCTATCACAAGCCGCTGGATTTTCAGTTGACGTTTCCACAGGGCTGGAACATCGAAAACCGCCCGTCCTATCTGGCCGGTTACGCACCGAAGAAAGTGGCGCTGTTGCACGTAAGTCTGGAGGACCGTAATCGGCGAATCTCGCCCCGTGAATTCGTGCAGCAGCGGCTCGAAGTCAAGGGCAATCGGTTGCAGGAAGGACGCGAGTTGAGGATTAACGGCATGCCCGCCTTCACCGGCATCGCGACCATGAAGACACCCTACGGTACCCAGCCCACGCGGGTCACGGTGGCCTACTTCGGCGACAAGGCCATGGTGTTTCTCGGTGCCACAAAGGACGGCAATGTGCGCGCCTACGATGCGGCCTTCCTCGATACAGTCCGCAGCCTGTCGCGACTCGACGCGGAGGGACGCCGCCTGGCGGAGCCCCTGCGCATCGACGTACGCAAGGGCAGGACCGGAGAGAGCTTTACATCCCTGGCGCGAGAA
The DNA here is from genome assembly GCA_947259975.1 of uncultured Gammaproteobacteria bacterium. Classification (GTDB taxonomy): domain Bacteria; phylum Pseudomonadota; class Gammaproteobacteria; order HyVt-429; family HyVt-429; genus CAMYOD01. The sequence continues at coordinate 25,841 of CAMYOD010000067.1, forward strand.
TCCGCGATACCGAATTATCCCGAGATCCAGTTGCGGCTGATCAATGATCAATATCCGGAAGGCGACGTGGTGGCCGGTGCACCGCTCAAACTGGTCCAATAAGCGATATGAACCCATTGCCCCGATGGTTGCGATACCCGTTTTACGTCGCCGCGCTGTTGCTGCTGTCGGCCTGCGCCACCCTGTCCGGTCAGGTCGATCCGCCGCAAATGAGTGTCGCCGGTTTGCAGATCGTCGATGCGACGGTTTTCGAGCAGCGTTACCGGATTCAACTGCGCATTCAGAACCCGAATGATTTCGCCTTGCCAATCGTCGGTATGAGCTATGACCTGGAACTGAACGGGCAGCCGTTCCTGCGTGGCGTCAGCAATCATGCCGTAACGATCCCGGCCTACGGCCAAGGAGTGGTCGAAGTCGATGCGGTCAGCACTTTGTTCAGCTTCGTACGCCAGATCGAGGAATTACAGCGCGGACAGCTGGAAAGCCTTACCTATTCATTGCAGGGCAAAATCAGTCTGCAGAATCGCTTGCTAAAGTTGCCGTTCGACTTTGCTGGTGAGCTTTCGCTCACGGGCAACGAATCCGGCAAAGGCGCCTGAGACTGTCCCCGACGTTTCGATGATCCGCCGTCTCGTGCGACCTTTGCTAATTGCCATGTACGCGGTCCTTGCGGGCTGCGCGCACTATCATTATCCCATCAATGTACCGTTGGAGCGTTACACGGCACCGGCGCCGAGCGCGGTCGACAACGGTCGCGCCGAGGACTTGCTGGTGGTGCTGGCGTTTTCCGGCGGCGGCAGTCGCGCCGCGGCCTTGTCCTACGGCGTCCTCGAGACGTTGGCGAATACCACGGTCGTCTGGGACGGTCGGCCCCGGCGGCTGCTCGACGAAGTCGATGTGATCAGTGCGGTATCCGGTGGCAGCGTCACCGCTGCCTACTATGGGTTATATGGCAGGCGCATCTTCGAGGACTTCGAGCAGCGCTTCCTGAACGCGAACTACCAAAATGTCCTTGCCATGGAGTTGGCCATGCCGTCACAGTGGGCACGGCTTGCGTCACCTTTATACGATCGCGTCGATATGATGGCGGACTATTTCGACGAGAATCTTTTCGGCCGCGCAACCTTTAGTGATCTGGCGCGCGCCGGTGGGCCCGAGATTCTGATCAACGCCACGGATCTGGCCACCGGCACGCCGTTCCCGTTCAGCAAGTTTCAATTCGATCTCATCTGTTCGGACCTTGCGAGCTTTCCGGTGGCGCGTGCGGTGGCAGCATCCTCGGCGTTTCCATTCGTGATCAGTCCGCTGCGCCTGCGCAACTACGGCGGCACCTGCGGTTATCAGCCGCCGGCCTGGATCAAGGCAGCGTTGGTTGATCCCACCGCCTCGTCGCGACGCTACCAGCTTGCCGCGGCCGCCGACTCCTACCTGGATACCGGCAAGCGCCCTTATATCCATCTGCTCGACGGTGGCGTCGCCGACAACCTGGGCCTGCGCGGGCCTTTGAATGCCGTGAACCTGGAACCGGAGTCGATGGGCGGGGTCGGCCGCTTCGACCTGGATAAGAGTCGCCGAATAATATTTATCATCGTCAATGCGCAGGCCGGCCCCAATCTGGAATGGAGTACCGTGGAGGCGTCGCCGAGCTCGCGGGATATTTTCACCGCCGTCACCGATGCGCAGGTGAATCGCTATAACATCGAAACCATCGAGCTACTGCGCGAGAAGCTGCGCAAGTGGACCTCCTCGCGGCGTTACGATCCCTTTCTCACCAACGTACCTGAGGGTGACGTCAAGGCCTTTGTGGTGGAGGTTAAGCTGGACGCGCTGCGGAGCGAAACGGAACGCGCCTATTTCAAGTCGTTGCCCGCGACCTTCAATCTGCCGCCCGATGCGGTCGGTCGCCTGCGCGAGGCGGCGCAGACACTGTTGCGGGACTCATCGGAATTTCAGCGCCTACTCAAGGACATGCGGGCGCCTTGAGCGGCGACGAGGATGCTCGATGGATCGTGCGTCTGCTGTGATAGATTAGTGCGACGGTCTTCGCTGAAAAGGCCCGAGGTCTCGATCACCAAGTACATGATCACGAATCCAACATCGCCGAACAACGCAATCGTCGACCGCGAGAAGGTGTCAGGCGCGGTTGACCGGGTGTGCGCAGCCGGCTGCACCTATGTGACTGAGACCATCGCCGCATTGAACGACGGTCGCGATGTCGCCGAGGCGGCAGGCTTGAATCCGGATGAACGCCAAGTGCTGGTCGACGAACTCACCGCAATCATGTCGGTCTATGATGGCACGTGTGAAACCTGACAAGACGGCCGCACCGCACCGGCACCACCGCACGCCACGCATTCGCCGTTACCTGATCGCCGGCGTGTTGACCCTGATCCCGATCTGGGTCACCTGGCTGGTGTTCCGTTTTGTTTTCCTCAAGATGTCCGAACTCGGTGCGCCTTGGGTGCGGGCGGCGGCGCGTACCGTCGAGCCGCATGCCCCCACGATGGCCAATTGGCTGGTGCAGCCCTGGTTTCAATCACTGCTCGCGGTGACCGTGACCTTGCTCGGCTTGTATATCCTCGGGTGGGCGGTGACCCGGGTGTTGGGACGCCGTATCGTCGCGGCATTCGACGCGTTGATGGAACGCATCCCGCTGGTGCAGAACATCTACGGTTCGACCCGCAAGTTGCTCGGCGCACTGCAACGCAAACCGGATGGTGTACAACGGGTGGTGCTGATCGACTTTCCCTCCGAGCATATGAAGACCGTGGGCTTCGTCACCCGCTTGTTGAAGGATGAGCACACCGGCGCCGATCTGGCGGCGGTATATGTCCCAACCACCCCGAACCCGACCTCAGGCTATCTGGAGATCGTGCCGTTGGAGAACGTTATCTCCACCGACTGGACTCTGGACGAGGCGATGACCTTTATCATTTCCGGCGGCGCGGTGGCACCGGAAGAAGTGCCTTACGCGATGTCCCACGAAGACGCCGATGCGGCCAAAACAAGCGCGGACTGAATTTCATTTTTCTTGCATGGGGCACCTGTTCCCGCCACACTTCACTCCGACCGCATTTTTACACCACACTCATGGAAACGATCGGATATAAGTTACGGCAGTTGGTGCAACGTCTGCTCTGGTCGCCGGCCTCACATGGCTTCTCGGGAATTCGGCACGGCGGCGTGATGGCGCTGCGCATGCTGTATGTAGTGATGCGCGACCTCGCCGAGGGGCTGCTCACCTTGCGCGCCATGAGCCTGGTCTATACGACGCTGTTATCGCTCGTACCCTTGATCGCGTTCAGCTTTTCCGTGCTCAAGGCCTTCGGTGTACATAACCAGATCGAACCACAGCTCAATCTCTTTCTCGCGCCGTTGGGCGCGCAAGGTGAGCAGATCGCGACCAACATCGTTGCCTTTGTCGACAACCTCAAGGTCGGCGTCCTGGGTTCGGTCGGTTTGGCGCTGCTGCTCTACACTGTAATCTCGATGATACAAAAGGTAGAGGGTGCGTTTAATTTCATTTGGCGCACCAACCGCACGCGGGGGTTCGCGCAGGCCTTCAGCGATTATCTCAGCGTGATCCTGATCGGCCCGGTGCTGGTGTTCTCGGCGCTCGGCATCACCGCCTCGATTATGAATACCACGGTCGTCCAGGGTCTGCTCGCCATCGAACCCTTCGGCAGCGCGGCCTTTCTGCTCGGCAAACTCGTGCCCTACATTCTGATCTGCTCCGTCTTCACCTTTGTGTATGTATTCGTGCCGAACACCAAAGTGCGTTTGTCCGCGGCGCTGGTGGGGGGGCTGTTCGCCGGTGTGCTGTGGCAAACGGCGGGTTGGGGATTCGCGTTGTTTGTCGCCAACTCAACCAAGTATCAGGCGATCTATTCGGGTTTCGCAATCCTGATCGTGTTTCTGATCTGGCTGTATATCAGCTGGTTGATCCTGCTGATTGGTGCCCAGGTGGCGTTCTATTTCCAGCACCCCCAGCTACTCACCGCACAACGCAAGCATTCGCGACTGAGCAATGCGATCAAGGAGCGCGCCGGTCTGGCGACCATGGTGCTGGTGGGGCAAAGCTATTTCTTCGACCGACCGGGCTGGACCTTCGATCGGTTGGTGACACATCTCAACCTCGATGCCCAGGCCTATCAGGCCATGCTCGATGATCTCGCCGCCGCCGGTCTGCTGATCGAAAGCCATGACGAGCCACCTACCTATCTTCCCGGGCGCGCCATGGAAACCATGACCGTCAACGAAATCCTGTCCGCAATCCGTGGCGACAGGCGCGCCGCACAGTTGATGGAACGTGGCGAGTTTCCCGGTGAGGAAACCGTCGACGCGCTGGTCGACCGTTTAGGCGAGGCAAACCGGGCGGCGCTGGGTGATGCAACCTTGCGTCAGCTGATCGGTGCCGAGGCAGTGCCCCCCGCCTAGGCCTTGTTGACAGTCAGGGCCGCGAGACCCTCCTGTGCAATTTCACGTACGTGCAGATCGTCATCCGCACTGCGGGCTTCGAGCGCGGGAATCACCTCCGGATTGCCGCTCATCGCCAGGTAGTGACAGGCGTCACCGCGGATACGTGCATCCCCATGTCGGCTCAGCTCCGTGAGCCCCGCAAGTATACGTTCCAGCAGGCCCATGGGTTTGAGTTCCTCGAGAATCATGTCGAGGCCGAGGCGCACCTGCATGGGCGTGTCCACATCCGCGAGTAACGCCAGCACCGCATCCATGCGCGCAGGCTCCTCGGCCAACATGCGGCGCACCTGCTCCGCTTGCCCGCCGTCGAGCCGGTCACTGAAGTAGGCCGCCATCCCGTCGACGTTACCGCTGCGTTCGGCCCAGGCGCGCAGTTCCGCGAGTGTGTGTACGCCGCTGAATTCGAACGGTCCGATGCGGCACCAGGGCACCGAGCGCACGGCGTAGCGCTCCGCGGCCGCGGGCGCCGCGGCGATGTTAATGACCTCGAGCCGACCCACACTGCCTTCCTTGACCAGTTCGCCGAGGGCGTTCAACACCTGCGGGCAATACGGGCACTGGGGGGACAGCAACAGCACTGCGTCCGGGGGCACGGCTTGATCGGTTTTGGTCATCACTCACGTTTCGTATTTGCGCGCCAGTCGGACAATCCTGTCCGCCATGGCGGCATCGTGTACAGTATGCCGCAATGCACAACCCGGTGCCTGGTCCTTTGGTGTTCGAAGCGAAAAACGTTTTTATCGTCGGCTGCGGTGACATCGGCCTGCGGGTGGCACGGCTTTGGCAAGACGCCGGGGTCCCGTGCACGGGCCTTGCGCGCAGCGAAGGCTCCGCGGCGCGTTTGCGCACCAACGGTTTCACCGCCGTCGCCGGCGATCTGGACGAACCAGCTTCACTCACTGATCTGCCGGTGCGCGATGCGCTGGTTTATTACTTCGCGCCGCCGCCGGGCGCCGGGACGCGGGACACGCGCATGGCGCACTTACTCGCCGCGTCGGGCGATCGCAACCTGCCGGCACGCCTGGTGTATTTGAGCACCACCGGTGTCTACGGCGATTGCGCGGGGGCCTGGGTCAGTGAGACGACGCCCCTGAATCCCCAGACCGACCGCGCGCGCCGCCGCGCGGACGCGGAAGCGCAGGTGCGTGACTGGGCGCAGGCACACGCCGTGCCCTGGATCCTGCTGCGCGTGCCGGGGATCTACGGTCCCGGCCGGCTGCCGGAAAAGCGTTTGCGCGATGGCAGTCCGGTACTGGAACCGGCGGCCTGCGGTTATACCAACCGTATCCATGCCCATGACCTGGCGCGGGTCTGTGTTGCGGCGGCCACCCACGGCACCAGCGGCGATGTGTTCAATGTCAGTGATGGCCAACCGGGCACCATGACCGAGTATTTCTTCGCCGTCGCCGATGCGCTGGGTTTGCCGCGACCGCCGGTGATCTCATTAACGCAGGCACAGGAACAGCTCAGCCCCGCCATGCTGTCCTATTTGCTCGAATCACGGCGTATCGATAACCGGCGGCTGCGCAAGGACCTCGGTGTCAGCTTGTGTTATCCGACCCTGGCCGCGGGCCTCGCGGCGAGTGTCGAGGCGGGCGCGGACCCGGCGGAGGCCGGCTAGGCCATGTTTCGACGCGAATTGCTGGACATCATTCTTGACCGTCCCGTGAGTATTCACGAATTGTCGCGTGTGCTGGGTGTGCCGGTGAGGGAGCTGGATGACGATCTCAAGCATTTAGCGAAGAGTCTACGCCACGACGAATATCGCCTCGATGTGATTCCCGCACGCTGCCGTAAGTGTGGTTATACATTTGCCGCGACCAAGTACCGCAAGCCGGGGAAATGTCCCCAGTGCCGTGGCACCTGGTTGTCCGAGCCGCTGATCGGCGCGCGCCGCAAGGATTAATAGTGGCCCGAATTGCCCTCTGATCTCGCGATCCAAACTTAGCCGATGCTCAAAGATCGATAAAGCAGGTTATGGGCCGCCGCGGCAGGTATACTGGCGGCCGGATTCCGTAGCAGATGTAAGCATATGAGTGAGCATGAATTGACGAAAGAGGAGCGCATCCTGCGCGCCGTGAAACAAACCCTGACCCGTGTTATCAAGGATACGGCGACGCAACCGGGCCTGAAACACCCGTTGAGCGAGCCCACCATCGAGGATCTGCGTCACTGCCTGGTGCTGATCAGTGAGCGCGAGCGTGAGCTGGCGGAGGCGGCCGGCCGGGCGGAAGAAAAGCGTCCCTATTATGTCGATGAGCCGCGCGCTAGCGGGCCGGTCGAGGTCCCGTTGACCAAGCTGAAAAAGAAACCGAACTAATCGGCGATGGCGCTCGTCCCGTCGTGTTGTCGCCCAGGAGACGCAGCGCGTGCCGGACTACAGTGAAGTTGCCCGGGCGGGTTCAGAATGGGTGCGCGTGCGATTTAATGGTGATTTCGGCGGCACGGCCACGGTTTGGGATGCGACGGTCATGACCCTGCGCGAGGCCTGCCGCCGCCGGCTGGCCGCGGGCGGCAACGACACGCCGCGGTTGCGCGCTTTTATCGATGTGGGTGCGGCCACGACGGCCGGCCGCGCGCTGGTCGTGGCACTGCCGGTGGCCGCGATCGACGCCGCCGCGATCCTGAAAACAATCACCATGATTCGAAACTTCAAGCGTCTGCATGTCGGTCGGCACGAGTATGGCGATCTCCAACATTTCTCCGCGGACTGCGCGCCCGTCGACTGAATCTGGACCCGATTTTGCATCGAACATAGGGATATGAACCCGATGAAGATTGAACGCGTCCTGCATCCCACCGACCTGACGGAGGACGGACATCCGGCCTTCTGTCATGCCTTGAAACTGGCCCTGACTGCCCCGGGCGAGCTGCGCCTTCTGCATGTGGCGCCCAACGCCAATGAGATTCGGGGCGCGGATTTTCCCGGTGTGCGCGCCACCCTGGCCGACTGGGGCCTATTGGCGCCGGACAGTGGCGGCGAAGCTGTTGCCGAGTTGGGTCTGGGGGTAAAGAAGATCGCCGTGCATGGCCGTGACCCGGCGGCGGCCATCGCCCATAGGCTGGAGCAGCGGCCCGCCGACATGGTGGTGCTGGCAACCGAGGGGCGGGACGGACTGCCCCGCTGGTTGCGCCCGGCGGTGGCCGAGCCCATCGCGCGGGCAGTGAAGGCGATGACCTTGTTCGTGCCCTGGAAGAGCGCCGGTTTTATTTCCTGTGCCAGTGGACAGCCCACGCTCGAGCACATTCTGGTACCGGTGGCGCATGACCCGGCGCCGCAGCTCGCGGTTGATGCGGCGGCGGCCGTCGCACAGTCGCTGGGCTGTGAACATGCGCGTATCACCACCTTGCATGTGGCGAACAGCGGGCGCATGCCGGATACCCGGTTGCCGAGCGCCTCGCCGTTGACTTTGGAGCGGCGCATGGCGGAGGGCGATGTGGTGGCTGCGGTGGCGCGGGCGGCGCAGGACTTGCCCGCCGATCTGATCGTAATGACCACCAAGGGTCGCGAGGGGATTCTGGATGCGTTGCGTGGCAGCACCACCGAGCGCATTCTGCGCCAGTCCACCTGTCCGGTGTTGGCGATCCCGGCGGATCGCTAGGCGTTCGCCTGTTCCCGGGCGGTCAGCGCGGCGAGCAGTTGGCGCAAGGCCTGGCCGCGATGACTCAGGCGATTCTTTTCCTCCGCGACGAGTTCCGCCGCACTGCAGTCGTGGGTCGGTACAAAAAACACCGGGTCGTAGCCGAACCCATTCATACCGCGTGGTGCATGCAGGATACGGCCCTCCCAGACGCCGTGGCAAATCAACGGCGTGGGATCGGCGGCATGGTGCAAATACACCATCACGCAGTGAAACCGCGCCGTGCGTTCCGCATCCGGCGTGTCTACCAGTGCGCGCAGCAGTTTATCGACATTGTCCTGGTCGCTGGCATCTGCGCCGGCGTAGCGCGCCGAGTGTACGCCCGGTTCCCCGTTGAGCGCGTCGACCTCGAGCCCGGAGTCATCCGCCAAGGCCGGCAAGCCTGTGCTGGCGGCCGCATGGCGTGCCTTGATAATGGCGTTCTCGACGAACGCCAGGCCGGTTTCTTCCGCTTCGCTGACACCCATTTCGGTTTGCGCGATCACCGACAGGTCGATGTCCGCGAGCAGTTCGCCGATTTCGCGCACCTTGCCGGGATTGCCGGTGGCGAGCACGATCTTCTTTGCGGTCATGATGTCGGCCTGAGTTACGGGGTTGAATCCGCCGCCAGCACGCTGCGCTGATGGTCGAGTAACTCACGCACGCCTTTGCGCGCAAGTTCGGTCATCGCCTGAAACTCTTCGTAAGAGAATGCCGCTCCTTCCGCGGTGCCCTGGACCTCGATGAATTTGTCCTCGTCGGTGATGACGAAATTCATGTCCGTCTCCGCGTTACAGTCTTCGGCATAGTCCAGATCCAGCACCGCGGCGCCGTCGAAGATGCCGGCGGAGACCGAGGCGACAAAGTGTTTGATCGGATTGACGGTCAGCGTGCCTTTGGCCTGCAATCCGGCGATGGCGTCGGCCAGAGCGACGTAGCCGCCGGTGATCGAGGCGGTGCGTGTGCCGCCGTCGGCCTGAATAACATCGCAGTCCAGCGTGATGGTACGTTCGCCAAGCTGTTTCAGATCGACGCCGGCACGCAGCGACCGGCCGATCAGGCGCTGGATTTCCTGGGTACGACCGGTCTGCTTGCCGCGCGCCGCCTCGCGGTGGGTGCGGGTGCCGGTGGAGCGGGGCAGCATGCCGTATTCGGCGGTGATCCAACCCTGGTCCTTGCCTTTGAGCCATGGCGGCACACGCTCTTCAACGGTCGCGGTGCATATTACCTTGGTGTCGCCAAATTCAATCAGAACCGATCCTTCGGCATGTTTTGTGTAACGGCGCGTCATCTTGATGTTGCGCATCTGGTCGGGTGCTCGCCCACTTGGTCGCATAGTCGGTCCTTAGAGTCCTGCGTAAAAGAAGGGGCCGGATTGTACCAGAGGCTGACACAGGCAGTGCCCGAAGCGTGCCGCAATAGCCGGTGGCCGCGCGCAGACGCGGGGATTAGAGTTCGTCGGTGTTCTCGAGCTGGCGGATGAATTGATCGATTTCGTCGATGGCGTCTTTAACGGCCCGTGGGTCGACGCGGGGTTTGCGGCCCGGGGCGGTTTCCTCGACGTCGGCTTTCACGCTTTCCGCCGGCAGCTTTTTCATGGCCACCGCGGCACGCTGCAGATTTTCAAATTCGATTTCACCGCTGGCGTCCGGATTCAGGGGTTGCGAGATGGTGGCGGTGTCTTCCCAACGCAGGGCCACCGCGCTCAGGTTGTCGCAGGCCTCTTTCATTCGGCTCTCGGCATCGAGCAGCAGCTCGTCGACCGCGTCCTCGAGTCGTCTGGCACGTAGATAGCGGCCAATGGTCTTGGAGTTAAAGGCATGCCACAGTCCGTCCGAGCACAGCAGCAGATTGTCGTCCCGCCGCAGGCGCGTCTCCTCGCCGACGGTAATCCTGGGGCGCTGCGGGCCACCGACGCATTTGGTGAGCTGACCACCGCCACGCGCATGGCGCTGATCCGCGGGCGACCATCTGCCGTTCTGCCGCACGCGCTCCGCCGTGGAGTGATCCACCGTGCGTGTGATCAATTTGTCCTTGTGAAAATGATAGATCCGGCTGTCGCCGACATGGGCCCAATAGGCATAGCCGTTCTGCACCAGGCACATGGCGCAGGTCGTGCGCGGGGTCAAGTTCGGGTCATTGTCCGAAAGCGCATTGATCCGCTTGTGCGCGCGCATGATGGTCAGGGCGAGAAACTCGCCGGGCTGTTCAATCAGCGGTTGCCGAATCTTCTGAAAGGCCTGGGTCGCCGTTTTTACCAACGTCTCCGCCGCGAGGCCGCCGCCGCTGTGCCCACCCAGGCCGTCTGCCAGCACCATCAGGATGGCATTGTCGCGTTCGACGGATGCGATACGGTCCTGGTTCTCGGGCCGCGCACCGGTGAGGGTGTATTGTGCCAATTGATATTTCATCAACTGCGGCTCCGCAACCAGGCCAGGGGCAGGCGCCAGCGGGAATTGGCCTCGGCCGGCAGCGGCGTGGACGTCTCCTCTTCCTCGTCGTCTGCAAAGCAGCACTCCAGCAGCTCGTTCACCGACTGCGGACGGTCGTCACCGTCAACCTGCAAACACCACTCGATCGCTTCCAGCAGCTCCTGCGAGTAACGTCGCGACCACCGTTCAGTGGTGGGGGAAATGCGGTCGCGCGCCAGCCGGTCGGTGGCCGGCGGCGGTGGGGTGCCGGCAATGCAGCTATACATGGTGGCACCAATGCCGTACAGGTCGGTCCAGGGCCCCAGGTAACCCTTCTCGTGTTGTTCAATGGACGCGTAGCCTATGGTAAGCGTTTGGGTGCGCGCGCTCTTTTCATTTTCGGTGTATCTCTGCACGGCGCCGAAATCGATCAAGAGCGGCCGTCCGCCGGGACGGATGAGAATATTCGCCGGTTTTACATCGAGATGCAGAAGATTACGGTTATGCAGTGCGCGCAATCCGATCAAAACTTGCGGGAAAACGGTGCGGAGAAACTTTTCGCTGAGCGCACCCGAATGACGCTTGATGTATGCACGCAGATCCGGACCTTGCTTGTAGTCCATCACCATGTAGACGGAATTATTGGCGCGAAATACGTTACTCACGTTAACGATGTTCGGATGATTTACCTTCGCCAGCGCGTGGGCCTCATCGAAAAACCGTTTGATGCCGATGTTGTATTCGCGCTCCTTGTCGTCCGACACGGGCATGATACGGCCGCCGGGCAGCCGATAGGTGATGTCGGTGGGATAGTACTCCTTGATAACGACCTTGGCGCGGCTGACGATATGGTACGCCCGGTATACCAGGCTGAAACCACCGCCGCCGATGACCTCTGAGATCCGGTAGTCGTTGAGGATATAGCCCTTGGGCAGCTGCTGTTTGCCCTTTCGCATAATTATTTTAGTAGTAGAGGAGTTACGCCCGGTACAACTTAAAAACCATAGACTAAAATCGGGAAATTCGCGAGATTCTGGAGCGTTTTCGGCCGATTTCGCCGGGTTCCCGTGCCAGGCTGCGGCGTTTTCGATTCGAACGGAATCCGTTTAGTATTGATCACTTCGGTCATTGAGACGGGGTGTAAGGAACGATGATACGCAGCATGACGGCGTTCGCACGGCGCGACCTCACGACCCAGTGGGGTGATCTGGCCGAAGATACGTGACGCGGTCGCAAAACGCGCCAAGCGCGGCAAGATCGACTGCAATCTGTATTTCAAATCCAGCGATATCACGACCAGTGAATTTGAACTCGACGAGAATTTGCTACAGCAACTGGTTGCCGTGGCGCACCGTGTCGAAGTCCTGGCACACAACGTGTCCAGTTTGCGCACCATCGACCTGTTGCGTTGGCCGGGTGTTATCAAAACCCCGGAGACCGATACCGATGCGCTGCATGCATCGGTCTTGAGTTTGTTCGAGGAGGCACTGGACGATCTCATCGCCACCCGCGAACGCGAAGGTGAGCGCATTCAGGAGATGATCGCGCAGCGGCTCGACGCCATGGCGCCGGTTGTGACCGGTGTTAAGGACATCCTGCCGGAGATCGAATCCCAGTATCGTACACGGCTGCAGGAGCGGGTCGCGGAATTGCGCGCGGAGGTTGATCCCGCGCGACTCGAGCAGGAGATCGTCGTGTTCGCGCAACGTATCGATGTGCACGAGGAGCTTGATCGTCTGGCAACGCACCTCGCCGAGGTGCGGCGTCTGTTAGCGGCGAAGGAGCCGGTCGGGCGTCGGCTCGATTTTCTTATGCAGGAGCTCAACCGTGAGGCCAACACCCTGGGATCGAAGGCGGCGGACATACGCATGACCAACGCTTCGGTGGAACTCAAGGTCTTGATTGAGCAGATGCGTGAGCAGATTCAGAACATCGAATAGCTTTCACTGCCCGGATTCAATACACGCCAAACCCTTTCCTGTGCTTGTTTAGATTCTTTCCAGGGCCGCAAGAGTTATGACTGCCGGTAAGCTTATTATTCTCTCGGCGCCGTCCGGCGCAGGTAAGACCAGCCTCGCCAAGGCCCTGGTCGCCAACATGACCGACAGCGTAATTTCGATTTCGCACACCACGCGGGCACCGCGACCCGGCGAGCGCGACGGCGTGGATTATTATTTCGTCGACAAGGCGACCTTCCATGAAATGGTGGCGGCGGATCGCTTTCTCGAGCACGCCCAGGTGTTCGATAACCATTACGGCACCGCGCTCGATGCGGTACAGGCGCAACTGGATGCGGGCAGAAATGTCCTGCTGGATATCGACTGGCAGGGTGCGCGGCGGATTCGCGAGCGGGTCGACGGGGTCATCAGCATCTTTATCCTGCCACCGTCACGCGCGGCCCTGGAGGAACGGCTACGGGGGCGCGGTCAGGATGACGAGGCGGTGATCGCGCGGCGTATGCGGGATGCGGTCAGCGAGATGCAGCATTACGGCGAATACGATTACCTGGTCGAAAATGACGTCTTCGACTCCGCCCTGGCGGATCTGCGAGCGATCATCGAGGGCCGTCCGGAGGCGGCGCGCCCGCCGCGGGTGGATATCGCGGCCCTGCTGGCCGACTAGGCTGCGCGCGGCACCGGGGGGCTGGTGGGCATACTGAGCCACTACCGCATCGGCTCTGCCCTAGGACTGAGCTGCAATTCTGGTTATCATAGAGCGCTTTCCCGCAGATCCAGCCGGAAATTCCTGAACAGTAGAAGGGTGAGGTAGTTGTATGGCACGAGTTACCGTTGAAGATTGTCTGGAGAATATGGTCAACCGCTTCCAGTTGGTGTTGGTCGCCACCGCGCGGGCACGTCAGTTGGCCTATGGCTCCGCACCCCTGGTGCCGGACGACAACGATAAACCGACCGTGATCGCCCTGCGTGAGATCGCCGAGGGGTTGGTGGATGCGTCGATCCTGGACGAGAAGCCCGAGACCCTGAGCGACTACATGGATACCGGGCAAAGTGTCGCAGGCGAAGAGGGCGCGGAAGCCGACGCCGCCGAGGCGACAGAGTCGACGGAGGCAGCGACCGAGACAGCCCCTGCGAGTGAACCCGCGGAAGCAGAGCCCGCCCTGGATGCAGGCGAGGCCGCGGCCGAAACTGAAACCGAAACCCCTGCCGATGACACCGTCGCGATAGACGCTGATGCAGATCCGGCCGCTGCGGACGAAACGGACGCCTAAGGCCGAGCCGTCATGGTCGGGCGCGGACGATCGGCGCTTCCTGATCAGCGACCTCTGTTCCGCGCTTGAAGGCTATCTAGATACCAAGGACGTCGAGGACGTCTACCGCGCCTACCTGTTCGGCGCCGAGGCTCACGAAGGGCAGACGCGGCGCAGCGGCGAACCCTATATTTATCATCCAATTGCCGTCGCGCGCATCCTCGCCGATATGCGCCTCGACGGTAAGAGCATCATCGCCGCCCTGCTGCACGACGTTATCGAAGACACCGCCACGGCGAAGGATCAGATCGCCCGTGGTTTCGGCAAGGATGTCGCCAACCTGGTCGACGGCGTCAGCAAGATCGATCAGATCGAGTTCGAGAGCAAGGAAGAACAGCAGGCCGAGAACTTCCGCAAGATGCTGATGGCGATGGCGCGGGATATCCGCGTCATTATCGTCAAGCTCGCCGACCGCCTCCATAACATGCGCACCTTGCGGCACCTGCCGACCGCGAAGCGCCGCGCCATCGCCCGTGAAACCCTCGATATCTATGCGCCCATTGCCAATCGCCTGGGCATGCACCAGTGGTGCCGGGAGCTCGAGGATCTGGGTTTCGCCTACCTATATCCCAACCGTTATCGTGCCCTGATAAATGCCCGCAAGCAGAGTCAGGGCAATCGTAAGGCGATCTTGCGCAAGATCCAGACGGCAATCGAGCAGCAACTTGCGCATGTAAATGTGCAGGCCGCCGTATCGGGACGCGAAAAGAACATTTTTGGTGTGTATGAAAAGATGCGCAGCAAGCGTGTTTCGTTCAAGGAAGTCTACGACGTCATCGGGTTTCGCATCATCGTCAATGACGTGGATACCTGTTATCGCACCCTGGGTGTGCTGCACAATCTCTACAAGCCGATTCCGGGACGTTTCAAGGATTACGTTGCCATCCCCAAGGCCAACGGCTACCAGTCGCTACACACCGTCGTCTTCGGCCCCTACGGGCAAGCCATCGAAATTCAGATACGCACCGAGGACATGCATCGCATCGCCGACGTTGGTGTCGCGGCGCACTGGCTTTACAAGTCCGGTGACGCCAACGGTGGCAATGGCGCCGACGGTCGCGCCCAGCAGCTCGCGCAGCAATGGCTGGTGGACCTGCTGGAGACGCAACGCCAGGCAGGCAACGCCCGCGAGTTCCTCGAGAATCTGAAGGTCGATCTGTTTCCCGATGAGGTTTATGTGTTCACGCCGGAGGCGGAGATCAAGAAACTGCCACGTGGCGCGACGGCACTGGATTTTGCCTACTCCGTGCACACCGATATCGGCAACCACTGTGCCGGTACTGTGATCAACAAGCAGCGCGTGCCATTACGCACCGTGCTGCGTAATGGCGATCACGTGGAGATCATCACCGCGACCACGGCGTTGCCGACGCCAGCCTGGCTCAATTACGCGATGACCGGCAAAGCGCGGGCCACCATCCGCAATTTCCTGAAAAACAAGAAGCGCAAGGAATCCGTGCGCCTGGGACGACGCCTGCTGAACAAGTCGCTCAAGAGTCTGGGTGTCAAGAAGGCCTCCAAGGAGCAGAAGAGCGTCCTGCTCGAGACTCTGCGCGCCGAGTCCTGGGATGCGGTGCTTGCAGACATCGGTATGGGTAACCGGGTTGCCGTAGTGGTTGCGCGGCAACTGATCGGCGAACCCGGAGGTGCGATCGAGGCGCCTGGCGCGGACGAGTCGGACAAGCGCCCGTTAAGTATTCGCGGCACCGAGGGCATGATGGTGACCTATGCGCGTTGTTGCCGTCCCATCCCCGGGGATCCCATTCTCGGCTTTCTCACCACCGGTCGCGGCATCGTGCTGCACACGGAAGACTGCCCCAATGTGAGCGAATACCGCAAACACCCGGAGAAGTGGGTGGATGTGCAGTGGGAGCGCGGCATCAAGGGCATCTTTCCGGTTACGGTCCGCGTTGTCGCGCGCAACGAGCGCGGAGTGCTGGCGCGGCTCGCCACGACCATCGCCGAAGCGGAGGCGAACATCGACAATGTCACGTTCCTGGACCGCGACGGCATGCAGACCGAGATCGGCATCACCATGGACGTGCGCGATCGCCAGCATCTGGCCACAATCATGCGTGATCTGCGGGCGATGGGATCGGTCATGCGCATCACCCGAGCCAAGGGCTGAGCGAGTAAACCTTAAATAATACTGGAGTCATATAATGGCCGGAGAGATCATCAGCACGGACAAGGCGCCCCAGGCAATCGGTACCTATTCGCAGGCCGTGAAGGTCGGCCACACAGTCTATCTTTCCGGGCAGATCCCATTGGTACCGGAGACCATGGAAATGGTCGCCGGTGATATCGCGGCACAGATTCAGCGCGTATTCGAGAATCTGGCCGCGGTTGCCGCCGCCGCCGGCGGCAATCTGCAGGATGTGGTCAAGCTGAACGTGTTTCTCACGGACCTGGCCGATTTTCCCATCGTCAACGAGACTATGGCGCAGTTTTTTGCCGAACCTTATCCGGCGCGGGCGGCGATCGGCGTCGCCGCCTTGCCGAAGGGCGCGGCGGTGGAGATGGATGCCGTCATGGAGTTGCAGCCATAACTCGACCGCGGAACCCGGCGCCGGTTCCGCAGCCCCCGCCTGCGCCGGACGCCGTGGCGCAATCCGTGACCGCCCTGAAAGGGGTCGGGCCCAAGGTGGCGGAAAAGCTTGCGCGTCTCGGCTTGCGTTCCGTGCAGGACGTTTTGTTTCATCTTCCGTTTCGCTACCAGGACCGCTCGCATACCGCACCCATCGGCAGCCTCGCGCCGGGACGCGAAGTCGTTATCACCGGTCGCATCGAGCTAACGGAAATCGCCTACGGTCGCCGTCGTAGTCTGCTCAGCCGCATCAGTGACGGGACCGGCAGCCTTACCCTGCGCTTTTTTCATTTTTCCGCCGCGCAACAGGCGAACCTGCGCCGCGGACGTTGGATCCGCTGCTTCGGTACCGCGCGCCCCGGGCGCGGGACCCTGGAGATGATTCATCCGGAATACGAAGTCTTCGACGAGGAACCCGATTTCGCGCCGGCACCTTACCTGACGCCGGTGTATTCGACTACCGAGGGCCTGCATCAATTGAGTCTGCGGCGCCTGACCGGCGAGGCCCTGGCGCATCATCTCGACAGCCTGCAGGAGTGGCTGCCGGACACGGTGCGCGCCGAACTCGAACTGCCGTCCCTGCGCGAGGCGGTCAGCTACGTGCATGCGCCGCCGGCGGACGCGACCACGGAGGAGCTCGCAGCGGGGCGCCATCCGGCACAACAACGCCTCGCCTTCGAGGAACTGCTGGCGCATCATTTGAGTCTGCGGCGACTGCGCGCGCGCCGGCAACCCGACAGCGCGCCGGCCATGGATGGGCCCGGCGAACTGAGCGCCGCCTTCCTGGCGGGCCTGCCGTTTCAATTGACCGGCGCGCAGGCGCGGGTACTCGCCGAGATTCAAGCGGACCTGGCCGGCGGCATGCCCATGCAACGCTTGATCCAGGGCGACGTCGGATCCGGTAAAACCGTGGTGGCCGCGGCCGCCGCGTTACAGGCAGTCGCCGCGGGTTATCAGGTCGCGGTCATGGCGCCAACGGAAATCCTTGCCGAGCAGCATATGCAAAACTTTACCAGTTGGCTGGCGCCACTGGACGTGACCGTGACCTGGCTGGCGGGCAAACTGACCGCGGCGGCCCGACGCCGGGTGCTTGCATCGGTGGCCGCGGGCGAGGCACAGGTGGTGGTCGGTACCCACGCTCTGTTCCAGGAAACGGTGAAGTTTGCCCACCTGGGTTTTGTGATCATCGATGAGCAACATCGCTTCGGTGTGCATCAGCGGCTGTCCCTGCGTGAAAAAGGCCGCCACGATGGACGTGAGCCACACCAACTCATCATGACCGCGACGCCGATCCCGCGCACCCTGGCGATGACCTTTTATGCCGACCTCGACCTGTCGACCATCGACGAGCTGCCACCGGGGCGCACGCCGGTGGAGACCATCGTGTTGGCCGAGGGCCGGCGCAGCGATGTTCTGCAGCGGGTCAGCGCCGCTTGTCAGGAGGGACGTCAGGCCTATTGGGTATGCCCGCTGATCGAGGAATCCGAGTCGTTGCAGGCGCAGGCGGCGACGGAAACCGAGGCGGCATTGCGCGAGGCGTTTTCGGAATTGGCCATCGGTCTGGTGCACGGGCGCATGAAATCGGCGGACAAGGAGAACGTCATGCGCCGGTTCAAGGCCGATGAAATCAAGCTGCTGGTCGCGACCACGGTGATCGAGGTCGGTGTCGATGTGCCCAACGCCAGCCTGATGGTGATCGAAAACTCCGAACGTCTGGGTCTGTCGCAATTACATCAATTGCGCGGCCGCGTCGGGCGCGGCGCGCAATGCAGCACCTGTGTCTTAATGTATCATCCGCCGCTGTCGGAAACGGCGCATACGCGCCTGGCGACCATGCGCGAGACCAATGACGGATTCGCCATTGCACGCAAGGATCTGGAGTTGCGCGGGCCCGGCGAATTACTTGGCACACGGCAGACCGGCGACCAGTTGTTTCGCATCGCCGATCTCGTGCGTGACCAGAAATTATTGCCGCGGGTGGAAAAGGCGGCAGGCATCCTGTTGCAGGCGTTTCCGGATCGCGTCGAGTCGATCATTCGTCGCTGGCTCGGTGCGCGGGAACACTACGGTGACGTGTGACATGACACTCCTTTGAGTCACTGCACTTATGACCCTGATTGATCGTCTGTACGAATATTATCTGCTGATGCGCATGGATCGGCCCATCGGCACCTTCCTGTTGCTGTGGCCGGCGCTGTGGGCCCTGTGGGTCGCCGGCGCCGGGCGGCCGCAGGCATTGGTGTTAGCGGTGTTCATACTCGGTGTGTTTCTCATGCGCTCGGCGGGTTGCGTGGTCAACGATCTCGCCGACCGGCAATTCGATCCGCATGTGGCGCGCACCCGGGAGCGACCGATTGCGGCCGGGCGGGTGTCGCCGCGCGAGGCCGTGGCGTTGTTCGTGGTGTTGTGTTTCGCGGCCCTGGCGCTGGTGTTGCTGTTGAATCGTTTGACGGTATTGCTGTCGTTTGTCGCGGTGGTCCTGGCCGCCTCCTATCCCTTCATGAAACGCTACACGCATCTGCCCCAGTTCTACCTCGGGCTCGCCTTCGGCTGGAGTGTGCCCATGGCCTTCGCGGCCCAGACCGGCGCCGTGCCGGCGGTGGCCTGGGTGCTGATGTTTGCCAACATGTTCTGGGCCGTGGCCTATGACACCATGTACGCGATGGTGGATCGGGAAGACGACCTGGCGGTCGGGATCAAGTCGACCGCCATCCTGTTCGGCCGCTATGACCGGCTCATGGTGGGCATCATGCAGGCCCTGACTCTAGCCCTGCTGCTGGTCGTGGGCTGGACTCAGGCGCTCGGGCCTTACTACTACGCCATGCTCGCAGTGGCCGCCGTGCTGGCGGTGTATCAGCAGGCGTTGATCCGACGGCGCGAAGCGGACAAATGCTTGCGCGCGTTCCTCAACAATGCCTGGTTCGGTGCCGCGGTGTTCGTGGGTATGGTGCTGCACTATCTCGATAGCGGCGCGGCCGCGCCCGTCTAGTCGGCCAGGCTGCGCGTGGCAGCGGCTCGGGATAACGGTTATCCTACGGCTCGACCCGCGGTTGAATAAGAAAGGAGCCAAGCATGCGCACAATCCTGGTGGTCAACGCGAAGGGCGGCTGTGGCAAAACCACCATCGCGACCAATCTCGCGAGCTGTTATGCAGTCAACGGTGCCAAGACCGTGCTGGTGGATTACGATCCGCAGAAATCCAGCCTCGAGTGGCTCGCGCAGCGGCCCGACTGGCGCCCGCCGATACACGGTATCGCCGGCTTCGAGGGTCCGGTGCGCTACCCCAGCGGTACCGACCGCGTCATTATCGATTCCCCGGCCCGGATCGAGAGTAGCGAGGAGACGAATCTGGTGCGGCGCTCGGATATCATCATCGTACCGGTGTTGCCGTCGCCCATCGACATTCGCGCTGCCTCCCATTTTATTGGTGAACTTCTGACCCGCGGCAAGATCCGCCAGCACAAGACCGAGGTGGCGGTGATCGCGAACCGCGTACGCGAAAACACGATCGTCTATCACAAGCTGGAAAAGTTTCTCAAGAGCCTCGACATTCCTTTCGTCACGCACCTGCGCGATACGCAGAATTACATCCGCGCCGCCGATAAAGGGATCGGAATTTTCGAGATGGCGCCGTCGGCGGTGGAGCAAGACCTCAAGCAGTGGCGAAAACTGACCAAGTGGGTGGAACTCACCAACCGTTAGATCCAGGCTGCGCCTACCACGATTCCGTGGTGTAGCGCTCAAAGCACAGCGACGCCGACCAATAGTCCGGCGGCAGGCCGGCCTTGAGCTTGAGGTGGGTCAGAAATTCGCGCACGTCATGTATCGTCTCCCATACCGACGGCAGGAAGGTGCCGCGTCGCCGGCCGTCGATCAACACCAACCCATCGATCCCGGGCCGCAGCTGATCCAGCAGGTCATCCTCGGAGTCGCACGCAATCGCCTCGCGCGGCGAGAGCACCGAAATGTGAATGTGCAGACCGGGTAACTCCGCCGTCTGCACACCGGGAAAACGCGGATCCTCGAACGCGGCGGCGTAGGCGTTGTGAATAACGTCTTCAAACAACGGCCGTATTGCCTCGATGCTGCCGATGCAACCGCGCAGGTCGGCGTCCGGCGTGCGCAGGGTCACGAAGCTGCCGCGCACAACGCGGACCGCCGCGCCGGCCTCTACCGTGTGCGCCGGCAGTGGGACGCCGCTTTCGAGGCCGTGGGCGATGGAGCGGCGCGCCAGGTCGGTGAGCCAGACCTTATCGTCGGGTCGCAGGCCGTTGATCGAAGCCACCGCCGCATCAGTAGAAGAGATAGGCACCATAACCCACCACCTGATCGCGGGGTCCGGCGGTATCGCCGGAGTTGCGCAGGTCAACGGTCTTGGCCTTAAGGCCGTGGCGGCGTGCCGCCAGCATCAGGCCGCACACCGGTATGCGGCCGCAGGCCTGTTCCTGATCCAGCGCCGCCGGATCCAGATCTTCGATGGCGTCGGAGGCCGCGCGGTCCATGGCCGTGGCGGTGTCGTAGTCGTGATAGTGACTCAGATCCGAGCTGATGACGATCAGGGTCTCCGTGCCGCCCCACAGATTCTCCAGCACCTGCGTGACTTCCTCCGGTTGCGCATCACCGACCACCAGCGGAATCAACTCGAAGTCACCCAGGGCCTCGAGCAGAAACGGCAGGTGCACCTCCAGGCTATGCTCCGGTGCGTGCGCGGCATCGATCGCAGTCACAAACGGAAACGCCGCGATCAACGCGTCGATCGCCCCACACGCCAGTTGAATCTCACCCAGCGGGGTGGCAAAGGCCTGTGCGGTACTCGCGGCCAGCCCACGCACGTAGACCCGATGCGCCGGGCCCAGCAACACCACCCGGGTCACCGTGTCACGCAGGGACTGCAACGGCGCGTAGGCGGACCCGGCGATGGGCCCGGAATAGATGTAACCGGCGTGGGGCGCGATGATCGCCTTCGGCGGTGGTTGCTCGGCCGTCGCCGCGGCAATGAACTCGCGCACCTGGGCCGCCAGGGTCGCGGGCTCCGCCGGGTAGAACATCCCGGCCACGGCGGTTGGACGTACTTTGGTCATGGGCATCTCCGGCGACAAGTCGCCACTTAGTCTCACAAATACTCCCCGCAGAGGTCTAAATCAAGCGATTAGGTCATTGCATTCCGTGCGCCGCGGCCGCATCGTATAAACAGTAACGAACACCCGTGCAGGGGGCGTCATGAGCGTCACCGAAAGCAGTTATCCGACCCATTACTGGCATGTCCTCGATGACGGCCGTGTCCAGTGCGACATGTGCCCGCGCTTCTGCAAACTGCGCGAGGGACAACGGGGGCTGTGTTTCGTGCGCATGCGCCAGAACGACGCCATCGTGCTCACCACCTACGGCCGTTCCAGTGGCTTCTGCATCGATCCCATCGAAAAGAAACCGCTCAATCATTTTCTGCCCGGCACCAGCATCATGTCCTTCGGCACCGCCGGCTGTAATCTGGCCTGTAAATTCTGTCAGAACTGGGATATCAGCAAGTCGCGGGAAACCGACACGTTGGCAGATCAGGCGTCACCCGAGCGCATCGCCCAGGTCGCCCAGGACTACGGCTGCCGCAGCGTCGCCTATACCTACAACGACCCGGTGATTTTCCACGAGTACGCCATCGATATCGCCAAGGCCTGTCGGGAGTTCGACATCAAGAGCGTGGCAGTGTCCGCGGGTTATGTCTGCCCCGCGCCGCGCAGAGAATTCTACTCTTACATGGACGCGGTTAATGTGGACCTGAAGGCGTTTACGGATGAATTCTACAAGAACATCTGCGGCGGCCACCTGCAGCCGGTGCTGGAGACTCTGGAATACCTCAAACACGAAACCGACGTTTGGTTCGAGACGACGACCCTGTTGATTCCCGGGGAGAACGATTCGGATGCGGAAATCGATGAAATGACCAAATGGGTGGTGGAAAAGCTTGGCCCCGACGTGCCCATGCACTTCACCGCGTTTCATCCGGACTGGAAGATGCTGGATCATCCGCCGACGCCGCCGGCGACCCTGACCCGAGCGCGCAAGATCGCCGTGGACAACGGCGTGCGTTATGCCTACACCGGCAATGTGCACGACGAGGCCGGCGAGAGCACCTACTGTCACAGCTGCGGTCAGAAGCTGATCGGCCGCGACTGGTACGAGCTGGGCGTCTGGAACCTGGATGCACAGGGCAAGTGCAACCAATGCGGCACCCCGTGCGCCGGCGTGTTCGAGGCCAAACCCGGGGATTGGGGCGCGCGCCGCCTGCCGGTGCGTATGGCCGCGGTGTAGGGTCGGCACCCTAAACTTCTAGCGTTTACGCAGCACCGCGATGTCCTGATGGTTGCCCACGGCGCCGGGCAGGATGTCGAGGATCTCGAAGTACTCCGACCAGCGCTGGCGCACGTAATCCGCGGTATGAAAAACCCGCCGG
>CAMYOD010000068.1 GCA_947259975.1 uncultured Gammaproteobacteria bacterium
CGAGTCCAGCGACAATTCGTCATAGTACACACTGCGCTCGAGAAAGGGGGGTTCGCCGCCCTGCACGTTATGTCTGGCGGCCGCCATATGGTCATGGAGATTGCGGCCAAAATAATAGGCCAGCTCATCAAACCCCTTGGACGGCACGAACGCCTCGACCTTGAGGCACACCCGGTCCTGGTCATCGACCTCAACCGCCTGCAGGCGCAACCACTCATCCAGCACCGCCCGCGGCCGTATGTCTTTGCTCACCGATGTCACCAGGTCCTCGAAACTCGGTTGGCCGTCGTCCTGGCGGCGGCGCGGGAGCGGACGGGGGTCTCCGGCGCGGTGGAGAAATCGATCATCGCTGATCCACAGCGCGACCAGTTGCGCGCCCAGATAGATACTAGCCGGGGGTGCCTCATCCGCAGCGGGTTCACGGCGCAACCGTCTCACGTCCTTGCGGTGGACACCGGTCAGCAAGGTGATGCGGCTGTCGGTCTGGTCTTTGCCAGGCAGGCGGAACTCCCGCTCGGCGACCTCGACAAATATCGATTTCAGAATCCCGGACAACCAGGTGTAGGTTAGATTGTGGTCGAGCAACAGCCCCACCAGCGGACGCAACACCCGCTTGACTGCAGACACGAGCGCTGGTGGCGCCCCGGACTGACTGTTGGATTTGGTATTCGGCATTTGAACGTCCAGATACACCCGGCTATCCAAGTTTCTTTAATATTATACTTGACGTGGGTATTTTTCCCACATAATCTTTCTGCTACGACGCACCCAAAACGCCAGCCAATGGATTTAGTCGAGCGCTTCAAGATCCGTCGCCGGGGGATCCGGGATCGGCGGTACCGGCATCACCGCGACGGTAAACGGCAACGTGGCACAGGTGGTCGCCCAGGGACCGCGCCCGGAACAGGACGGGCTACCGGTGCGCATGCTGGCGGCGATCGTCGACTTGTTGGCGGCGCGGGTCAATGCGCAATCCGGCGGCGTCGGTGGCATCGATGTGCAAGGCGGTGGTCAGCAAACCGTGACCGACTCGATGGGCCGCTTCAATCTACCGAACGTGGCCCCAAGCGAAAATTTCGAGATCGTGTTGACGTTGCCAGATGCCCAGCAGATCGGGTTCAACATCGGTCCGGTGCCGGCGGGATCTACGGTGCAAGTGTCCAACATCGTCGTCAATAAAAACCAGGGCAGTGCACGGCCGAGCGCCGTTAATGTCGAACGAGACGACAGCGCGAGCGCTGGCGAGGATGATGTCAGTCAGGGCGAACAACCGGACGACAACAGCGAAGAAGAAGTAACCGGCGGCGCTGAAGATCGCACCGATGATGATCCCGACAGCGAGGACAACCCCAGCACCTGACGTCCTCGACGGAAATAACGAAGACCTGAATTTATTATTGTCATCCTGAAGCGTTTTGCGCCGCTTGTGCTGCGCGTAGTCGCAGTAAAGGATCTCACTCCGACGAATTTGCCGCCACAATCAAACACCGTGAGATCCTTTTCCTTCGGCTATGCTCAGGACGGGCCCTGCGACGGCGCGCAGGACAAGTAGTAGTAGGCGGCTTCAGAATGACGACATAAAGAACCTGCCCTAAGCGCGGTCGGAGAACAGAATCGCACTCTGTACGAAGTGCCACCAGCATTCACGTCGCTGAGATTCCTCGCTGCACTCGATGTTGCAACAGCGAATCGGTTCGACCAACCACAGTTCGGGATTCCCCGCTGCATTCGGAATAACATAGAGAAAAGAGATACCCTTGAAACGGTCGGAAGAGTCGTAAAGATTGCCCAGAAAGCAAATCTATCCCCGTTTAGACCCGAAGTAGAATGTCGCCTTTTAAGTATGTCGAAACGACTATTTGACAGCTGGCCAGAGCAATACGACCGATGGTTCAAGACGCCGATCGGCGCGCTGGTCAAAGAATATGAGCAGGGTCTCATGGTGGATATGCTGCGACCACGAGCAAACGAACGCATAGCGGATGTCGGCTGCGGTACGGGAATTTTCACACAAACAGTCATTGCTCACGGTGCCGAGGTAGTCGGCATAGACGTGTCTGAACCAATGCTTGGGACCGCCCGCCGCATGCTGCCGGCGGTTAAGTTCTCGCCGCTGGCGGCCGATATGCGCGCGCTGCCGTTTCGCGACGGCCAGTTCGACAAGACGCTGTCGGTAACGGCGCTAGAATTCGTTGAGGATGCCGCGTCGGCCATCGCTGAATTGTTCCGCGTCACCTGTCCACAAGGGATTGTGGTGGTCGCCACCCTGAATAGCCGCAGCCCGTGGGCCCAACGCCGCAGCGCGGAAGCCCGCGACAATGAGCAGTCCATATTCAGGCACGCGTATTTCCGGTCCCCCGATCAGCTGCGTGCGCTGGCCCCCGTAGCGGGCGTCGTCAAGACCGCGATCCATTTCACGAAAGACACCGACCCTCAACAGGCGCGAGCGATCGAGACTGCTGGCGATAGAGCCGGATTGGACACCGGTGCCTTTATCATCGGTTGTTGGCGGGTGCCCTAAGACGGCGGGGTCGCACCTCGGTGCTTCGGGCCCACGGGTATAATCACGCCGCCGACCCCATTCCTCCTTAGGCCGTGGCCTCGGGCCGGGCTTTCTCGAGCAGGGTGGACGCATCGTCGGTCGCGGTCCATTGCGCGTAGCCGATTTTGATCCCCAAGTCTACGGCCTGACCGCTTTGTGTCTGGATCTGGGTGGTGCCAAGAATCGGTTCGAGCTTGTCGATGAGGATCTTAACGCCCTTGATGTCAGTCTCCGGCAACACCACCAGAAACTCGTAATCCGACAAGCGCCCGGCGAAATCGATGTTCCTGACATTGTCGGCGAGCTTGATGCCTAAGTCGCGCAGCGTCCGCTCGCGGTCCGGGTGGCTGATATCATCCCTTCGCAGCCCACCGATATCGATGCGTACAATGGCAAGCGCGTTCCCGTATCGGCGGGATCGGGAGACCTGTTCGAAAAGCTCGCGATACATACTCGCCGGGGTCAGCAGTCCGGTGTGAGAATCCATCCTCGCTACCTCCAGAAGCAGGTCGGCATAGCCGCCGATCTCGCTGACCAGATCACTCACATCGGTAAACAAGGCGACCTTATGACCGTTGCCGCACGCGGCGGTCGCGACCCGCAGCCGCATGTCGGTATGATGGATGGGCTGATAAATCCCGTGTCCAAGTTCTTCCGCCATCTTCATCGGCAGCTCACCGAATGCGATATTTTGTGTATCCTGTTGCGATATGCCGAGCTGCTGGTAAAAGCCCGGATTCGCCCATTGAATACGCCCATCGGACCCAATGACGCAGACACCAAGCGGAAGCTGCGAGAGTATTTTTTGGACTTCCACCGTGAGACCGGGCCATTCTTTATTAGTTGTATCGTCGTTAGAACTCACAATGTACCCTCTAAAGATCAATAGTAAACAGAAGAATCCAGTTAGCCGGCGCCGGCCTGCTGCGCAGGCTTGCCTCCCGCCCGGACAACGATTTCGTCAAGAGTATCACTCAATGTCGGACGTTTCTCTACGTAATACAGACCGACGGCCGGTTGGTCAACCTTGGTCGCCTCGTGAATCGCGGCCAGGCGGTCGGTGTGATCATGGCCCTCGGGCAGGTTGCGCACCGAGAAATCAAGATTTCGGTAGGTGCGATCGGTCTTATCAAAGGTCACGCACGGCGACAGGATGTGCAGATATGAAAAACCGCGATGTTCGATCGCCGCACGTATCATCTTCGCGAGGTGCTCGGGTTGCCCGGCATAGGCCTGGCCGACCCAGCTCGCGCCATAGGAGAGCAACATCATGAGTGGATTAAGGGGTTGATCGTGATTCTCGAATGGTGAGGTCGACGTCGTGAAGCCGATCGCCGACGTCGGGGATACCTGGCCCTTAGTCAGCCCATAGATGCCGTTATCGAATAACAGATAAGTAATATCGACGTTGCGCCGTGCGACGTGAGGAATGTGGCCGCCACCGATCGCGAATCCATCGCCGTCTCCTCCCACCACGACCACGGTCAGCTTGTCGTTGGCAAGCTTTACACCGGTGGCCACCGGCAGCGTGCGGCCATGGAGCGTGTGGAATCCATACGTCTCCATGAAGAAAGGAAAGCGTGACGCGCAACCGATACCGGAAACCACCACCACGTCCTCGTTGCGTACCCCGATCTCATTCAAGGCCCAGGTGACGCCTTCGGTCATACTGTAGTAGCCGCACCCCGGACACCACGTCGGCAACGATTTCGAGCGATAATGAAGCCGTCCGCTGTCGCGAATCTCTTCGAGTTTGTCCTCAAGGTAGACGGGATGTTCGGGAGACATGATAATTCACCTCGTGTTTTTGAATCACGCCGCACTCTTGCGCATTTTTCGTTTACCCGCGGCGCTACGAATGGTATCGAGTATCTCGTTGACGGCCATCGGCTTGCCGGTCACGCGATTGAGCCGGATCACATCGCGTCCCACAGCACCCGACACCAGGTTGGCAAACTGTCCTTCATAGTTGAGTTCCGGCACGATAACCTCCTTGCAGTCCTTGAGGAAGCGCTTGATCGGCTTCACCGGCAGCGGCGACAACATCACCACCTTCATGGCCGCGCAGCGAATGCCCTCGGCGCGCGCCAGCAACATCGCTTCCAAGGTCTCTCCAAAGGTCGAACCCCAAGCCAATAAACCCACGTCCACGTCACCGGTGTCGCCGAACCGTTTATAGATCGTGATACCGGGATGCTTGAGTGCGGTGTTGAGCTTCTCGTGGCGCTTCTCGGTCATCTGAAAATGCATGTCCGACAGATCATTGGGCCGGCCGAACTCATTGTGCTCGAGGCCGGTGGCGGTATGGATGCCGTGGGCCTCACCCGGTACCGCACGCGGACTAACTCCGTCCCCGGTCAGTTCAAAGCGCCGGTACGGCTCATTGTGTTTATCCTGCGCGGGCCGTTTGCACGCATCGCGCACGAATGGGGTTTTTTTCGGGAACACCACGGTCTCGTAGCGGTTCGATAGATACAAATCCAGCAACACCACCACCGGCGTTTGATAGGCCTCCGCCATCTCGAAGGCGCGGCCGGCGCAGCGCCAGCAGCCTTCGACATTCGTCGGTGCGAGCACGATGCGCTTGGCATCGCCGTGTCCGCCGAACACGGCGATGTTGAGATCCGCCTGTTCGGTCTTGGTCGGCATGCCGGTGCTTGGCCCGCCGCGCTGCGACACGAACACCACTGCCGGCACCTCGGCCATCACCCCCAGCCCCATCATCTCCGACATCAGAGCGAAACCCGGCCCGGAAGTGGCGGTTGCCGCTCGCGCTCCGGCGAAACCGGCGCCCATGGTGGCCGAGATCGCCGAGATCTCATCCTCGGTCTGCAGCAGCCGCGCGCCGTGCTTGGGCATCTCCACCGCCAATCGTTCCATGATGCTGGTGGCCGGGGTGATGGGATATCCGAAAAATGTCTCGATGCCGGCGTCGAGACAGCCGCGGACGACCGCGGCATTGCCGGTCATCATTGTCGAATCGTGTCCACGGGTGCGCCGTGCCGGAGGACCGACCTCGACCTTGTCGAACCGGTAGATTTCGGCGCCGTTGTCGTAGCCGGCGTTAAATGCCGCGACGTTGCTCTGCGTGACTTCGGCGGCCTTGGTCTGGAACTTGGCGGCGATGGCGTCGACGAACGCCTGTCGCGGGAGTTGATACAGCCCGGCGACGAAGCCCAAGGCGACGATGTTGCGCGAACGGTTGGATCCGGTGGCCTGCTCGGAGATCTCGCGCATCGGCAGCCCGTAGGGCAACTGCCCCGGATTGAGGTGGCCGGAGATGTGCCAGCCTTCATCGATCATGCTGATCGGTGCGGAATCATAAATCACCGCGCCGAAGTCGCGCACCTCCTCGGCGTGAGGAATGGCGTGCGCGTCATTGAGCGACACCAGCACATCGGTCTTGGGTTTCATCGAATACACCTGTTCGGTGGTGATGCGCGTGCGCGCGACACATTTGCCGAAGCCGCGGATTTCCGCCGGGTACTCGTCGAAGGCGATGACCCGGTATCCGGCACGCGCCATGGCGCGCTTGAGGATGTCGCCCACGGCGATGGTGCCATCGCCGGCCGAGCCGCATATCCCAATCTGTACGTCGGTGTGTATCGAAGTCACTAGTCGTACTCCCAGAAAGGAGAGTATATCGTGCCGTCAGGCTGGAGTTGCAGGATCTCATCGACGGCGGTGGTGAAGGTGGTCTCGTCGCCGGTCATGTTCCTGGCTGCGACGTCTCCCATCATCTTCACGTTCTTATAACCATAATAGAACCGGTACGCGTTGTGTTCGGGAGACCAGATCTGGCACACGTCGCCGGCGGCCCAAATGTCATCGCGGGTCGTCTGTAATTGCGTGTTCACCAGTATGCCGCGCTCGATATCGATGCCGGCATGGCTCATGAAGTCAACGCTGGGCGACAATCCATAGAACGGCATCACCACGTCGGCGGTCACATCGCTGCCGTCGTCGAGCACTACCCGCCGCGCGGGTCCCGTGCTGTTGCTTTGCTCGACGCGGTCGACCTGCTTGCCGTCGATCAC
>CAMYOD010000069.1:0-991 GCA_947259975.1 uncultured Gammaproteobacteria bacterium
GGCTGGCGGCCCGCGGCGAACCGTGGACGTCACACATGGTCGCGAATCGGATTCAAGTGACGGTAAACAAGCAGTTTGCACAGCCCGCCACCGCGGTGGGCGACGACGATGAGATCGGCGTCTTTCCGGTGCGCGGAGCCTAGCCCGCATACTGCACCCAGGCAGTTCAGCCGATCTCGGCCAACAAACTGTCGATCATCGACTCCGCTTGACCGAGATAGCCGCCGCCAAACAGGTTCAGGTGGTTCAAGATGTGGTACAGATTGTACAGCGTCTTACGGGTCCGGTACCCGTCATCCAACGGCCATGCCTGTTGATAGGCGTTGTAAAAAGCGCGCCCGAAGCCACCGAACAATTCGGTCATCGCCAGGTCTGCCTCGCGGTCTCCGTAATAAGGCGCAGGATCGTAGATCACCGGGTTACCTTCGGCATCCGCAGCGTAATTGCCGCTCCAAAGATCCCCATGCAGCAGTGACGGCAGCGGCCGGTAGCCGGCGAATAACCCCGCAAACTTTCCCAACAGACGCTCGCCCTGCCGTTGCAGGCGGCCGCAGTAGCCGCTGTGCGCTGCCAGTTCGAGCTGCTTCCCCAGGCGCCGCTCACGCCAGAACTCGATCCAGTCATCGCTGGGGGTGTTGATCTGCGGCGTGGAGCCGATGGTGTTCTCGCGCCCCCAACCAAAGCGCACGGTGCCAGTGTTGCGGATTTCATCGAGCCCCGCAGCCTCGGCCGCGAACATGGCCACCAAGGACGCGCGGTTGGTCTTTACAAAATACCGCCTAGCGTCGTCTTCCAACACCAGGGCGCTGTTGATGCACCCGCCCCCGGCGGAACGCTGTCGCGGTGTGCGCAACGGGGTGCCGGTGGCCGCTTCGATGTGCCGGGCAATGATGGGGATTAACATTTTGTCTTTGGTAATAAACGAGGAACTTAGGCTAAGCCTTTGAATTTACACTCCTCCCGCGCTGACACTTATGCACAACCCGGCCCG
>CAMYOD010000069.1:1011-2975 GCA_947259975.1 uncultured Gammaproteobacteria bacterium
GGTGGTCACGTCGCTATCACTCGTCCACAGACTTATCCACAGCTATTGTGAGTAACTGACGAACAGGTTTTCAATCAAGCAGTTATGAACCCCAACCGCGGCGATGATCGGCAACCCGCGCGCGACCCTATGATAGATTGTCGCCATGATCGCTACTCCTATCGCCCGCATCGCGGTACCCGTTCCGCGACGTCAAACCTTCGATTTTCTGGTTCCCGCGCCGCTCTCGGTGCGACCGGGCGTCCGCGTGCGGGTGCCGTTCGGTGCCCGGCGCCTGGTGGGCGTGGTCATCGGCGTCGGCGCCGACAGCGAACTGCCGATAGCGCGTCTGAAACCGGTGGCCGACGTGTTGGATCTACAGCCCGTGTTTCCGCCCAAGCTGTTGGCCACCCTGCGGTGGGCGGCGGATTATTATCACCATCCACTCGGAGAAGTCCTCGCCACCGCGCTACCGGTGCCGTTGCGGCGCGGGTCGCAGGTCGAACCGCGCCGAGCGCAAACCTATTGCCTGACTGAGGCAGGGCTCGCGTTCGATACCACCGCGCTGGGCCGCGCGGCGGTGCAACAACGTTTGCTCGCGCTGTTACGCGCGGCACCTTGGCACCGGTTGCAACCCGAGCAGTGCCATCACGTCTCGCCATCGTGGCATCGCGCGATGGCGGCGTTGGTGGAAAAAAGACTGGTCGCCATCGATCAGGCGCCGGTACCCTCAGCCGCCGCCATGCCGCCTGCATCGCCGGTAACCCTGAACGCAGCGCAGCGTGCTGCAGCGCAAACCATCCTCGCATCCCTGGGCGGCTATCAGTCGTTTCTACTGCACGGCATCACCGGCAGCGGCAAGACCGAGGTGTATCTACGCGTGGTGGAATCGGTCATCGAGCGCGGTCAACAGGCGCTGGTGCTGGTGCCGGAGATCGCCTTGACGCCGCAGCTCATCGAGCGCTTCCGGCAGCGGCTCGATGCGGCGGTGGTGGTGTTGCACTCGGGACTGTCGGTGTCACAGCGCCATCAAGGCGGTGGTGCTCGGCACGCGATCGGCGGTATTTACGCCGTTACAGCATCCCGGGGTGTTCATCGTCGATGAGGAGCACGACACCTCGTACAAACAACAAGACGGGTTTCGCTATCATGCACGGGATCTCGCGCTGTACCGGGCGAAGTTGGAAGGCATCCCGGTGATCCTGGGCTCGGCCACCCCGGCGCTTGAGACCCTCACCAATGCCGCCAACGGCCGCCATCGCGGTCTTGCATTGCCCGCGCGTGCCGGGGCTGCGAGTCTGCCGCGTATCCACTTACTGGACCTACGGCGCACGGCCACAGACGACGGACTGAGCATGCCGTTGATTGCCGCGATCCGCCAGCGCATCGAGCGCAACGAACAGAGCCTGGTGTTTTTGAATCGCCGCGGCTATGCCCCGGTGTTGTATTGCTGCCAATGCCATTGGCATGCACGGTGTCCACGGTGCGACGCTAAGCTCACCTATCACAAACGCCAACATCAATTGCGTTGCCATCACTGCGGGCACCAGGCATCGGCACCGCCAAGTTGTCCCCACTGCGGCCATGGGTCGCTGATCAACCTCGGGGAGGGCACGCAGCGCATCGAGGAATCTCTCGGCACCCTGTTCCCGCAAGCGACGATATTGCGCGTCGACCGCGACACCACGCGGCGCAAGGGTCATCTCGAGAAAACCCTGCAACGGGTCCATGAGGGCGAGGCGGACATTTTGGTGGGCACGCAATTACTGGCCAAGGGCCACGACTTTCCCAACGTCACCCTGGTGGGGGTGATCAATGCCGACCAAGGCTTGTACAGCGTTGACTTTCGCGCCGCCGAGCATCTGTTTCAGCAGATCATCCAGGTGGCAGGCCGCGCCGGGCGCGCCGACAAACCGGGCGATGTGTTGATCCAAACCTGGTACCCCGCGCATCCTTATTTCGAATCGCTGCTCGCGCACGATTAC
>CAMYOD010000069.1:2986-3547 GCA_947259975.1 uncultured Gammaproteobacteria bacterium
GCAGGCCGCGCCGGGCGCGCCGACAAACCGGGCGATGTGTTGATCCAAACCTGGTACCCCGCGCATCCTTATTTCGAATCGCTGCTCGCGCACGATTACGCGGGATTTGCCGAAATCACGCTGACGGAGCGCCGGGAGGCGCACTATCCGCCCTATTCTTATTTTGTGCTGTTGCGCGCAGAATCGAGCCAAAAACGGGCGGCGATCGGGTTCCTCGACTTTGCCCGCGAACAAGCACTGCAAGTGACACAACAGACGCGCTCCAAGGGGGTTCTCATCATGGACCCGGTACCGGCGCCGATGGAGAAACGTGCCGGGCGCTATCGCGCCCAGTTGCTGGTCAGCGCAGCACATCGACGGCCGCTGCACCGGGTGCTCACGTCGTGGTTGCAGAGGCTCGAGCAATCGCCGCGATCAAGAAAGGTGCGCTGGTCGCTGGATGTAGATCCGGTGGATTTGTATTAGCCAGCGATTCTGCGCTTCTACTGGGAAGATGCGGTCGGTAGAATCACGACCCTTTGCAGACCACACCAGCCGACCTTGAAACAACAACTACAAGAA
>CAMYOD010000070.1 GCA_947259975.1 uncultured Gammaproteobacteria bacterium
CACGGCGACCGCGCGGTGGCGGCGGGCGCCCTGGACATGGCGGTATGGGACGCGGTGGCCAAGATCGCGGAGCAGCCACTATGGCGCTTGCTGTCTGAGCGATACAACGGTGGCCAATGTGATCAGCGGGTGCTGGTATACCCCGGCGGCGGCTACTACTACCCGGGAAAACAACTCGCGCAGCTGCAAGAAGAGATGCGGGGATATCGTGACGCCGGCTATCGAGTGGTGAAGATGAAAATCGGCGGCGCCGATCTGGACACCGATCTGCGCCGCATCGAAGCGGTGCTGGACGTGGTCGGTGATGGCCGCAATCTCGCGGTGGATGCGAACGGCCGCTTCGATCTGCGGCAGGCGTTGGCGTACGGCGAGGCGATGCGCGGCTACGATCTGTTCTGGTACGAGGAGCCCGGGGACCCGTTGGACTACTTGCTGCACGCCACGTTGGCGCAGCACTATCCCGCCGCCATCGCCACCGGGGAAAATCTGTTTTCTCATCAGGATCTGGTAAACCTGTTGCGTTACGGTGGGTTGCGGCCGGACCGGGATTGGCTTCAGCTCGACCCCGCCCTGAGTTACGGGCTCAGCGAATACCTGCGAGTGGTGGAGGCGACCGAGGCCCACGGTTGGTCGCGCCGGCGTCTTATTCCCCATGGCGGGCATCAGTTGGCGTTGAACATCGCGCTGGGTCTACAGACCGGCGGTGCGGAATCCTATCCCGGCGTGTTTCAACCCTTCGGGGGCTTTGCCGACGCCATACCCGTCGTTGATGGTTACACCCACGGTCACGATACCCCGGGTATCGGCGTGGAGTTGAAGCAAGACCTATACACTGAACTGCAACGTCTCACCGGAGACTGAGATGACAAAGATCCTGATCACCGAGTTTATGGATAAAGCCGCGGTCGATGATTTGCGTCGTGACTTTGAGGTTTACCACGATCCGGACCTGGTGGACAAACCGGAAGAGCTGTTGACACGCATCACCGACGCCGACGGCTTGGTGGTGCGCAATCGAACCCCGGTTCGCGGCGCATTGCTGGAGCGAGCGCAGCGCTTAAGGGTGGTCGGCCGCCTGGGAGTGGGACTGGACAACATCGACGTCGCTGAATGCGAACAGCGCGGCATTACCGTGTGTCCCGCCACCGGCGCCAACGATGCCGCGGTGGCGGAATACGTCATCGCCACCGCAATGTTTCTACTGCGCGGCTGCTACCGGGCCAATGCCGCGGTTATTGCCGGGGATTGGCCGCGGCAACCATGCGTCGGCCGGGAAATTCAGGGCAAGATGCTGGGCCTCGTGGGTTTCGGCGGTATTGCACGCCAGACCGCGGACCGCGCCCGGGCACTAGGCATGACAGTGGCCGCTCACGACCCGTTTGTGGCCGGTGACAATGCCGCGTGGGACGGCGTCCAGAAGCTGGAGCTGGGACCGTTGTTCGCGGGCGCGGACGTAGTCAGCATCCATGTCCCACTCAACGACGCCACCCGTGGCCTGGTCGACGCGACACTGCTCGCGGATATGAAATCTGAAGCGGTGTTGATCAACACCGCGCGCGGCGGCATCGTCGATGAACAAGCGGTCATCGACGCGCTGGTCGCCGGCCGGCTAGGTGGTGCGGCGCTGGATGTGTACACGACCGAACCATTGACCGCCGCCGCAGGTGGCCGGTTTCGGAACGTACCGAATCTCATCTTGACGCCGCATATCGCCGGGGTCACGGTTGAATCCAATGTACGGGTCAGCGCGGTAACCGCCAGTAACGTAAAGCGAGTGTTGGCAATGGCATGAACGATGTTGTCGCATTATCCGTCGATCAATGCCGGTCGCTGGGCGTCGCGATCCTTAAGCACCACAACACCAGTCAGGAAAATGCCGAGTGCGTGACCGATGCGCTCATCGCCGCCGAGATTGACGGCCAGTCCGGACATGGTTTGTCCCGATTGCCGAGTTACGCCGCGCAGGCGGCGGCGGGTAAGGTCGATGGTCATGCGCTGCCGGTTGTCCGGCATGTGGCTACGGCGGCGGTGCGTGTGGACGCGGGCAACGGCTTCGCGTTTCCGGCACTGGCTAGAGCGATCAGCGAACTGGATACCCTGGTCGCCGACACCGGGATCGCGGTCGCTGCGGTGCATCGGTCTCATCATTTCGGTCAGGCGGGTTATCACGTGGAGCAACTTGCCGTGCGTGGGCGGGTGGGCCTGATCTTCGGTAACAGCCCCAAGGCGATTGCCCCGTGGGGAGGACGAAGCGGGGTGTTCGGCACCAACCCGATCGCGTTTGCGGTGCCGCGCGCCAACCAGCCGCCGTTGGTCATCGACCTTTCTCTGAGCAAGATCGCGCGCGGCAAGATCATGGTCGCCGCCCAGCGCGCGGAACCCATCGACCCCGGTTGGGCCCTGGATCCCGAGGGACACGCGACCACCGATCCGCAGGCGGCGATGGCGGGAACCATGCTGCCGATGGGCGACGCCAAGGGAGCCGCCTTGGTGATGATGGTGGAGATCCTCGCCGCGGCGTTGACCGGGGCGAATTTTGGATTCGAGGCATCGTCGTTTTTTGACGCCGACGGACCGCCGCCGGGCGTCGGTCAGCTGATGATCGCAATGCATGGGGAGGCATTGTCCGGCGGCACCTTGACCAAGCACCTCGAGACGCTCATCGCGGCGGTGCTCGAGCAACCCGGCACGCGTCTGCCGGGCAGCCGGCGCCTCGACGCCCGCGCGGACGCAGAGTTCATCAACATCCCCCGCACCTTACACGACAAGTTACGATCTTTATTGTGAAATACTGACGGAGGACGGTGTGGGCGCCGCATTTGTCGTGCTGAAGGGGATCCGCGAGCTGCGAGGTATCGTGCCTGACTTGTCCCCGCAAAGCAGGGCAAAGGCACTGTCCCGTAGTATGAGTATCTTTGTCCCAGGTATGTGGGGACCACGCACTAATTAATGGTGCGGCCAGCCGGCGCTGCCGCCACAGACTTGGTGATTTTCAACTCGAGACCCCAATTTGCTTTTGACGTGCAGTCGGCGATCAGTTTGCACAACGAATGTGTGAGCGTGCGATCCACAACGAACTGCACGCTGCGGCCCTTAGCAGTACCGAATATCATTTGCGTGCGGCCATTATCCAATCGCTTGGTGCTGAGCTTGGTGATCAGGAACGGAACTTGATTGACCGGTTTGAGCTGAGGCGGGGTTTGGTAGCTCTTGGTGAACCGGGTTTTACTGATCGCCTCTTCATGCCGGAACGAAAGTACATCTTGCTTGGACTGGGTGTCCGATTGTCCAACGACACTTGGATCGGACTCGAGCATCTTTAGCATCACCGGCCACAGGACTGTGATGAATCGGCGCGTCAGCCACATACGCATCTCGGTGTTATCGGTGGTGCTGACACGTACCAGTATGCGGTCCTGGGCAGGGACGTAGTTGACGAAAATCTGCTGGATGCCGCTCATTTATACGTGCTCCCCGCCCGCATATTGCATGCACCAACCATACCGGATGATAACGAAGTGATAGCGCCACGCCGCGCGCAGCGGAACTGCGCGCACCGCCTGGATGAGACGGTCATCCATCACGCCCGCATGCCGCTGGTCGTCTACTACACCTAGCCCGCATTCCTGACCACGGCGGCGCAAACTCCGACTCCACGGCAGAGCGTAAGGCATTGGGCCAACGCCACGTTGTACAGGGTGTTACCGTAATCACGCCTATCCCGGCCCTGACTCGCCCTCCCACACCTGCGCTTGTGCTGGTGCTTGTGCTGGTGCAGTTGCAGTGTCGTTGCAGTGCTTGAGCTTCATTCGACCCAAATCCCGCTATGGATCTCACTACAGGCGCGGCGCGCAGCTGCGCGACCCCTGAGTCAGCACCCGGGATCCTGGTGAGAAATGCAGGCTGGGTCTCGTGCTACGGCCTGTAATACGGACAAAAACGCTCTCGCCTACTTACACGCCTGACTCGCATAAAATGCGGCAATATCTTTGATGTCTTCGTCCGACAGGGCGCCGACCATGGCCTTCATGGTGGCATCGTCACGTTTTCCCGATTTGTAGTCATTCATGGACTTAACCAGGTACCCTTCCTGCTGCCCAGCCAAATTGGGGTTAACCGGGAGGGCACTGATCCCGGTAGCGCCATGACAGGCGGCACATGTGGCGGTCTTAGCCTTTCCCTTGGCGGCATCGCCTGCTAGGGCGACATTACCCTGCACGCTCAACGCCAACGCTATCATGATGAAAATCGTTTTGATGTATGACATAGCCTTACCTCCGTTATTTGTTGTCAACTCGAATAGTGAAGTTCAATTCTACGAAAAATTTCTCCTATTGTGACATATGATGCATAGTCAAACCGGTATTCGTTTCGATCCGGCACACCACTTCACGGATCCGAGATCGTTTGCGCCGATATTTTTTGATTTTCTTGAAGTTTATTTCCAAGAAAAACAGCCGGTCAGGGTGACAAGACCGCGAAATGTCTCGTGTACGACCAAGACTCCGGTGTTTACAGCCGACGAGTTCAAACGCTGGCTGCGTGGTATGAGAATCAGGCCTCGTTACGGCGCCGTGGGTCAACACGTCAGCATTGCATTGATTGAATGGTTCATCTTAATTGACAGCCAAGCGTTCGTACATACGTGTGACTGCATCCATGCTCGCGAGGATAGACCCGCTGGATTCACTCACGACGAGACGGAACGAATTGGCATCTTTGAGTTCGAGAGAGATCTCGAACCACATCCATAGAACATCCACTGCATTGAGTTCCCGCAATATCTCATCGGTGTTTTCAGGCGCGGCGATGAGCGCATCCAGGGCGTCGCTGAACTGTGTCTTGGCGACCTCGATCTGTTCATTGATTTGCGGATCTTTGAATCCCCACGAGTAAAGCATGTAGAGCTTAGCGAGTCGCTGCGAAAGCATACGCTGACGGCCCGCGATATTGACCAGTCGCGCTACCGGGCCACCTGCCGGGACCTCCAACAAGTCCACTACGCGCTGAGAGGCGTTCAACAACTCCTCACTGAGAGCCTGCAACGGGCCCGCATTTGTACGGTCAACCTTAGCCATGGCGAGCGGTTTGAATTCGAGCCACAGTTTGGTGACCCGGGTCAGCGCATCCCGCATTTCATCATTCGCGTCGAGGCGCTGCAGATACTCGAGTTGCTGGTCGAACAAGGCTACTGCTTCCTGCAGGTCGTTGCGAGCGCGCTGGGGCAGCACATCAAGGCCGATTTCACAGTAGGCCTTGACTATGCGCTGACTGAGCATGCGCTGACGTCCCGCAATATTGCTCCAACGATCCCGGATGCTGGCGAGCACAGCAGGTGGCTGGACCCTGCGCTGGGTGCGCCAAACCGAAGTGGGTGCGCCTGCGGATCAGTGGGCGTCCGCCAACACATGTTGACAGGGCGTCGATTACCGCTTAGGTTGCAGATCCCACTTCAGGTGCTCCTGTGGTAACACAGGGGTGAAACGGGAAGTCGGTCAAAAGCCGACGCTGCCCCCGCAACGGTAGGTGACTGAAAGCGGGTCCCTACGCCACTGTCCAGGGTATTCGATCGGATCCTGAAAGCGATTGATTCAACGGATGGGAAGGCGACCCGCTTCGGCGTTGTCCAGTCACAAGCCCGGAGACCGGCCGGAAGTGTTCTCGAGCGTGTTGCGGAGGG
>CAMYOD010000071.1 GCA_947259975.1 uncultured Gammaproteobacteria bacterium
TAGGAGCCCTTCAGCATCTTCTCCCATTAAGTGGAGTGGTATTGGCGGGATGAACCCGCCTCATGCACTTCGCCTGTCGAGATCCGACGTCGAGCGGACGTGCCCGCTCGGGTCGGGAGACATTTAGATTCTGGATCGAAGTGTGGTCCTGAATCAGATGGTTTGGCAGACCTATCCGCCTGCACACCCGGCAAGTCGTATCGCTTTTTGATAACTTGCCGTCGCCTCATCAGGCGCCGTCGGGGACTTGCGTGACCGACGCTAAACATCCGCCTTGCCTCGCTGTTTGAGGGGGACGCGATTCCGCAAGGGGTCGTGGACCGCGGATTCACACTCACCGTTTAGAGACGCGCAAACGACAGGGCCCGCCGGTGACGGCGGGGGGATTGAACGAATGAATGGCGTGAATGGGATGAGCGGCTTGCTTTGGAAAATCGGGAGCATAGCGGTACTAAGCTATAAAGCGGTAGCAGGACCTATCGATGCCACCTCCTACCGCTATGCACCCCCTTACAGGGCGTTAGACCGCACATAACGGACCGAGTCCAGAACCAAAGCGCATCGAAAAAACGGATGGAAAACGAACAAACAATGACCGTGCGGATCGTGCCGAGATTACTCCGGCTGCGCGACGCGCCCGGTTATCTGGGCATGGATCGGAACCGATTTAACGCAGTTGTGCGGCCTTTCGTCACTGAAATCTGTATCGGCAGTCAGGGCATTGCCTTCGACCGCCTTGATCTGGACGCCTGGGCGGATCAGTATAAGGCCCGCAACGGGCGTCCCGGTCAACGCATAGGAGACCAACTATGGGACGCAAAAGAACGCCGGGCCTCTACAAACGTAACGGGGTCTGGCATATCGACAAGCAGATCAACGGGCGGCGAGTTTGCCAGAGCACTGGCACAGATCAGCTCGAAGAGGCGGAACGCTTTCTAGCCCGTTTGATGGAGGACACACGCCAGGCTACGGTCTACGGCGTGCGCCCGAAAAGGACATTCGATGACGCGGCGGCGAAGTTTGTGCGTGAGAATCAGCACAAGCGAAGTTTAAAGGATGACATCGGGCGCTTGAAGAATCTCATGCCATGGATTGGGGAGGTGACGCTCGATAAAGTGCATATGGGAACACTGCAGCCATGGGTGGACCACAGGCGTGAGCAGGGAGTGAAGGCGGCGACCATCAATCATGGACTGAAAGTTGTGAGAAGGATACTCAATCTCGCCGCCACGGAGTGGATGGAAGAGCATGGTCTGACTTGGATAGACCATGCGCCGAAAATCCGCTTGCTTCCGTTGAATGACCAACGCCAGCCGTATCCGCTATCCTGGCAAGAGCAGGAGCGGCTTTTCAAGGAGTTGCCCCGGCATTTAGCGGATATGGCGCTGTTTGCGGTGAACACTGGATGCCGGGACAGGGAGATCTGTGATCTTGAGCGTGTTCACGTTATTTGATGGAGTGATGTTCACGATATTTGATGGATGTGATTTGGTGGGTGTGGGATTTTGTATTTGATCAGAACGGTGGATCCTGATCGATGGGAGTGTTGGTAGGTGGGTCATTTTTGCTGCGGTAGTGTCGACGGATTTGGTCGGCGTAGATGTTTTCGAAGGTGCGGGTGAGGTCGTAGAGGAACTCGAGGATTTCGGCGGCGGTTTCGTCGGGCAGGTTGGTCGGGAGCGTGACGAAGTGGGGGTATTGTTGTTGCATGGTGGTCTGCGTGGGGTTATGAGGTTCAGGCGTTGCGCAGTTGTGCGCGTCGGTTAGGGGCGTGTCGTTCGTTGTGGAAGGTTTGGAAGAAGAGTTTTTCATCGAGTTCGGTGAGTTCGTGTTGAGCGGCGGCGGCGAGGAGTTCGGCGGCGAGGTTGGTGAGGACGCGGTAGTTGCCCATGGCGTGGTCGGCGAGGGCCTGCATCAGTGCGGGGGTCATCAGTGACGGGTTGCCGGCGGTTCGGGTGAGGTGTTTGAGCAGGGCGAGGAGTTCGTCGCGGGAGGCGTGTTCGAGGGTGAGGCGCACGCGGATACGGGAACCCAGTGGCAAGAGTTCATCGCGGCGCAGGAATTGTGTGAGGCGGCGGTCGCCGGCGAGGACGACGCTCAGCAGGGTTTGGGAGTCGAATCGAGCGGCGCTCATTAGGCGCAGTTCATTGATCACGGTGGGGGCCATTTCTTGTGCTTCGTCGATGAGCATGACGGGTCGCAGCAGGGTGCTGTCGAGATGGGCGAGCCAACGTTCGCGCAGGGCTTTGAAGCCCATCCAGCGGTTATGGGGTTTGAGATCGACGGCGAACAGGTCGCCGAGTTCGCGGTAGAAGTCGGCGAGGTTGGCGCTGGGATGGGTGAGCGCGGCGACGGTGAGGTCGGGGAGTTGGTTGAGGCGCTCGGCGAGAAGTCGCAGGGCGACGGACTTACCGGTACCGGGATCGCCGGTGACGAGGGCGAAGCCGCCTTCGCGCACGTGTGTATTTTCGATGCGCCAGACGAAATCGTCGATAGCGGTGGTGGTGAGCAAGGCCTCGGTAGGCAATTCGGGCGAGAAGGGATTGTATTTGAGCCCATACAGGGCGAGCAGTTTTTTGTTCATGTTTCTGGATCCTCGGGGTTGTAGGGCAGATAGGCTGGTGGCAGGCCGGTGGCGGCATAGTCTTTGATGAGGCGTTTGAGCAACGGCGCGAGGGGTGTGGTTTGCTTGTGTCCCGGCGGCGGGGTGAGGGGTGCCGGTACCGATGGTGCATCCAGGGCGCGGCGACCGATGTCGGCATTGCGCTGTTTGTCGAGGGGGTAGACGGTGGTGACGGGTTCATCGGTATTTGGATCGATCAGTTCGATGGTGCTTAAGTCCCAGCGGGCATAGCGCAGCTGCAAGCGGGTCAGGTGTCGATAGCGGGCCGGGATCTCGAAGCGGGTGCCGAACACGGAACAGGTCCCGTCGGTTTGACGCTGGGCGCGGGTGGTGGTGGCGCGGAAGGTGCGGTGCAGGGTGTTGGTATCGGGGCTGTCGCGGGAGACGTCGGGGCCGGCGAGGAAGCGTTGCAGCGGTGTTGCGCCGAGTTCGCGATGGATGCAGCGGTTGTACTCCATTTCCACCCAGGCGATGGTGGCGTCGTTCAAGATCTCGAGGGTCAACG
Source organism: uncultured Gammaproteobacteria bacterium (assembly GCA_947259975.1). GTDB lineage: Bacteria > Pseudomonadota > Gammaproteobacteria > HyVt-429 > HyVt-429 > CAMYOD01. The sequence continues at coordinate 3,129 of CAMYOD010000071.1, forward strand.
GTTCGAGGTGTTCGAGCATCGCCAGCAGGCGGCCCTCGACCTGGGCCCAGAAGACTTCCTGCTTGGCATTTTGATACGCAGAATACGGTAACGTGGTTTCGTGCACGATGCCGAGCCGAGCCAGGCCTTCGCTGACCTCGGCGGCGGTTTCGGCACTGCCGTTGTCGGTGAGCAGAGCCCTGGGGAGTCCGTATTTCTGCACGGCCTGAGCCAGGCCGTGGACGAAGCTGCGGGCCTGTTCGGCGGGATACCACTGGCAGTGACAGGCCAGGCGCGAGCGATCGTCGAGGATGCCAAGCAGGTGGGCGCTGGCCCAGCGACCTTGAGGGGTAAGCACGCGGCGGGAACCCACGTGGAAGTCCGCATGCCACAGGGCATTGACGTGTTCGAGTTCGAAGCTGCGCACCTCGCGTTGGGCGAGATGGCGTTCGGCGGTGTGGGTGCCGAGGGTGTGCCGGCGTCGGCGTTTGGGTTGCCGGGTCATGGACTGAGCGCGCATGTAGCGGCGCACGGTGGCATAGGATGGCATGGGCCCGAGATGGCGATCTTCGGTGACCCGGGCGGCGAGGTTGTCGACATGCAACTGTACGCTCCAACTCGGGAACTGGCGATATTGATCGTGCAGCACCTGGCGCAGCGACTCGGACAGGCGCCGGGATCGACCGGCATCGGCTCGGCGCCGTGGGCGCAGTGCCCCGACCGGATCGCGATTACGGCGTGCGGCGTAATACCACCGCTCGAGCGTGGACAACGCAAAGCGCACCGGTTCGCCGGTGATCGGATGGCGGTAGCTCTGGGCCGCCAACTGTTCAAGCGCTTGGTGCAGTTCACCGGCTGCCGGTGGGGCGGCGAGCAGCGGGCCGATGATGGCGAAGCGCAACTCGGCCCAGCGTTGGTGCACACTGGGGGGATCGTCGTTCACGGTGCCATGGGCTGTGGATCTGATTTCATCATCCGCCGAGCCTACAAAGACAGCAAACGGGGTAACAGATGCATCTTCTGCGGGCGGCGTCCCCCCGTTATTGAGCGTGCTCAAATACCGTCGATAACGGTGCGAGAAAACGCAGTAACGCAACCAGTTGGTCAGCGGGACTGGCCGCTTCGAATCGCTGCAACAGCGAGGCAGGCAACTGAGCGAGATCCGGCAGCTGAATGAATCGACCGCGGGCACCGCGCCACAACGGCGTCACCGGAAACTCTTCTCGCCACCAGCGCCGCCAGCGCTTCAGCGTGCGATCGCTTACACCGAACGTGTCGCGCAGCCGCCCACGGCGCTCACCCTTCAACCCCTGGCTCGACGCCGTAACCAACACGACCACCGCACTTAAATACACCCGTCGACCCAGAAAACGCACCGACGGTGGCGTCACTCGGCGCCGGCACCCCGCCCGAGAACAGCAAAAACTCCGCCGCCGCTCATACTCCGCACCCAACACCCTGCGCGATACGCCGCGGGGCTTGCGCGGATACCGCGCGCTGTGCAGCACCGAGCCGCAATGTCGGCAGCCGCCTCGTCGAGCTTCAGCCGCTAAATCCTCATCTAGAACAAACAGAAACCGCCAGAATCTGGCATCTTGAATAAGGCCGTGGGACACTTCGGTCGTCTCTTGTGTTTTGGTCGACTATAGAGACAACCTCCTCGGGGCGCTTTTTGCAAGCTCCCTGAGGGGGACTTACAACCCTCCCTCAATAAATGTGAAAAAAATCCTCCAGATCACCCTCAAATTATGTGCTTACGCTCATGATCTTCGATGGGACTGGGAAGTGGCGGTGCCGGAATTGGCGACGTCGGTTTTCATTATCCCGGGTTGTGTCGTGAAAAATGGTGATGATCGGTTGGTGGTTCTCAATCGCATCGCACATGCGATAGTGCAGGCGCGTCGCGGCAAACACGGAACGCACGTTTTTGCTTTTCGTGGGAAGCCGGTGTACCGGATGTTGAACAGCGCATGGAAGACGGCTCGAACGCGTGCCGAATTACCGCAGGTTCGCGTACATGATCTGAAGCATACCTTCGGTAGGCGGCTGCGCGCGGCTGGCGTTTCGTTTGAGGATCGGCAGGATCTTCTTGGTCACCGTTCCGGTCGGATTACGACGCACTACTCGGCGGCCGAATTGACGCGGTTGATCGAGGCCGCCGACAAGGTGTGTGATCGCGGGGATCGCAAGCCCGATCTGGTGATCTTGAAACGGATTTCCGTCCGCTAGTCCGTTGGTCGATACGGGTCCCGCAAAACTCCCGCACGGCGGGTTGGGCAGCAGACCGGGCGGCGCTAAGCCATTGATATTTTGGTGGGCCCGCCAGGACTCGAACCTGGGACCGACGGATTATGAGTGTGTGGCTCTGATCGCGATAAGGTGCTGAAGGCTTTGCGAATTATTCTCTTCTTGTTTCCAATACCTTTACCGAGTTTGCTACCGCAAGTTGGGGCTTTTGTTA
>CAMYOD010000072.1 GCA_947259975.1 uncultured Gammaproteobacteria bacterium
TGCCACAGGGATCACCAGGGATGCCCGGGCGCAAGAAGGAAACCTGGAACGTCTACTCGATAAAGGGCGGCAAGATCTCACTGTACGAAAAGCTGTAAGGCGACTTCGAGGCGTCCTGAACTTTCAGGCGGCTCGTGCATGATCATCGTACTCGAACCTCGATTCCGCTCACTGCGCATTTGAATCATTCCATCGGGCACGATGATCATCGCGGGATGGAGCGGGGTGGACCGGACCAGACGAGTGATTTTATCCTCTATACTACGAGGATATTGGGGTCAATTGCTGAACATTTGACGTTCAGCAAATTCGTAATGGGAAAATGAGATGAATGTTCTCACATTAGCAATAATGGGATTACTTGCGCTGCAGCTGCTGCTGCCGGCGACCGCGCACGCCCACTGTCCGCTGTGCACCGCGGGTGCCGGGGTGGTGGCTTTGGGCGCAGCCAAGCTGGGGGTGGGACCGATGTCGGTGGGCATATTCCTCGGCGCGTTCGCGGTGGCGCTGGGATTGTGGGTCGCACGATTCTTGAAGAAGCAATATGTGCCAAAGCAAAAAGCCCTATTGGCGATCTTCTCGTTTGCCACCACCATCTTGCCGTTGCAGCCCGTCCTGGCAGATTACACCTCCGTGTATCTGCCGTTTTGGGGGGAATACGGAAAAACGATTCTGATAAACCTGTTTCTAGTGGGAGCAATTATTGGTGGAGTATTGATACTGTTGTCGCCTTTCCTGAGCCGGAAACTGGCGCTTGCTCGCGGCGGCACGATGTATCCCTTCCAAGGTATGGTCATCACGCTGCTATTACTCGTTTCCGCTGCTGTGGTCATCGAGTTCGCGGTATGAACCCAGCGGTGCTGGCGTTATCGGTTATTACCGCACTGTTTGTCGTTCTTTTGACCATCAAGGGCTTGACCCAATGGAAGTTTTGCGTGATCTGCGTAAGCGTTAGCATCACGTGGATGGCGTTACTGGCGTTGTATTGGCTCGGAATGTTCGATCAGCCGGTGATCATCGCGGTGTTGCTGGGGCAGACCATTGTCGGTTTGTATTATTTTCTGGAGAAAAATACCGACGAGGGTCTACACGTGTTCCGTTTGCCGTTCTTGCTCACACTGACGCTGGCCGGCTTTTTGGCGCTCGGCGTGACTACCGATCTGGTATACGGCCTGGGTCTGCTCGCGCTATTGTGGGGTGCACTGTCATTGCTGTACTTTTACCGGCAGAGCCCAAAAACAAAGATCGTCGTCGACCGCATCATTGCGTGCTGCAAAGATTGGTGAGCGCCACGCAGGCGTTTTTTTATAAAAATTGATTATAAGTCCATCCACCGAGGTTTCGGCCGCGGTGCTGGAAAGTCTTTACGTTGTATACACAGAATTCACGGCGCACGAATAAGGATTTGACTGTCTACTGACCGGATACGGTCGGATTTGTGCCGGAAACGGTTTTTTGTGAAACTTCGCGGCCCAGAAACAGTCTATTCGCTCATGCGCGGACTCTGTTCCCACAGATGAGGACCCTGATCGACAAGACCATACGCTGTGCACTGGCGGCCTTCCTGGTGGTCGGTACCATACAGTGGTCATTCGCGGGCAGCTGCGAAGACGGGGCGGCCCACACTGTTGGCACCCATACCGAGATCGCGGCGCCGTGCGCTCATCCGGATCATCACGATAATGCCAACGGCGCATGTCAGCAGGGATTTTGCTGCCAATCCGCACACTGCGGGCAGTGCGTCAACGGCAGCGCCATGCTTATCTCACCCAAGGTCCAAATTTCGCCGGACGACCCCTCGATCATTCATACCTTCCAGCAGCGAAGACCCGGCCAGCAACGATCACACTCAGTCTTTAGACCTCCCCGGCCATTAGCCTGATTAAACTGTCGTAACTGTCTCACGAGTACCGCCGGCAGGGTGTCAGCGGCTGATCAGTCTTGAATGAGGAGGTTTCATGAATTTTTCTATTTTGCGCGCCGCGCCAAAACCAATACCACGGCGCCGACCCACAACCGCGGGCGTGCTGCGATTTCTGGCCCTGTGGACGAGCGCCGTTGGGCTTGCCGCATGCGCGAGCAACATCACCGTACCACTCGCCGGCATTGACCATCCCGCCAATCCCAACGCCCAAGCTGCACCCGAGCCGCCGCGCTCGACAGCACTGGACACCACGGCGATCGCGGCGCCCAAGCCCGCACCCGCGGGACACGACATGCACCAACATCACAAACACTAGACAGGGGAGTGGGCGTCATGACGATAATCAAAAGTAAGTACCGCTCCCTGGTCCTGGCTGTCTTGGTGCTGGTCACGGGGTGCGCGACCGTACCCGAAGACGCCGGGTTCAGCGACGTGCAAGAAAAGCTGAATCAACGAGGCGGCTACCAGGCGCGTTGGCACACCGGAAGCGCCGAGGACCAGGCGGTTGAACAGCAGGTGAGCGCGATGATGCAGGAGGGCATCAATGTTGAGAAGGCAGTGCAGATCGCGTTGCTCAACAACCCGCGGCTGCAGGCGACCTACGAGGACCTAGGGGTGGCGCAGGCGAATCTGGTGCAGGCCGGACTGCTCAGCAACCCGCTGCTCCACGGTCAAGTGACTTTTCCCCGTGACGAGGACATCACCAATTTCGATTTCGGGGTGTCGCTGAACTTTTTACGCGTGTTCAGCATTCCGCTGCGCAAAAAGCTTGCCGGCGCTGAATTCGATAGCGCCAAGTTGAGCGTGACCGCCGCGGTGCTGGACTTGGCCGGCGAGGTCCGCGAGGCGTTCTACCGGGCCCAGGCCGCGGTGCAAACCAAGGACATGATGGAGCAAGTGGTCGAATCCACCGGCGCCGCGCTGTACGCGGCGCAGCGTCTGTATGAGGCGGGAAACATCACCGACTTGCGGCTTGCCAATCAGCAGGCGCTGCATCAGGAGGCCCGGCTGCTGCTGGCGACCGCCGAGATGGCCGTACAACAGGCCCGCGAGCGCCTCAATGTGCTAATGGGCTTCTGGGGTCAGGACACCCAGTGGCGGATCGCGGGCAAGCTGCCCGGGCTGCCGCAACAGCCGATCGACACCAGCGAAATCGAGAACCGCGCCGTCGAACGCAGCCTGGATCTCGAGATGGCGCGACACCGGCTTGTGGCGATCGCGACCCGGCTCGGCTTGGACACCAATACGCGTTTGGTGCCGGAACTGGATCTTGGCTATGTCTTGGAGCGTGACGACGGCGAGTATGAGGACGGCATCAGCCTCGGTCTGCAGATACCGATCTTCGATGTCGGGCAAGCCCGCCTGGCGGCGGGCCGCGCCGAATTTCGCCGCGCGCAGCAGCAGTATCTCGCCAAGGCGATTGAGGTGCGTTCCGCGGCCCGCATGGCGCGGGAATCGGTAAAAACGGCGCACGCGCAAACGAAGCATTTGGAACAAGTGTTGTTGCCGCTGAGTCAGCGCATCGTTGACGGTACCTTGCTCGAATACAACGCCATGCAGGTGGGCGTGTTTCGATTGCTGCAGGTGCAGGAACGGCAGATCGAGCTGGGTCGGCGCTACATCGACAATCTGCGCGATTATTGGATCGCCCGCAATCAGCTCGACCAAATGCTGAATGGCAGACTGCGTCCAGGTGGCATCGGTATGGCCGCCGACGCATCTGCCGTATCATTGAGCGCCGCTGCCGGCGCAGGAGGACATTGATCATGAAATACTCACGACGCCATTTCCTGATGACCGGCGCCGCCGCCGCAGGCGGCGCGGCGCTGGGTCAGTCGGTGACCCCCGCACACGCGAGCGAACCGCGAACTCGCTGGGAGAAATCCTACAGCGGCGGCCCGATGGACATTGAGCCGCTGGCGCCCGGCCAACCGGGCAAGGACTACCAACCGGTGGTCGTGCCCAACGGGGCAGCGCTGCCATTCAAGGTCGTCGACGGGGTCAAGGTGTTCCATCTCGTCGCCGAAGAGTTCGAGCATGAGTTCGCACCTGGACTCAAGGCGACGGTGTGGGGTTACAACGGGCGCTTGAGCGGCACGGTCATCGAGGCCGTGGAAGGCGAACGCATCCGCATTTACGTCACCAACAAGCTGTCGGTGCCCACCAGCGTCCACTGGCACGGCATCTTTCTGCCCAACGGCATGGACGGCGTCAGCGGCGTGACCCAGAGTCCAATCCCGCCGGGCGAGACGTACAAATACGAGTGGACCAACCGTCAATACGGAACGTTCATGTACCACTCGCACTACGACACCATGACCCAGGAGGGAATGGGGCTGACAGGATCGCTGATCATCCATCCGCGGAACCCCACTGACGATGACATCGTCGATCGCGACTTCACGTTATTGCTCAACGAGTTCCGTGTCGAGCCCGGCACCTCGCGGCCGGACCCGAATGAGATGTCGGACTTCAATGTCCTCACCATCAACGGTAAATCGTTCCCGAGCACCGAGCCCCTGGTAGCGAAACTGAACGAACGGGTGAGGATCCGCATTGGGAACCTGTCGGCGATGGACCACCATCCGATACATTTGCACGGCTACCGCTTCAAGATCACCGCCACCGACGGTGAGCGGATTCCGGTATCGGCCCAATGGCCGGAGACCACCGCCCTGGTCGCCGTGGGACAGACCCGGGATATCGAACTGATCGCCGACGCCCCGGGGGACTGGATCATGCACTGCCACATGACCCATCACATCATGACCCAAATGGGGCACGGCATTCCGAATATGGTCGGCATGGAGCCCGGAGAGCTGGATAGTAAGGTGCGCTCACTGCTGCCGGGTTACATGACCATGGGCCAAGGCGGCATGGGCGACATGGCCTATATGCGCATGCCGATGCCCAAAAACAGCGCCCCCATGGCGCCGGTGCAACTTCAGTTCAGCAAGTCGACAGTCGGCGGTATGTTTACGGTGTTGAAGGTGCGCGAAAACCTCACCAGCTATGACGACCCGGGCTGGTATTCGAATCCGGAAGGGACCGTCGCCGATCGTGCGTCATCCGAAGAACTGCGTCGCGACGGCATCGCTTAACATCCAAAATTTAATGCATCATTCTGACATCGAAAGAGGAACACATATGAACACAAATCGCCGCAACGCCCGTAAGTCTAGGGATTTCCGTACCCGCCGAGTGCTGATTCAACTTGCCGTACCGGCACTGATCTGGGGTGCCGCCGGTTCTGCCACGGTGCTGGCCGGCGGCAAGAACCCAGCCGGGCACCATCACGAGGATGCACACTGGATGGCGCCGGCGGACGCCGCACAACGCGCCAATCCAGTGGCTGCCAGCGAACAGTCCGTCAGCAATGGAAAACAGATCTACCAGACAAACTGCGCGAGTTGCCATGGCGCCACGGGCGAAGGCGACGGACCCGCCGGTAAGGCGCTGAAACCACCGGCCGCCAATCTCAAGGTGATGGCGCCGCAACATCCCGACGGTGACTTGGCGTGGAAGATCGCCGAAGGCCGCGGCGCCATGCCGCCCTGGAAGGGTACCTTGTCGGAAAATGACATCTGGGACGTCGTAAACTACATCAAACAGCTCGGCAGCGCAGACACG
>CAMYOD010000073.1 GCA_947259975.1 uncultured Gammaproteobacteria bacterium
GACCGCATGCCAATCCCCGTCGTGCTTCACGTACAGATAAAACCCCAAATTGCCCACCTCGGTGGCGGTCGAGAAGGAAAATTCCACCTCGCCCTCGCCCGCACCCGGCGCGGCGCGAAACGAACGCAACGTTACAGGATTGGTGACCACCTGGTGGTACGCGGAGTTGTGATTGCTCACTGTTTCACCTATCCCCAGGGTGATGGTCGTCGGCGGCGTCACCGTCTGCGTGTTCAGATTCGCCGGCACGGTGGCGGAATCCACCTCCACGCTATAATCACCCGCCGCCAAACCGGCAAACACATAATCGCCATTCACATCGGTGACGATGGCCGCAATCACGTTGCCTTGATCGTCCAGCAACCGCACCACAATCCCCGCCAGGCGCACATCCGGACCCACCGGCAATGGGTTCCCATCCCCATCGTTGTCTTCAAAAACGGTGCCTGAAATCGTGCCTAATGCGGCATTGTTATACCCGAAATCGGCATCAAGAAAACTAAACGAGCCACCGGCCGGGGCAGCGTCAAGTGAACTGAACCCATCGTCATCGTCATCGTCGCCCAGCAGAAAGACCTCGAACTGGTGACCCGCTATCGGCTCATCATCCGGGGTATTGGCCGTTGGCAAATAGCCCGCGCCCTGCAATGCCGCCTGAGTGGGATCGACCTGCACAAAATAAGTGCCGCCACCCAGACCGCTAAAGCCATAGATGCCGCTGCCATCGGTGAAGTCGGTGCCGACAACTGTATCGGAACCCGGCGTGAACATGCCGTCGTCGTCGGTGTCCAGATATAACTCGACCATCACGTTGAGAATCCCCACCTCACCGGGATCCTGGATGCCGTCACCGTCGAGATCATTGAAGATCGTGTCGCCAATCGTGCCGGCCACACCGTTGTATCCAAAACTGGTGCCGGTGAGCGTCTGTCCCCCCGACACCGACACCGACAACTGCATTTGATTCGCGGGCACGGTGGTGCCGGTCAAGCCGGCCAATTGCTTGTTCGCGTCTTCGATGCGAATGGTGTAGGTGCCGTCGGGCACGCCGACAAACGAAAAATCCCCGTTGATATCGCTTTGGGTGGCAGCGATGACCGCTCCGGATCCATTCAACAAGTTCACGGTCACCTGCAGAATACCACCTTCTCCGGGACCAACCGCCCGATCACCGTCGGCGTCGAACCACACTTTATCGCTGATGGTATTGAGAGCGGGATTGCGAAACCCGAAATCCACATCGCGAATGGCGTTGTCGCCGCCGGCCGCCGGCATCGCAATGCTGGTCAGCATATTGCTCCCCGGGCTCTGCGGTCCGCTGGTGGGTGTGTAGCCAGCCAGTACGCCGCCGGTGTCGGTGACGATCACGCCGTAGTCGGGATTGTCCGCGATGCCCGCAAACATGAAGCTGCCGTCCGCGGCGGTGGTCGTCGTCGCCAGCACTACATCATCGGCGGTGCCGAACTCATTGTCGGGCCCGCGGTCGGAGACCAGGTCCAAGGTGACGCCGCCAATGCCGGGCTCACCTGGATCTTGCATGCCGTCATTGTCGGCATCGTGCCACAGGTAATCACCGATTAGATTGGTGTCCACCGGGTCGGTGACACTGGCCATAGCCGGCGACGCACCGTCGGCACTGACCGTCGCGGTGTTGGTAATCTCGGTGACCGTCGCGGGAATCGCGGGATTCACCTGCACAGTCATCTGCAGCAGCGGCGATACCAGCACGCTGTTCGAGGTCGCGCTCGCGTAGACGTAGTCACCGCCGGCATCGGCGCTGAATACCACACTGCCGCCGAGCGCCCCGGCGCTCGCGATGCAATACCACGTGAAACCAACGGGTGTGTTGGCATTGACCGGCGAGCTGGCCGGAAACGGCCCGCTGCATGCCGCGCCCGCGCCGCCGCTGCCGGCGACGTTGAGGCTCCCGGGCGCCACCGCGGTGTCGTCATGGTTGGCCGACACCGTCATCGTGACTTGGATGGGATCACCATCAACCACCAGCGTGCCCGCGGCGCTCAAGCTGGTGGTGGTGCCGGTGCCGGCATACTGTACCACCAGCTCCGGCGGATTGGCGCTCTCGCTGGCGCGCAGCCGAACCGTGTTGCTGCCACTCCCGGGCGCTACGATGAGCATCACCCCGTTGTTGGGAAACACCCCGTCCAGCCACCGCTGCACCAGAATCGTCGCATCGACCTCTTCGTAAACATCGGCGGTATCCGGATCGAACGAGCCGACCACACCGGCATCATAATCGGCGCCGGCGGCGCCGCCCGGTGTGCTCCAAGGTGTGTTCCACGTTGCGGTACCCTCGTTCCAGGCGGTCACCAGACGATGGACGTCAACAGTGACATTGCTGCGCTCACGGTCCACGTAAAAGCGCATGCGCGCCGATGTGATCGTGGCGTTGGCCGGGATGCCGGCCAGGTTCCACTGCACCACCGAACGTCGGTCGCGGTTGTTGGGATTGAGTCGCACCCGCACCGTGCTGTTACTACCCGTGTTGTTGTTGGGATTCCACTCGTCGAGATCGGTATCCTGAATCGACGTCAAGGTCACACTACCGCCGCCACTGACCGCCGACCCCGGTGTGCCCGCGGTGTTGCTGCCCAGATCCCACACGACGGGGTCGGGACCACCGGATTGCGCGGGGCTCGCGGTTTGAAAAATCGTATCACCCGGCACCGGGTCGGTGACCTGCACATTGGTCAGCAATGCGGAACCGGGATGCCTCGGCAAGATGGTGTAAGTCGCGGTGTCACCGCCCTGCAGCTCGCCGCTGACATCGGAGGCCTTGGTAATCTGTAACAGCGTGGTAACCGTTGGAGTGACGGTCGCGTCATCGACCGAGAATCCTTCGTCGCTGGTCACCCGTGCATCATTGTTGAGGGAAGTAACACCGATACCTTGGTTGATCACCACCTCATAGGTGACGGTCACCGACGCCCCCGGGAGCACGGTTCCGACTACCAGACCGCCCTCGTCGGCTGGAAACGGCGTCACCCCGCTGTCGGGCACCGGCACCCCATTCTGGAATGTACTGTTCAGCACATAGGTGGTATTGGGATCCAAGTCGTCGAGGAGGATCACGTTGGTCAGCGTCGATTCTCCAGAGTTCAAGATCACCACCGTGTAACGCAGGATATCGCCGGCATCGATGACGCCGTTATTATTGGCATCTTGTTGCAGCGTCACATCCTTGCTCATCACCACCCGCGGCGCCGGCAACACCGTGGTGCCGACGTCGATGGCCGGCGCCCCGCTTACCGCACCGTTGGGGTCCTGCCCCCACGCCGCCGCAATCAGCGCCCCGTCGGCGTTGTTACAGGTGCCGTCGGCAGAGCTGAAGATGCGGGTTCCGGTCTGGTCATTGTCCGCGGCATCTTCGAACCGCACCGAATCGTAGGCCACCACCGCCTGGGTCTGATCGATGACCCCGTCGTCGTTGTAGTCCACGCACAAGGTGGTGGCCGCGACCGCGGCGACCCAGATCGGGTTGTCGCTGCGCGTCCCATCGGTAGCGCCCGGGGCCCAACCCACCTTCAGCGTGCTCGCCAGGGTCGTCGTCGGCAGCACGGTATAACCCCAGTCGTGCACCTGAGCCTCGTCGTCGACGGACCCAATGACAAAAAACGGCTCGCCCCCCTGGGAGGTAAACAGCACGCCTGAATCGACCTGCAGGACCAGCTTCACCAGCGCCCGGGCCGGCACCGTGATCGGACCGCTGGGGGTGCTGTCACCGCCGACGTTGGTGCCATTGGTGGTCACCAGATCGATGCTGATGGGGTTCGAGGGATCCGGGTTGTAAACAAGATAGGCGACGTTGTCGCCGGCGACGGTGGTGCCCACCGGCGCGATGTAGCTGTTCGACCACTCAGCGACCGGCACCATCACGAACCAGCGCGCCTCGTAGTTGGCCTCGATGTCGCCGGTCAAGAACTGCACCTGGATCCGCGCGTTGCTGGTGACCTGGGTGCCGACCAGCACCCCGTCCACGGTCAAGGTCTCGCCTTCGGCAAGGGTCTGGGTAACGTCCGCGAGGCCGTCGCGGTCCAGATCGACTTTGACCAACGTGCCGTCTATCTCCGCCATGATAACGATCCGCGCATCCTCGAACATGTCGTTCGTGGACGTCGAGAAATCCTCGCCACCGGGGATCTCGTAGCGCGTGCCCCAATCCTGGGTCGGCCGCACCTCCACCGCGCCGGCTAACACCGAGCCCGGTGAGGTCGGCCACGCCGCCTGGGTGATGGCGATCAGAGCAGTGGATGCAATCTTGTCTTTGCCGTCGAACAGAAACACCGTCGGATCGCGCGGCAGCGCGGGTACATCGTTCGCGAGCAGGATCACGTCACCGGCGCTCAAGGTGTCGTTTCCGTCGCTGCACGCCAACGGACTGCCGTTGACGTTCGGTGCACATCCGTTGCTCGCATCACCGTCGCCCCATACCTCGCTCGTGGCCTGCAGCGGATTGGCGATATCGGTTTCATAACTGGGGCCGGTGGTGCCGCCGTTGTTATCCTCCCAATGATCGTAATAGACCAATGTGCCGTCCGCGCCGACGGTAATGCCGATGGTGGTGACGATGGTGCCGCTGGAAGTGGATTCAATGACGCCGGCGAATTGTTGCGTCTCTTGTTCCGGCACCGGGACATAAAACGTCATCACCGGCTGGGGTCCTGCCGATACCGGTGCCATGAATCCGGCACTGAGAAGCACAACCAAACAGAGCAATACCTGCTGCACGTGAGTGCGAAACCCTACCCCTGAAAACACGTCATAGCCCCCCAAAACGCATCGTAGCCGTTACGAATTTTTCAATAAAAATTAGCCTAACTCTCTGATAATACAAGTTTTTTTTGAGTTTTTCGTAACTTGCTGAAAGTGTAAAAATATTCAAGATTCGTTCAAATTTTTGAAGCGAGGATTGCGGGCGCAACGGTGTGATGGTCATCGCGGCGACAAGCGGCACGCACGCGGTTGCGGTAACCGCCCGATAGTCTCCACCACTTATTGATAAACGCAGTTCCGGATTACGAAACGGCATGTTTGATGCACCAGCATGCACATCGACTCTATTCACTTTACGCACCCCCAACGAAAAACAGCCGGGCCGCCGCGCTATTCGCTTGGCGGCCCGGCTGTCTCAAAACTTTACTTTAGAGACCCGTGGCTTTCCGTCCCCATCTCACGATAGGTTTGGCGCTTTTCAAGCAAGCCCGAGTTATTCGAAGGTCACAGATGACTACTCTTACGAGTAACCCCACCTAACAACTACTTTCTTAATCACTACACGGCGCCCCAAAGGATGCGCCAGCACGCGCATCGACTCTAACCACTTCACGTTCCCCAACGAAAAACAGCCGAGCCACCACGCTATTCGCTTGGCGACCCGGCTGTCTTAAAACCTTACTTTAAAGACCCGTGGCTTTCCGTCCCTATCTCACGATAGGTTTGGCACTTTTCAAGCAAGCCCGAGTTATTCGAAGGTCAGGGATGAAGTAACCCCACCTAAAAAACTACTTCTTATACTTAAAGGTTAGACCAATTCTGGTCGGTTCCTAGATCAAAAAATTCGAGATTTTGATTTATGTCACAAACAAGTAAAGTAACTCTCAGGTGCAGTATCTTTCACGTTTTGTCATCCCAACGGGTGTCTTTTTTCTGTCATCCTGAAGTACGCAGCACGGCTTGTCCTGAGCGTAGCCGAAGGAAGGTATCTCACTCAGTCAAAATTGCCACCAGCATCCAACACGGTGAGATTCCTCGCTACACTCGGAATGACATGGTGGAAGTGTCATCCCGAGGCGCGTAGCGCAGCCTGTCCTGAGCGTAGCTGAAGGAAGGGATCTCACCGTGTTTAAAGACCGCCACCATAATCCAAAACGGTGAGATGCCTCGCGAGGCTCGGAATGACAGATTAACGCTCGGCACGACCGACAACAGCTCGGATTCCCCGTTACGCTCACAATGACAATGATATTTCCGGTTCCCTTTACGTCAGAGTATGGTAACAATAAGCGTTGCAAACTATGGGCGCTCATTCAGTTGCCCACGAACACAAAGTAATAGGAATCTCGGTATGCAGGGAAGCTATTTCGTTTATATTCTCGCCAGTCGTTCGCGCTTCCTGTATGTCGGCGTTACCAACAATCTCGAACGCCGCATGTATGAACATCTCGAAGGACAGTCACCATGCTTCACCAAGAAATACCGGGTCACTAGACTGGTGTATTTTGAGGAAACAACCGACGTCATGGCAGCCATTGAACGCGAGAAACAAATCAAGAGTTGGCGACGGTCTAAGAAAGTGGCATTGATTGAGTCCGTCAATCCGAAATGGCAGGATCTCTTTCTCGGCTCTTAGCTCGCTGCCTGACATCCCTAGGTTTCTTATCCGTCATCCCGAGGCGCCCTTCTGTTTGGTCTTCCCTACTATTTTGTCATCCCGAGGTGCTTTACACCGAGGGATCTCACCCTGTCGAATGCGTCGCCGCCGTTCAACACGGTGAGATGCCTCACTGCGTTCGGCATGACAACGCGACGAGACACGCTTTGCAACAAGATTCCGCACGGCGTTCAGAATGAAATGACAAGGGGATGGTCGGAACCACAGGCAAGCAGCGGGATCGGACCCTCGAAGTGTTACTGCGGCTTCTAACCGCGATATGTTACTGCGCCTGGATCACCAGCGCCGGATCGCCCAGCTGGGTCCAGCCCAGGATCACGTCCAGCTGCTCGGGATAGTCTTTAGCATAGGCGCGCTT
>CAMYOD010000074.1 GCA_947259975.1 uncultured Gammaproteobacteria bacterium
AGAATAGTTGTCCGAATAGACTCCCCGATAGTGCCGAAAAAATTACATAGCCACGAGCAATAAGCATCAGCGCCTTCATTCTCCTTCAGCCGTCTAACTATAAGTAGGGAGCCTAAAAGCGCCCTTTGCAACGGAGCTTTTAGGCGTAAATGGGGTTAGTGGGATGATATAAATCAAAACGTTAACCTCCAAATACGGAGCCTAAAAGGATTTGCAAAGGGAGCTTTCCGCCGTCGTCGATGGATATCGCATTCGCGGCATTCCTGAAGGTCCGGGGCCAAGCGTTCGTTGTCATTTCTATCCATGAACCATCCTTGCTGGGAAACGCAGAAGAAGTATAACCCAGTTGTTCTCGCGAATGTCTACCGCCGGTTAGTTGGACTAAGGCGCGACCACTAAAGTCCGCTTTGGGTCGAAAGCGGACGCGATACGCCAAGTGCTATTTGCGCAGCTGTTGCAGTGGCAGCAGCCAGCGCGCCAGCGCCGGCAACAACAGGATCGCGCCGAACATGTTAACGATGAACATGAAAGTCAGCAGGATGCCCATGTCGGCCTGGAACTTCAACGGCGAGAAGATCCATGTGGCGACACCGATGGCCAGTGTAATGCCCGTGAAGATGACACCATAGCCGGTGATACGAAGGGTGTTGCGATAGGCCTCCGAGATCGACATGCCGCCGCGGATCAGTTCCTGGAACCGACTATAGATATAGATGCCGTAGTCGACGCCGACCCCCACCCCTAACGCCACCACCGGCAGTGTGTTCACCTTGAGGCCGATCTCCAGCATGGTCATCAGGGCATAGGCCAGCAGTGACACGAGGGCCAGCGGCAGCACGATACATAGCGTGGCCAGCACGGAGCGGAACGTCACCAGGCATAGCGCAATGATTGCGCTGAACACATACAACAGCATCGGGAACTGGGCCGCTTTTACCGCTTCGTTGGTGGCCGCCATGACGCCGACGTTGCTGCTGGCAAGCAAGAAGTCAACGTGGCCGGCGCCATTCTCCCGTGCGAAGGCCTTCACTTCCCGCACAATATGTTCGATGGTCTCCGCCTTATGATCGCTGGTGAACATATACACCGGCATGGCACTGCAATCGTCGTTGAGCAAACCGCTGTTGGTCTTTACGGGTGAGGTTGCCTGTACCAGCACCTGGGGGTTGCGTGGGAGCACGCGCCACTTGAGACTGCCTTCGTTCCAGCCGGAGTTAATTATCTTTGCCACCGAGGGCAGACTGACAATGGACTGCACCCCGGGAACGTTTTCCATGTGCCAGACGAAGCGGTCGATGGATTCCATGACGTCGTAGTCGATGCAGCCTTCCGGCTTCGATTCGGTGATAACCGAGAGGACGTCAACACCGATGGAAAAGCGCTCGCTGATGACTTCGCTGTCGATGTTGTAGCGGGAGTCCGCACGCAGTTCCGGTACGCCGCGATGCAGGTCACCAATCTTTACATCGGTGCCCTTCCATAGCCCGAAAACCGCGAGGCCGGCGGCGATCAACAGTACTACGCCGGCGGGACCGCGTTCTGCGACACGGGAGATCGAGCGCCATAATGGCGCCATGCGGTTTGCGCGCTCTTGCAATCGTCGGTGGTAGCGGTCATCGAGCGTCACGTAGGAGATGAGGACCGGCAGCAGCACCAGGTTGGTGAGTATGATGACGGCGACGCCGATACTGGCGGTGATGGCCATCTCCTGGATGATGCCGATCTCGATCAGCAGGATGGTGATAAAGCCGATGGTGTCGCTCGCCAGCGCGACGCCGCCCGGAATCAGGAGTCGCCGAAAACTGGCGCGTGCCGCATCCAGGCTGTCGTAGCCCTGATAGATTTCCGCGCGCATGGCACCGACCATTTGCACGCCGTGGCTGACGCCGATGGCGAATACCAGAAACGGCACCAGGATCGACATCGGGTCGATGCCATAGCCCAGCAAGGGTAGCAGCCCCAGTTGCCAGATCACCGCGACCAGCGAACAGCCCAGGGGGATGATCGTCAGTCGAATCGACTGGGTGTAGTAGTAAACCAGCACCGCGGTGATAAGAAACGCGATCAAGAAGAAAAATACCACACGCTTGGCACCCGCAGTGATATCGCCAATTACTTTGGCGAAGCCGATGATATGTACGTCGAGACCCGTTATGGGCAGCTCGACGTCGACTTTTATGGACTTGCTGCGGTAGCGGTCGCGGATATTGCTTTCGAGCTTGTTAGCAACACCCACATAGTCCAGTTGTTCGCCAGTCTTGGGGTCAAACTCCAACAGCTGTGCGCTGATGATCGCGCCGGTAAAATCGTTGGCGACCAGACGCCCAACGACGCCCGCCTTGAGAATATTCTTGCGTACCTGCTCGAGGCCGTCCGGCGTCGGTTGAAAATCCGAGGGCACCACATTGCCGCCGGCGATGCCGTCCTCGACCACTTCCGTGAACCGCACATTCGGCGTGAACAAGGACGTCACCCGGCTGCGATCTACACCTGGCAGAAAAAAGATCTCGTCCGTAACGGCTTTCAGTGTCTCGAAAAACTCAGGCGTGAAGATGTCGCCCTGATCGACGGTGAGGGCGATTACAATGCGATTCGCGCCGCCGAACTGTTCCTGGTATTTCTGGTAGGTCTGCATGTACTCGTGCTTGAGCGGCAGGAGTTTCGCGAATCCGGCGTCGACACGCAGTTGGGTTGCCGAGAACAGCATAAATCCAGTAAACAACACGAACAGCGCGATAATGAGCGGGCGCCGCGCAAAGATTTGTTTTTCGATCGTGTGAGTGAAGGTTGCGAGGGTCATGGTGATGACAGCCCGATTTACTGCGCTCGCGGCACGCCGGGTGACCCCAGACGCAGTGATTTCAGCCCGGCCTCACCCAGTATAATCAGCCGATTGTCGTTCGCCGGCAAAAGCGCAGAGATCCCCTTACGATCCGCCTGTTGCCTTAACTCAAATGATTGGCCAGCATCCCGGCTTACCAACAAGGCGCCCGCCAGCCCGGCGATCAGTACCTGATCATCGGCCAGTGTGAGTCCGCTCGACAACAGGGCCTGGGTTCCAGTCGTTATGGGTTGCCAGGTTCGTCCCGCATCGACGGAACGGTACAGGTTGCCGCGCAGACCGAACACCAGAATCGTATCTGCATAGGTAAGTGTGCCGAAGAAGGAACCCTTATAGGGCATGCTGATGGTCGACCAGGTGGCGCCGAAGTCTTCGGAACGGTATAGCTGCCCGGCCTCGGCGGCAATATATAAGCGACCGTTGCCGGCATGATGGATGTGATTCAGGTGGTAATCATCTTCCTCGTTGACGCGACCGTGTTCCCAGCTTTGTCCACCGTCGACGGTACGCAATAACGTGCCGTAGGCGCCCACGGCAATGCCGTTTTTCGCATCGCGAAACCAGACGTCCAGTAACGGGGCTTCCTCCTCAGGGGCAAGGCGAGTGCGCTGCCAGTTCTCGCCGCCATCGACCGTGCGCAGAACCAAACCGTCGTGGCCGACAATCCAGCCGTGGGTACGATCGTGAAAGTACACCGCATTGAGAGTGGCGCTTGTGGGGACGACGATCTGCCGCCAGTTGTGTCCGTCATCGTCGGATAGTAGTACGTGCCCCCGCTCGCCGACGGCCACCTTATAGGTTCCTAACGAAGCACCGTCGAGCAGCAGGGAATAGGGTGCGCGCGGCTGGATCACGGACTGCTCGCTTTCGCTGGCGTGGCCGAGACCGACACATAAGGTCGCAAGCGCCGTCAAAACCAGAGCGGCAAAGCAAGATGGGCGTCCACGTCGCGTTTGCACAGATGAATGTTGCTTGGCCCACAGGCTGATCGCCCGAAAACGGATTCGCCGCATATGTGTAATTAGGGTTCCGTGTTCGCCGAACCTCACATCATACCGATGAGGAGATTGCGACCGCAAATGCAACAACCGGGTCGATGTCGACCCGGTTGGTTACTGATGCCGTCTAAAACAGCTGAATCTAACGTCGACCCTCGCGTCGTAGTGCCGCAACCGAGAAGTCATCGAGTTTATATCTGACGTCGAAGTCGTACATCTTGTCTTCATTGTTCAGGCCGAGCGCAAGATATCTGCCCGATTGCAGATCGTAATGCGATTCCACTGTGTACCAATAGCTGGGGACGTCGTAGTAGTTGATGGCGTGGCCCTCGGAGACGCGCCAGATTTGATCCCGGTTGTCATACTGATCGATGGCCACGATCTGCCAGGAATCCTCATCTATATAAAAGGTGCGCCGCTTGTAGATGTGCCGGGTGCCGTCCTTCAGGGTGCCGTCTACGATCCAAACGCGATGCAGTTCATAACGCAGGTGTTCCGGATTCAGATGGAACGGTTTGATGATGTCTTTGTATTTGAGTTGGTCGCTGTGCAACTTATAGGAGTTGTAAGGAACGTACATCTCTTTCTTACCGACCAGCTTCCAATCGTAACGCTCCGGACTGCCATTGAACATGTCCAGGCTGTCGCTGGTCTGCAGACCGTCGGCGCCTTCCTTGGGGTTGTCGAAGGCCACGTTGGGCGCCCGCCGAACGCGGCGTTGGCCCGGGTTGTAGATCCATGCCTTACGATGTTCCTTGGCCTGATCCAGGGTCTCGTGAACCATTACGATCTGACCGGCCTGGCGCGGCGGGGCGAGGATCTTCTGCTGGAAGCGCACGATGACGTTATTCAGGCCTCCTTCGGTCGCGCCCTCCTGACTGTAGTCAAAATAGGCCTTTTCATTGAACCGCACCATGGTGTAATCGCCGCTGCGGGTGACCGGTGCCAGGCCGAAATAGCGGTCCACGGCGTTGCCCCGCCAACGCAGGATGTGGTTCCAAACCACCTCCACGCCGCTCTTGGGTGTCGGGAACGGTACGCCGTTGATGCAGCCGGTGACGCCGTTGCCACCGTCGGTGAGGTTGGCGGTTGTGGCGCAGCTCTTGGTGGCGTCGTAGATTCGCTGCGGTGCCGACGCGGTGCGGTGACTCGGGTAGACATTCATTTTGAACGTGTCATAGGTCTTGAGCAGCGCCTTGTAACCCGCGGTGAGCTTGTCCGCATACTGGTCCATATTGGCGGTACTGATCGTAAACAGTGGTTTCTCTCCGCTAAATGGGTCCGCGTGGTGGTCGCCCGGGTTGTAACCGGCGGGCGGGGCCGTGATACCGCCGTCCCACGCGGGGATGCTGCCGTCCGCGTTAGCGGCCCTGGTGGCACCTAAAGGCGTGAGATCGTTGCCCAGGCGCGCGGCCTCATCGGCGGAAACGGCCGCGAACAACGGCGTGGTGGTGCAGCCGAGAATAAACACGCTTGCTGCAGTCAGAATTTTGCGTTGCATATCGAAATCTCCTCGGCTCAGAAAAAGAACTTCACGCTTGCGGCGAAAAAGTCACGATCATTGATGAGGTTGTAACGGCCGGCGCCGCTAAAACTCGTATAGCTGACATCGGTCTGCCATTTTTTCTGATAGGAACCGCCGAGACCGACGGTAAGCGCGCGACGCCCTTCGAGAAACGGTCCGCCGGGTCCCGGGGTAATACCGGAAACATCATGCTGCCAGGCGATGCGCGGCAACAGATTCCAGGCGCCGATGGCATTGTTGTACTGTAAACGCGCCAGCAGACGATAGCCCCAGGAGCTGGAATCGGGGAAATGGTCACTGCTCTCCACCACGCCGGCGGCGAGACCGGTCTGGCCCGGCGCGAGGATGGGGTTGCCGCTCGCGTAGGTGCCCGGCCCCTCGAAGCGCAATAAATCCTTGTCCGGCAGATCGTGCACATAGGTTACACCCGCTTCACCGACGAAGACCGCCTGGTCGGCGCCGAGGAACTGGGGCACCGTGTGCGTCGCGGTGGCCTGCACCTGGGTGACATCGAGCCGGCGGAAGCCGGGTACGTCTTCGTCGAGCCCGAAGGCCCCGACCTGATTGAAGGCACGCAGACCCGCCAGCGCGGCGCTGAAGTCGCCGCCGCCGCCGAGAGTGGCGAACAGCAGTTCCACGTCATCGACCTGCAGCGGCACGTCCTGGCGATGAGAGATCTCACCCTGAACGGCGGTATCGCCTACCGTGGTGTTGAAGCTTGCGCCGAACAACTCGATGTCCTCCGGATAACTGACGAAGTAGCCGCCACTGCCGGCGAAATTACCGCTCAAAAGGCCGGGCAGGGTGCCGCTGTGGCCGTTAATGATGGGCAGGCGGCTGTGATAATTCATGTAATAGAAACCAAACTCGGTATCGTTGAGGTTCGGTGCGAAGACGCGAAACGCGATGCCGTGTTGGCCGCTGTCGTCCGCTTCCCGGTCCGGCAGGCGCGGTACCGCAGTGCCGGCGAGTGCCGGCACGGCCGCCTGCAACGCGGGGTTGGGGAGATAGGTTGTTCCGCCGGTCGGCAGCGGCACCTCGACGTAGTCCGGCGCCTGGCCGAAGCCCAGCACGAGGAAGTTGCCGCCGTCGCTGGCAAAGTCGTTGGTGCTGAAGTAGGACCCCGAGGGATCGATGCGGAAGGGTTCCCAATCCAGCTGATAGAACACCTCCAGCGACGTATTCTGGCTGGTGCCCAGGCTGGCGGAAAACATGGTTACCGGCAACAGGGCCTCACGCAGTTCCGCGCCCGGTGTGCGAATTGCGGCCACGTCGATCGGGTTGATGGTATTGATGCTGTTACCGATAAAGGTGCTCTCGCCCCAACTCAACACCTGGTCGCCGAGGCGGATCTCCGCGGGGCGTCCGCCCAGGTCAAAGGCGCTCCACAAATAGGCATCGAGAATCTCACCGCGGCGGCCGACGAGGTCCACGGCGTCATCGGTCAGATCGATGCGGTCGGTGTCGCCGTTGGCGTTTTTGAAATCGTGAAATGCCGTGCCGCGCACAAAAACGCCCCAGCTGTCCTGGTAATTCAGCTCCAGTTCACTGGTGATCTTGACCGTGCTGCTGATAATGCCCTTGTTGTTGTAATTGAGATTGGCATCGTCGCCGTTTACGGAAAACGCGCTGCCGCCGTTGGCGATGCCGATGAGCCGTTGATCCGGGTTTTCGGTACGGCTGGTGAAGCCATAGGAAACCGTGTTATCGAGACTGCCGGACCAGCCCTTGTGGTCGAACTGGAATGCCAGGCTCGGCGCCGCGATCAGAGATAACAGGCTCGCCGCAACGATTTGGCGCGCGGTATGCCCTCGTCCATAGGCGTGCCGTTGAACGTTTTTGCTTCTCATGCCTCCTCCTTTACGAACCGCCGGATCTGGTTACGCGTTTTTGTGAATGGCGTGGCGTACCGGGTGAGTGACTATTATTATAAGTTCGCGCCGGCAATTTCCAGTCTTTCGCGCAGTTTGACGCGTCAAAATGGCCGATTTTCCCTTTGTGGCGCCGGCAATCGCTCGAATCTGTCTCAAATTACCGTCCCGGCCGAAGGAAATCGATGTTGTAGAGCGGCCGTCAGGCGGCGGCGGGCGCGGATTCCTCGCCCCGCGCCGCGCTGGCGGCAAAATCGTCCACCATGATCGCGGCGCGCACCGCCGTATGGGCCTCACGCAGCACATCGGCTTCCTCGGCGCTGATCAATCCTTCGTCGACGAGATGGCTCGTCCATTGTGTAAGGTCGAGTTCGGGCGGCTGCACGGCGCCGGCCTGACGCAGTTTGCGTTCGACGGGTTCGGCGGCGATGGCGCGGGTCAGTGCATGCTCGACCCGTCCCGCCACATCCTCCGGCGCCGCGGAAATGTAGATGCCCTGGGTCAGGCGGTCGCGGGTCGCGGACGGCGTCAGCAGTGCCGACGCGACTTTGTGGCCCACGGCGTCAGCGGGTGCCTGGCAGCGACGCCCCAACGGCATGATCAGCGGCCGCAACGCAAGGCCGACCACGGGCACGGGAAAATTCCGCAGGATGCCGTCGAGGGCCGACTCGGCCCGGTGCAGGCAGTGCTCGCAGGCCCACTGCACGAAGGGTAGATCCTCCCGCGGCCGCTGCGTGTCCTCGAAATGTTTCAGGGTCGCGGACCCCAGATACATGAAGCTCAACACATCGGCGAAGCGCCCGGAGAGCTTTTCCTTGCGCTTCAAGGCGCCGCCCAGGCTCAACAGGGCGACATCGGCGAGCAACGCGAACGCCGCGCTGATGCGTGCCAGCCTGCGGTAATAACGCAGAGTTTCGGTCGCCACGCCGCTGGGCACCGGGGCCAGGGCGCCATTGCTGAGGCCGTAGACGAACGCGCGCGCCGCGTTGGTGACGGTATAACCGAGATGACCGAACAGCGCCTCGTCGAAGTCCTCGGAGGCGGTTGCCGGATCCGACTGCGCGGCGGCGTCGACTTCACGTAGCAGGTAGGGGTGACAGCGCATCGCGCCCTGACCAAAGATAATCATGGTGCGGGTAAGAATGTTGGCACCTTCCACGGTGATACTGATTGGAATCGACTGGTAGGCCTGGTTGAGATAATTGCTCGGGCCGGTGCAGATGCCGCGACCGCCGTGTATATCCATGGCGTCGTTGACCGCCTGGCGCATGCTCTCGGTCAAATGGTATTTCACCATCGCCGTGACTACGGAGGGTTTCTCGCCCTGATCGATCGCGGTAGTGGTCAGCAGACGCGCGCCTTCCATCATATAGGTCAGCCCGCCGATGCGGGCGAGCGCCTCTTCGACGCCTTCGAAGCGGCCAATGGGCAGACGAAACTGTTTGCGCACCCGGGCATAGGCGCCGGTGATGCGGCTGGCGAACTTACCGCCACCGGTGCTGAGCGCCGGCAGCGAGATACCGCGGCCCGCGGCCAGCGATTCCATCAACATACGCCAACCCTGTCCGAGGCGGTCCTGACCACCGATAATCCATTCCATGGGCACGAACACGTCCCGGCCGGTGGTGGGGCCGTTATGAAACGCGGCGTGGGCGGGGCGGTGGCGCCGGCCCACTTCGACGCCGGCGGCGGTGACGGGAATCAGGGCGCAGGTGATCCCCAGATCCTCCTCCGCGCCCAGTAAATGATCGGGATCCAACGCCCGGAACGCCAGGCCGATGACCGTGGCCACCGGCGCCAGGGTGATGTAGCGCTTCTCCCAATTCACCCGCAGTCCCAACACCTCTTCACCGTTGTATTCGCCCTTACAGACGATCCCATGGTCGGGCAGGGAGGCTGCGTCCGAACCGGCCCACACGCCGGTCAACGCGAAGCAGGGGATCTCTTCGCCATTGGCGAGTCGCGGCAAATAGTGATTCTTCTGCGCCTCGGTACCGTATTCGAGCAGCAATTCCGCCGGGCCAAGCGAATTGGGCACCATGACGGTGACCGCACCGCTGATGCTGCGCGATGCGATCTTTTGTACCACCGCGGAGTTGCCCTGGGCGGAAAACTCGAGGCCGCCGTATTGTTTCGGGATGATCATGCCGAAGAAGCGTCGTTGCTTGATGAACTCCCAGGCTTCCGGCGCCAGGTCGTTGAGTTCGTGGCAGATCCGCCATTCGTCGAGCATGGCGCAGAGTTCTTCCGTGGGGCCGTCGAGAAACGCCTGTTCCTCCGGCGACAGTCGCGGTGCCGGTGTATCCAGCAGCTGGCGCCAGTCCGGATCGCCCCGAAACAGTTGCGCGTCCCACCACACGGTGCCGGCCTCGATGGCCTGCTTCTCGGTCTCCGACATGGGCGGCAAGATCGTGCGCACTCGCGCCAGCGCCGGATCACTCAGGAACTTGCGCCGTAACTCGGGCACGTTCAGCGGGATCGCGACCAGCAGAAACAGGATCCAGAGGATCGTACCGCCGAGCGGTGTCAGCAGGCCGGCAATGCCGGTCAACAGGAGAATACCCGCGACCACCGCGGTCCAGATTTGGAATGAGGCGCGTATGCGCGCGATGGCGACCAGGGTCGCACCGATAATCGCTATCCAGATCAACCAGTCCATATTTACCCCCTTTGAGGTAACGAAGACGTCTGTTGATTATTTTAGTGAGCCTACTCCGGTCGTTGCCCAGGGCGCAACTATCCCCTATCAGATTAGGCGACAAACACTTTTGCGCACGGTGAATTAGACAATTCGTATAGGAGTATTCGATGTTCAATAAACATGAATGGTAGAACCCTGTGTACATTCCGGCGAAGACACGCCGTAAATACGTCCCTGTAGGCTCGACGGCCGCTTGCGCGCTCTGCTTTCCCTGCTACGCGCGCAAGCCCAGGGTTCGCCCTCCCTGGCGAACCCGCTCAGCGGGCAAGATGTCCACTGGACATCTTGCTGTTTCCGCTTCGCCCCTGCGGCCGACGGTCTTCGCCGAAAAATACACAGGGTTTAGTCATCGACATGGCCAAACTTTTCAATAACACAATCCCTGCGGGAGTTTTGTGGTCGCGACGCGATAGAGACGGATGCCGCCAACCTTGTGGATGTTCCGCCAAAGACACGCCGTAAATACATCCCTGTAGGCTCGACGGCCGCGTCCCTGCGGCCGACGGTCTTTGTCGAAACATCCACAAGGTTTTCTAGTCGACGCGGAAAAAATGAAGTCGGAGTGAATTTTCCATTCGTGGTGCATGAAAAATATTCAGGCTCTTCTGGAAAACTTCACTCTGACCCCATTTTTAAATCTGCGGCCACATAAGAGTGAGACCCTGCGGGCAAAACAAGGTTCGCGTTCTCGAGAAGTGGACTAGAGTTCTTTACCCGCAAGAAACAACCACGTCGCGACGACGGAATCCGGATTCAGGGACACGCTGTCGATGCCCTGATCCATGAGCCAGCGCGCCAGGTCCGGGTGATCCGACGGACCCTGACCACATATCCCGACGTATTTTTGTTCCCGGTGGCAGGCCGCGATCGCTTGACTCAATAACGCCTTGACTGCCGGATTGCGCTCGTCGAACAGGTCCGCGACCAGCGCCGAGTCGCGGTCGAGGCCCAGGGTCAACTGGGTCAGGTCATTGGAACCGATGGAGAAACCGTCGAAGTGCTCGAGAAAACGTTCCGCGAGCAGGGCGTTCGACGGAATCTCGCACATCATAATAATACGCAGCCCGTTTTCACCGCGACTGAGACCGTTGAGGGACATGATCTCGAGTACCGCGATCGCCTCATCTACGGTGCGCACAAAAGGGATCATGGCCTCGACATTCGTCAGACCCATCTGGTCACGGACATATTTCAGCGCGCGACACTCGAGGGCGAAACAATCGCGAAAGCTTTCCGCGCGATAACGTGAGGCACCGCGAAATCCGATCATCGGATTTTCCTCACTCGGTTCGTAGCGGTCACCGCCGAGCAGGTTGGCATATTCATTGGATTTGAAATCGGAAAGCCGCACGATCACGGGTTTTGGCCAGAACGCGGCGGCCAGCACGGAAATGCCTTCCGCGAGCTTGGTGACATAGAAGTCCACCGGATCGCTATAGCCCGCCCAATGCACGTCGATCTGCTCCTTGAGGTCGCCAGGCAGGCTGTCGTATTCGAGCAGCGCCTTGGGGTGCACACCGATCATCTGGTTGATGATGAATTCGATACGCGCCAGGCCCACGCCTTCATTCGGCAATGCCTGAAAGTCGAAAGCCCGTTCCGGATTGCCCACATTCAACATGATCTTGAACGGCAGTGCCGGCATTTGCGCGAGTTCGATATTCTTGACCGCAAATTCCAGGGATCCGGCGTATACATTGCCGGTGTCGCCCTCCGCGCAGGACACGGTCACATCGTCGCCGTCGGGCACCGTCTCGGTAGCATCACCGCAGCCGACGATAGCCGGCACGCCCAGCTCACGGGCGACGATGGCCGCATGGCAGGTGCGCCCGCCGCGATTGGTGACTATCGCTGCCGCGCGTTTCATCACCGGCTCCCAATCAGGGTCGGTCATGTCGGTGACCAGCACATCGCCCGGCTGGACCTTGTCGATCTCCGCGACCGAGCGAATGACGCGCGCAGAGCCCACGCCGATGCGTTGACCGACGCTGCGGCCCGAGGCGAATATCGGTCCGGTTTCGATCAATTCGAAGCGTTGCAGTGTCGCCCCCGAACCGCGACTTTGCACCGTTTCCGGTCGTGCCTGCACGATATAAAGCGCGCCGGTCGCGCCGTCCTTGGCCCATTCGATATCCATCGGGCGGCCGTAGTGTTCTTCGATTGTGACTGCCAGATTTGCGAGCGTGATGACTTCCGCATCATCGATGCAGAACTGCCGGCGTGCCGGCGTGGGCACGTCCACGATCATCGTCGCCAGCGACGCCGCATCCCCGTAGACCATTTTTATGGCCTTCTCGCCCAGTTGGCGGCGCACGATCGCGGGCCGGTTCGCGGCCAGGGTCGGCTTGTGCACATAGAATTCATCCGGATTGACCGCACCCTGAACCACCGTTTCACCAAGCCCGTAGGCCGCATTGATGAAGATGACGTCGCGAAAGCCTGATTCGGTATCAAGCGTGAACATGACACCGCTGGCGGCCAGGTCGCTGCGCACCATAAATTGGATACCGGCGGAGAGCGCGACGCTGCCGTGCGCGAAACCGTGGTGCACGCGGTAGGCAATCGCACGGTCGTTGAACAGCGATGCAAAAACACATTTGATGGCGCTCAACACTGCGTCAATGCCGCGCACATTTAGCAAGGTCTCTTGTTGTCCGGCGAAGGACGCATCGGGCAGGTCTTCGGCGGTGGCCGAAGAACGCACGGCGACTGCGATGTCGCCTGCGTGTTGTGCGCTTAACTCGGCATAGGCGTCACGAATCGCTTCTTCCAGCGGCGGGGGAAAATCAGCCTGCTCGATCACGGAACGAATCTCGCGGCCGGCGCGTTTCAACGCGGCGATGTCCTCCACGTCCAGATCCGCCAACGCTCCCTCGATCTTCGCCTCAAGCTTGTTGTGCTGCAGGTAGTCCCGATAGGCTTGTGCCGTGGTGGCAAATCCGCCGGGCACCTGGACGCCGCTATCCGCGAGCGCGCCAATCATTTCCCCGAGCGAGGCATTCTTGCCGCCGACCTTATCGACGTCGCCCATGCCGACGTCACTGAACCAGAGGAGCGCGTCACTCATAACGGATTAATCGGATAGCTGTGGTAGTCTGATCACGGCAGCCGCGCGTATTGCGGAGGAGACTGAGCGACGGCGATGGAAGAATCCAACTCGAAAAGACGCGTGGTTTTTCTTGTTTCGGACCGCACCGGCATCAGCGTAGAGATCTTGAGTCGAAACCTGCTTTCCCAGTTCGAAGGTATTACCTTCGATCATGTCACTATGCCATTCGTCGACACCGTGGACAAGGCAAACGCGGCGCGCGCTGAGATCAATCGTGTTGTCGTCATGGAAGCGGCACCACCCCTGGTATTCAGCACGCTGGTGCGTGAGGATCTGCGCGAGATCCTGGCGGGCTGTGACGCTATCGTCATGGATTTCTTTCAGGCATTCGTCACCCCCCTGGAGCAGGAGCTGGGGATGCCGGCGTCGCAGACGATGGGACGAACCCACGGCTTGATCGATGCGGGCGATTATCGCGCCCGCATCGAGGCGGTGGATTTCACATTGAGTCACGACGATGGTCTCGGCGTGCCGGACTACGCCGCGGCGGACGTGATTTTGGCCGGCGTATCGCGCAGCGGCAAGACCCCGACCTGCCTGTACCTGGCGCTGCAATATCATGTCCGTGCCGCGAATTACCCGCTGACCCCGGACGACCTGGCGCAGGGCATGTTGCCCGCACCACTCGAGCACCATCAAGCCAAGGTCGTGGGTCTGACCATCAGCCCGCAGCGGCTGCAGCAGATCCGTGACCGGCGTCGGCCGGGCAGCGCCTATGCGGGTCTGCGCCAGTGTCAGACCGAGCTGCGCCAGGCCGACGCGCTCTTTCGCGGTGCCAGTCTGCCGGTCTTCGACGCCACCGAGGCGTCGATCGAAGAGCTGGCCACCAATATCTCGCACACGCTGCAGATCGGCCGCCACCGCCAGAGTTAGCGATCGAACCAGGCATCGCGATGCGTACTTGCGCGGCTATAATACGAATTGACAACGTATAACCAAGGAAGATCGATTTTATGATCCGTCCCATCTGTGTCTCGCTGCTAATCCTGTCGGCACTGCTTTATGTCTCGGCCAACGCTGCCGGGGTCTATCGCTGGGTGGATGAAAACGGCAAGGTTCATTTCAGCGACCAGCCGCCAGCGGAGAAGAAGGTCGCGTCCGACGTCGACACACTCGATATCGCCGCCTCACGCCAGGGCGACGTGAAGCGTTCCGCCATCAATACGCCGATTCCGTTTCAGGGTGAAGGCAAGCCCGCCAGCCTGGTGCTCGAAAACATTGCAATCGACCTAAAGGACTCGCACAAGGACGATGTCCCCATCGGCATCACGCGGCGTGGACGCGAGTGCAAGCGCTCCGGTGAGTTGTTCTGGACCGGCGGTATGGTCGATCTCGAGGACGCGGCCATCGGCACCGGCATCGAGCGCGAATTCAAAGAGGCGGGTTATCTGCTCGGTCTCTCGGCGCGGCGCAAGTTGCCTGTGTTCGGTGATGCCTATGCGCTGTTAAGCACCATCGAGGACATCGAATTGAGCGTGTGCTATCCGGAAGGACACAAACACACGTCCAAAGCAGCGGCGTATATCAAGGTGCGCTGGAAGCTGGAGGACAGGTTGCGCAACCGGGTCCTGCATCAAGTGGTCACCGAAGGCTCCGCGGATGGCCTGGATTCGCTTGCGCGCAAAGACGCATTGACGGTCATGGTTGGCCGCGCCTTTGGTATCGCTGCGCGCAACCTGCTGGCGGACAAGGACTTCGTCGCGCAGGTCTCCATCCCCACGATGCTACCGGCGATGGAAAAGGGTCTCGAGGGCGATTCCCGGGAGGCGTTGTCGCTGGCGCTGCGTGAGGGCGACCGCAGCGCCGATTTTCGTGCCCGGGCCAGCTCGCTTACCGCTGCTGCGGTCACGATCAAGACTCGCGATGGGCATGGCAGTGGTGTGGTCATCGATGAGCAAGGACATGTTCTGACCAATACCCATGTGGTCGGTGAAAGCCGTAAGGTATTTGTCAGCGACGGCGTGTCGAAAACGGAGGCCGTGGTGCTGCGCCGTAACCCGATTCGGGACGTCGCATTGCTGAAACTCGATACATCACTTGCCACGGGCCGGGTCCATATCAGCGCGGCAGAGATGCAAGTGGGTGACTCCGTCTATGTTATCGGGACGCCCCTGAACGAATCCCTGAACCATTCCATCACCAAAGGCATCATGTCAGCCTATCGGGAAATCGGCGGGCTGGCGTTCTATCAGACCGATGCGGTGGTGAACCCGGGAAATTCCGGTGGACCGGCGTTTGACGAACACGGTGAACTGGCAGCGATCACCGTGGCGGGAATGTTCACCGACGCGGGCGGCAATCTCGGCGTGAATTACCTGATTCCGGTGGCGGACGCGCTGCGGGCACTTAACATCGTCTTGCCAGCCGCAGCGGCTGGCAAGACGGTGCGCCCGGCAGCGGCCGCCAAGACGGTTACGCGCAGGGATGCCGCGGTGGTGCCCGGGGGCCATGAGCGTGCGGCTATGCCGCCCTCGGCCCGGAACCCGGACGCCGCCTATGATGCGTATCAGCAGGCGCTGCAATACAAGAGCAGCGGCATGTATGTGCGGGCGGAAAAGTTACTCGCGAAGGCGATCGGTCAGCTGAACGAGAATGATCCCTACCACGCCATCGTCGCCGATGAACTGTATTTTCATCTGCCCATGGCCAGCGCCCGTTTTTATCTGCGCCAGCAGCAGGCGGGGCAGGCACGCGCTGTGTTACGCCCCGTGCCCGGGTACCTCAAAAACCATCCACGCCGGTTTGAGTACCTGGCGAATGTGGAAGAGTTGCTGAGCGGCATAAAGATGCTGGACGAGGCGGTGCAGCACACGGCACGAGCGGCGCTGCGGCCGATATGGATTTCATTGCGGGAGTATTTCTTCAGCATGGGAAGCTATCCTGCGACACGCACCGAATTTGAAAAACTCTATACGACTTTCGCTGATCTCAAGGACCGCTATATCGTCGAGTCGTACGAATCCAATGGCAAGAGTTACGTTGCCAGGTTCTACGACAGCAAGACCGGCAATACGCTGCAGCTTGAATCCGAAGAGGTCTAGGCGACGAGACCATTGAGATCGCCGCGATGTAGAATCGGTAATTCAGCACTCACATATACCTCCCGCCAATGAGAACCCTGCGTGTACTCGAGCACTTCACGTGCCTCGCCCGGGATTGCCCAGCGCATTGCTGTGGGCGCTGGGCGATTGTCGCCGATCCTGAGATCGAGGCGCGCTGGCGCGAGCTCGCCGAGCGTACCGGCGACCACACGCCGCTTGACAGCATTACCTCCGTTGACGTGGAGGGTCGCTCGCGCCGCATGCTCACAAAGGGCGATGACGAGAATTGTGTTCATCTACAGCCGGACGGGCTTTGTTCCATACAAGCAAAATACGGCCACGAGTATCTGCCGGAGACATGCCGCAGTTATCCGCGCATGACCGTGTCGGGTAAAGCCATGCAAATCAAAACCGCCGAATTGTCCTGCCCGGAGATTGCCCGCCAGGTGCTCAATGCCGATCCGGCGGAAGCGTTGTTTGCCGAGGACGCCGCATCGATCGACGCTTTTTCGACCGGTCTGTTTTCCGCCGAAACCACGGTGAGTGCGGCACTGGACGAGCTCACGAACGCAGTGCTGCCGCAGGCGCGATTTCCGCTCAACCTGCGCATCTATTACCTCGCTAAAACTGTGGCGGATCTGGCTTACCGATCCGAGCAAGGCACGCTCGACGAGCAGACTCTATGGAACCTCTGTAAGGCGCCGCGCCAGGGACTCTACGATGCGAATCTGGCGCTCAAGTCCGGACACCTTAAGGTCGGGGCGGTAAGCGATGAGTTCTGGCGACTGATCGCCGGCCTTGCCATCGAAGTCGGCGTCATGGATCTGGCGGGCACGCAGGCGTCGGTCACGACGCTGCGGGATGCCGTCGCCGACGGCGCCGCGGCGGAGATTCATCGCCAAATAGTGGAACTCCGCGCACTGGCGCGGTCAGAACTGTTGACGCGTTTCGGCGCGGGCCTGCAAAATTATTTGACCGCCTCATTGATGAACCGCGGGTTTCCATGGCGGCCGGCGGAAGGCAATTTCGTAGCGACGTTCATGAATGCCGTGCTGCCGTTCGCGGTGGTGCAGTTACTTTGCTGGCTGCGAAGTGCCGACGAGGTGCTTGACGAGGGCGTGCTGCTGGAATTCATTTACACCACCGAGCGCCGCTTCAGCCACGCCGACCTGGTCTATAAAATCCTCAGCCGCAGCCCGGTATTGCTCGATTTCCATCGCGCGCCGCACATCTACCTGGAAGTCTGCTAACCCATGGCATGGCTCACGGCGGCGCGAAACGACGATATCCCTGTGCGACGTACGGATTTAGCGGCGTGATTTTTTCAATATTTTGATTTTGATTACGCCGGTGCGCTTCTCTAAGTGCATCGAGGCGTATATATTGAAACTTGAGTCTAAGGAAACCCCAGATGGACTCCGGGGACAGGAGGGACAGCCGATAACTAAATAATAGCAAGTACCGGAAGGGGGCATGAATGCCTAATGGCAGATCCGTGTTTGACCGCGTCCAGCGGACCCGCGGCCTCATTTTCAGCGCCCTGCTGGCCTGGTTCATCGCCGGCGTCGATGTCGCGGCGGCCAATCCAGACACCGAGGTGCGCATCGGCGTATTGGCCTATCGTGGCCACGACCGCGCCATGCAAATGTGGCGTCCGACCGCGCAGTACCTCAGCCGATCCATACCCGGATACGTCTTCAAGATCATTCCGCTCACCAACGACGACATCGGCCATTTCACCCAAAAAGGCATGGTCGATTTCGTGCTCACGAACCCGGCGTCCTATGCGATGCTCGAAGCCAATCATGGCATCAGTCGCCTGGCCACCTTGTTGAATCGGCAGAACGGCGGCGCCTACACGGTGTTCGGTGCGGTCATTTTCAGTCGCGCCGACCGGGACGATATTCGCGTCCTGGAGGATCTCAAGGGCAAATCCTTCATGGCGGTACATCGCAACGCCTTCGGCGGTTGGTGGATGGCCTGGCGCGAATTGCGTCGCTGGGGCATTGAACCGGACAAGGACTTTGTCGAGCTGGGGTTCGTCAAGTTTCCACAGGATCAAATCGTAGTCGCGGTGCGCGATGGGCAGGTCGATGCCGGCACAGTGCGCACCAGCGTGCTCGAGCGCATGGCCGAAGAAGGTGCAATCGATATCGGAGATTTTCGTGTCCTCAACCGGCGCACCAGCCATTCATTTCCCTACCGCCACAGCACGGACCTGTATCCGGAGTGGCCCTTCGCCGCGGTGCGCCATGTGTCCTACGCCCTCGCCCATGATGTGGCATTGGCCTTGCTGAATGTCGCCCCGGACAGTCCCATGGCACAGGCGGCGATGATCAAGGGCTGGACCGCGCCGCTCGATTATCAGCCGGTGCATGAACTGATGCAGGAATTGAAAGTCGGCCCTTATGTCCGACTCGGCAAGGTCACCCCCGGCGCCGCGTTTGCCGAGTACTGGCAGTGGCTTGTTCTTGCCGCCGCGGTGCTGGCGGCACTCATGTTCGTGAGCGCCTATTCCATGGGCATGACGCGACGACTCATCGCCAGCAATCGTGAACTCGAAAATGAGATCACGGTGCGCTCCGATCTCGAAGATCGGTTGCGCTACGGTGCGGTGCACGATGCGCTCACCGACCTGCCTAACCGCACCTTGCTCATCGACCGTGCACAGCACGCACTGCAAACCGCTGCGCGACAGAAACATGGCTTCGCCCTGGCAATCATCGATATCGACAATTTCAAGTCGATTAATGACGAATTGGGCCATGCGGCAGGCGACAAGCTGCTGCGCCAGGCGGCGGAAAGATTTTGTGACAGTCTGCGCGGTATCGATACCATCGCCCGTTTAGGTAATGACGAGTTTGTCCTGCTGCTGGAAAACGTGGATGACACGAAAGTGGCCGAGGCGTTGGCGAAGAAATGTCTGCTCGCGCTGGAGGAACCCATCACCTTGCATAGTAAGCAGATTCGGGTGGGTGCCAGTATCGGTATCGCCCAGTTCCCTGCCCATGGCGAGAGCGTTGACGATCTGTTACGGCACGCGGACATTGCCATGCTGAGTGCAAAAAAGACCGGTAACAGCATCGTGGTCTACGGTAACGACGCCTGACGGCGGGTGCGGCAGAAGCACGAGCGCCCGCCGCAGAGTCGATTTGGCTTCGGGCCCTTGTCCGGGTGACCCTAACCGGATGTGGATTGCTTACGCAGCAGTGCGTCACGGGCAGCACTGAAGCCGGTGCGAGACGCTGGTGCTTCATCAGCGGCCGCCACGGCGGGCATCAAGGCAGGCTCGATCGCGGCATAGGATGAAGCGTCTTCGTTCTGATCACGCAGCATGTCGACGAAGCCGGCGTAGTTGATGGTATTTTTCATGGTCTGGTCTCCCGGGCTGGACATTGAATCGAAGGTGTCTGGTATCCGTATTTCAACAATCGTGCCAGCCGTGCGACCCCCCTGCCGATCTTCCTAACCCACTGAAAAAAAGGGAAATTGGGCGCGTGCCGGGATGCCGCTGGGTGGACCGCACGCCGGCGCCTGCACCACCGTGTCGCAGCAGCGGCGACGCCTGCCCACGCATAGGTCACCCCCGCCACCTCAAGTTCCGGCACCCGCGCCCGATAGCTGGAAATAGGACCTCACAGGGCGTGTAAATGCCGACAATGAATGCGACGAATTCCGCGGCGCGGGCCGATGCCCCGGTACATGCGCTAAATCTGCTGATCTGCGACGACTCCGAGTTCGCACGGCGCCAGATCGCCCGCGCCCTGCCGGACTACTGGGCAGTCAACATCGGTTATGCCGACGGCGGTCAGGCCTGTCTCGATGCAATTCGTGCCGGCCAGGCGGATGTTCTGTTTCTCGATCTGAACATGCCCGGCATGGATGGCTACGAGGTATTGGAGACCATCCGCCGGGAAGATTTGCCCGTGCTGGTGGTCGTCGTGTCCGCCGATGTGCAACCGCAGGCGCGCGAACGCGTGCGTCAGCTGGGCGCGCTGGATTTTCTCCGCAAGCCGGTGGACGGTGTCGAGGTTGAAGCACTATTTACCCGCTACGGGATCGATGTCGAAGAACGTTCTGCTCCTGCGACACCGGTCCAATTCAATGGTGAGGTAACACTGCTCGACGGGACCCGGGAAATCGCCAACACGGCGTTGGGCCACGCCGCCGACCGGCTCGCGCGCCTGCTCGACGTATTCATCCGCATGCCGGTGCCCGGTGTCAGCATGCTGGTGCCCACCGACCTGCAGATGACCCTCGCGCAAGCGAACGGCGAGGCGGCAAAACATGTGGTTTGTCAGGGATTCGCCGGCAATGGTCTGCACGGTGAAGCGCTGATGGTGTTTCCCGAGTCCGACCTGGTGCGCATGGCAGCCCTGATGCGCGGCGATGATATGCAGACGGACGTCGATGCCACGGAGGTGTTGCTGGAAACCGCCGGCATCGTAATCGGTGCATGCCTGAATGGTATTACTGCGCAGCTGAATGTGCGTCGTTTAAATCTTGGCCAGCCCGTGGTGCTGGGACGGGAGCAGCGCATCGAGGAATTAATCCGCCGCGGCGCCACGCGCTGGGAAAATGCGCTCGCCATTGAAATGACCCTGGAGGTGGAGAAGCGGGATATTCGCTGGGATCTGTTGCTGTTGTTACAGGAAGAGTCCCTGCCGCCTTTGCAGGAAACCCTGAACCTGCTTCTGGACTAGCGCCATGGGTACGGACCGGGAACTGCTCAACGAACTGCACTGGTTGATGGACATCATCCAGTCCGTCGACGTGGGTGTGGTGGTCGTGGACGAGGTTCTGGAGGTGCAGGTATGGAATAACTTTATGGAAAGCCACAGTGATCTGGGCGCCGGCGATGTTATCGGTAAGCTGCTGTTCGAGCGGATCCCCGACCTGCCCGCGGCGTGGTTGACGCCGAAATTGAAGACCGTATTTGAACTCAAGATCCGCGAGTTTATGAGCTGGGAGCAGCGCCCCTACCTGTTTCGGTTTCAGAGTTACCGGCCGTTCACCGGTATCGCGGAGCACATGTACCAGAACGTGGCCCTCATTCCGTTGACCTCCATCGACGGCGCGGTGCATCACGTCGCAATCGTGGTCTACGACGTCACGGACACCGCGGTGAACCGTCTGAGCCTGCAGCAGGCGAACCAGAGTCTCAGGGACCTGAGTCGGACCGACGCCCTGACCCAACTCCACAACCGGGGTTATTGGGAGGAGTGTCTGGTGCGCGAAATCGGCCGCGTGCGACGTACCAAGCAACCGGCCACCCTGGCGATGTTCGATATCGATCACTTCAAGAAGATCAACGACACCTATGGTCATCAGGCGGGTGATGCGGTCATTCAGGCGGTGGCCGACACCTTGCGCGAGAATTCCCGCACCACGGATATTCCCGGGCGCTATGGCGGAGAGGAGTTTGGCGTCATTCTCATCGATACCGAAGCCTCGCCGTCGCTGATCTTCGCCGAGCGCCTGCGCGCCGCTATGGAGCAGTGTGAGGTGGTCTACGAAGGTCAGGCCATACAATTCACGATCAGTATCGGTATTGCCGGACTGGGCGAGGACATGCAGGAGGCGGCGCAATGGTTGCAGGCCGCGGACGGTGCGCTCTATGAGGCCAAGCATGCCGGGCGCAATCGCGTCGTGACCTATCGCGCCGACATGGAGCCGGCGGCCTGAACCGCGGCGTCGCGCCTTAACGAGATCGACAACGGCACGGTTTTCCCGCTTGTCACGCGCCGCCGCCAGCCCCGCCGCCGGCGCTTGAGACATCCTCCCCGCTCATTGCGCGCCGCCTGCACCCTCACCGCGCTTAATTTCGCGGGACCTCCCTGTCCCGCTCAAATCGTGGCCGTTCGCTCTGCTGTACCTGCGCCGCGAACGGCCAGACGACGCTTGGCGGGGGTCCAGCCGGCGCTTGAGATTCTTAGCCATATATCCTGTGCCGAACGACGCTTGGCGGTGCCGCCGCCGGCACGAGCGGCACACTGTGCCGCGACCACAGGGCCCGCCTACTTGAAATCGGACGGCCGCCACCCGTAGACTGACCCCATCGTTTTCCAAGCAAATTTTTTCGATGAGCACACATGAGTTTGCGATGCGCTTTGCGTGTCGTTATCGGGATAGTGAAAATTCAGTCGCGCAGTTGAACGTCGAACATCTTGTGGACAATGAGTGGCAGGTCTTCGATCTCAACGCCGAATCGCCGGGCTTTTCCATCTTCGTCTATGCCATTTTGAATTGCCAGCATCTGTACTGCCGCACCAACGCGGCGGAGCGGGGGCTGGTGTTCGAGCGCGCGCAAGGCGAGATTGCATTGGCCGCGGATGAAGACTGGCGTCTACAAAAGGTGCATGTCGACGTGGAGGCGCAATTGAGGACGGGCCAGGCATCCGATGACGATGTCGCCTTCATCATCGAGCGTATGAAGCAGTGCCCGGTGTCGCGGAATCTCAATGAGATCTCCGACGCCAAGACGACGTTACAATTCCTATGACGCGCCTGGCGGGCTGTCGACACAAAGCGGTGTCCGGAATGGTCGCGCAGTGTGTCGGCATTGCTAGCCTTATATGCAGTGCCGCCATAGCCGCATCACCCGCAGCGCCGCTCATACCGCTGCCCGCGCCTGCGCTCGCGGGTGCCGTGTCGGTGGAGCAGGCACTGGCGCAGCGCCGTTCGGTACGCGACTTCCATGCCGGACCCTTATCGCAGACCGAACTGGGTCAGCTGCTGTGGGCGGCGCAAGGCATTACCCATCCCCGCGGCCTGCGTACCGCCCCGTCCGCGGGTGCGCTGTACCCGCTCGAAGTCTATTTGGTTGCCGGCGAGGTCGAAGGACTGGCCGCGGCTGTTTACCATTACCGACCGGACGGACATGGCCTTGCCAAGATTGCCGACGGGGATCGCCGCCGCCCCTTGTCGCGTGCCGCACACCTGCAATCATGGATACGCGATGCCGGTGTGGTCATTGTATTGGCCGCGGAATTCAAACGTACGACGCGCAAATACGGCAAACGCGGTACTCGCTATGTGCACATGGAGGTCGGCCACGCCGCGGAAAACCTGTTGCTGCAAGCCGCAGTGCTCGGGTTGGGAGCCGTGCCGGTCGGCGCCTTTGCCGATCGCGAAGTCGCCGAGGTTGTAGCGCTGCCGGACAAAATCGAACCGCTAATGTTGCTGCCCGTAGGCAGGAAACAGTGAGGTGTCTGCCAAGGGTGCGCGGTAATGGGTGCGCAGTCGGTGAGCCCATAGCCCCTGCATCTCGCATGCCTCTCGACAGGGAGGTAGCCGGTTTTTTTCAGACTCCACTTGGCGAAGCCGGCGTCACTGATTGCGCATCACGGGCAAAGGAATCCGGTTTTTGCCGGCGACACATCATGATATAACAAAGGGTAACGATTCGGAGGAGGGTGTGAATGAAGTACGTGGCTATGGTTCTGATGTTATTCGGTGCGGTTTCGCTTGCGGCCTGCAATAGCAAGGATAAGGGTAACACCAGCACGGGCGCTGGCGGCACGACAACGGCGCCCGCACCCAGTCCGACACCCACCCCGACACCGACCCCAACGCCCACCCCGGCACCCGACCCCGGGCCGTCGAGTTTCGCCGGCACCTACAACGGCACCGTGACCCTGACAGTCAGCGGGTTGGGGCTGTCGGAAACAATCACCGAGCCCTTCAGCGTCACCATTGACGGTTCCGGCACTGTATTTATCGACGGCACACCGGTGGGACAGCTGAGCGGTTCGAGTTTTACCGTCAGCGCCACGGAAACGGTAACGGAGGAAGGTGTCACCTGTAGCGGCACCGTGACCATTAGCGGGAACATCAGCGGCGACACCATCAACGGCACGATCAGCAGCAACAACCTGACCTGCAACGGCCTGCCCGTGTCCGCGACCGGATCGTTCAGCGCTACGCGCGGTGTCGGCACCCAGTCGTTCGGCGCCGGGCCGCTCGCACCGGCGGCGAAGGGCACGGCGCGGATGTTACGCAGCCGTTAGACTGCGGCCGGCCCTGCTATTGTGCGACCGTCGCGGAGCTGTCGTTGTCCGGGTCGGTCCGGCCGTCGGGCGGTAGCGGGCCGGAATCCCACTCCCATAGGGCGGCTCGCGCACGTCGCACGAAGCGGTCGTCACCATCGGCCAGATGGATGTATGCTCGCATGGCGCCACGTGCGGCGGCGCGGTCGCCCAATGCCTCACTGGCCACGGCCAGGCCGTAGTAGGCGTTGGTCTGGGTGCGGCGGAGGTCGAGAGCGGCAAGGAAAAAGTCCCGTGCCGTCGCGAAACGTTCCAGGCCGAGCATGGCGAAACCCATATTGCTGTGGGCTTCGGGCATTTGCGGCGCAAACTCCAGCACCCGGTGCAGGGCAGCGACCGCGTGATCGTATTCGCGGGCATGCAGCATCACCACGGCCTGTGCGAAGCGTTGACGCACTTCCCTGTCATGGGCAGGGGGAATGTCCTGCCCCGACACCGCGACAGACTGCGGAGCATAAT
Source organism: uncultured Gammaproteobacteria bacterium (assembly GCA_947259975.1). Lineage (GTDB taxonomy): Bacteria > Pseudomonadota > Gammaproteobacteria > HyVt-429 > HyVt-429 > CAMYOD01. The sequence goes on from CAMYOD010000074.1 coordinate 24,595, forward strand.
TATAGGTATGCAGAATGTTCGGTGCGCGGGAGAGGAGGTAGCCCAGTACCCCGATGCCGATCACGGCCAGGATGATGACATGCCGCCTTAGATCCCGCCGCCGGATCACATCGCCCCCTTGTGCGGCGCCACGCTGACGAAGGGCACCCCGAAGAAGGTGAGGAAGGCCAGACCAAATACACCGATCACCAACGACCAACCGGCCGCCTGCGGCAGCCGGCTGAATGTCACCCGCAGATGCAGAGTAATGGCGAGTGCGCACCAGGTCAGCAGGGACCAGGTTTCCAGGGGATCCCAGGCCCAATAACGTCCCCAGGCATCCTGTGCCCAGGCGGCGCCGGCGATCAACATCAGGCTGTGAAACACGAATGCCAGCATCATCAATCGCCATACCGCGCGGTCGGCGGCAACCACATTGTCCTCGCGACACCACCAGTTGCTGTGCCGCAGGCGCAACAACAGTATGGTCGCCAGTCCCACCGCCGCGACACAGACACCGAGAAACAGTTTTCCCACTGTCACATGGGCCCACAGCCAGGCATTGTGGTAGGTCGGCGGCAGCGGTGTTTCGGTGGTCGGCGCCGCCAGGGCCCAGGCCGCCAGGACGAGCAGGATGCAGTAGACCGTGGCGATGCCGTGGCGCACCGCCGGCACCCACAACGCGGCGACGAGGTAAACCAGGCCAATACTGAACACATTGCTCAGCAGAATTTCGAACATGGTGACGAACGGGCCGTGACCAATGCGTATCCAACGCAGTGCGATCGCGACGGCGAGCAGGGCCGTCACGAAGCCCAACAATAACAGCGCATGGCGCTCGTACTCATGATGCAGTACGCCCCAGACGCCGAGGAGGCTGTACAGGGTACCGGCGGCAAGCAGCGTGACCGTGACCTGCATGATTGTCATTTCAGGCATTGGTGGGCGACGCCTCCATCCCGGCGGTTGCGGCGCGCGGTGCCGCGCGTCCGAACTTTCCCCACAAGTGCCACGTCAGACCGAGCACCCCGGTCAGGGCCGTGACCAGTAACCACGGTAACAGCGGCACATAAACAATGCGGTACCCCATCCACATACGTGCTTCCTCGAACTGAATACTGCCGCCGGCGATCGCTATGCGCTCGCCGGGCGCGAGCACCCGCTCCGCACCGGCATGACGCACTCGAATTCGGCCCGGCGTGGTTTCGTCATCCAAGGTCCATGCAGTCCGCCGGGCATAGGCTTGCGGTGCCACCAACAATGATATGTCGAGGCTCGCGCCGTTTGGCATGATCCATTGGTTGTTCTGTTTCCAGTCATTTAACGGGTAGCTGGGAAAGTTGATGCTCCCGGTCAGCGCGACGCCGTTGCGGTCGCGCCAGGTGAGCAGGGCGGCATAGCCCTTGTTGGACGTCGTATAGAAACGATAGCCGGCCGCGATGAGCGGTCGCTTATCGCCGACCTGAATCCGTTCTATCGCCCCCGGGGTCCGTGGAAGCCAAAGCGTGCTGGACGTACGCCCTCGCCGCAGGCCGTCGACATATTCAACACGCAGATCACCCTGGGTGAACTCTACCTGGTGAAGCTGTGTTCTGTGCCAGGGACCGCGGCGCAGGTGGCGCACCTGATCCGCGGCAAACGCCGTGCCCGCGACGATTTCGACCGTACCCTCGAACGCGATCAACTTGTCGACGGCCGCGAGGCCGGCGATCAGCAGCAGGCAAATATGAAACAGCAATAGCCCCGGCTGGTAGCGGAAACGCGGGTTGGTGACGATCGCCGCCAGCAAATTGAATGCGAGCAGGAGCAAGGGTGCAGCCACCCACCACTGTGTATGCGAGATATCACCGCGGTAGACAATGACGCCCACCGCAAAGCCCACCATACCGGCGAGGGTAAGTTTCAGCGAGGCCAGGGATCGGAGAAATCGGATCATGGCGGCGTCTCGCACACGTCCTTCATCCAGTCTCGACCCTGACTCGGGTTGTTGCTGGCCGAACCGCAATGGGACTCCTGCCATTGGCCGCTCTGGGCGAAGGTCAGGACCTTGAGTTTGGCGTTCAGGTAGTAGGGCTCCTGGTTGTAGACTGCACCGCTGCCGCCGATCGGGATCTCCACCGGTACCGCGTTGCCGGCTTCCGGTCCGACGTCGTTGAGGTTGACCAGCAAGGCCTTGTTCTTGAAGCCGTGCGGCACGGCGGCATGACACCAGGTACAGCGCATCGCGCCAATGCGGTCGGCATGCACGGCGTGCAGATTCGGTTCGTCATTGTTACCGAAGCCACTGTTGTTACCATTGCCGTCCCGATCCACATAGGTCTGGTAGTCGTGGCACTTGAAGCACAGGCCGTTGTTGGGGTCCGCGGTATTGTCGGTGCGGTCGCTGTTGTGCCCGGTGCGGTCGTCCCACTGACCCTTGAGGATGAAATCGTTGGTCGAGCCGTGTGGCCCCCAGGAGTTGCCGTTTTCGCCGCCCTGGGGCACCACCGTGTCGGCGTCGGTGTCGGAGCCGTGGCAATCGGAACAGTACATGGTCTGGGTGCCGACCGCGGAACTCCAGGGTGCCAGCCAGGCCCCGGCCGAGGCATTGCGGTCTCCCAGATCCCGATCGGTGGGCGCGATCACCGGATGCCAGGAGCGATGATTGAAATGGGGCTGGCCCTCGAAGGCGGCGCCCGCACCGGTGCCGGTCACACCCTGTACCTCACCTTGTTGCGAAACGGGCCCCTGAAATTCCATGGCCTGATTCGTATATTGGGTCAGCCCATTGGTGCCCAACGGGGTGCTGCCGCCGGCGGTGCCGACGCTGGGCCGGCCGCCGCTGGGATAGGCGCCGGTATCGTCGAAACCGTAGTCGGAATGGCATTTCAGACAGATCTGGTATTCACGGGTGACATGGCCGCTGGTGACATCGGTGGATGCGCCGTTACCCGCGTCGCCGCGTTTGATCAAGAAACTGGTGGGCAGACTCAGGAAACTTTCGCTGCCGTAGACCGGTTCGACGCCCCAGGTACCACGCAGCACACCGGAGGCGAGGTTCGAGTGCGCCGCCGCGTGATCGTGGGTGCCGGCCGGATCCGGGCTGGCCGCATTGCCGTTGAATAGACGATTTCTGGTGACCCGATGCGGATTGTGGCAGTCGGTGCATTCCGCATGACGATTGGCCAGGTTGCCCGTGCCACCCTTGCCCAGGAGCGCATCGTCCTCGATGAAGTCCTTGCCCCGCTGAGTACCCTCATTGATGTCGGTTCCGGTGCCGATGTCATGGCGTTCCTCCCCCGCGGCCTGATCCACATTGGACACCGGCATGTGGCGGGGCAGGGCGAAGTCGCTCTCGATATCCGGGACCGCGGTGTTGTTGGTCAGAATGCTGTCCGGGTCCGTGGTGTGACATTGATAACAGCTTTCTTCGATCGCCGACTGGCCGCCCCGTTTGGGCTCGTTGATGTCATCCGTGCCTTCGCGCACCAGCCGACGGGTGCCCTGCACCGCGTGGGTGTCGTGGCAGTTAAGACAGGCCGCCTGCCACACGCGGACCCCTGACGTAAAGTCGCGCAGATCGGCGGCGGCTGTTTTGTACTGCTCGTCGGCAATCTGCGGATTCGCATGCGCGGACAGCGCCCAGGTCTGACCCTTGTCGTGGCAGGCGATGCAGATGATGTCGTTGTTGGGGTCGAAGGCGCCGCCCGCGGGTGGTCCCTGTTGTAAGCGGTGCGCGCGCAGAAACTTGATGTCCGCGCCGGTGGTATCGTAGAGATGGGGGTCATGGCAGGTACCACACTGGATTTGACCCTCGGCGGTGGCGCCGGTCGCCTCCAGCGGCAATAGCGGCTTGTGCGCCGGCGTGCGTATAGCCACGGTTTCACCGGTGCCCGCGGGAATCATTTGATTGCTGTCCGGGGTGTGCAGTTCGCCGTCTGCGTCCGCCAAGGCGGTATCGTAGGTTAACGAGATCGGATGATCGTTGCGCAGGTCCACGCCGAGGTCACGGGTGAATCCGCTTGCCGCGGTATGCGGTCCACCCGGCATGCTCCCGTCCGGATCGGTGCCGACCATGGGGACGTTCACGTCCACGGCCCCGTTGAGCACGTTGACCGCCCCCAGGGCCAGCGTGCCGTCGTGACAGGACAGGCAGAGCTTGGAACTGCCCGCCGGTTCAGCCAGGGTGGTGCCGAGTATCGCCTCCGCATCGAGCGAGCTGGAACTGTAGACGTTGGGCGTGTAGGTCGCGCCCGACAGCTTGCGGTTCCACAGCGGTGAGCCGGGAAACTTCTCCGCGCCATGCGGCGTATGGCAGAACACGCAGATCTGGGACTCGGACTGGGCCTTCACCTCGCCGGGACCGCTGACGGACAGATTGTGCTTGGTTTGCGCGACGTCGGGTTCGACCACCGCGCCCGCCATGGTGCCGCTAATAATAAGTATGAGTGCCGCGGCGGTTGATCGAAGGTGGGGTGCACGCACGGCTCAGCCCCCTAGATACTGCAGGATCACGACGCGGCCGTTGAACATGTCGGCCACGTACAGGCGATTTTGGTCGTCGCGCCAGACGCCGCTGGGCAGAAAAAACTGCCCGGTGCCCTGGCCGGTGCCGCCGATGGGGAGCAGCAGTTCACCGTTTTCGCTGAAGATCAGCAGGTGGTCGTAGTAGGATTCGATCACGTAGACATTGCCGTCGTCATCCGCGGTAATGCCTTTGGGTCGAATCAGGTTGCCCACGTAGAGTCCGCGCTTGCCGATCACCCGTAGCGGCTCGCCGGTGAGCGAAAGCACCTGCACTCGCGCATTCAGCGTGTCGCTGACGTACAGTTTGCCCGCGACCACGGCGATGTGCGAGGGCGCATTGAATTCGCCCATGCCGGTCCCGCGACGTCCGATGGTCCGCGCGAGCGAGCCGTCGGCATTGAACATTTTGATGTCGTGTCCCTGGGTGTCGGCGACATAGGTGCGGCCGGTCGCCGTATCATGCGCCACGCCGGTAGGGCGACCCAGCAGACCTTCGCCGAGGACGCCGACGGGTTCGCCGTCGGCATCGAGACGATACACCGCCCGCAGTTCGGCATCGGCCACCAGCACCTGCCCGGCGCCGCTGATTGCGATGCCGGCTGGCGCGACGAAAGGAATCAGCGATGTCGCATTGCTCCACAGTTGCAGGCGGCCGGCGGCCCGGTCGAAGACCCATACCGCCTGACGGCTCGCATCCGCTACGTAAATACGCCCGTCGTCCCCGACTGCGCCCATGGTCGGGCGTTGCAGTACCTGAGGTTTGCGCGTGCCCTGACCGAGACCGACGACCCAGCGCAGGAACTTGCTCAATCCGTCCTGATCGGGGGCCGTGTCGGGGCGGAAGTTCTCTTCGCCGGTCAGTTTGCCGGCGTACATCAGGCGTGGAACCTCGGGCAGGGGCGGCCAGACCGTGGCCGGCTGATCATCACCGTTTAGCGTGAACTGCATGGCAGTCGGTGTCGACGCGCAACCGGGCACGAATATGATGATGAAAATGACGGTTAGGGTTCGCATGGGGGCGCTATTTCGAACGAGTGCAAGCGTGCGTCGAGCGCATCGGCGACGTACAACAAAACCCCATCCGTCCAGAGGTCGGCGAGATCGCCGAAGCGAACGGTTTGGCCGCCAACCTCCCGCGCCGGGCCAAGATATTCGTCGCGGTAGAACAATTCAATCTGACCATCGAATTCATCACCGACGAGCATGCGTCCGAACACATCCACGGCCAGCGCGCCCGGCATATCCATCGCCTCGTGACGGAACCCGTGGCTGCCGGCACCACCGTGCAACCGGAAAAGGGCCGGGGCGCTACGATCTATGATAACGATACTATCATTATGTCGCGCCATGGCGGTGACATCGTAGTTGCGGTTTGATGCGCCCTGAGGCGTGTTTAGTGCGCCCATGTAGCCGCCCAGGTCGTTGAAACCCAGAATCAGTCCACTCAATGCGTCCGCGATCGCAACCGTTCCGCCGGCCTCGTCGGCAAGTACGGCGCGTGGCCGGTGCAGTACGCGGCGGTCCTGAATCGTGGTTTCCAGGCGGCCGTCGCGTGTATAGACGTGTACCGCGCCGCGTTCGGCGAAGGCGGCGTAGAGTCGCAGGTCCCGCGACAGGTACAAGTCGGCGACTCGTGCCCGGTCTTCCAGTATCACGAATGCGGACGCATGTCCGGTGTCCCGGTCCAGGCGCGCAATCATATTCAGGTCGGCGTCGGCAACAAAAATATCCGGCCCGCGGGCGGTCACCGCCACGGGCCGACGCAACACGATCCGGCGACGATCCGCGCCGGGCGTCGGCAGATCGATCCCGGGAAAACCACCGTCGTAGGTGCGCAGCCGCCGCAGGATTGCGGGGTCCGTAATGTCGCGGCAGGCGGACGCGCCGGGCCGTTGATCCATGGCGGTCGCGACCGTGAGCGGCGCCGGTCCGCACGCACACAGAATGGGTAGGCAGCACAGAGACGCCAGCCAGTGGCCGCATCGATTATGCTTTCCGGTGGTGTTGTTGCCCTGCATCGTTCTGCGTACGTTCGGAACTACCAGCGCCCGGGTCCGAGCGTTTGGTGGCCGCCGTAGATGCCGCTGCGCAGCCCCGGCCGGCCGGAATGGCACAAATCACAATTGTCCACGCCCCAGGCGATTTCGTCGTTGTGGCACATGCCGCAAAACTTGCCCTGCGTGATTTCGTCCATGGTAACGTCATTGGCGCCGGCGCGCATTTCGAAGCCGAGTTCGGAGTGGCAGACCTTGCAACGAAAGCGAATGCGATGGAACCAGTGCGGAAACACCACCGGCCGCATGCCTTCGCGTTCCGCGCGCTTGTTCAAAACCACATCCGCATACTCCGCGCCGAGATCGTCGGCCATAACCGCTACGAGTACAAGGGCGACGAATGCGCTCCATCGCCCGCGCCGCGCCGGCCTAGCGGACACTCGCGGCATTGCCGGCCTCGGTCGCAGGTACGCTGTGACAACGCCCGCATTCGGTCAAGGGAAAGGCGACCGCACCATGACACTGGCCGCAATACTGCCCGTTCAGGATTGCCAGCATGGTCATGGGCGTCGCGCCGGTCTTGGACTTGAAGATGCGCTCGTGACAGTTTGAGCAGTCCAGCCATTCCGTGTGCGGCTTGTGCGGGAATAACACATAGGGCAGGTCGCCGGTATTGCGCATCAGAATATTCGTATCCAGTTGCCGAATCCTGGTATCCGGTGCCAGGCTGGCGCGCGGATTGATATAACCGTCCTCCAGCGCCTTGCGCCAGCGCACCTTGTTACCGGTGACATCCGGCGGCAGGATTCCAAGGGCCTCGGCGGGTTGCTGCAGAATGCCGATCGCCGGGCCGGCAGGATCGTGGATGCCATCCTCCAGCAGGGATTTCCATTCCCCCGCGTGGGTCCAGGCCGTGCACAAGGTCAGCGTCAACGTCAGCAGGATGCGCCGGACTGATATGTTTAGTACATCACAAGCGCCGTATGTCATGCGGTGACTACCCCGGGATATATATGCCGGCGGCACGAATCGCGCGCACCAGTTGGCCGGTGGAGGCCTCGAGTTTTTCGATTGCCCGCTCGAATTCTCCCTTTCCGGCCATCCGCTCAGCGGCTGCGCGCAGGGCGTCAGCCTTGGCAATGAAGTCGCCGGCGTCGGGCGCGGCGCCAGGCGCGGGTTTCGCGCCGATCAATACCTTGATCAACATCCGGTGGGTATCGTTACGATCGATTTCGTACCGGTACTCGTCTGCCGCATCGGCGAATTCGAGTCTGCGCACCAGCGTATCGCCTGACCGCTGGTTCTCGATGGCGGCCTTGGTCTTGACGTAGGCCTCATCGAGCGCGCCGCGCGCCGCTTCGATATTCCCCTGCGTCTCGAGATCATGGGCCCGGGCGCGCAGCTGGGCGACTTGTTGCCCCAGCGCCGCGTCCTTGGCGAGGGACTTCTCCTTGCGGATGCGCTGGTAAGCCGTCAAGAGCGCTTCCAGGCTCTCGTCGCGACGCCGAAGATCCTGCCGTTGCTTGTCCTGTGACACCGCGGCGCCGTCCGCTTCGCGGGCGGCGCGAAACATGAGTTGTGTCGCCACATTCAGATGCTTTTCCGCCGCGGCCATGTCGCCTTGTTGGTAGGCTGTTCGCGCCTGTTTGTGGGCCGCCACCGCTTGTGCGTGCAGGTCGCGCGCCGAGTCATTGCCGCTGCCGTTGATGATGCGGGCGGCGGACGAGTGTTGCAGGAGCCGGGCGACCGACTCGACGCGGGTCGCGACCCCGTTACCGGCGCCGGTATCCGCGGTAACGGCGGTACCGGATACCGCGCACAACGTCAGCACCAACAAGGAGTTTCGAATCAGTGTTCGATTGAAGGTTCGGTACCGTTTCGTGCGCATACGTCCTACCTTGTATCGTCGATGACCAGCATGCCGCGCTGCCGTAGTCGATGTATCAGTTGTTGGGTCGCCGTCTCCAGATGCCGGATGGCATCGCGATGACGTCCGAGTTTTGCCAGGGCCTGCGCCTGACTCCGGTATTCGTCGTTCCGCGTGATGAGTGTGTCCGGTGCTGCTCCGGATGACTGCGCGCCGGCAGTGTCGGGAAAGACCCAGACGAGTTTGGCGTAACTGTCGTTACGCTGAAGTTCGTAGGCGAATTCCTCGCTGTCGTCACGAAAGTCCAGTCGGTGCACGACGGTTTCCTTGTCCCGCACTTCGAGCAACGCCGCTTCCAGCTGTCGAACCGCCTGTTGTAACAGTTCGTTCGCCTTTAGCCACTGACTCTGTGAGGCATACGCCCTTGCCGCCCGCCGCAGGCGGTCGAGTTCCGCAGTGTCCACCAGCCGATAGGCGGAGGCGCCTTCCGTGGTGACGATGTGTTTCAACACGGATGCATAACTTTTGACGCGCTCTTCGAGTACCGGGTATTCCTCCGCGGCGATCGCCAGGTTGCGGGACGCGTCGACGGTGCGGGTTGCCGCGCTGTGGATGTGCCCCAATGCGTCCGCCAGCAGTGTCTGCGCCTCGGAGTACAACCCCTGCGATAACGCCGTGCTGGCGCGCTCGTGAACTTCATGGGCCATCCGCCAGTGCTCGTGGGCGATGCGGTCGGTGCTGGTGGCAACGCGCGCCTGGACAGCGGAGTCCTCCAGCAGGGTCCGCACCAGCCGGGATTTGTGAACCAGCATTTCGTCGCGCGTCTGGCCGATGACCTCCGCCGGCTCCGCTCCGGTCTCCTGGGCGAGCACGAACGAGTGGCTGAGCATTCCCGACAGCAGGAGCAGCGCTACGAGACCGGCGTGGGACTGGATAGGGATCATGGCTTCGCGGCGGGCGCTGATGGAGGCGGTGCATTTTTCGCGGCGGTCTTCTCGCTCTTGGTACCGGAATGACATCGGCGACAGTCGGACACCGGAAATGCGACCTTGCCGTGGCACACCCCGCACTTCTCGCCGAGAATGATCTGCGCCATGCTCATCTGATTGGCGCCCTTCTTGGGAATGAAAATGGCCGGATGACAATTGGCGCAGTCCAGCCACTCGGTGTGTTGTTTATGGGGGTAGACGACGTCCGGCATCGAACCCTTCACCTCGCGCACGATGTTGAGATCCATCAAAATCGGCTTGGCGTCCAGTTTGATCTTGTCATAACGCGGCGCGATTTTGCCGTCGTTCAGCGCCTTGGCCCAATCGATGTAATTACCGCCGCGGCCCTTGGGCAGACCGGCGAAGGCCTCGCGCGGCTTCTGCAGCAAGGCGGTACCCGCGTTCTTGGGGTCGTGTATGCCGTCCTGGGCCGGTGGCGGGTTACGCTTCGAGGCCGGCTTCATGAGTCGATTGAAGGCATTGGGGTCTCCGGCATGCACGGACGGCAGGTCGAGCGCGCCCAGGACCGGAAGACTGCCCAGTAACAGGGAAAGTGCTATGCGGCGCGCGGTCGGGTTCATTTCTTCGTCGCCCCCTGGGTACTTCCGGTACCGCCGGCGGGCACCAGTAACTTCTGCAATGTGCTCTCATGCACCTGGGTGGGTGTTCCCGGTTTGCCTGAATGACACAGGTTGCAGTTGTCCACCGGCCAGGCGACTTCGCCGTTATGGCAGGCGCCGCAATATTCCCCTTCGATAATCTTGAGCATGTCGATCTTGTTGCCGCCGGCCTGGAATTGAAAGCCGAGGTCGCCGTGACAGACCTTGCAGCGATAACGAATGCGATGAAACCAATGCGGAAAGATCACCGGTGCCATCCCGGCCTGTTCGGAAAAGTTGTTGATGACAATGTCGCCGTATTCGGCGCGACTGTCATCGGATGCGAGGGTGAGGCCCAAGATCATGAGGGCCAGGGTCAGGCCGGCGCAAGGCCTGCGGTAATTGAAAAACCGGTTTCCAGATGACATTTAAACCAGACTCCAGTCGTTGGTTGTCACTTCAAAGACGCCCGAAATTGCGTTGCACCTGAAACATCAACAAGGTCCTTTGCCGGCCGTTGGCCTCGATCACGCTGCCGTTCGCACTCACGAACAGACGGCCGATCGCATACTCGATGCGGTTATCCCAGACCAGGCTCTCGCGCTCGTCGAATCGGTCGACGGCGACGTTCAGGGTTTCGCTGATGTATTCGAGGTCCGAGGTGAAGTTCAGCCGCGGTACGTTGAATAGTTGACGATGACGATAGGTGAGCTCCGCGCTGGAGGTGGTTTGCCAATCGTTATCGGTGCCGCCGCTGTTGGAGTCCCGGCTCGCCTGCACCGTGGCGTTGCCGATCAGGCTCTGGTAGCGGTCGAGCCGGTGCTCGCGCGAGGCCTGTAGATTCACGAGCTGAAACTCCCTTTCTTCATCCCCGGTGACCCGTAAATCGCGCGCGGTCGCGCGTAACAATGTGGTGACGCCCTTGTCACGTTTGCGCAGGGTGCCGGTGATCGAGTGGGTGGCCTCCTGGGTCGTCAAGTCGCGGCCGTTGTCCCGGGTGCCGATTGTCTGGGTGGCGCTGATATTGGCCTGCCGGTTTGACGCAAGATTGAATGAGCGCGCGATGCGGTGCCCGAGACGCGTGTTCCATTCGACACGATTGTCCGCTTCCCGGTCGTCGGTTTCATGCCGCAGGTCGGCGGATCCGAACCAACGGTATTGGTAGGCACCGAGCGCCCGGGTGCGGGAGGTGTAGTTGGCGCCCACCAGTTGCGAGGTGATCAGCTGACTGTCGTCGTCGCTGTCGAAGGTGATCACACTCGCCGCGGCGCGCAGTTGCAGCTGGGGGTTCCATTCATAGGTTGCCCCGCCGGTCGCGACCATGGATTGCCGTTCCCGCAGCCGGTCGGGCGGTCCGCTGCTGCTGTCTTCGAGGCGCAGGTTGCCGGTGACCAGCAGGGGGCGTTCCGTTTTCGGTCGCCACGTCGCCAGGCTGGTCAACTGATTGATCCTCGTGTCGAATCGGCTCGCCGTACTCAGTGCGCTGTCACGATTGCGGATGAGGTTTAGCCGCGTCTCGGTAGTCAGGTCGGAACTCGGCCGGTAGCGGTGCATGAGCAGGAAGGCTGCGCGCTGTTTTTCCTGATCGGTGACGCTGCGGGTGATCTCGTTGAAATAGGAATCGAGCTGAAAACTGTGCTGCCCCAGAGTACGCGACGCTGACAGTTCCACGATGTCGGTGACGTCCTCTTCATCGGCGGTCAACGAGCGAACTTCGTCACGCTCCACGCGTTCCAGGCGAAATCGATATTGGGCGCCCTTGTGGCTGACGTTCTGGATCATGCCAAAGCGGGTCGTCGTGATGTCGGTAATCGTCGGCTCACCGTCGACCCGACTGTCCGTGCGCGCATAGTAGGCATGCAACGGAAAGCGGCTGCGTGGAAATAGCCGCAGATCCATGTTGCCGGTGACGATTGTCGTGTCCTGCGAGGGCGCGGTGTCGGACGACGTGCGCGCCAGAGAAAAACCCAGACCGCCGTTCAGCAAGGCGATCCAGGGCCGGTACAGATAGGTCGCCGCGCCGACCCGGTAGGTGAAGATCTGTTGCAGACGGTCGGGCGATTGATCCCCCGACTCATGGCGGGCCTCGTAACCGATGTAGCCCCCCCAATTCACCGGTATTGCAGCAGTCACTCGCATGGCAACGACGTGGGTTGTCACAATAATGCCGACAATAGTCAGAAACGGTCGTAAGCGTCTGGTCATGTAGGCGCGCGGCTAGGCGCGACAGTTCAGCCTGCCACCTCCGTCTGTTCAGTCGCCGTACCCAGTTGCGTTTCCTGCGGTGGCGGCGACAGATATTTCTCCTCGATTCGAATCGGTGTGGTCTTGCGCAGCTGAGCGATCAGGTCCGTCCATTCCGCGTTGCCTTGTTGCCGACGCCACAGGGCGGCGGCACGCTCGCGTACTGTGTCGAAGGCGCGCAGCTGTTTCGCGGTGCGCTCGTCGAGGCGGAACAGTGCCACCCCTTCCAGCACTCTGATCGGCTCCGAAAGCTGACCGACCTCGAGTTCGTCCACTGCCTCCTGGGCCGGTTTGGTGAGCATGCCCTGATGCACGTAGCCCATGTCGCCACCCTGTGCGGCGGACGCGTCGCCGGAGTGAAGTCGTGCCAGTTCCGCGAAATCGGCGCCCGCCTGCAGCCGCGTGAACAGGCCGGCCGCCTCGTCGCGTGCCCCCTGCCACGATGCCGCCGGCGCCGAGGGATCCACGCGCAACAGGATCACCGACAATCGGCTGCGCTCGGGTTCGGTGAACAGATCCGGGTTCTGTCGGTAGAAGTCCCGCGTCGCTTCGTCGCCCGGTGCCGGGACATCGCGCACCGATTGCTCCAGTTGGCGCACGATGTCATGTTGTGCCAGTCGTTTTTCCAACGCAGGCAGCATGCGCGTGCGTTCCTTCGCCCAGTTGGGATTCTTGCCGAAGCGCCGTTCGATCGCGGTCAATTCCTTACCGATCTTCTCGGCGTCCGGTTTGATGTTCCGCCGCGCCGCCTCCTGGGCCAGCAGGGTGCGCGCCACCAGGTTGTCCGCCACCTTACGATAGAAGTCGGCGATCTCGTTCGCCGGTGGCTGACCATGGTAGTAGCGACTGCGAACGGCGTGGCGCAATTCCATCTGGAAATCACCGAGGTCGATGGTCGTAGGACCGACCTGGGCGAACAGTGGCGTCGCCTCGGTGTCCGCATCGGTCGCGGCGGCGGGCAGTCCGATGCACAGAGCAGCAGCGGCGGCCACGAACGTCGAAAAATAGAATCTGAAGAAGGAGGTGTTGGCGGAGTCTTTCTGTTGTTTCATCATGCTGATTTCTTCCCGTCCGCGTCCCTGCGGAGTCGTTGTTGGCGCTGGCGGATAGTGCGGCGCCGGATAAAAAAATGGCCGAGCACGGAATGCGCCCGTGTCGGCCGGGGGGATGGCAATGAGTACGGTGCGCCGGTTTTACTTGTCGTGGCAGGCCAGGCACACACCACTGTTGGCATTCGAAACCCGCAGGAACGGCGTGTTGGTCGTGCTATGCGGGTCATGGCAGCTGCCGCACTCGACGAACGGCTGCAGGTCACCCAGACCGCCGGTGGCCGGTTCGTTGCGGGTGTAGAGAATGACGTCGGTCTTGTCCCGCGCACCCGGGTTGCCGCCGGCGGTATCGATCCACCAGTAGCGCGTGCCGTTGATCAAATCCGTCTGCAAGGTGTTGAAGTCCGGATCCTTGAAGTCGGCGATGGCATCTCCGTAACTTGCGTCATAGGGGATGGTGGCGTTGTCGGACGAGCCGGCCGCATATTGAATACTGATGGGGTGATCGTCCGACAGATCGGTTTCCAGGTTCGGCACTGGTGTGCCGCTCATGAAGCCCAGCGCACCCATCGCCGCGCCGCCGGCAGTGTAGTTGTGTTGTCCCGTATTGACGGTCGGCGCGTTGATCACCGAATCCATGGCCTGGGTGCCGTCATGGCAGGACAGGCAGGCGAGGGACACGGAACCGACCGCGGCCTCGGTACCTTCCAGGGTCGAGGTGTTCAACGAGGAGTAGCGTGTGTAAGTCGCGGTGGAGAAGGGCTTGTTCCATAGGGGCGCGCTGGCGGTGTTCGCGGCGCCGTGGGGTGTGTGACAGTACACACAGACCTCGTCGTTGTCCGCGCCGCCGGTGGCCAGATCGTGCCGGCTGCCGTCGATTTGCGCGAACGCCATGGGGGTCAGCAATAAGCTGACGACAAAAATACCGAACTGATAATGCCTGATGGATCTCACCGCAAGCGCGCTCATTTTGTATCCTCCGTACTGGATGTGTGCCAGTGTCTTGTGTAACGCCGTTACGATTGGCGTGATCAACTTCGACCGGATGCCAGTGAATTAGATAGCCGTCGTTGCAACTTTGATCTATATCAAACTTGCGTCGATGAATTTGAGCAAGATTGCATTCTTGGCAACTAAGGTAACCTTACGCTGTGTAAGTAATGGGCAATGCGTAACTTTGGTTACATTGTTTGTGTAACCTTGGTTACACAAACAAAGCGATGCGTAACGTAACCTGGGTTACGTTACGGAAGATGAAGAACTATCCCGTGGTATTCGATGCGACGCGGATTGCGTCGCCTTGAACGGCAAAGTTAATGATGGCCGCTATTTCACTGCGGCGGTCGCGTTATCGGTAGCCGCATACCAGGCGCCCAGGGCGCCTCCGGTCTTTGCCAATGCGGCCGGCCGATAGATATCTACCTTGCGGAAGAATTGGTCGACCATGTACACGCGACCGTCTCCATCCACATCGATGCCCGCCGGCAGCATGTACTTGGCGGGCCCGTCCGTGGCCTTGCGGTCGCCGATAAACAACAATAGGCGGCCCTCGTTGTCGAAAATCTGAAAATTGCCATGCGACGCGTCGCTCACATACAGATTGCCGTTTGCGTCCGCAGCGATGCCCTTGGGTCGCGCAAACTGACCGAACTGGCGGCCGACGCTGCCGAAGGACTTGACGAAACGACCGTCCTGTTCGAACACCTGTATGCGAAAGTTACCGCCGTCCACCACATACACCAGACCGTCGTGCCCGATTTCGATATCCCGCGGCAGATTGAGGGCGCCCGGTTCCCGGCCGCGTTTACCGATGTCGAACAGGTGCTCGCCGGTCTGCATGGCGAAGACACGGATACGGTGTGCCGAGCCGGTGACGGCGCCGGTATCGACGACGAAGATGCGCCCGGTCTTGCTGCTTGCCGCGACGTGCGAGGCGCGCTCGAACAGGGCCTGTCCGCCGACTGCGTACTGGAACTGGCCGTCGGGAGCATAGACGTTGATCCGCTTGGCGGTGGCGTCCACTACGTAAAGATTGCAGTCGGCATCGGTGTTTACTCCGAGCGGCTTGATCAATGCGCCGGGCTCGTCGACGCCAATCTCGAAATAGCGCGCGCCCGGCACATCGAAGGCCATCACCACGCGGCGCACACTGTCGCTGACATAGATGCGCCCACCGCAAGCGGCGACATCGAAGGGTTTGGAGAAGCCCACCCCTTGTTCGGTTTCGCCGGTCAGCAGCCGCCGCAGGCGTTTGTCCTTGTCTTCGCGATAAATCTGAGCACTGCTGATGAGGCTGTTCTCGAAATAGAAACGCGGTTGCTCGGGTGGCGGCGGAAAAACCAGATCGACCTTGGGGGGTGGGGCCTCCGGCGGAGCGGCACAGGCATAGAGTAGTGGAATAAGAAAAAATATCGTAAGCAGCTTTTTCATTTGCATGGCATCGGCGAGAGAAGGTTTGTTAATCGTTCTGTATCGAGATTGGCAGTCGCCACCGGAAAAACGAAATAAATAAAATTCCCGAAGACTTGCGCTTCGTTTACGATAACGCAATGATAAGAAGTTACGCGATTCGCCGTTGGTGACTTAGGTTACATAAAAATGCAACTGGCTTCGGACGACACGCCGAACGCAACAATCTGCCTTATGATCGCGGCAGGGCTCTTCTATATGATAATTTCATCGCCGGTTTCGGCGGCGGAGTCTTCCGCTGCGCGTCTGTATCAGGACTACTGCTCGGTGTGTCACGGCGAGCGCGGTGACGGCGCGTCGCATGCGCGCCTGGGCCTGAAGCCGCCGCCGCGGGACTTTTCGGCGGCGGGTGTGCGCACCGAACTGACGCGCGAGCGCATGGTCGCCGCGGTGCGCGACGGCGTACCGGGCACGGCAATGGCGGCATGGGGATCGCGACTATCGCAGGACCAGGTCGAGGCCATCGTCGATTACGTGCGGCGCGAATTCATGGGCGTCGGCGTCGCCGGCGAAAATGCGCGCGGCCGGGAGATTTATCACGGCTCCTGTTCCGTGTGTCACGGCGACCGGGGCGCCGGCGCGGTGTGGGGCCGCACCGGTCTGAAATCGCCGCCGCGGGATTTTACCGCGTCGGGTTCGCGTACAGAGTTGACACGGGAACGCATGATCGCCGCAGTCGCGAAGGGCGTGCCGGGTACGCCGATGCCGGCGTTCGCGCGGCAGTTGAGCGAACCGGATATCGCCGCGGTGGTGGATTTCGTGCGCGCCAAATTCATGGCTGGTGCGGCCGCGTCCGGGTCGCAGACGGCACCGGAGCCGGCTGCCGCCGTGACCGCGGAGGTCGTCGGCGATTCCGTCGGCGACCGCATGCGCGGCAAGGCGTTCTATCTGCAGAACTGCGCCACCTGCCACGGCGCCCGCGGTGATGGCGCGGGACCGCGGGCGTATTTTATTTTCCCCAAACCGGTCAATTTCCTCAGCGACGCGTCGCGTACGCGTTTCGATCGCCGGGCGTTGACACAATCCATTGCCATGGGGGTGCGGGGGCGGGAGATGCCGGCCTGGAGCAAGGTCCTGGACGATCAACAGATCGCGGACGTGGCGGAATTTGTGTTTACCGAATTCATTCAGAACGACGAGGTGTCGATACGTGAACAAAACTAGCTATCGATTCAGGTCGGCATGCCGCAGAGTGCTCACGGCATTGCTGGTCATGACCGCAGTCACTGCGTTCGCGGATCCGGCGCAGGAAATGGCACAAGGCGTCAAGGCCTATGCCGATGGCGATGTGGTCGCGGCGACACAACATTTTCGGCGTGCCGCTAAACAGGGGCACGCGCCGGCGCAGGTACGCCTGGGGCAGATCCTGGACGCCGCGGAACGTAACGAAGAGTCGGTACGTTGGTATCGGGCGGCCGCCGAACAGGGCCTGGCCGACGGACAGTTCGCTTACGCCGGCGCATTGGCTGCCGGCGAAGGCGTGACCAAAGATCATCTGGCCGCCCGTGATTGGGTGACCCGCGCCGCCGAGCAGGGGCACAGCGGCGCCATCAAAATGTTGTCGACGGCCTACGAGAAGGGTCAGTTGGGTCTCGACCCGGATACGGCGCAGGCCGTGGTCTGGCTGGAGCGGGCGGCGGAGAAGGGGGAAGTCTGGGCCATGCGCCGACTGGTCGCGATCTATCGCGAGGGACGGCCCGGTGTGCCGGCGCAACCGGCGATCGCCGACCGCTGGCAGGCACGGATTACGGCGCGATGATCGGCTTGCGACGAACCGGGCACAGATCGTCGGGACCCCTGTTCCTCGTGTTCTGCATGCTTGTTGCTGCGGGTCCGGCAAATTCCGCGGATGTGTTCAATGGACAAAACAAATTCACGCAACACTGTGCCCAATGTCACGGTAGTGACGGGCGCGGCACGCTGCCGGGGGCCCCGAATTTCCAGCAGGGGGAACGTTTGACCCGGCCGGACACTGCGCTGTTGCAAAGCATCCGCGACGGCGCCGGCGTCATGCCGGGGTTCAATGGCGTACTCAAGGATGAAGAGATTCTCGATGTAATTGCCTATATAAGAACACTGACATGGTAGGACGTCTGCTCGCTTTGCCCATCGTCGCGATTATCGCGTTAGTGTTGAGCGCATGTTCCGACGGCGAATCGCCGGTCCCTGAAGAATCCAGGGATACAACCGAAACCGCGGCGCGGGATGTCGATTACGTGCCGGAAAATTTCGCGGTCGGTGACGAGGTCTACGTGCGGTCGCTGGCGCTGGAGCCCGCCCACGATGCGCTTTGGGTGGGCACGTCGGTGGGCGTGATGGAAATCGATCTCAACACTACCGATGTACGCAATACGTTCACCCGCGACGATCCGTTGGCCAATGAATATGTCTTCGCCATCGGCATCGACAGTCACGGGTACAAGTGGTTCGGTACCAATGCCGGCGGCGTGTCCCGCTATCGCGACGACGAATGGAAGGTCTTCTTTCCCATGCACGGCCTGGCGGACTACTGGGTCTACGCCTTCGCCGAGCAGGCCGAAGGTCCGTTCTGGATCGGCACTTGGGCCGGGGTCAACGCAGTCGACCTGGCAACGCTCGAATTTACCACCTAC
The DNA here is from genome assembly GCA_947259975.1 of uncultured Gammaproteobacteria bacterium. GTDB lineage: Bacteria > Pseudomonadota > Gammaproteobacteria > HyVt-429 > HyVt-429 > CAMYOD01. The sequence continues at coordinate 42,903 of CAMYOD010000074.1, forward strand.
CTGAAGGAACTGATCAATGAGTGGGTCTACGGTATCGCCGTGGATTCGAATGACCGGGTTTGGTTCGGTACCGAGGGCGGCATCACCATGCTTGATCGCGGGCGCTGGACCCACTGGACCCATGCCGACGGTCTGGGTGCGCCCAACGTCGCCGGGCTGTCGCCCAGTACGAATACCGGCCTCGGCACCCGGCGCCGCGATGATCTCACGGTCCTGAGCGAGGGCAATGAGTCCTACAACCCGAATTATGTTTTCTCGGTCCATGTCGACGCGGCGGATACCGTTTGGGCGGGCACCTGGGGCGGCGGCGTGGCGCGTTACGACGGTACGCAGTGGCACAATCTCACCAGCCGAGACGGGCTGGCCGGAAATATCGTCTATTCTATCGCCCGCGATGCCGAGGGCGTGTTCTGGTTCGGCACGAACAAGGGCCTGTCTCGTTACGACGGCAAGCATTGGCGGACCTTTGATCGCAGCAGTGGGCTGCTCGAAAACCATGTCTATGCGATCGCGACACAGGCCAACGGTGATGTCTGGGTCGGCACCAAGCGCGGCGTCACGCGGCTGCGGCATAACTCAAAATAATTAATGTGAGAGCGTTATGGCAAACAGTTTGAAGTTCGTCTTGGCCGGTGTCCTCGCCGTGATGATGGCCGCCGCCGCGTACTATCTTGGTCTCGAACACGGTGCGACCCGCGACGCGCAGGTCGCCACCGACAGCGCGGCGCAGGCGGACGCGATTGCGCCGACCGCACCCGCCGCGACGACGTCGGTACCGGCACCGGCATCGGGCGCCGAAGCGGATCAGCCACGCTTTCGTTTCAGCCACTTTCGCGTCGGCAATCGCAATGTGAAAAGCCTGCTGCCGGACGGTGATCTGGTCTGGGTGGGCACTTCCGGCGGCGTCGTACGTTATGACACCGGCACGGACGACTACACGGTGCTCGACACGCGCAGCGGCCTGTTGGCCAACGGCATATTTCATTTGAGTAAGTTGGGCGAACGGCTGGCGGTGGGTACCTACGGCGGCGGCCTTGCGGTGCGGGGCGACGGCGAAAAAGACTGGGCGATTTACAATATTCCCGAAGGACTGGCAGATGCCTTTGTCTATGACGTACTGGTAGCGCGTAACGGTGACATCTGGATCGCCACCTGGTCCGGCGCCAACCGGGTGCGCGGCGGCGCCCTGGATGACGTATCGAAATGGGAGACCTATACGGTTGCGAATACCGCCGGCGGCCTGCCCAACGATTGGGTCTACGCCCTGGATGAGAGCTCGGATGGCACCATCTGGATGGCGACCGAAGGAGGATTAGCACGCTTCAAGGATGAAAAGTGGACCAATTGGCAGCATGAGGACGGCCTCGGCGCGCCCTACGAAAAAGTGCGCGACGAGATTCAGTTTCGCCATGACCCGGCAGAGTACTCCGACCACCACGCGCGCCAGAAGCAGGAGATGGGTTTGCAGAAGGTGGACGTGGCCTACAATCCGAATTATATCGTCGCACTGCACGTGGATGCGGACGGCATCGTCTGGTGCGGTACCTGGGGTGGCGGGCTGGCGCGCTTCGACGGCCAAAGCTGGAGTCATTTCACCACCCGGGACGGGCTGCCGGGCAATCACGTCTTTAGCCTCCATCGAGATCCGGCCGGGCGTTTGTGGGTGGGCACCAGCAACGGACTCGCGCGCCGCGCGGCGGATGGGTCGTATGCCAACTTCACCACAGCGGACGGGCTGTTCTCCAATATCGTGTTTTCCATTGCCACCGGCGCCGACGGCAGCCTTTGGGTCGGCAGTTACGGTGGCGTCGCCCGTTTCAAGGGGCTCTGATTTCGCCCCGATCGGTTTGCGTTCCTGTCTTGTCGCTCTTTGTGCCCTGCGCGTGAGGAAGTATGCTCCTGGCATGCGCGGTCGGACGGTGACCGCTATCGCCGTCGGCGTGCTGCTTTTTGCGCAGCTGTCGCCGCTACCCGTTCTGGCGGCGGAGCAGTCGCCGGGGCCGGGACGCGAGGCATATGAATTTTATTGCTACCAGTGTCATGGCTACGCCGGTGACGCCCGTACCCTCGCCAGCACCTATCTGACTCCGCCGCCGCGTGACTTTACCCGCACCGCACCCGCAAACCTGAGCGAACAACGCATGATCGATGCAGTGACGCATGGACGTGCGGGCACCGCCATGGTGGGCTTTGCGAATGTGTTGAGTGCGGACGAGATTCGTGCGGTGGTGACCTATGTGCGCGGTAGTTTCATGGGATCGATGCGATCGGACCGCCGTTACCATAGCGCGGAAAACGGTTGGCCCGATCACGAACGCTATCGTCCGGCATTTCCCTTTGTCACGGGGGCGCTGTCGCTAAGCACCGATGTGCGAACGCTCGATCCCGCCCAGCGGGCCGGCCGGCAACTGTATCTCGATGCCTGCATCAGCTGTCACGACCACGGCACGGGAGCGGATGGACCACTGATGTTCGAGCCCCGCGCCGTGTCGTTCCCGCGCAATCCACCGATCACGCAAGTCGATACCGTGTCGTCCGCATCACCGTATCTGCGACACGAGCGGGCGCCGGCGATGACCGGAGTAAGCTCGCAGGCGCGCGCGGGCGAAATGATATTCCAGAACAACTGCGCGTTTTGTCATGCGCGGGACGGCACCGGCCGTAACTGGATCGGCAGTTTTCTCGAACCGCGACCGCGTAACCTCACACAGTTAACGGGATTAACGGCTATGGATCGCGTGTCGCTGCGAGGCGCGATTGAAAATGGTATTCCCGGCAGTTCCATGCCGGCCTGGAAACATGTGTTGAGCGACACAGCGGTGGATGCTCTAATGGCCTATATTGAAGAGGTCCTTATCCTCGAGGCGGTTGGGGGCTCTCAGGAATCGTTGGCCGACGCCACAAGTCGACAATCGTCCGTATTCGCACCCGGGTGGCGCCGAAATGTTCCGCAGGATGCAAAACGGCAGTAGACGCGCCGGCCTTCGAGCGCGCGCGGCGCGTTACACTTATAACGAGAATCGGAGGAGCGAATGACAGAGCGTCGTGAAGACGTAGGCTCGGATTGGCTAAACGCATTTCCCGAGCTGGCGGCGGTGAAGGATCCCGTGTGGCAGGAGATCGCGCGCACCGCTCAATCGGCTCATGTTCCCAAGGGTTCAATGGTGTTCAAGGTCGGTGATCCGGCTGCGAACTATCTCTTTTGCATCGCCGGACGGGTGCGGGTGCAGCAGGTCTCGGATTCGGGGCGCGCCATCACCCTGTACCATGTCGCGCGCGGCGAGACCTGTGTCGTGACCACGACCTGCCTGTTGTCGCACAGCGAATATCCGGCGGAAGCTATCACCGAAAGCGACGTGTACGCCATGGCGTTGCCGGCGGAAAAATTCAACGAGGCGTTGCGGGCGTCGGAAGGCTTCCGTGACTTCGTGTTCGCGGAATATTCCAAACGGCTGCAGGACTTGATCCTGCTGGTGCGGGAGATGGCCTTTGATCGGCTCGACGTGCGCATCGCGAAATTTCTGCTCGATAACGTCAACGGCGAAGGCGAGGTGGATGTCACCCACGAGAAACTTGCCATCCATCTCGGTTCCGTGCGCGTGGTAGTCAGCCGTCAATTGAACGAATTTGCACGCCGCGGCTGGTTGGAGCTACATCGCAAACGCATGCTGGTGCTCGACCCGCAGGCCCTCTCCGATTACGTCGCTCAACATTCGACCTGATCGATTTCTCGCCTGCCGCCGCGGCGCTTACATGACGTGGCAGGCAGTACAGCGGCCCGCGGCCTGTGGTCCGGGTGAATCCTGTATACGTATCATGCAGTCATTGCCCGTCTCGACGCGGTTGTCATTTTCTGCGTGAGCACCAAGTTCGTGGCATGAGGCGCAGGATACCCTGCCGTTGACGAGTCGCGTCCCGGCATTGAGCAGAGCCACGGGACGATATCCGGTCGGGTCCCGCCGCAAGGAATCGTCGTAGTACATACCGACAGGATGGCTGACCCTGGTATGGCCGACGACTGCGCTGCTCGGGCCGGGTGCCACGATTGCGACGTCCTGTGCGGTGCCTCCGTCATGGCAGGCGAGGCAGGCGCGGGAGACCGAGTCGATGGCGGCGGGTGTGGATGCGGAAAACAAGGCGTCGGAGGTCCTCGGCTGATGATCCTTGTTGGATGACATGCCGCCGAAGCAGGTGCCCGACAGAACAGCAATTATACAAGGCACTACCCCTGCCACTCTTTTCGCCATCGCCCGACACTCCCCGGTTAACCGACAGATGCCCGCTGTATTTCGGGTATCGGCGCCGGTGCCCGACGCTTGAGCGGGTCCCCGGCGGGGTGCACTGGAACGCAAGAGCGCACGGCAAGTTCCGGGCCAGACCACGCAGATTGCGCGGCGGTAATCCCTGCGCGGGTGACGCGGGTTCAGGCGGCGTGATTGGGGAAGGCGGGGCGAGGGTATTACGGATCAGACCGCCAGATGACGTTGTATCAGGTCATCATCCAGCGAGGCCATGGGGCCGGCGGCGACGGCACGGCCTTTTTCCATCAGGCAGAAGTTGTCCGCCACACGGCGTGCGAAGGCCAGTTTCTGTTCCACCAACAACACGGTCAGATTCTCTTCACGGTTGAGACGCCGGATGATATCGCCGATCTCGCGCACGATATTGGGCTGAATGCCCTCCGTGGGCTCGTCCAGGATCAGCATCTTCGGTTCCAGTACCAGCGCGCGGCCGATGGCCAGTTGTTGCTGCTGGCCGCCGGACAGATCGCCGCCGCGCCGCTGCAGCATCTGTTTCAGCACCGGAAACAATTCGAACACCCGTTCCGGAAGCTTGTTTGATCTGTTGCGGCGGGCGATCAGCCCGACGCGCAGATTTTCCTCCACGGTGAGTTGGGAAAAGATTTCCCGTCCTTGCGGGACGTAGGCGACGCCGATCTGGGCCCGGCGCTCGGCCCGCGCACCGCTGATTTCCGTGTTGTCGAACTCGATCCGGCCCGACTTCACCGGCAGCAGGCCCATGATGCATTTGAGCAGGGTGGTCTTGCCGACGCCGTTGCGGCCCATCAGGCAGGTACAGGAACCCTGCGGTACGTCGAGGTCGAGATCCCAGAGGGTATGGCTTTCGCCGTAAAACTGGTTGAGCTTTTCGATGCGCAGCATGCCTATTCCCCCAGGTAGACCTCGATGACCTTGGGATCATTCTGCACCTCGTTCATGTCGCCCTCGGCAAGCACGCTACCTTCGTGCAGCACCGTAACCGTGCGCGCAATGGATCGCACGAATTCCATGTCATGTTCGACTACCACCACGGAATGCTGACCGGCCAGTGAATTGAGCAGCTCCGCGGTGCGTTCGGTCTCGTGCCCGGTCATGCCGGCCACCGGCTCGTCGACCAGCAACAGGCGCGGGTTTTGCATCAACAGCATGCCGATCTCCAGCCACTGCTTCTGTCCATGGGACAGCAGACCGGCGCGGGACTGGCACTGCGCCGTGAGACCGATGATGTCCAGCACCTCGCCAATACGATCGCGCTGCTCGCCGGTGAGGCGCGCGCGCAGGGTCGGCCATACGCGTTTGTCGGCATGCATGGCGAGTTCCAGATTCTCGTGCACGGTCTGTTGTTCGAAAACCGTCGGTTTCTGGAACTTCCGCCCGATCCCTTCGGCGGCAATTTCCGGTTCATTCAGACGCAGCAGGTCGATGGTCTGGCCGAAGAAGACCGTGCCTGCATCCGGGCGGGTCTTGCCGGTGATGACATCCATCATCGTGGTCTTGCCGGCTCCGTTGGGGCCGATGATGCAGCGCAGTTCGCCGTCGTCGATATAGAGATTCAGGTCATTGAGCGCCTTGAATCCGTCAAAACTGACAGTGATATTTTCCAAATAAAGAATGGGACCGTGACTGGTATCCAGATCCGGATCGTAGACGATATCGGGCGCCATCCTGCGCAGACTGCGCTCGCGCCGCATGGCTGCGCGCATCTTCTCCAGCGTCTTCATGTTGCCGCTTCGGCGCCGCGGCGGCGCAACAGGCCGACGATACCGGCCGGCAGAAAGCGGGTGACCAGCACGAACAGAAGTCCGAGGGCGAACAGCCACACCTCCGGCATGGCGGCGGTGAAATAGGTCTTGCCGTAATTGACCAGCAGGGCGCCGGCGATGGCGCCATAGAGCGTGCCGCGCCCGCCGACGGCAACCCAGATGACCAGCTCGATGGAATTGATCGGTGAAAATTCGCCGGGATTGATGATGCCGACCTGGGGTACGTACAGCGCACCGGCAATACCCGCCAGCACCGCGGAAAAAACAAACAGCCACAGCTTGTACTGCTCCACCCGGTAGCCGAGAAACCGGGTACGGTCCTCCGCGTCCCGGACGGCTTTCACTACACGCCCCATTTTCGAATCGACGATGTAGCGGCAGGCCAGGTACGCCAACGTCAGCGCAATCGCCGATGCCAGGAAAATGCCGATCCGTGTACCGTCGGATTGCAGATTGAAGCCGAGGATGTCCTTGAAATCGGTGAGCCCGTTGTTGCCGCCGAAACCCATTTCGTTACGGAAGAACGCCAGCATCAAGGCGAAGGTCAGCGCCTGGGTGATGATGGACAGATACACCCCGGTGACCCGGGAACGGAACGCCAGCCAGCCGAAAACCAGGGCCAGCAGCCCGGGCACCAGCATGACCATGAGCATGGCAAACCAGAATTGGTCGAAGCCATACCAGTACCACGGCAGCTTTTCCCAGTTCAGAAACACCATGAAATCCGGCAGGACCGGATGACCATAGACGCCGCGCTCGCCGATTTGCCGCATCAGATGCATACCCATGGCGTAACCGCCGAGGGCGAAGAAGGCGCCGTGTCCCAGGCTGAGAATGCCGCAATAGCCCCAGATCAAATCCACGGACAAGGCGAGTAGCGCGAAAGTCAGATATTTGCCGAGCAGGGTCACCGTGTAGGTGGACATATGAAACGGTGAGGTCTCGGGCACAGCGAGATTGAATATCGGCACCAGAACACAAACGACGCCTAACAGACCCATAAAGATCCGGCCGCCGCGGTCGTTATCCAAAAGACTGGGGAACAGGCGCATGCTCAACCTTCCGCCGCCCGGCCCTTCTGCGGGAACAGGCCCCGTGGGCGCTTCTGGATGAACAGAATAATAAACACCAGCACCAGGATCTTGGCCAGGACGGCGCCGGCGAAAGGTTCGAGAAACTTGTTCGCCACACCCAGCGACATGGCGCCGACCAGGGTGCCCCAGAGATTGGCGACACCGCCGAAGACCACCACCATGAAGGAATCGATGATATAAGACTGGCCCATATTGGGGCCGACATTGGTCAGCTGGCTCAGCGCCACGCCGGCGACCCCGGCAATGCCGGAGCCGAGTCCGAAGGTCATGGCATCGACCCACTCGCTGCGGATGCCCATCGCCTTGGCCATCGCACGGTTCTGTGAGACGGCGCGCACCTGCAGTCCCAAGGACGTCCGTTTCAGCACCGCCAGCAGGGCCGCGAACACCAGCAAGGCGAAGATCAGGATATACAGCCGATTGTAGGTAATCGCCAGGGCCGGATTGATCTCCATCGAGCCGCTCATCCAACTCGGGTTGGATACCGCCACGTTTTGCGCCGAGATGGTGGTGCGCACCAGCTGCTGCAGGATCAGGCTGATGCCAAAGGTGGCGAGCAGCGTTTCCAGTGGGCGACCATAGAGATAGCGAATCACCCCCTGTTCGATGGCAATGCCGAATAATCCGGCTACCAGAAAGGCGGCGGGAATCGCGACGAACAAGGAATAATCGAGGTGATTGGGCATTGCCAACTGCACCAGGTAAGTGGTGTAGGCGCCGAGCATGATGAGTTCACCGTGGGCCATATTGATGACCCCCATGACGCCGAAGGTGATTGCCAGGCCGATGGCGGCGAGCAGCAGGACTGACCCGAGGCTCAGACCGAAGAACACGGTTTCCGCGAGCCGGTTCAAGGCCAGCTTCGATTCGATGCTCTGCAACGCCTTACGCGCGGCTAGACTTACCGTTTCATCGGGTCCGCTAGAACTGCCATCGGCGTTGCGTTCCGCCAGCCCACTCAGCCGGTTACGCGCCTCCGGCAATAGACTGCCCGTGAGGTCGGTCACCGCGCGCAACCGTATTGCCGCATCCGGGCTGTCGAGATCGGCAAGTGCGATGCCGGAACGAATCGCCTCGCGTACCTTGACGTCGCGCTCGCGCGCCATCGCGGCGCGCAACAGGTCCGATGCCGCCGCATCCAGATTGCGCATCATCTCCTTGACTGCCGCCATCCGTACCGCCGGGTCATTATGGGCCAGATTCAAGCGCGCGATGGTGCCACGCAAATGCTTTCGTAACTTGTTGTTGATCCCGATCTTCTTGAGCTTGCGTTTACCCGTGGTACCCAGGGGTTCCCCGGTAGCCGCGTCGCGGATTTCATAATCGACGTCCTGCGGCTCGGCGAGCACCATTCGCTGATCGCTTTTACGGTAAAACAGGCGACCGACCAACAATCCCTCAAGTACTTCGATGGAACGGTCGTTGCCGGTGTCCGCGAGGGCCGAGATCGCGACCTCCTTGTCCGCGTAACTCTTGACCCGCAACGCGTCGACCGCGGCACTGAAATCATAATCGGCCTCTTCGGCAGCCGCCGGCAAGGTCGGTAAGAGCAGGATGAACGCCGCGAGCACGGCCGCGAGTCCACGCCATGGACGCATGGAGGCTCGGGTTGCGAAGAAAGGAAAACGCGCTGACATTGCGGGTCGCTAGCTTTTGTTCCGGTTTCGAGATCGAGCCAGGAGTTTCAAAACGCTTGGACCGTCAGAGTCATATCCATCGGCCGCTCACGGCCAAAGGACTATCCGGCGTGGGCCGGACGTGGTCGTCTCGCCACGGGCCGCGTCGATCTGAGCAAAAAAACAGGGACGCCCTGGACGGACGCCCCTGTATTTCGCAATTACATCCTCTACTAATAATTCTGACCGGAACACTTCTTCGTCTTGGTGTTGTGGTTACCGCACTTGATCGGCGCGGTCCAATCGGAAACGATGTCCTTGCTACCCGGCAGAAAATCCGACCAGGCGTCACCGGGAACCTCACCCTCGGTCTGCCACACCACATCAAACTGCCCATCATCCTGGATCTCGCCGATGAGTACCGGTTTTGTCAGGTGGTGGTTCTTCAGCATCTTGGCGGTACCGCCGGTCATATTCGGGACCTCGATGCCAATCATGGCCTGTTCCACTGCGTCGGTGGCCGTGGTTTTCGCCTTCTCCACCGCCTTCACCCACATGTTGAAGCCGATGACATGGGCCTCCATGGGATCGTTGGTGACGCGCTTGGGGTTCTTGATGAAGCTATGCCAGCTCTTGATGAAGTCGTCATTACCCGCGTCGTCCACGCTCATGAAGTAGTTCCACGCCGCCAGGTGGCCCACCAGGGGCTTGGTGTCGATACCGGATAGTTCTTCTTCACCCACGGAGAACGCAACGACAGGAATGTCTTCAGCGGAAATGCCCTGGTTACCCAGCTCCTTGTAGAAAGGCACGTTGGCGTCACCATTGATGGTGGACACCACGCCGGTCTTCTTGCCCGCGGATCCGAATTTCTTGATATCGGCGACGATGCTCTGCCAATCCGAATGCCCGAAGGGGGTGTAGTTGATCATGATGTCCTCGTCCTTGACACCCTTGGCCTTGAGGTAGGCCTCGAGGATCTTGTTGGTGGTGCGGGGATAGACGTAATCGGTACCCGCCAACACCCAACGCTTGATGCCGAGTTCATTCATGAAGTAGTCCACCGCCGGGATCGCCTGTTGGTTCGGCGCGGCGCCGGTGTAAAACACGTTCTTGGATGACTCTTCACCTTCGTACTGCACCGGATAGAACAACAGGCCGTTGAGTTCCTCGATGACCGGTAATACCGATTTGCGGGACACCGAAGTCCAGCAACCGAAGATGACGTCGACCTTTTCCTTTTCGATCAGCTCGCGGGTCTTTTCCGCGAACAGCGGCCAATCGGAAGCTGGGTCGACTACGACGGCCTCGAGTTTCTTGCCCAGTAGGCCGCCCTTCTTGTTCTGCTCATCCACCAGCATCAAGACGGTATCTTTCAGAGTCGTCTCACTGATGGCCATAGTGCCGGACAGGGAATGCAGCACGCCGACTTTGATGGTATCGGCGGCATGGGCGAGCTGGACCGATAGCGCCAGCATCGCCATGAGTGCTATCGCCCTTAAGGTCCGTTTGGCAAAAACTGTTTTTGTCATGGTTTCCTCCGCGGAGAACATTGCGTGGTACAAAACAGAAAAGGGGTGACATCGTGCCGATATCACCCCTTTTTTCGTTAGTTTAGGTTAAAGATAACGTGCCTCAGATGTCGAAATCGTAGGTGATACCCATCACCATGGAGTCATCGTATTCAGCACCACCGCGGTCTTCACCGGCAACGGTGTACTGGACGTACATATCGGCGCCGGTCTTACCTACCGGATGGGACAGGGTGAAGTTCAGATGACGGAAACCGGAATCTTCCAGGGTTACGCCACCGAGTTCGCTGTTGTCATCGTCGTCGTAGGTGTAATAACCAAGATCAACCGCCAGCCCGAAGTCCTTCGGCAGGTCGGTTGAATAGCCCAGTTTCCAGTAGATGTCGCCGGCGTTACCCCACCAGCCGTCACTCAGGAGGTACTGAAAGCCGGCCGAGAACGGGCCCATCGACAGACCGCCGATCAGTTCCGTCAAATCGGAGTCGTCGACGTTGAGATAAATGTATTGGAGCAGGCCGATATCCCAACCGAGCCCGCCGGCGGTTTCACCGGCGAAGCCCGCATAGAAATCATTTTCGAACCCGCGTTCGGTGACATCCACACCGGCGCCACCCGCATCATAGGTGTAACCGAGACTCGAAGCCCACCAGCCGGCGTAGAAGCTGCCATTGGAATAGTCGAGTCCGCCCTGAACCGCGGCGTCATCATTTTCTTCAAAGATGCCCCGCAACAGATACTTCGAGTGGACACCGATGTTGCCGGACAATTCCGCCTGCGCCGCCGTGGGAGCCGACATCCCCGGTAAGATCAAGGCGCTCGAAATAGCTAGCGGGACCATTTTCTTGGAGAATTTCATTTCTTTTTCCTCTAATCAATGACTTAAAGAATTGAACTAGGCGGCGAGCAAACAGCAGGTAGCCAACCCCGCAACCGAACACGTCATCTGGCTGCAACAAAACTGCGCTAGCGGTTTTGCAAGGCCCATACCAGTTCTGAGAACCTTTTATAAACAACAGGTTATACAGGGGCGATCCGGATTGTTCGGATTCAGGCGCTGTTCCAGGCACCAAAGTCGTGCAGGCTGGAAGGCCACAAAGCCGTTTTTGGTGCAATTGTCGACGCAGGCGGAATCGATTCGGCGGGAACGGGGTCCAGGCCGCCCGCGACGACGTGCAAGTCAGATGTGGCCGGGGCAAAGCCACGGCCGCAGTCGACGCCGGAGCGGGATGCTAGGCGGTCGCCGGAGTCGCCGGACGCAGCATTCCCGCGCGAACCACGAAGTCGATAACCGCGTCCAGGCCCTCGCCGGACTTCAGGTTGGTGAAGACGAATGGACGCTCGCCCCGCATTTTTTTCGCATCCCGCTGCATGACATCCAGGGATGCGCCGACATGAGGCGCGAGGTCGATCTTGTTTATGACCAACAGGTCGGATTTGGTGATGCCAGGCCCGCCCTTGCGGGGAATCTTGTCACCCGCGGCCACATCGATGACGTAGATGGTGAGATCCGAGAGTTCCGGACTGAAGGTGGCGCTCAGGTTGTCGCCACCGCTTTCCACGATCACCATGTCCAGATCCGGGAATCGCCGATTCAGGTCCGCCACCGCGTTCAGGTTCATGGACGCATCCTCACGGATCGCGGTATGCGGACATCCGCCGGTCTCCACGCCGACGATACGGTCCCTGGTCAGGGCCTCGCTGCGCATCAGGAATTCCGCGTCTTCCTTGGTATAGATATCATTAGTTACCACCGCGATCTGATAACGATCGCGCAGCTGTTTACACAATGCGTCGACTAACGCAGTCTTGCCGGAACCTACGGGACCGCCCACGCCGAGCCGCAATGCTTGATGATGTGTCATAAGTTGATTCCTTGGATACACCGTTAACCATTCACAAAAAAGGGCCAAACCCGATTGGCGCTTCGAAATTTGATTCGAACAGACTCCCTATCCGCATCTCTGTCCGTGTTTTCGGAGTTCCGGCGCCGCCAGTGGGGTAGGGCGGCCACGGCCTGGGACCTCGATCACTCTGACCCCGACATATAGCCGGCACAATCCGGAAATACGAAAAGCGACCGGCGCGGGCTGTCCAGCGCCTACAGTGGTCTGGCCTTCACAAATAGTGTACTGGTATTTGGGAAAGGGGATAACAATAATAAAAAAAGAGTATCCTGTATTGCCCGCAAGCTCACTTCGTGCCGTGTTCATCCCTCCCGGCAGTGCCCCCAAGAGGCGCGCGCAGTCGTGTCGGCGGTCACAGCGGACCAGGCCGCACCGGCTGCGTTGGTCACTATTTCAATTACCTGCCATATTCCGAGTTTTCTTGTACCTAAAGAAAGGCGGCGGTTACCCTGGGTCGGGCTAACAGACCGAGGTCGGTTGTATTCCGTGTGCGAATCAAAAGACGCGCCCGGCGATCACGATGCTTTGGTTTCGATATAAGCGCGCCAGCCGCCGTATTCGCTGATATCGATGGACGCCTTTTCGATATATGCCTCGCAGATAAAACCCGTCGCCCAACTGCCGTCATCCAGTTCTACCTTGCCCAGTCCTAGCGGGTGGGGTATGCCCGCAAGAAAACTGCCAAAGTGCTCGCGCGGCATGCTCCAGACCTCAACTTCTATCGCCACGCCATCATGGTCCACCCGGATCATGCCCGGGCGTTCCGGGGGTCCCCCCGGCAGAGCTAGCAGTCGGTAGCAGGCGGCGGAGTTGCATGCCTTGACGAGCCTTGCGCTTCGCTCGAGTAATTGATGATTCAGCGGCAGGCCGGACATGTGTGCACCACACACGACCAGGTTGATGCTGTCATGCTCGGAACCGTGCGGTAATTCATCGGTGGGCAATTTCCAGGCAGTGGCGCCCAGGGGCAGGCTCAGCGATTGTTGTATCAGGCGTGCGTATGACAGCAGGCGCTGATCCGCGAATGCCTCGGCAATCAGGGTGATGCCGAACGGCATGCCATCCGGTGTGAAACCGGCGGGCACCGCAACCGAGGCGTAATCGAGCAGGTTCATGTAGTTGGTGTAATAACCAAGATTGGAGTTGAGCTTTATCGGTTCGTTGTCAACTTCGTCGATCTTGTAGATGGTACCGGCGGTGGGGGTCAGCAGAAAATCATACGGCGCGAGCAGGGCATCAGTTTGCTGCTTAAATGCCCGAAGTTGATATTGCGCGGTGAACGCATCTGCGGCGGTGTTTTCCCTGCCCGCGGAAATAACACGCCGGGTCACATCGAGCAATGCGTCCGGTTGCTCGTCGATAAGGGCCCGACAGGCCAGATAGCGTTCCGTTACCCACGGGCCTTCATACAACAACCTGGCGGCATCCAGGAACGGCTTGAAATCAATCTCCCGTTTGTCACCGCCGAGTTTTTCCAGTGCGGTAACCGTTCGCTGGAATAACTGTTGATATTCATGGTTGCCGAAAAACGCCAGTTGCGAATCTTCGGGTACCGCGAAACTGAAGGCCGGCTCGGGAGATTGTGAAGTTGTGTTGCCCGGATGATTGCGACGCGCATAGGCGTCACCCGGATCGTAACCGGCGGTGATGCCGAATAGTGTGTACAGGTCCGCAGCGGTGGTCGCGAACAGGGACACGCAGTCCAAAGTCCGGCATGCGGGCACGACACCCTGGTTACTGAGTAGGCCGCGGCTGGGCTTCATGCCGAGCACGTTGTTAAACGCGGCCGGTACCCGTCCGGAACCGGCGGTGTCCGTGCCCAGGGCAAAGCTGGCCAGGCCCTGGGCGACGGCGACCGCTGAGCCGGCACTGGAACCGCCTGAAATGAATTCACTGTTGAAGGGATTCTTGGTCGCACCATAGGGCGAGCGTGTACCCACCAGGCCGGTGGCGAATTGATCCAGGTTGGTCTTGCCGAGGGGGATGGCGCCGGCAGCGAGCAGTCGTTGCACCACGAACGCGCTTGTTTGCGGTGTGTAAGCAAATGCTTCACATGCGGCCGTGGTGGGTATGCCGGCGAGATCGATATTGTCCTTGATGGCGAACGGGATGCCGTATAGTGGCAAGTCGTCCGGGGAGTGCCCGGCCAGTGCATCCAGGTACGGCCGCGCCTCATTCATGCCCATGAGGTGAATCCAGGTATTGAATCCAGATAATTCCCGTGCCCGCTGTAACAAGTAGCCTATCAATTCCTGCGGCGTAAAATCCCGCTCGCGGTAATGGCGATGCAGCTGATTGATAGTGAGGTTGGTGATATTCATGCTTCGAGCTCCAGGACCATCAGCGGCTGACCGGCCGCGACCTGACTGCCTTCGGATTTGAGTATGGATTTGATGCGGCCGGCCTCGATAGCCACGACTTCGATCTCCATTTTCATGGACTCCAGTACCACCACTGCCTGGCCGACGCGGACCTCGTCGCCGGGCGCAACCAGGGTCTTCCAGATGTTTCCGGCCACGTGGCTCTCGATGGCCACTTCATGTTCACCCAGTACTTCTTCCATGGCCGGGTCGTCGGCCAGGTGCTGTTCGGTCTCGAAATTGATCTGACCGGAATCGATCCAGCGCTGCAACTCGTCGTCGAAGGCCTGTTTGCGCCTGCGTGTGAAGCCGTCGATCGTCTGGCGATGCTCGGCCAGGAAACGTTCGTAATCTTTCAAACTGAAATGGGTCTGTTCGATTCGTATATTGTATTTGCCTTTCGGGAAGTCCCTGCGGATCTGTTCAAGCTCATCCGTGCTGACCGGGTGAAACCGAATCTGATCGAAAAAGCGCAACAACCAGGGCCTTGTAAATTCCCGGGTTTGCCGATAACGATTCCACATCTGCACGGTACGGCCGATAAACTGGTAGCCGCCCGGACCCTCCATGCCGTAGATGCAAAGATAGGAACCGCCGATGCCCACGGAATTCTCAGCGGTCCAGGTGCGAGCGGGATTGTATTTGGTCGTCACCAGGCGGTGGCGGGGGTCGAGCGGCGTGGCCACCGGTGCGCCGAGATACACGTCACCCAGGCCCATGACCAGATAACTGGCGTCGAACACGATCCGCCTGACCTCGTCGATCGAGTCGAGACCGTTGATGCGGCGGATGAACTCGAGGTTGCTCGGGCACCAGGGGGCATCCTCGCGCACCGATTGCATGTACTTCTCGATTGCCCGGGTACACGCCTCGTCATCCCAGCTCAATGGCAGGTGGACGACTCGCGCCGGAACCTGATGCGCCTCCAGATCCGCCAACGCTGCTTCGGCGGTCTGCAGTAACGACAGCAGTCGGTCAACGCTGCATTGCTGGCTGTCGTAGTGGACCTGGAGAGAGCGGATGCCGGGCGTGAGTTCCGCGATCCCTTCGATGCGGTTATCATTTAGCCATTGCATCAGGGCGTGCACACGGAAGCGCAGCCTGATGTCCAGGACCTGCGGCCCGTATTCGACCAGCAGGTAGTGATCCCCGCAGGCGCGGTAGACGACCTCGACACCATGGTCCGCCTGATCAAGGCGTTTCAGGGTGGTGCTGCGCGGCGCCATCGGCTGACTGTCGGTTTCGATCGACGACAGGGTTTTCACGGACTGTAATTGCGCGGCCTCGATCCTGACCGCATCTTCGATGGCGATCGGCACAAAGTTGATTTTGTCGCCCGCTTTGAGCTGGCCCAGCTTCCACAGGTCGGCATGGATCACGGTCGCCGGGCAGACGAATCCACCAAGGCTGGGGCCATCGGGCCCGAGGATCACCGGCATGTCACCGGTAAAATCGATCGCGCCGATGGCATACGCATTGTCATGGATATTCGAAGGATGCATGCCGGCCTCGCCGCCATCGGACCGTGCCCACTGTGGTTTGGGCCCGATTAGACGGATGCCGGTGCGGCTCGAGTTGTAATGCACTTCCCAGGTGGCGGCGAAGAATGACGCGATGTCCTTATCGGTAAAGAAATCCGGTGCACCATGAGGTCCGTAGATGACACGAATCTTCCAGGCAGACGTGATGTCCGGTCGCAGCTCGGGGGCCAGCCTGGCAGGGGGCGCTGTCCCCGTGTGGCCGAGCCTCAACACGTCCCCGGATTGCAGCACGCGCCCGGCATGGCCGCCGAACCGGCCCAGGCTGAAGGTGGCCTTGGAGCCCAGGTAATCCGGGCACTGGATACCGCCCTTCACCAGGCAGTAACTGCGCGCCCCGGCATCCCTTGTTTGTCCGATTCTTAAAACCTGGCCTCGATGCACATCGACGGGCTGCCAAAACGGGATCTGTGCCCCGTCCAGGTCCGCTTCCATCTCCGCCCCCGCGAGCACGATGGTCGTGGCCTGGTTGAATCGCAGCGCGGGACCGTTCAGCGTGATCTCGAGCCCGGCGCAGTCCTGCGCATTGCCCAGCAGTCGATTGCCCAGACGGAACGACAGGCTGTCGAACGGCCCCGAGGGGGGTATCCCCACATCCCAATATCCGGTACGTCCCGGGTAGTCCTGGATGCTGGTCTGGGTGCCGGCGGTCAGCACATCCACCGTGGCGGGGGTATAGCGGAAGCGGTTCAGGAAACGGGTATAGATCCTGCCTTGCCGAAACGTATCGTCATCCAGAACATGCCGGAGGAATTCCCGGTTAGTTTCGATGCCGTAGATGCGCGTCTGCTCCAGTACGTCCGTGATGGCGGTCAGGGCCTCATCACGATCGTCGCTATGAACGATGAGTTTGGCCAACATCGGATCGTAGTTTGGGGAGACGGTCAGACCGGCCTCGATCCAGTGATCGATCCGTAACTGATCGCCGTCGGCCGTGGGAAACTCGACCTGACTCAGCAGTCCGGCGCACGGTTGAAAGTTCTTGTTCGGATCTTCCGCGTAGAGGCGAACCTGGATGCTATGTCCGCGCGGCTGCAGACCCTGCTCGATATCTTCTAGTGGTGGCAGTTCCCCTGCGCCGAGCTGGATCATCCACTCGACCAGGTCAATGCCGAATATCTGCTCGGTGACCCCATGTTCCACCTGCAGGCGGGTGTTGACCTCGAGAAAATAGAACGCATCCAACTTGGGATCGTAGATAAATTCCACCGTGCCCGCGCTTCGGTAGTCCACGGCCGCGCACAGCCGGGTCGCGACCTGCCGCATTTCGTGCCGCGTCGCGTCCGGGATATTCGGTGCAGGCGTTTCCTCGATGACCTTTTGATTGCGTCGCTGCGCACTGCAATCCCGTTCACCCAGGGCGATCACGCTGCCCTTGCCGTCGCCGACTATCTGTACCTCGATATGGCGCGCCTGCTCAATGAATTTCTCCAGGAACACCCCGCTATCGGAGAAATTGGCCTCACTGATGCGCTTGACCGAATCGTATGCGCTGCCCAGTTCGTCTCCGTCCCAACACAGATGCATGCCGATCCCGCCGCCGCCGGCAGTACTTTTCAGCATGACCGGGTAACCGATATGCGCGGCCTCGTCCTGGGCGTGTGCGGCGCTCTCAAGCAGCGCCGACCCGGGCAGCAAGGGCACCTCATTCTGCTGTGCCAGCGTCCGCGCCGAATGTTTCAGGCCGAAGGCCGCCATTTGCTCGGTCGTGGGTCCGAGAAAGACGATACCTTCCCGTTCGCAACGGCGTACGAATTCCGGGTTCTCGCTCAAAAAACCGTAGCCGGGATGCACTGCCCCGGCTCCGGAATCCCGGATGATCTCGAATAATCTGTCCTGGTTGAGGTAGGTGTCGGCGACCGATCCCGCGCCAAGTTCATACGCCTCATCGGCCTGGGTGACATGCAGGGAATCAGCGTCGGCCTGTGCATAAACTGCCACTGACGTAACATCCATCCGCTTCAGTGTGCGGATGATTCGCGTGGCGATCGCGCCGCGATTCGCAATCAGCACTTTGTCAAACATGACTTAATGAGATAAACCGGATCGGGTCGTCCCGATGCTCATCGCTCGGCGATGGTCGTCCATCGCAGGAACCCAGACGGGTTCATGACATTTGTACTATTAATCCCAGATCAACACCTCTATCGGCGTCGGATTATATGCGTTACAGGGATTGTTCAGTTGCGGACAATTGGAGATCAACACCACGACATCCATAGCCGCAGTCATCTCCACATATTTGCCGGCATCGGAGATACCGTCGGCAAACGTCAGCTTGCCATCCCGGGTAACCGGGACATTCATGAAGAAATTGATGTTGTGGGTGATATCCCGCTTGCCGATACCAAATTCCTCGTGTTGTGCCACCGCCAGCATCCAGCTGTCACGACAGGCATGCATGGTCTTCTTCTCCAGCGCATAACGCACGCTGTTGCTTTCAGTGGCGCAGGCGCCACCGAGGGTGTCGTGGCGGCCGCAGGTATCGGCGACGATCTCCAACATCAGGTTACCTTCGTTGGACAGCAGCCGGGTACCGGCGGTGAGATAGATATTACCCTGCTCGCGAATGGTATCGATCGCGCTGTAGCGCTCGGCCGGATTGTCTGCTTTATAGAACAGGGTGTCGGCGGCCTGGTTGCCTTCGAGATCGAGGATACGGAAGGTCTGACCCTTCTTGACCACCTTCATGTAGTACTCGCCCGCCGGCACGACGTCCCGCGCAACCGCATCTTCCGGCGTCAGCGTGCTTGGTTTGATCACTTTGCGCCTCTCAACAGCCGCAACCGATGTTATACAGTTCCGTATTCCGGAAGCCGCGCTGGTTCTCTCCGCGCAGGTTGCGGCAGTAATCGTCTTCGGCAACCGCTTCCGCCCGGCCCAGCTGATAGACGATCGCACGCCTCGGGTATTCAGCAGCAGGGTTCATCGGGTGCGGGCAGGTGTGAAACACCACCAGGGTGTCCATCTCGAAGCGTAAGGTGATCGAGTCGCCGGCATCGCCGTTGTCGGGATCGAACACCATGTTGCCTTCGTCGTCCACCGCGACCTTGCTGAACAGGTTCAGATTGGCTGCCATATCGCGCTCGTTCATGCCATATTTCGCCAGCTCGACCAGAAAGCTATCGTGTCCGTTGAGGTACCAGTCATTGCGGTGATCCTGGTAGTTTCGCTCACCCCATTTTTCATTCACAGACGCCGCGGTGGTATTGCCACCCACCGTGTCATGCCAGCCAACCGTGTCCTCGATAATCGAGCAGAATATACGTCCCATATCCGAGTACAGGCAGTTGCCGCGGGTCAACTTGAAGGTGTGCTGGCATTTTAGGGTGTCGGGCGCGTTATAGCGTTCGAGGTAATTCGATGGGTTATAGAACAGCATGCCAACATTGGCGCCGCCGTCCTTGTCGATCAGGTGCAGGGTCGTACCCTTGCGCATCAGCATCGACCAATGCTTGCCGCCCGGGATCTCATCCTGGTAGAAAACTTCGTTCGTCACTGTCGTGGCTCCTCATTCAATCAGTGCCCTGCGGCTTTCATCCAGGGATTCATTGATGTCTTCATAGGTATCGCCATTGGTCTTTCCCACCGGAATATCATAGGTGATAAAAGCGCCGTAGGCGTTGGTATTATGCGGATCCAGCCTGATTTTATCGAACACCCAAAGACGGGTCCCGAGATAGAAACCTTCCTGCAGGTCATGGGTGATCATGAATACGGTCAGACCCGTCTTCTTCCATAAATCGAGGATCAGCTCATGCATATCCGCCCGGATTCCCGGATCGAGTGCGCCGAAGGGCTCGTCCAGTAGCAGGATACGCGGGTTCTTCATCAGCGCCTGGGCAATCGCCAGACGCTGCTGCATGCCTCCCGACAGCTCATGCGGGTACCGGTCGAGCGCCTGGGTCAAGCCGACAGACTCGAGTATGTGCCGGGCCCTGACTTCCGCCTCCCGGCGTTCGTCGCCAAACAGCCTGCCCAGTACCGGGGACTTGCCCAGCTCGGCGCCCAGCAGCGTATTCTTCAATACCGTCAAGTGGGGAAACACCGAGTATCTCTGGAACACGATGCCGCGTTCCTCACCCGGCTCGTTCGGAAACGGCTTGCCCTCGAGCAGTAATTCGCCGCGGCTCGGTTGCTCGACGCCGAGCAGCATGCGCAGGAAAGTGGTCTTGCCGCAGCCCGAGGTGCCGACGATGGTGATGAACTCGCCTTCTTCCACGCTTACATTGACCTGTTCCAGCACTACGTTGTCGCCGTATTCCTTCCACAGGTTCTTTGCTTCGATTATTGGCATGGTTATTTGCTCGACATATGGAACCACGGGAAGAACCGGGTAGAAACAAAGCGCAGCACATAGTCGGTCATGAACGCGAGAAACGTGATCCACACAACATACGGCAGGATGACGTCCATGGACAGATAGCGCCTTACCAGGAAGATGCGGTAGCCGAGCCCGTCGGTTGAAGCGATGGCCTCGGCGGCAATCAGGAACAACCACGCGGCGCCCAGGGAGAGGCGCAGGGCTTCGATCAGGCGTGGCAGGATCTGCGGCATAACCACGCGCAGGATGACCAGCCAGGTCGTGGCGCCCAGGGTCTGTGCCTTGATCATTTGTTCGGCGGGCAGCTCCATGACCTTGCCCTGCAGGTCGCGAATAATGAACGGTGTGATACCAATAGCAATCAACACCACCTTTGAGAGTTCGCCCAGCCCGAGCACGATGAATAGTACCGGCAGCACAGCCAGTGGCGGAATCAATGATATCGCGGTGATTACCGGCGACAGGTTGGCGCGCACCAGCGGGATGACTCCGTTGATGATCCCGAACAGCAGGCCGATGATGGCGGCGATGCCGAGCCCCAGGCCCAGGCGTCTCAGGCTCGACGCTGTATCATTCCATAATATGTAATCCCCGGTGCGTTTGCTCGGTTCCGTGGCCAGCGTATCTACCGCGGTCGCCATGCTCTGTAGCGATGGCAGTAGTTTGTCCTGCGGGTTTTCCGCCAGACGCGCATTCGAGGAGGTGATGTAGAGAATTAGCAGGAGAATGAAAGGAATCGCGCCCAGCACATACCTGGACACGTTCCCGGGGTGGCGATTCATCAGGCGTTTCATGGCAACTTTCTCCTACACAGCAGACGAACAAAAGCGGGCCGGGTTCCCCCGGCCCGTTGTCACATTGCTTTATAGCTTGCCGTCCGCCGCCATCTTCATGTAGGCGGGATTGAAACGGAACTTGATGTTGGCCTCGTCACCAAACACCCCGGCCGGCGTTTCGACGCCGATGAACCCGGCATCGGGTGCGCCCTCGCCCAGCAGGCCATGGGCGAAGGAGAACCCGGCCACCTTGGCCATGGTGTCTTTCAATGCCTCGCTGTTGGTGAACTCGACAGCGTCCGCAGCTTTAAAGAACATCTTGGTGGATGCCAGCTGCGCGTCATAGCCTTTCAGGTCGGTCCCGGATGCCTTACCCATGGCGGTGCGCGCCTCGACTGCTTTCTCGTCGGTACCGGACATGGTCGCCATGATTTCGTACCAGGCGCCGGCCAGTGCCTTGCCCAGTTTCGGGTTCTCCGCGAGGGTCTTGGTGTTGACCACCATCAGGTCGATGATTTCACCGGGGATCTGGCTGGAATCGAATACCTTGTAGCTATTGGGCATCGCCAGGATCTCACTCACCAGCGGATTCCAGGTGGTCACCGCGGTGACATCGTCGGTGCCGTAGACCGCGACCATGTCGGCATCCGAAGTGTTCACTACACTGATGTCTTTTTCCGACATGCCGACGGTCTCAAGACCTCGCGCCAGCAGGTAATGGGATACGCTCAGTTCAACAAGGTTGACTTTCTGTCCCTTGATGTCCTTGAGTGCTTTCTTGCCTTTGAGAATGACCGCGTCGTTTCCGTTCGAGAAGTCACCGACGATCAGCGCGGTGCTGTCGACGCCGCTGGCCGCGGGGATGGTCAGTGCATCCATGTTGGTCATCACGCAACCATCAAACGCGCCGGCGGTGTATTGGTTAATGGATTCAACGTAGTCGTTGATCTGCACCACCTCGATATCGATGCCGTATTTATCAGCCCATTTCTTGACGATGCCTGAGTTATTCCCGTAGTCCCAGGGCATCCAGCCGACATAGATACTCCAGGCGATCCGAAATTTATCCTTCGCCAGGACCGGCTGCGCCACGGTCATGGACAATGCTAACAACAGCAGTAGAAGCAGTTTTGTAGTCAGGTGTTTCATGTTTCCTCCGGCTAGTTACGCGTTGAGGTTGAGGAGGTTCAATGACATGCATTGCATACCTCCCGGGCTTTTATCCCTCCGTGTAACCTGCGAGGAATCATGCAAATGCATGTTAGGCAGGTCGACTGCTCTCGGACCAGTCATCCAGTAATGGATCGGAACCCTAGCGGTCTATTTTTGGCTTGTCGCGGTATAGCGACATGTCACTGAACACTCAGCTGACAGGCAGGTTTGCAATTTCGATGCCAGCAACAAACTTGCGCAGAAACAAGCCATTAGATGTCTGACTGTGCCCGGTGCGAGGCAAGTATTTCCAAAATGGCGCACGCCACGCACTATTTTGATGCAAAACGGGTTGCTGGCGGTCTGGGTCGGGCGTTACGAAATCTTCTGGTGAGATGCGAGCCTGTAACCATCGGCCGCGGGCTTGCCACACTGCAAGTGGCACGGCTTTGGTGATGACCGCATTGCGCCTCAACACATCAGGATCTGTTTAGATATTAAGAACGGAACAGACGTGAATATTGCACTTCATGTAGCGCGCTGGCCATGGCCAGCGCCGGTGCAATCGCGCCGATCGCCGAATCTTCCAGCTCCAGACCACGCTCCATCATCTCCGGCAACTCCACAGTCACATCGCTCAATATCCTTTGTCCCGCGGTCTGACCCAGGGGCACCAGTTTGATTGCGGCGGCCACCTGGTTTTCTGCCCACGCCCATACATAACCGCTCACCGCATCCGCCAACGGAATTTGCCAATGCACCGCGGCCATGGCGAACAGCGTGGCGAAACTGCGCGCCGGATGATCGACCCATGTACTGGCGCCGGGGACATCCAGTTCATCGAGCAACCTGGCGAGGGCCGCACCCAGATGGTGGTCTTCGGCCTGCAGCTCGGCAGTCTCGCGGCAGGCGCGCAACAATTCGCTCCAGGCGAGTACCGCGGCTTTATCATCTGCAGCGAACCCACGATAGATACGCGCAAATACCGGTACGTCCAGGTGACAGAGGGAGTGGTCCATCAGACCCAGAATCCAGTCGCGCGCGTCGGCCTCGTCACTGACCCAACCCCGCTCCACCGCGGTTTCGAGTCCCTGGGAATAGGCATAGGCCCCCACCGGCAGGGCCGGGCTCACCAATTGCATCAGGCGCAGTGTGGTCTGGTTAGTCATGGTGACCGTGATGATGATGGCCGCTGTGATAGGCCCCGGCCTCGGGTTCGAAGGTTGCCTGTTCGGTGACGACTTTAAGCCCCAGCTTGATCACCATGTCATCCAGCACATGATCATGCGCGTAACGTACCCAGCCGGTACCAACCTGCAGCGGTACATGCCGGTTGCCCAGATGATAACTGGCGCGTGCCAATTGCACGGGGTTGTCACTGTAGGCGGTGGATACGGTCTCGGCGGCGGCGTGCACCTCGACCACCATGCCGTTCTCGGCCCGTAATCGGTCACCATGTCTCAGCACACTGCCCCGGGGCAGCATCAATCCCACCGCCATGCCGTCCTCCAGGCGGGTGGCGAGTCGACTCTTCTGCCGCTCCTCGAAACGCAGGGTCAGGACTGCGCCGGGCGTCGGGTCGCTATTCGTAATTTCAGTGATTTTTAGCATTGGAAAAGGGGTCGGAGTGATTTATTTTTAGGCAGTTGAGTCGGGATGCAACTTCCGCAGACAAACGTTTTCGATTGCGCTGAATGAATTTGCGTTCGAGTTTTTGGTGGTAACAACTGCCTTAAAATAAATCACTCCGACCCCTTTCAAAACAGAAAATAACGCTGCGCCAACGGCAGTTCCGTGGCCGGTTCACAGGTGAGCAGTTCGCCATCGGCACGCACCTCGTAGGTCTCCGGGTCCACCTCCATCTTCGGTTGATAGCCGTTGTGGATCAGGTCCGCCTTGCGCACGTCACGGCAGCCCTTTACCGCGACCAGACCCTTGCGCAGACCCAGTGTCTCTGCCATTCCGGACTCAACGCCGGCCTGGGAAACAAAACTGACACAGGTCGCGGCGCGCGCGCCGCCCAGGGCGCCGAACATGGGCCGGTAATGCACCGGCTGCGGCGTCGGGATCGAGGCGTTGGGATCACCCATGGGCGCGGCGACGATCATGCCACCCTTGATGATCATGGCCGGTTTGGCGCCGAAGAATGCCGGCTTCCATAACACGATGTCCGCCAGCTTGCCGGTTTCGATGGAACCGACTTCATGGGCGATGCCATGGGTAATGGCCGGGTTGATGGTGTACTTGGCGACGTAACGCTTGGCGCGAAAATTGTCGTGTTCAGCCGGATCCTCCGCGAGGGAACCACGTTGCACCTTCATCTTGTGCGCGGTCTGCCAGGTGCGGCAGATCACCTCGCCGATGCGGCCCATGGCCTGGGAATCGGAGGCGATCATGGAAAACGCGCCCAGGTCGTGCAGGATGTCCTCGGCGGCGATGGTCTCGCGACGGATGCGCGATTCGGCGAAAGCCACATCCTCGGGGATGTGCGGATCCAGGTGGTGACACACCATGAGCATGTCCAGGTGTTCGTCCACGGTGTTGACCGTATACGGCCGGGTCGGGTTGGTGCTCGAGGGCAACACATTGGCTTCGCCACAGGCCTTGATGATGTCCGGCGCATGACCGCC
The DNA here is from genome assembly GCA_947259975.1 of uncultured Gammaproteobacteria bacterium. GTDB lineage: Bacteria > Pseudomonadota > Gammaproteobacteria > HyVt-429 > HyVt-429 > CAMYOD01. The sequence continues at coordinate 67,872 of CAMYOD010000074.1, forward strand.
GCCCGCACCCTCGGTGTGGTAGGTGTGAATGGCGCGGCCCTTGAACGCGGCCAGGGTGTCCTCCACGAAACCGGATTCGTTGAGGGTGTCGGTGTGGATCGCCACCTGGATGTCGAAACGCTCGGCGATGTTCAGGCAATTGTCGATGGCGGCCGGGGTAGTGCCCCAGTCCTCGTGCAGCTTCAGGCCCAGGGCGCCGGCACGGATTTGTTCCTCCAGCGGCGCCGGCAGGCTGGCATTGCCCTTGCCGAGAAAACCGAAGTTGATCGGCAGTTCCTCCACCGCCTGGTACATGCGCTGGATATACCACGGCCCCGGGGTGCAGGTGGTGGCATTGGTACCGGCGGCAGGACCGGTGCCGCCGCCGAGCATGGTGGTGATGCCCGACATCATGGCGTCCTCCACCTGCTGCGGACAGATAAAATGAATGTGCGCATCCAGCGCCCCGGCGGTGGCGATCTGGCCTTCACCGGCGATGGCCTCGGTACCGGGACCGATGATGATATCCACGTCCGGCTGGATGTCCGGGTTGCCGGCCTTACCGATGCCGACGATGCGGCCGTCCTTGATGCCGATGTCCGCCTTGACGATGCCCCAGTGATCCAGGATCAGGGCATTGGTGATCACCGTGTCCACTACTTCGTTGGAGGTACGCTGGCTCTGGCCCATGCCATCGCGGATGACCTTGCCGCCGCCGAACTTCACCTCCTCGCCATAGGTGGTGCGGTCGTCCTCCACCTGGATCCACAATTCGGTGTCTCCCAGGCGCACCCGGTCGCCGACGGTGGGGCCGAACATCTCGGCATAGGCCTCCCGCGATATCCTGCTCATGCGCCTTCCTCCAGCTTACCCATCACCTTGGCGTTGAAACCGTACACTGTGCGCGCCCCGGCGTAGGCGACGAGTTCCACTTCCCGTTGCTGCCCCGGCTCGAAGCGCACCGCAGTGCCGGCCGGGATGTTCAGCCGGAAGCCCCGCGCCGCCTCGCGATCGAATGCCAACGCGGAATTGGTTTCATAAAAATGATAATGCGAGCCGACCTGGATCGGCCGGTCGCCGGTGTTGGCGACGGTCACGGTGATGGTTTCGCGCCCGGTGTTGAGTTCGAGTTCACCGGCGGCGGTCACTATTTCTCCGGGGATCATGTCGGTCTCCTCAGGTAATCGGGTTATGCACCGTGACCAGCTTGGTGCCGTCGGGAAAGGTGGCCTCGACCTGGACCTCGGGAATCATTTCCGGGATACCGTCCATGACGTCGTCGCGGGCAAGCAGGGTGGTACCGTAGGCCATCAGGTCGGCCACGGTGCGGCCCTCGCGCGCACCCTCCATGATGGCCGCGCTGATGAAGGCCATCGCCTCCGGGTAATTCAGCCTCAGACCTTTGGCTTTGCGCCGTTCCGCCAGCAGGGCGGCGGTGAAAATCAGCAGTTTATCTTTCTCCCGGGGGGATAATTCCATACCGACATCCTCGATAAAAGGGGCAGACGTATTTTGTGATCCCGATATCGTCTCGTTAAATAAATAATCAAAGAGAAAACCAGCCACAACTCCTGGTCAATGCATATTTCAGCATCGTCCTTCCAGAATTGTCGCTTTGCACTTTCATCTTGTATCTTTTCTCCGCTTTTATGTAAACCAGATACGGGGCGCGCAGGCCGGTCGTTGCACAATCATGGGGCGCAGGATTTCCCACGCACGGCTCAGTCGATGTCGCGCATGTGCGGCGTGTAGACCCAGGTAGCGACAGACGACAACGTCATCGAGTTGGGTTACCGAGCAATACTCCTGTGCATCCTGGGTCTGCACGGCGTCTCGCACCTGGGACGCGAGGCCGGGGTCCCGGCCAGTGGCGATCAGGCTGGCGGTGACCGGGAAACCGCGCAGGCCCCAGGGCGACGTGAGCAGCGGGCCACCGCCGTCGATCGATATACGTTCCAGCAACAGCGGCTTGTTCTCGCGCCAGATCTCGAATCGCTGCCGAACATTGCCGTGATCGAATCCCTCACCGGCGGCACTGCGGCCGAGACACAGAATTTCCCAGCCAAGAAATTCGGCGTCGCCGGTCAGATCCACTCGGGTCAGCAGGTCCGCTTTGGCACCCGCGAACACTATGGTTTCCTGGGGTAGCCATTCCAGACGGGCGTTGGGTTGCACGCACAGGTTCACAACCTGGTGCGCAGTCGCGCCGCTGCTGCGATAAAACTTGCCGGCCGCCGGGGTGGTCAATAAAGCGTGCGCACCGGTCTGCGCGCGCGCCGAAATATGCAAGGTATCGCCGCCGACCACACCACCGGGCGGATGCAACACATACGCATGGCATACGCCTGGACCTTCCGGGTAGAACGGCCGTTGTATGCGCAGCGGGCCCAGATGACGCCGGTCGGCCAGCACTGTGCGCCCGTCCCGGTGATGGAACCCTAATTCGAGTTCACCGCGCCAGCAGTCGGTGTCGGTTTCGGATAATTCAGGCATGAGTCGTTCGCGCGGGAAACTCTTACGCGATCGCAGCGCCGCGCGGGAAAGTCTCCGTTGTCACAGGTTGCGAATAATACGCCCGAAACGACCGGTACGACAAAGAGCGCAGCCGGAGCATTATGCAATTCCGCTTTTGCGGAAATCGCGCGCGCTTTGCCAGGCCGCGGTCAGGCTGACGATGATGAAGGCGAGGATCAGCGGGTAGGCCGTGTGCATGGCGCGGTCGACCTGGGGATAGGCGGTCAGCTGCACCAGGGTCAATATGAGACAGACGCTCAGCACCGCGCCGAGCAAGGCGCCGGCGAAGGTGGTCATCAGACTCAGTCGGCGTGACTTCAAATCGAGCATCAACGCGATTAACAATGCGATCAGCGCCAGGCCAAACAGCCAGATGCCGGGGTATTGATAGACCCCGCGTGCAATGCGCCACAGCAGTTGGCCCTTGGCCTGTTCACGTTCGATCTGCGCCGGCGGCTTTTCCGCGTCCCGCTCCGGTTTCGAGGTGCGCAGCGGTTCACGGGTAACGTCTTCAAACAACGCCATCGCCTCGGCCGGTCCCCAGCTGTATCTACCGTCGAGCTGGGTGCCGAGAAAATCGTCGAACCTCACCATGCGCTTCAGTGTAGCCCAGTAGGTCGGCAACAGTGCGCGCGTGTATTCATCCCGCCACTGGGACATGAATTCCGACAGCAACGGCGCGCAATCCAGACGTCCGTCGTCACAGGCGGCGGCCAATTCATCGCCCATGCGGCGATAGAAATCCAGCGTCGTGGCGGCATCCGAACCCTGGTAATAACCCGCCCAATCCACCGCGTCACGGAATATCCAGATAAACGCGTAGGCGGGCAGGTCGACGCCGTGCCGCCCCTGCCACTGTGCGGCCTTGGGGCCTTCTATATAGTCGCGCAGTTCACGGAACGCGGGACTGACGTCGTAGGCTTTGTGCCGCGCCTCCTTCGTCACCGGCACATGTTTGTGCCAGCTGTCGCTGCGGATACGCAGCAGGCCGCTGTAGGCGGCCTTGAATTCACTGGATTTGATCTCCAGCGGCGTGAAGATGCCGTAATGCGACCAGTTCAGCGTCGCCAGACTCAGCGTGGCCGCCAGCCAGATGCCCAATGGTACCGCCAGCAGACCCGCGAAGCGTTTTGCGCCCGCTACCGTCCAGGGGAGATGGGCGAGCAGTGCATAGCCGAGCAACAGCGCCAGCGACGGCAGGATCCAGATGGACTCTTCGCGGGTATGCCACAGCGCCGCGAATGCCAGGCCCAGGCCGATCCCCCAGAGCAACGGTTTGCCGCCGGTCATAACGCTGCGGGTGTAGAAACCGTAGGCGCAGGCGAACACCAGTAACCCCAACGCGGGATAGATGCTCAGACGGAACACACGACTGACGCTCAGGTAATCATAGGTCAGTGGATTGAACAACAGGAATGCAAAAATAAAGAACAGCCACCACAGGTTTTTGATGGTCGGACGCAGTGCGAGCACAAAGACCACGCAGGCCAGCGCATAGAGCAGGCGCTCACCGGTGAGCAGGGGAATCGACAAGGTGTTACACAACGCGATCCACAACGGATAGAACAGTCCTTTCATCAACGTATATTGGGAGTAGGGACCGAGCCACTCACCGTTGACGATGTGGTACGCCAGCTTGACGAAGTGATGGTCATCATGCGGCGCGTAATAGGCGCGCAGCAGCTGATAATCCATCAACCAGAGCTTGACGAGAACCAGTAGCGCCACGCCGAGACCGAAGATGAGCCAACGGTGTTTCGAGGCGTAGGCCAAAGCGGCTGCAAGATTTCGTTTCACATCGCTCATGCTGCCGCCGAAAGCTCGCGCACGTATTCACTGTAAGTCATCGCCTTATGACCATGCCGCAGTGCCTGTAGCCGCGGCAGCACCTTGTTGCGATTGATGTACATCAGTCGATTAAGCCAGCGATTATCGTTGAGATCGGGGTGCATGAAGCGTTCCTGCGCTTCATCCAGATCGTAGGGGTGCAGGTAGGTCAGCAAGGGGCGATTTTGTCGCGCGCGCACGGCGACGCCCAGACGAATCAAAAACCAGGGCAGCACGCGAAAATACACGCCGCCTGCCAGCGGCACCCGCAGCCCCGGCCAGGGGTGCAGGGTAATGGGCAGTTCCCAGACGGCGCCCGCCATGCGTCGCGGTTGCTCGCCGAAACCCGGCCAACCGTACAGCGGGTTGCCCGCCGGCAGCACCGAGCTGGAATACTCGAACCCCAGTTCCGCCAGCGTCGTGTACATCCACTCGCTGGCGGCGGTAAGAGAGAAGGTCGGCGCGCGGTAGCCGGTCACCCGGTCGATGCCGGCGCGATCCAGGGCATCGAGGTTGCGACGCAGGTCCTCGGCGCATTGCGCCGGCGTCTGTTTGTTGAGCTGAATATGGCGATCGCTATGACAAGCGATCTCATGACCGGCGGCCGCGATCTCGCGCAGCAGTTCCGGATAGCGGCGCGCCACGTCGCCCACCACAAAAAACGTCGCGCGCACATCGTTCTCGGCGAACCACGCCAGATAGCGAGCGGTGTTGGCGGGCACCCGTTCCGGTCTGGCATGGCCGTCCGCGATCTGGTCACGCACGTCCTCCAGATCGATGCTGAGTAGCAACTGGGTCATTACGCGGTCTGTGCCGGGTTCAGGATTTCACCTGGTCGCGGCGAATCAAGGACAGTTGCTCCGCCAACAGGCCGAGTAGAAAAAACAGCAACCCGGACACCAGCAGCAATAACGTACCCACCGAGACGCCCTCGCCGCGAAACATAATCGGCAGCCCCCACGCGAGGCCGGCGATTATGAAGAGCATGGCAATCGGCAGAAACACACGCATGGGATTGAACAACACGACGATATTGACGATTTCCATCACGGTATCAAGCGCGGTCTTCAGGTTGATGGTGCTGCGCCCCGTGACCCGGGCGCGGACGTTGACATCCCGTTCCAGCACCCGGTGGCGGCGACTGATGAACACCAACACGATGATGTCGCTGTAGGCCATGGTGTCGGGGCATAATTTCAAATAGGACGTCGCCAGTTGCCGGTCGTAGATTTTCATGCCGGAGTTGAGGTCTTCGACGTCGAGCGGCATCAACAGGCGCGCGATGAAGCGAATCAGGCTCTTGCCAAGCCGGCGATAACTGCTGCTCACGCGACCCACGCGCCGGCCAACCACCATGTCCGCGTCCTCGGCCAGCAGGACATCATACAGCCCGCGCACGTCTTCCAGGCGATGTTGGCCATCGGCATCGAGGGTAATCACATAGCGGGTCTCGGCGCTGAGAATGCCGGCCTTGATGGCCCCGCCATAGCCGCGATTGACCTTATTGTGCACGACGGTCAACACCGGATCGTCGGCGCGGCCCGCCAACAGTGCGCCGGTACCGTCAGTGGAACCGTCGTCGACGACGACGAGCTTGCAGTCCTCGCGGCGGGCAAAGTCAATCAGCTCATCAAGGAAACTGCCCAGTGCGGCTTCTTCGTTATATGCGGGAACGATGATCGTCAGGTCATGCATGAATGTCTTGCCGCCGCCGGTGCCGGCCGCCCTTGCTGGTTCGACTCATTCGCTAGATTACCACGCGTGCCGGGACAAGACACCGATCGGTCCCGGTCAGGAAGCCGGTCGCGGCAGCGCACCGCGCAGGAGAAATTCCTCGCGCGGGAATGAATAGATTGCCTTTGGATCGACGAGACCGAAGACAACGCCGCGCGCGTCTGTGGTGCAAAACACCTGGGTCTGTAATGTCGGGATCAGTGTCGTAAATACCTTCGGCGTGAACAAAGTAACATTCAAACCATGCTTTCGATCCCGTGCCGAGACCGACTCGAAGGCTTCGACCCCCGCGTCACGCATGGCGGCGCCCAGCGCCTGGGTCGCATCGTAGCGGGCCGGGTCCACAAGCGTTTCGCGAAACGCATTGAAGGGAGGCGTCTGTAACGTCAGGCCACGCACGCTGTGAAATTCGGCGCGCAAGAGGGTGTGTTGGGTACGGATCTGGCCGGACTCGGGTGGTGTCGCCATGTCGTGCCAGAAAATAAGCTGGTAATACGCGCCCTCCGCCAGCACGGCACGCGCCGTGCGCGAGCCGTAGAAAGGCGAAGGCTCGAACCGGGTACCGAAACGCGAGCCATGCGCCAGCGGCGGATAACGGAACGGGGTTGCAAGGAGATAATGCAGCCCGGGGGGCGTCTCCGGGTGCAGTCTGGGTTTGGTCTTATCCAGCAGCTGCTCGAGGACATTTTGTTCCGCCACGTCGTCGACCAGATTGAAGGTGGCGGCCCGTTCCTGGGACTCGACGATGCGCAGCACCTCACCGCCGAGCGGCACGGGCGCGGCGTCCTTGCCGCAACGCTCCCAGATGTCACTCATACCTTGGCGCGCATGGCATCCAGATATTCGACCACTCGCACCAAACCGGGCACGGTCAACACCTGCGCGGCCGGGGTGCCCTGGGTACCCCGGTTTTCCGTGCGCATCCAATGCCGCATACCATCGCGCTCGCCGCCCATCACCGCGAACAGGCTGCGGTAGACGCGCACCAGCAGGGCGGCCAGCTCGCCTTCCTTGCTCTCGGGCTTCAGCGGCGCGCCTTTCGCATAGCGCCCGATGGTGCTGCGGTTCTGGCCGATTGCCATCCCGATGTCGGTCTGGGTCAGCGCCAACTCCCGGCCGGCGCGGATCACGGCCTTGGCGAGCACGTTACCCGGGTCCGGCGCAGATTCCGGTTTGACGGTCATCTCGGCCTCCTAGTGCGCCTTGGATAATGTATTATTTAAGCGTTTAGTACTATATTTTGCATCATTTCATACATTTTTCAAGGGGTCAGAGTCCTTGCAACAACCTCAAGATGCAGCGCTAAGGCGGATCGACCAACCATGCCGTCTCACCCCCGGGCGACGCGCTTGGCCTTGGGTCGTGCTTCCTGGTCTGAAACTTGCAGTTCTACCTGCTCCAATGCGCTCTGCACGGGATGATCGGTCGCGCCATTTTCGGGCAAATCGATCACGCGCGCAGAAAAACCCGGGTGATGACGATGGCAAAGACAAACTCCAAGACGAAGACGACGAAACAGGCGCCCAAGGGCAATGGCGCAAGACCGCCGAAAGCAGCGAAGCCCGGCAAGCTCAAGAAAAAGCGCTATGAGCGCGAACTCGCGCGATTGCAGGTCGAGCTGGTGAAATTACAGGAGTGGGTCAAGCACAATGGTCTGCGCGTGGTGGTGGTGTTCGAGGGACGGGATGCCGCCGGCAAGGGCGGCAGTATCAAGCGCATCACCGAGTGCCTGAGCCCGCGCATTTGCCATGTGGTGGCCCTGCCCGCGCCCACGGAACGGGAGAAAAGCCAATGGTATTTCCAGCGTTACGTACCGCACCTGCCGGCCGCCGGCGAGATGATGTTGTTCGATCGTAGCTGGTACAACCGCGCCGGGGTGGAGCGGGTGATGGGGTTTTGTAGCGACGACGAATATCGCGAGTTCTTACGCTCGTGTCCGGAATTCGAGCGTATGCTGGTGCGCGCGGGGATCATCTTGATCAAATATTGGTTCTCGGTGAGCGACGAGGAACAGGAGCGACGTTTCCAGGGCCGCATCCATCATCCCACCAAGCACTGGAAGCTCAGCCCCATGGACCTGCAGTCGCGTTCGCGCTGGGTGGAGTACTCCAAGGCCAAGGACGAGATGTTTGCCCACACCGACATCAAGCAGGCACCCTGGTATGTGGTGAACGGCGACAACAAGAAACGCGCGCGGCTGAACGTGATCAGTCACCTGCTGAGCATGCTCGACTACGAAGACCTCTCGCCCGCACCGGTGAAACTGCCGCCACGGCAGGAGAACGTGGGGTATGTACGCCCGCCGTTGAGTGACCAGACCTTTGTGCCGGAGACTTATTAATACCTAAAAGGCCGGCGCTAATTGACGCCACCTTTCGCCCGACGCGCGTTTCCTCGGCCCTCGGGAAGGGTACGATGACCCCGGGCAAGGGCAGTGCTCGGGGCGAGCACGAGCGGCCAAAAAATAATCCCTCCGTCCCCTTTTTCGCTGCCGTTAGTCGGAAATCAGTCTTTCTTTAGCCGCGCATGCTCGAGGTTTTGCGCGGAATCCTGTATTTGCACTATATATATAGTGTCGTAGCATACAAAAACGACCACCTGATAATAGTCGGCCGGGAACCCCTGAAAAATGATTCGCACGTATCGCTTAACATTCAAGAATTCGCGTCACTTGCTGTTGTTGGTGATTTTCCTTCTCATCGGGGGATGCGCCAGTTCTCCGCAACTTGCCACACCCAATCAGTGGCAGCCAGACGGCAGCGGGAACTATGTGCATAAAAATGACAGGCGCGTAATCAGCAAGGATCGCTATGTAGAATTGGTCGCCTCCGAGGCGCGCGGTCGTATTCGCAACCTCACCGGCGGCAAACCCAATCACTGCGTGATTCAATCCAGGAACTGATCCGATTCGACCCGCGCGCCCGATCGCGATGCGGCAAGTAGGTCCTCCCACCCGTGCCGAACACACCAGCACGCTCGCCGACATAAATTACGGAGCGCCGGATCCCGGCGTCACCGGCAGTCGGCCTCGTCGAGGTGGGCGAGGGTATTGATCGCCGCCGGGTAGGTGCAGCGGCGGTCGGAAACGGGCCAGAAGACCTCGACGCCGTCGATCGCGATGGCATCGAGTAACCCGATGTGGGCCAGATAGGGCGCGCTGCCGAAACCCGTTTTGTGGTCCATCAGATAGGTGCGGACGATGGGTGCGCTGCGCGCATCGACCGCCCGCACCGTGATCCTGGCGCCGACGCCGAAGCGGTTGGTCTGCCGGCCACGGAGGCGGATCTTGACCCAGCGGTTCCCGGTGTCGCTTTCGTTGATGAAGAACTGGTTGGGCCAGCGGTCGCCGGGCCACATGCCGCCAAGGCTGGAGTAAACGTCCTGGTCGCCGTCCGCGTCGAAATCGAAGAACACGATGCCGTGCCCCTTCTGAACAGTGCCGAAGCCGTGAAGCATCGAGATGTTTGATGCGCGCTTCCCACAGCGCGTACCGTCCCGGTCGCCGCGGAACATCAGGTTTGGCAACACGAACCAACCCTCCGGGTTGCCGGTCCCGAGGTAGAAGTCCAGGCAGCCGTCGAGATCGAGGTCGCCGTAGGAGACCCCCATGCTGGCGATCGGCAAACGCCCGTCATCGAAGAACCCGCTGTCGGCGCGAAACTGCCCCGCCGAGTCACGGCGCAGCAGCAGGCTGCCGCCGGCGGGATCGCCGAGGTCTTCGCCGAACACCGCGCCGGCGGTGCTGGTCCAGGCGTCGGTGAACCCGCCCTGGAAGATCTCCAGCTGACCGTCATGGTCGACGTCCACAAACGCCGCCATGAATCCGGGACCGTGTCGTTGCGCATTTTCGAACCGCGCTGCGCCGTTGTTGTGCAGCAGCCGGCTGCCGCGGTGGACCAGGCTCGATAGGAACAAATCCAGGTCGCCGTCGTTGTCGGCGTCGCCCCAGGCGGCGCCGATGAAGGCGCGGTCGTGCACGATCTTGCCGAGCCCCGACGCATGGGTGCGATCGACGAAATGTCCGCCCTCGTTGACGAAAAAGCGCGCGCCACGGAACGGTTGTGCCAGTATTCCGCCCAGCAACGGGATGTGCATTCCCCAGCGGGCAATGAAAAGATCCAGATCGCCGTCGTTGTCGGCGTCGCCCCACGCCGAGGCCCAGGTAAAGCTCATCTCGTCGTCCAGCCAGCCGTCGAGCAGCCCGGCGGCGGCGGTGACGTCCTCGAAGGTGCCATCGCCCCGGTTGCGGAGCAGCAGATAGTGCAGGAAGGGCCGCCCGACGAACAGATCCATAAACCCGTCGTTGTCGAAGTCGGCCGCGGTGATGACATGAACCTGGGTGATACCGTTGAAGCCCGCCGCTTCGCTACGATCGACAAAGTCCGCACCGTCCAGATTGGCGTAGTAGCGGAGCGTGTCGAAATTGCCGCCGGTCACGATGTCCAGATCGCCGTCCCCGTCGAAATCTTCCACGGCCACGCCCTTGCCGGCATCGAAGGTGGCGACGTGGAGCGCGGCGGCGCGATCGGCGAACGCAAGATCGGCGTGTTCGGACGCCAGGCGTTCCGCGCGCCGGCCGTAGAAGGTATCGATGAACGGTGTTGCCAGGAGGTCAGCCGGCGGGACACCCTGCGGGTATTCACCCAGGGCCATGTAGCTGAAGTTGAGCAGCCAGTGGTAGACACGATCATCCGGGTGTTGATCATGCAGACGCTGCAAGATCTCGGCGGCACGCCGGGTACTCGCGCGGCGCATGTGCGGACGCAGGAGCGGCAGCGTGCACATGGGCTGAACGTGATCGGGGAAGCGCATTGCACCGCCCGCTTGGGCCGGCGCGTCTGCGCGGAGGGTGGCGAGACAGTTTTCCGCCTCGGCAAGGCGCAGGTGGGCATTGGCGAGCCAGAAGAGCCGGTCTTCGGATTCGCCCCGCGCCGCGATCGCTTTTTCCAGCATCGCGACGGCGGTGGTGAAATCACCGGCGTGGTAGGCGAACAAACCCCGCTCGAAATCCGTGTCCGCCTGCCGACGGGCCGCCGCGAAGTCGTAGAAACCGGTCTGCGGATTGAGGCTGAGCCGGGTAATAAATTTTCCTGCATAGATCAGGAACCGAAGGTTGTTTCGGGTCTCCCGCAGGCCACCGTCGAGAGCCTGGAACCAGCCGGCTTCGAAAAGCCCGGGATAGCGCGCGAGCATCAGCAGTGGCGCACCCAGCACCAGGATGAGCACGACGCCCAACAGCAAACCGCGACGCCTTGGCCGACCCATCACCTACCTCCTGATTCGCAACGTTGGGCCCGGTAATGTAAAGGATCGAGGGGTAAGACGGTATCTGACCCTCGAAAAGTGCACAAATGTGCTAGAATGTACCCTGTACGTACAACGTAATATTTGCCAGGGCGTGGCGCCATGATTCGAAGTTTCAAGGACCGAAACACCGAACATTTTTTCCAGGGCCGTCGGGTGCGGGGCTTTGCAGGATTTGCGAAACAGGCCGAACGTCGGTTGACCTACCTCGATAGCGCCGACAGCCTGCAAGACCTTGCCGGCTTGCGCAGCAATCGGCTGGAAGCCTTGTCCGGCGATCGAGTCGGGCAGTACAGTATACGCGTAAATCGCCAGTGGCGAATTTGTTTTCGCTGGGAAGACGACGGTCCTTACGACGTAGAGATCGTGGATTATCACTGATATGGGGTGAATATGATGAGTGCCAAGAATGGTATGCGACCGGTGCATCCCGGCGAGATCTTGCGTGACGAGCTCGACGCGCTCGGAATGTCGGCCAAGGCGTTTGCCACAGCGCTGGATGTGCCGGCGAACCGCATTTCCGCCATTTTAAACGGACAACGTGGGGTCACTGCCGATACCGCGCTACGGTTGTCGCGTTACCTCGGCACGACGCCCCAAGTATGGTTGAATCTGCAGCAGGCCTATGAACTGCGTGTCGCTGAAATCGAATCAGGCAAACACATCACGAAGCGCATAAAGCCGCGGACCGCAGCCTAATCATTTTCGACTGAGGATGATCTGATGTGTCCAGTTAATCCAAGGTAATATGCCACATGCTCCAGCATGATTATTAGCGATGTTGTTAGGCAGCTGAATTATGAGTACTTATTTGAAAATAATGAAACTAGTAATTCTCTTTACTATTTCTAGTTGGCTGTTGTTTAAACTGTATTACGTATTTTTACCTTCTAACTATATTACTCAAGCGATATATTTTGTGGTATTAATCGGGTTGATTTTTTATTCTGGCAGGGAGCACTCAAAAATATTGAATTCCTCAATTGCGGGATCTGGGTACACAGGAGTCTTTATATTCTTTATAGCGCATCCAATTCTAAATGGCGGTAATTATTTGGTTATGTACTTACTCAATTTCCTAGAAGGTGAGCAGTACAGTCAGTATTGGGACGCCTTTCTTGGGATCTTGTTGACCTTCTTGGGGTTTTCTCCCATTGCGGCGTTGATTGCCATTCTGGGATGTATATACGAAAGAAAATGGGGGAAGGTCTCTGAATCGCACCGGGTTTCTTAGACGCCGGTTCAAGAGGAGGATCAAGGGGTCAGAGTCCTTGAAATAGAAACATTTTCGTTACAATCGCAAACGGAGTTGCGCGATAGATATTTGGGGTCAGAGTAAAAACTCTTTCGGGAAGGCGAGACCCACCGTTCTTCTACGACAGACAAAACCGCCGGGTTCGCGCCGTGTATGCGGACGGTACCGCGATGGAACGTGCAAGCGATCAAGAGGTCAGAGTTCTGGATATTTGGATATTTGGGGTCAGAGTAAAAACTCTTTCAGCTACAGCCTGATCGGCCCCGCGGTCACCGGCCCCGGGTGCCCCGGCGCCGGCTGTCCAGATAATTGGGGTCAGAGTAAAAACTCTCTTGATCGCGCTTTTGCGATACCATTGATTTTGATTATTGACTGTTTTTCAGGGAGGAAAAATGGCGCGTTTACCTCGACTCTGCCTGCCGGGCATCCCACAGCACATTATTCAACGCGGTAACAACCGCCAGGTGTGCTTCACAAAAAGGGGTCGGAGTGATTTATTTTTGAGCAGCTCCGCAGCAATTGCGGCTCGCTCTGTCGACTAAAGAAAGCTTACGTGTAACGCCCAGAAAGAAATGGTCGGGGTGAGAGGATTCGAACCTCCGGCCCCTGCCTCCCGAAGGCAGTGCTCTACCAGGCTGAGCTACACCCCGATGGTAGTGGTTGTGTGCCGCGCTAGTGGTCGCGGCGGACGGAAAAATCGGCCAGTTCGAGCAATGCGTCTTTGTAGTGCGAGTCGGGAATTCGCGCGAGTGCCGCCTTGGCCTTGGCGGCGTGCTGTGCCGCGAGGGCCGAAGTGTACGCAAGCGCCCCGGTCGATTCAATGGCCGCCAGCACACTGTCGATGTGCTCCTTACCGTCGGCCTCGATGGCCCGGCGCAGCAGGCTGACCTGTTCCGGGGTGCCGTCCTGCAGGGCCTTGATCAGGGGCAGGGTGACCTTACCCTCGGCCAGATCGTCACCCACGTTCTTGCCGAGGGTGGCGGCATCCGCGGTGTAGTCGAGCACGTCGTCGACCAGCTGGAAGGCGATGCCGAGTTCGAGTCCGTAGGTGGCGAGCGCGGTCTCGATCTCCGCCGGCTGGCCGCTGATGACCGCGCCCAACTGCGCCGCGGATTCGAACAGCTTGGCGGTCTTGTAGCCGATCACCGCCAGGTAGCGTTCCTCGCTGGTGTCGGCGTCGTGTACGTTCATCAGCTGCATGACCTCGCCCTCGGCGATGGTGTTGGTGGTGCGGGCGAGGATGGCCATCACCCGCATGCTGTCCACGTCCACCATCATCTCGAAGGCGCGGGAATACAGGTAATCGCCGACCAGGACGCTGGCGGCATTGCCCCAGACCTCGTTGGCGGTGACCCGGCCGCGGCGCATGTCGGAGCCGTCCACCACGTCGTCGTGCAGCAGGGTGGCGGTGTGGATGAATTCGATCGTGGCGGCCAGGGTGGTGTGGGCCGCGCCGCTATAGCCACAGGCCCGGGCGCTGAGCAGCACTGTCATGGGCCGCAGCCGCTTGCCGCCGGTACTTATAATATAGTGGCCGAGCTGGTTGACCAGGGCCACGTCAGAGGCCAGCCGTGCGACGATACAACGATCCACCGCCGCCATATCCTCCGTCACCAGGGCGCGAATGCGGTCGACGGTGCTGTCGGCGGCGGGCGCGGCAACGGTGGCGGCGGGGGTTACGGGAGAACTCATGGCGTCAGTGGTTATTGTCGAGGCTTCTTGGCGTTATTCCGCCCGAGGCCGCTATGGTATACGGAACCGCGCCGGCGGGCATCCCCCCAATGGGCATAAATCGCCTGAAATCACGTGCCTACGCGGATTTTCGCGGTTTGACGGGGTGCCGCCGGAAGGCTAGAATTGCCCGCCTTGCGGTCCCTGTGGTGATTCCAGGAACCTTCGGCCGCCGGCTTTTTTCTTCGGAGAATCAGAGACATGTATGCGGTAATTCAAAGCGGCGGCAAGCAGTACAAGGTCGCGATTGGCGATGTGGTTCAGGTCGAATCGCTGCCGGCGCAAGCGGGCGATACGGTGCAGCTGGATAAGGTGCTGCTGGTGTCCGACGGTAAAGACGTGACGGTCGGCACCCCCTATGTGGACGGCACCGCCGTGACCGCCACCGTGCGCGGCCATGGCCGCGGCGAGAAGATCGTTGTGTTCAAGATGCGCCGCCGTAAAGATTCTCAAACGCGTACCGGGCATCGCCAGAACTACACCGAACTCGAGGTGACCGGCATCGGCGACGCAAAGGCGAAGGCCGCGCCGAACAAGAAGGCCGCTGCCACCGACGAAACCAAGGCCGCACCGAAGAAAAAAGCGACCAAGAAAGCTGCGCCGAAGAAGGCCGCAGCCAAGAAAGAATCCTAGAGGTAGTTAGTCATGGCACATAAAAAGGCAGGCGGCAGTTCACGTAACGGCCGCGATTCCGTTTCCAAGCGGCTGGGTATCAAGCGTTACGGTGGCGAGAATGTGCGCGCCGGCAATATCCTGGTGCGCCAGCGCGGTTCGACCTTTCATCCGGGCCCGAACGTTGGCATGGGGAAAGACTACACCCTGTTCGCCAAGTCCGATGGACGTGTCATCTACCAAGTCAAAGGCCCGCGTAACCGCAAGACCGTCAGCGTGATTGCCGAGTAAGCGCGCGTCCGGGTTGCAAGACCGAACACGAACCCCGCCTTGGCAACAGGGCGGGGTTTTTTTTTGGAAGTTACAAGGTGCAAGATACAAGATACAAGTGAAGGCGCAGGCGTCTTCGGCATGCCGGCAACGGAATGGGGTCTATGCTTCGCTCGATACTTGTATCTTGAATCTTGTAACTTGAAACTGGGTTGAAATGAAATTCGTCGACGAAGCAACGATTCACGTGAGCGGTGGCAAGGGCGGCAACGGCTGCCTGAGCTTTCGGCGCGAGAAATATATTCCCCGCGGCGGTCCCAACGGCGGTGACGGCGGCCGTGGCGGTGACGTGATTCTGGTCGGCACGACCGGGCTCAATACCCTGGCGGACTTTCGTTATACACGCCGCTTCCATGCGGAAAACGGTCGCCACGGCGAGGGCAAGGAGAAGACCGGGCGCAGTGGCGAGGATCTCTTGATCCAGGTGCCCCTGGGGACGGTGGTGGCGGACCGGGGCACCGGCGAGGTCATAGGTGACGTGACCCATGAAGGCGAACATCTGCCGGTGGCCCATGGCGGCGGCGGCGGTTTCGGCAACACCCATTTCAAGTCCAGCACCAACCGTGCGCCGCGGCGCACGACCCCGGGGCAGGCCGGAGACGAACGGGATCTGCAGCTGGAGTTGCGGGTGCTGGCGGATGTGGGGTTACTGGGGCTGCCCAATGCGGGCAAGTCCACGTTCTTGCGGGCGGTGTCCCAGGCCCGGCCCAAGGTGGCGGACTATCCCTTCACCACCCTGTACCCGGAGCTGGGCGTGGTGAGCGTCGAGGCGGGGCGCAGTTTCGTGGTGGCGGACATCCCCGGCCTGATCGAAGGTGCCGCCCAGGGCGCGGGGCTGGGCATACGCTTCCTCAAGCACCTGAGCCGCACCCGCTTGCTGCTGCACCTGGTGGACATGGCTTCGTTTCAGGACGACGCGGAGCGCAGCGCCGATGCGAGGGCGATTATGGGTGAGCTGCGCGAGTACAGCGCGGAGTTGGCGGACAGTGAACGCTGGTTGGTGTTGAATAAAATGGATGCGGTACCAGCGGCCGAGCAGGCGGCGCGCGGCAAGCAATTGCTCGACGACCTGGATTGGACCGGCCCGGTGTATCGAGTCTCTGCCTTGAGCGGGGAGGGGTGTCAGGCGCTGGTTTATGACATTATGCAATGGCTTGAAACGAAGCGAACAGCGAGTGACGAATGAAGAGTTACAAGATACAAGTTACAAGATACAAGTAAAGGCACTTGTTCTTGTGTTTTTCGCTTGCAACTTGGACCTTGTATCTTGTATCTCTTAAAAAAATGAACGACGACCAAAAAACCAAAACCGCGACCCGCTGGGTAATCAAGATCGGCAGTGCCCTGCTCACCGACGTGCACCAGGGCCTGAATACCGAAGCGATTCGCGACTGGGTCGGGCAGATGGCGCAGTTGCGCCGCGACGGTATCGAAATTGTCGTGGTCTCCTCCGGTGCGGTGGCCGAGGGCATGATGCGGCTCGGCTGGCGCCGCCGCCCGCATGCCCTGTATCAATTGCAGGCCGCCGCCGCCGTCGGCCAGATGGGTCTGGTGCAGGCCTACGAATCCGCCTTTCAGGGCCACGATCTGCACACCGCCCAGGTGCTGTTGACCCACGAGGACCTGGCCGACCGGCAGCGCTACCTGAACGCCCGCAGCACCCTGCGCACATTGCTGAGCCTGGGAGTGGTGCCGGTGGTGAACGAGAACGACACCGTGGTTACCGATGAGATCCGTTTCGGCGATAACGATACCCTGGCGGCATTGGCGGCGAATCTGGTGGAGGCGGACCGCTTGATAATCCTCACGGATCAGGCCGGGCTGTACGACAAGGACCCGCGACAACATGCGGATGCGGAACTCGTCAGCGAAGGCGCGGCGGGGGATTCGTCGCTGAACGTCCTCGCCGGCGACGGCGGTGTCCTGGGGCGCGGCGGTATGATCACGAAACTGCAGGCGGCGGAGAAGGCGGCCCGTTCCGGCACCGCGACGGTAATCGCCAGCGGGCGCGAAACGAATGTGTTGACACGCCTGGCGGCCGGCGAGGCCCTCGGCACCCTGCTGCAGCCGGCCACGGGTTCGATCAAGGCGCGTCAGCAATGGCTCGCGAATCAGATGCAGGTGCGCGGCAAGCTGATCCTGGATGCCGGTGCCGTGAAGGTGTTGCGCGAGTCGGGACGCAGCCTGTTACCAGTGGGTGTCACCGCGGTGGAGGGTCGGTTCTCCCGCGGCGAGATGGTGGTGTGCGTGGGCCCGGATGCCCAGGAGGTCGCGCGCGGGCTGGTGAACTACGACGCCCAGGAGGCGACGCGTATCGCCGGGCATGCCAGCGACGAGATCGAGTCCATCATCGGCTACGTGGACGAGCCGGAACTCATCCATCGGGACAACATGGTAATCCTTTGAGTTCGATGCCCCAGTTGCTGCTGCATTAGCCGCAAAGGAACCGACTGAAGACAAGTAGATCATGACGCGCCATGTTCGCCTGATGGGATACATTAAGGAGTGCTGTCGCAGAAGCGGGCACAAACAAACACGCAGTCATTCCCGCGCACGCGGGAATCCAGAAAGCTTTTGCGGTTGCTCGCCTGGATTCCGGCTCTGCGCTTCACTGCGGCCGGAATGACGATTCTAGTGGCTATACTTCTCTAGCTTTTTCTTTGCGTCTCTGCGCCTTTGCGGCGAACAGTCTGACCGAGCACCTAGGCACAAAAAAAACCGGTCATCGACCGGCTTTTTTATATTCGTTGTCGACCGTGTTCAGCCGATGCCGCGCAGGCGGTTGTTGAGGCGGCTCTTCAGGCGCGCGGCCCGGTTCTTGTGCTGCAGGCCCTTGCCCGCCAACTTGTCGATCATCGCGACCGCGCTGCGGTAGGCGGATGTCGCCGCGTCTTTATCGCCGGCACCCGCGCTTTTCACGAAGGCCTTGATCATGGTGCGCATACGGCTGCGAATGCTGTGATTGTGCACTCGCCGCTTGTCGTTCTGTCGGGCGCGTTTTCTCGCCTGGGCGCTGTTCGCCACGCTGACTACCTCATTGCAAAGCTCGATTTGGGAGGCGCAACTATCCGGATTTCGGCCACTATTGTCAATGGGGCCCGGAGCCTTATGGGGCGCGGCTTTCACGGGGGTGGCGGCAGTTAACAGGGGGCATTTTCGCGGTTTCGGTGGCCGCGGGGCGCCGTGACTGTGGGTGCCGGGCAGTAAGCCGGCGGCGATGCTATAGTCGCGCCAGGATAACAACAAGGCGTGTAGCCCGCCGCTCGTGTCGAAAAAATTGCTCAAATCCACCGCCGTCACCGGCGGCATGACCCTGATCTCACGGGTCACCGGGCTGGTGCGCGACGTGGTCTTCGCCAGCCTCATCGGCGCCAGCGCCGGGGTGGCGGCGGACGCCTTCTACGTGGCGTTTCGCATCCCCAACTTCTTCCGTCGCATCTTTGGCGAGGGCGCGTTCGCGCAGGCCTTCGTGCCGGTGCTCACGGATTACAAGACTCACGAGGCCGCGGCGCAAAGCCGCGCCTTTGTCGATCGCATGACCGGGATCTTCGGGGTGATCCTGTTTGTGATTACGCTGATCGGCGTGCTGGCGGCGCCCATCCTGGTGATGATTCTGGCGCCCGGTTTTCTGGCTGAGCCGGACAAGTACGACCTCACCGTGCAGATGTTGCGCATCACCTTTCCCTACTTGATGTTCATTTCCCTGGTGGCGATGGCCGGTGCGGTGCTGAACACCTATGGAAAATTCGGCGCGCCGGCGTTCACACCGGTGCTGCTTAACCTGTGTCTGATTGGCGCCGCGCTACTGTTGGCGCCGCGCATGCAGGACCCCGCACTCGCCCTGGCCTGGGGCGTGTTTGTCGCCGGGGTCGTGCAGTTGCTGTTTCAATTGCCGTTTCTCGCCAGGATTCGCATGTTGCCGCGACCCAAGGTCAAACGGAATCATGCGGGGGTGCGGCGAGTGTTCCGTCTCATGTTGCCGGCGATCCTCGGCAGCTCCGCGGCGCAGATCAATATGCTGGTGAACACCGTGCTGGCGTCGTTTCTGGTGACCGGCAGCGTGTCCTGGTTGTACTACTCGGATCGCCTCATGGAGTTTCCCCTCGGCGTGTTCGGCATCGCCCTGGCGACGGTGATTCTGCCGAGCCTTTCCGCCAAGCATGCCCGCGCCTCGCACGATGAATTCGCCGGGCTGCTGGATTGGGCGCTGCGCTGGGTTTGTATCGTCGGTATCCCGGCCACGGTGGCGCTCATTGTGCTGGCCGGCCCCATGCTCGCGACCCTGTTTCAGTACGGCGCCTTCGGTGACCACGACGTGCACATGGCGATACGCAGCCTGATTGCATTTGCCATCGGCCTGCCCGGGTTTATTCTGGTCAAGGTACTGGCGCCAGGGTTTTTCGCGCGTCAGGACACCGCGACCCCGGCCAAAATCGCGGCATTTTCCATGGCTGCCAACATCGTTTTGAGCCTGCTGCTGGTAATGCCGCTCAAACACGCGGGTCTGGCGCTGGCGATCTCGCTGGCCGCCTTCATCAACGCCGGCTGGTTGTTCATCCTGCTGCGCCGCGAGGGTGTCTATGCGCCCCGTCCCGGCTGGCCTCGATTTTTTGCCCAGGTCATAGCGGCCAGCGGCTTGATGGGCGCTGTTTTATGGTGGCTGACCGGGGATATAGATACCTGGCTCGCGGCAGGGGCATGGTCCCGGGTATCCCGGCTCACGGTTCTCGTCGTGACAGGTCTTGTGATATATCTTATAGGTCTCTTGATCAGCGGCGTGCGGCCGCATCAGTTGTTGCGCAGTGACGTGACGGTAAAGCCTGCAAGCGATGTATAACATCACACAGATTCTCGCGAACAAGGAGTCCCGCGTGTTTACGCTCGCGGAGGCCCGCGAACTGTTCCCGTTGGTACGGCGTATTACCGAGGAGGCGTTTCGCGAGCTGGAGCCCGTGCGCCATAAGCTGGAAGGCATGGCGCCGAGCAATCCCAAACTGGTACAGGTGGAGAAGCAATACGAGACGATCGTGAAGCGTTGGGTCAGCAAGATGGAACGCCTCGGGCTGGTGGTTAAGGGCCTGTGGTTGGTGGATTTCGATACCGGTGACGGTTACATCTGCTGGAAATATCCGGAACTGCAGCTTGGTCACTACCATGACTATCACACCGGCTTTGCCGGCCGCCGTCCCCTCGATGAAGTCATCGAAGAGATCGATCCGGATTGGGCATATTAAAAGCAGGGAAAAGAAAAAAGAGGAAAGAGAAAGGTGTGAAAGAAGCATCGGCTGCCGATGTTTCCCAGCATACGAGGTATGTTAGTTCATTTTTTACTTTTCTCTTTGTTTCGAAGAAATAAGTCTGGTGAGCTTGTCTTGTGTGGCGCGAATTAAATCGCGGTACGTGTGGGCCAGCCGCTTCTCGTAGGCGCTGTCATCCGCGTCTTCGGTGTGCAACAGACGTTGTTCCAGGCAGGTAATCTGCTCTTCAAGTTCCTGTTCGCTGAGGTGCTCAACCGTCGCGCTTGCATTACTGTAACCGGTCGTCATCTGTATTACTCCGGATCTCTCATCGTCTTTTAAGGTCGTGGCAGAGCGTAGCGGCTGTCTATGACGATCGTGTGACACTGGTGCGGGGTAGTGGCGCGAATTTCAGTCCGCCTCGAGTTCCAGTTCGTCACGTTCGCGTTTCGACCAGTAACCCCAGTCGTGTCGTCGCCATCGCGCCGGCAGAGCACCGGTGTACAGCAGCGCACAACGCGCGATGGAATGCGCGGTCTTGGAGAAGAGACCGCCACGCAGCCGCCGGTGATCGGCGGCATACACGACGAGACCGCGCACGAAACGTGTGCGGAAGCCCGCGCGCTTAACCCGCCAGGCAAGTTCGGAATCTTCGTTACAGGTCAGCTCGAGATCAAATCCAGACACGGCGTTCAGGGCGTGCCGGGAAATGATCATATTCGAGCCGGTGGCGGCCGGGATGCCGCTCCAGGCAGACAGCTGTTGTCCACGAGCGACCCATTGGTAGTAGCACATGAATTCGTCCCACGAAAGCTTGGGCCCGTAGACCAGATCGTAGTCGGCGTAGCGCGGCAGTCGCGCGAAATAGCCGGACGGAAGAATAACGTCCGCGTCAGTAAACATGATCCACGGCGTGTCCGCCCGATCCGCACCCAGTTGCCGCGCTTCCGTCACCGTACTAACTTCGCGCAGCACTTCGGTGTTCCGCGGACGCAGTTTGGTGACAAGCTCGGGCGTGTCATCTGTGCTGGCGTCCACCACGATCAGATGGATGGCGGGTGGCAGGGTCCGAAGGAAGCGTTGAATGTTTTTTGATTCGTTGCGCGTGGGCAAAACGATTGTGATGTGGCTGAAATTCATGAAGGCGCGGGTCGGAAGAATGGCGCGCGTATCTTGGGTGGCGGAGATGACAGGTCTGTGACGCTGTTGTCGACAGGAACATGCAGCGTACAGTTCATGATGCGGTAACACGGCGCTGCTACTGTACCGACCATTCGGGCAAAGGACGGCAGGGACGACCAGGGAATGCGCAAGGAAGCGCCCGGGGGCACACCGTCCGGGGAGGGTGCCGTCCACGTCCGAATGCAATAACTAAAATCAACGCTTCTCCTCCGTTTACGCACCGCGTCGGGGTGCGTTCCTCCGGATTACGGCCGGCCGAGGTCGACCGTAATCCACTTTTCTTTGGTCACAAAAGATTCACGCCTTTGTAACCCCTGTTTCACGGACGGTGACCAATACTTAGCTTCGTGAGCACTGCGGAGACGGCGTCATGAGCGTGGCGCGAATTGAAAACTTTCTGCGCACAATCGACGAGTCCGAACTAGGCCTGTGTCTGCGGGTCAACCATACCTGTCGCCACGAGAAGGTGCAGAAATTCTTCGCTTTCGTCAGCCGCCTCGGCAACGGCGTCTTCTGGTATGCCCTCATCCTTATTCTGCCCCTGATTTACGGGGCCTCGGCTCTGCCCGCGGCTATTCATATGAGTGCGGTAGCGATTGTCGGACTACTGATTTACAAGGTGCTCAAGACGGTCACGGTGCGGCGACGACCCTTTGTCGTACATCCGGGAATACAGCTCGGCACGGCGCCGCTCGATCAGTACAGTTTTCCCTCTGGCCACACCCTGCACGCAGCATCGTTTACGGTCGTCGCCGTCGCCTACTACGGCGAACTTGCCTGGGTGTTGGTCCCCTTCAGCCTGCTCGTCGCCGCATCACGTGTCGTGTTGGGACTGCACTACCCAAGTGACGTACTGGCCGGCGCACTAATCGGCAGTACCCTCGCTGCCGTCAGTCTGGCACTCTAACGCGTGAATCGACGTTTCTCGTCAGCCGGTGCCGACTAGGGGCGCCGGCCCGCTTCATATAGGAATCTGGCCGTGCGCATACTTATGATCTCCGATGTCTATTTTCCGCGCATCAACGGCGTCTCGACGTCGATTCTCACTTTTCGCCGCGAATTTCAGGAGAACGGACATCAGGTCACCTTAATCGCGCCGGACTACGGAACCGAGAACGGGATCGATCCCGACATCTATCGGATTCCATCCCGTTATGTGGTCGTCGATCCCGAGGACCGCATGTTGCGTTACCGCGCCATCCTTAAGCACGCCGATGAACTCAACGGCAAGAAATTCGATATTCTGCATATCCAGACCCCTTTCGTGGCGCATTATGCGGGCCTGAATCTGGCGCGCCGCCTGGCGCTTCCCGTAGTCGAGACCTACCATACCTTTTTCGAAGAATACCTTTACAACTACGTCCGATTTCTACCGCGCAGCACCCTGCGCTTCGCCGCGCGCCGATTTTCGAGCCGGCAATGCAACAGCGTACAGGGGCTCGTGGTGCCGTCCTCGCCCATGCTCGAGGTGTTGCGCGGCTACGGCGTAACCACACCGGCGCGGGTGATCCCGACCGGGATCGAGTTGTTACGCATCCATGGCGGTGACGGCGCCGCGTTTCGCGCGCGCCACGGGATCGAGGCGCAGCGACCCACCCTGGTGCACGTCGGACGCATCGCCCACGAGAAGAACATCGATTTTCTGCTGCACGTGGTGAAGTCGGTACGGGAGCGTCTGCCGTCGGTATTAATGATTGTGGCGGGGGAGGGACCGGCACTGGCGGGGCTGCGCAAACTGGCCCATGCGCTCGACATCGAGGACAACGTGCTGTTCGTCGGCTACCTGTCACGGGACAACGAGTTGCTCGACTGCTATCGTGCCGGGGATGCGTTCGTATTTTCATCGCGCACGGAAACCCAGGGCCTGGTTCTACTCGAGGCCATGGCGCTCGGTGTGCCGGTGGTGTCCACCGCCGTGATGGGCACCAAGGATATTCTCAAGGCCGGCAAGGGCGCCCTGGTGGCGGAGGAAACGATTCCTGATTTCACGGACAAGGTGACGGCAATTCTGACCGACGCGCAGCTGCGCGAGCGCTTGAGTCGGGAGGCCGGCGAATATGTAAAAGATTGGTCGGCGGAGGCGCTGGCGGACAATATGTTAGACTTCTACGAGGAAGTGATCGCCACCCACTGACGCTGGATACCGTTTCCACCACCACCGCCGATTCCCTATTGAATCCTCCGACCGCGCCGCGCCGGCGCATTCTCATCATTTACAATCCCACCGCCGGGCGTTTTCGCCGGCGTCACTTCGCCGCGACCTTGGACGCGCTGGCGGCCGCCGGTGCCGAGGCTGTGGTACGCGAGACCCGCGGCCGCGGAGACGCGGAGCGTTTTTCCGCCGCCGCGCGGGATTGTGATGTGATTGTCGCCGCCGGCGGTGATGGCACCATCAACGAAGTCGTCAACGGACTGCGCACCGACGCGCCGCCACTGGCCCTGATTCCCCTGGGCACGGCCAACGTGTTGGCCGCCGAGATCGGGCTCGGGACGCAGCCGCGCGAGGTTGCCGCGGCGATTGTTGCGGGACCCGTACGGCGGGTTTACGCGGCGCGCGCCAACGAACGGCGCTTTCTGATGATGGCCGGGGCCGGGCTGGATGCCCGCGTCGTGCGCGGTGTCAACGGTCGCCTGAAACGGTGGCTCGGCAAGGGCGCCTATGGAATAGAAACCATAGTGCAACTGCTGCGTGATGCGGGGCGCCCGTTTGCGGTCAAGGTGGACGGCCGCGAGTACTCTGCGGCGGCGGCGGTGGCGGCCAACGGGCACTACTACGGCGGTCGTTTCGTGCTCGCGCCGGCGGCGCGCCTCGATTCGCCGGAATTGCAGGTGTGTCTGTTCAAGCGTGCCGGGCGTTGGAATCTGTTGCGGTACACCGCCGCGGTGGTGAGTGGGCGCATCCACCGCTTGCCGGATTACGAAATCGTGCGCGGGAAGACCATCGTCGTCGAGGGGCCGGTGACCGAACCGGTGCAGGGCGACGGCGAAATCATCGGGCATCTACCCGTACGCATCGCGCCGGAACCCGAACCGATTTCTCTGGTGATGCCTGCCGACGACTAATCATTCGGATGCCGTCGCCACCGGTTCCGGAAGCGCGGACCGTTTCACCGCATTCGGTGCCAGGTTGGCCGCAAACTGATCGGTCGCCGCTTCCCAGGAGTGTTGCAGCGCGTAATCCCGGCAGTTCTCGGCGTCGAGCTGCAGTGCCGCCAGAGCTGCCGCGCGCAGGTCCTCGCCCAGTATGCCGGTGACACCGTTTTGCACCACATCGATGGGTCCGGTGACGGGAAAGGCCGCGACCGGCACACCGCAGGCCATGGCCTCGAGCAGCACGAGCCCGAAGGTATCTGTCCGGCTTGGAAAGACGAAGACATCGGCGGCGGCGTAGTGACTGGCCAATTCCTCGCCGAATTTGTAGCCGGTGAAGCGGACCTCCGGATACTTGCGCTTCAGCATTGGCAGATCGGGTCCGTCGCCGACGACGTACTTGGTGCCCGGCAGGGCGAGCGCGAGGAAGGCTTCCAGGTTCTTTTCCACTGCCACGCGCCCGGCGTAGATAAAAATTGGCCGGCGATCGCGCAGGAAATTCCTGGCGCGCGGCCGGAACAGATCGATATCCACGCCCCGTGTCCAGAGCGCGACATTCCTGAAGCCATGATCCAGTAATTCCTGGCGTTGCGATTCGGTGGGCACCATGGTGCGTTCCGCCGCGGAATGGAACCAGCGCAGAAAGGCATAGGACCACTTTTCGGGGATCGGCGCACGCATGCGCAGGTAGCGCGGAAACTGGGTGTGGTAAGAGGTGGTAAAACGAAGCCCCGCCCGCCGACAGTAGCGGCGGGCGGAGAAACCGAGGGGCCCCTCGGTAGCGATGTGAACGGCCTCGGGTGCGAAGGTGTCGAGCATTCGCCGTACCGCGGAATAGGGGAACAGGGACAAACGGATCTCCGGATAGGTGGGCAGCGGCACGGTCCGAAACGACTCGGGTGTGACGAAGAGTACCGTGTGGCCGAGCTCGGTCAGCCCCGCACCGGTCTTTCCCAACGTGGTGACGACGCCGTTGGTCTGAGGACGCCAGGCGTCGGTGACGATCGCGATTCTCATGTGGCGGTGGCGGCGCCGTACTCCGTTGCGGGCACGGCCTTGACGGTCTCCTGTGAGTCCGACCAGTGGAGGATTTCGAGCGCGCCGCCGTGGTGCTCCACGAGCGCCGTGCAACTTTCCACCCAGTCGCCATCGTTGCAGTAGAGCACATCGCCGATCTGACGCATCTCGGGATGATGGATGTGGCCGCAGACCAGCCCATCGACCTTGCGCCGCGCGGCCTCATGGGCGACCGCGTGTTCGAAATTGCTGATGTGGTTGACCGCGTTCTTCACACGGTGCTTGAGGTACTTGGCCAGCGACCAGTAGGGCAGGCCAAAGCGCCGGCGCGCCAGATTGACCCAGCGATTGACGATTACCAGGAGGTCGTAGGCGCGGCTGCCGACTACGGCGACCAGCTTGCTGCACTTGATGATACTGTCGAACTCATCGCCGTGCATGACGAGCAGGCGGCGGCCGTCATGGGTGGTGTGCACATATTCCCGGCGAATCTCCACGTTACCCAATCGCATCCCCACGTGGTCGCGGAACGGCTCGTCGTGATTGCCGGGCACATAGATGACCTTCGTGCCACGCTTGGACTTGCCGAGAATGGTCCGAATCACGTTGTTGTGCGCCTGGGGCCAATAGAGCCCGTTCTTCATGGCCCAGGTATCGATGATGTCGCCGACGAGATAGAGGGTGTCGGATTGGGTGGACTTGAGGAACTCGAGAAGATATTCGGCCTTACAGCCGCGAGAGCCCAGGTGAACGTCAGATATCCATATCGAGCGGTATTTCAGAGGTTTCAATGGATAAACACGCGCCATACAATCTCCTCCGCATTTTTACGGCAGAGTGTGCGGCGCGAGTGTTACGACGGCGGGACAAAACCCTGAAAGTTTTGTGACAGTCTTCTAACCAAAGGTCGAGGAGCGAGGGACGAGGAACCAGCAACCAGGGGACCGCCTGCAATTTTAATCTTGAAACTTGTGCCTGAGCTTGGCGGCCGTGGATCGGGGCTGAATCGTGCGTAGCCTAAAACTCTTCTTCCTCGATCCCTTCCTCCGGCTCGGACATTTCGGCCTGTTCGAGGAGATTGATTGCCACGGCAACGAAATCCGAGTCGGTAACGATTCCCATCAGTCTGCCGTCGGTGACCACCGGCAGGCAGCCGTGTTTGAATTGCTGCAGACGCATTGCCGCCTTGCGCAGATTGGCGCCTTCGCCGATGGTCGAGAGATTCGTCGTCATGACATCTTTCAGCGGCACCGTGGATTCAAACTCCTCGCGCGCGTCCTCACCCACGTTCGACAGCTTCGAGACCGTCGCGGCCAAAATGTCACGCTGGGTAACCAGCCCCACCAGGCGATCATCATTGTCGACAATCGGAACATGGCGGATGTTCTTTTCGGTCATAAGCGTGCGCGCGGCGTTTACCGTATCCGTATCCTGTAGCGTGTACACGTCCGTGGTCATGATTTCGTTAATACTGAGCATGATAGCTCCCTATGGTTTCTTCAACGCTAAGCATAACCTATTGTTTAGCGCTTCGGGCCGGCGCGCTCCTTGATCCACGTCAACAAAAGAAAGGGACAAGGAACAAGGCGCGAGGCGCAGGCTAATTCCTACGTCATTCCGGGGCGGTACGCAGTACCGAACCCGGAATCCAGCAGCCCGCTACGCCCGACTGGATTCCGGATCACGCTGCGCGTGTCCGGAATGACGGGTGCCATGGACAGGCGGCTACAGGGGCTGGGCAAAACTCGGTGTGGCTCCGCCCCGGACGCGCCCGTTCGGGACCCGTCGCCACGCCACGGCATTGCGGTACTTCTCAATGTCTTTGCGCCTTTGCGGCGGGTTGTTGCGCCGGTACCGCCACCGCCGCAAGCGGTTCTCATGGAGCGGAGAAATATGCGAAACTAACAGCTGGAGCAGTTCGCCGCGACCCGGATCGGTCGCCCAGGGAATGTCCAGGAGGGACGTTCCGCACACATGGAGGTGTCTATGGACAACAAGCCACGCTTTGCCGTGCCCGGGGTTCCCCAGCACGTCGTACAACGGGGCAGGGATTGCGCGCCCTGTTTTTCCCACGAGTCCGACTACTCGTTCTTTCTCGACTGCGCGCGCGATGCCGCGGTGCAGCACCTGTGCGCCGTGCATGCATATGTATTGATGCGCGATCACGTGCACTTCCTCGTCACCCCGGCGTCAGCGGAAGGAATCACACACTTCATGCGCCAGCTGCGCCGGCGCTACGCGGTCTATTACGACGGCGTGCGCGGCAATGCGGGAGTGCCGTGGGAAGGCCGTTTTCGCGCCAGCCTGGTCGAGGCCCGGGCTTTTCTCCTCACCTGCTACCGGTACGTGGAGCTCAATCCCGTGCGTGTCGGCCTGGTCGATCATCCGGGCAGCTATCGTTGGTCGAGTTACATGGGTAACGCCTTCGGTAGGCCGGATCCGGTAATTACGCCGCACTCCCTGTACCTGGAGCTCGGGTCGAGCGAATACCGGCGCCAGTGTGCCTACCGCAGCCTGTTTCAGGCACCCTTCGACGACGGCGAATTGCGCCGGATCCGCGCGGCGCTGAACCGCGAGGGCATCCTCGGTGACGATGCCTTCTGGCGGGACCGCTTGCCCGCACCCGGTTCCGTGGCGCCGCCCGTCCGGGGCCGGCGCCGGAAGCGCGACGTGGCGGCGGAGCTGGCAGCGCTGGAATCACTGCTTGCGCAAGAGCCGTGGTATTAAAAGGCTTTTGGTGCTATCTTGACAAGTCAAGATATGTCAATTTCGAAGCCAGGCCGATGACGACGATCAAGATCAGCTCGAAAGTGGAAGCCGCGGTTTGGGATGACCTCAAGCAGCTTGCGGAGGAATCTCATCAAAGTATTTCCGGCGTGCTCACGGAGGCGATCAGCGATTATGTGCGGCGGCGGCGGGTACGTCCGGTCGTGCTGGATCATC
The DNA here is from genome assembly GCA_947259975.1 of uncultured Gammaproteobacteria bacterium. Lineage (GTDB taxonomy): Bacteria > Pseudomonadota > Gammaproteobacteria > HyVt-429 > HyVt-429 > CAMYOD01. The sequence goes on from CAMYOD010000074.1 coordinate 96,627, forward strand.
TCGCCGACTCCATGGAAGAAAACCGCAGCCTGGGACAGCTGCTTGCCGAGTGACACCGTTGCGTTTCTAACCGTCGATGAGGTCCTGGCCATACATCAGGGCCTGCTCGACAATTTTGGCGGTCCGCCGGGCGTACGTGATCTGGGTCTGCTCGAAAGCGCGCTGTTCCGCCCGCGCACGGGCTATTACCGGGACTTGGCGGAAATGGCCGCCGGCCTGTTCGAGTCATTGATCATGAATCACCCCTTCGTCGACGGGAACAAGCGCGTCGCCTTCTTCGCGACCGACGTATTCTTACGATTGAACGGCTGGAAATTTGAGGTCGAGGCGGAGCCAACTCACCGATTCCTGATCGGTCTTTTGGATGACGCCCGGTGCGATTTTGATCATCTTCTACCGTGGATCCGCGCTTCCATTCGTCGGTTTTGATTCCGTCAAACATTGGCGCGGCCATGATCTTGCTGCAAAATGATGTCGGACGTTTCCAACCTAAAGGTTACTGAGACTATGGAAATCGAATTTTTCGGCGCCGCCGGCGAGGTCACCGGCTCCTGTCATATCCTGCGCGTGGCGGGTCATCAGGTGCTGCTCGACTGCGGCATGATTCAGGGCAGTTACAAAGACGAGGCGCGCAACCGGGATCCGTTCCCCTTCGACCCGAAGAAGATCGATGCCGTCGTGTTGAGTCATGCCCATATCGACCACTCCGGCCGGCTGCCCTTGCTGGTCAAGAGCGGTTATCGCGGGCCCATCTATACGCAGAACGCGAGCCGGGATCTCTGCGACATCATGCTGCGGGATTCGGCCTTTCTCAGCGAAAAAGACGCGCAATGGGAGAACCGTAAACGCGAGCGCAAGGGCCTCGAGCTGATTGAGCCCCTGTACACCATGCAGGACGCGGAACGCGCGTTCACCCAGTTCGAGGGTCTGCCCTACGACGAGCGGCGCGAAATCCTGCCGGGGGTGACCATTCGCTTCGTCGATGCCGGCCATATCATCGGCTCAGCTATGGTGGAAGTCTGGCTGGAAGAGCAGGGGCACAAACGCAAGCTGGTCTTCAGTGGCGACGTGGGGCATCACGGCAAACCGATTTTGCGCGACCCAAGCCGGATCGAGGATGCCGATCTGGTGTTGATGGAGAGCACTTACGGCAACCGCCAGCACCGCAACATGCATGACACCATCGAAGAGTTACACGAGGTGGTGGAAAAGGCGGCCCGCGCCAAGGGCAACGTCTTGATACCGGCGTTTGCCGTCGGCCGCAGTCAGGAACTGTTGTATTTTTTCGCCAAGAATTATGACAAGTGGAATCTCGATCGCTGGAAGATTTTTCTCGACAGTCCGATGGCCATCAAGGCGACCCAGGTCTACGCGAAATACAGCCATTTGTATGATGATGAGGCCGCGCGGCTGTGGGATGAGCACCAGGAAAACGATCTCCTGCCCAACCTGTATATGTCGCAGACCTCCGAGGAATCCATGGCGCTCAATCGGGTGCGCGGCGGTGCCATCATCATCGCCGGCAGCGGCATGTGCACCGGCGGCCGTATCAAACACCACCTGAAACACAATGTGTGGCGCAGCGACTGCCACATCATCATCGTCGGTTACCAGGCCCACGGCACCACCGGCCGCGCCCTGGTGGACGGCGCGCATCACATCCGCTTGTGGGGTGAGACCGTGCGCGTGGGCGCCACCATCCATACGGTGGGTGGGCTGTCCGCCCATGCCGATCAGCAGGGGCTCATTGATTGGTATGGTCATTTCAAGAAGCGGCCGCCGGTGCGTCTGGTGCACGGCGAAGGCGAGGCACAACAAATCCTGGCGGATAAGCTGCGTAACGAGCATGCGGCGCCGGTGGCGATTCCGACACGGGGCGAGCGTTTCGATCTCATCGGGCGGCGCGATCTGGCAGCTTAAAAAATAGTCGCGAGTAACGAGGAGCGAGTTACGAGTTACGAGGGGCAAGATTCAAGATACAAGCAATAATTCTTGCTCCTTGTAACTTGTAACTTGTAACTTGTAACTTGTAACTTGTAACTTGTAACTCTATTTATATTTCTTGCGCCGAAACAGGTCGCTGCGGCGGCTGACCAGGCGGTCGAGGAACAGCATGCCGTCCAGGTGGTCCACTTCGTGTTGCACGGCGCGAGCCTCGAAACCTTCCAGCTCGAAACTTTGTGCTGCACCGTTTTCGTCTTTTGCTTCCAGGGTGATGCGTTCGGCGCGGATTACGTTGCCGGTGTAGTCCGGCACCGACAGGCAGCCCTCGCGACCCACCGCGTACCCGTCCCATTCGCTGATCTCCGGATTCACCAGCACCATGTGGCCGTGGTTGGGCGTATTCTTGCGCCCGGAGCAGTCGACGATGACGATGCGCTCGAGCCGGCCGACCTGGGGCGCGGCGATGCCCACTGCACCGGGACCGTCACGCATGGTTTCATCCAAATCGGCGACGAACGCGCGCAGCGCCTCGTCGAAGCGCTCCACCGGTGCCGCGATCTCCTTCAGGCGGGGATCCGGATAGGTGAGGACGTCCAGTACTGCCACGGAATCAGCCGATGACCGTATCGATGGGGGCGATGTCGGCCTCGATGCCCTCGGCGGTGATCGGCGCCAGAGCCTGGCGCAATGCTTCGATGCCCTGGGTTGCCTCACCCTCCATCTGCATGATGTAGATGGGCTTATCCTCGGTGCCGCCGACGTCGGTTTCCAGATCCACGATATTGAGCCCGGCCTCGGCCAGGGCGCCGGTCACCTGGGCGACGATGCCGGCGCGGTCGGCGCCGAACACGGTGATGCGCACGTCCGGTTCCTTGTGACGATGCAACTCGCCGGCGAACGCATCCACGTGCAGGCGCAGCGAAAGGGTCTCGACCACCGGCTGCAGTAATCTCTCCAGTGCCGTCGCGTCGCCGGCGTGGCGCACCATCATCATAATGCTGAAATTGCCGCCGAGGCGGATCATGGACGCCTCGCCCAGATTGCAGCCCCCGTCAAACAGGGCCTTGGTCACCGCGGCGACGATGCCGGGGCGGTCGTCGCCAAAAAGAGTAATAAGAAACCATTCATTCATAGGGGTATCCTTCCGGAGTCAACCTGCGAAACAGGGTCGCTGCTGTCTTTGATTTGAATCAAAGTTCCTGGACGGAGGCGGAGTAAGGTTCAATTTCGTCTGCCCGGCGCCGGTTCTCTGCGTTGCCCAGACAGATTGCCGGGTCAACTTCGATCGCCAACCTCCCGATATCTCGTTTTCGACGGCGGCGATCTACCAGGTACCCACGTTACCAAAGGAGGTGAGCGATGCATAGACGGCTTGCGTTCGTCATTCTGTTTTCATTATTGATCGCGATGCCGGGCATGAGCCTTGCCGGCAAGGTCAGTCGCGGCACCATGTTGGCCAATTCCTGCGCCGGCTGTCATGGCGAAGACGGCAAGAGCCCCGGTGCCATTCCTCGCATCGCCGGCAAATCCGCCGGCTATATCGAACAAACCATGAAGGATTTCGCCAGCGGCAAGCGTGCCGCCACGGTCATGGGCCGGCACGCGCTGGGCTACACGGACGAGGAAATAAAATTGATCGCCAAATATTTCGCCAGCCAGCAGTAGGAGGGTGCCGACATGAAAGACTATTCACGCAGAGACTTCCTGAAAATCGCCGGTACCACCGGTGCGGTGTCCGCCCTCGGGGTGATGGGTTTCCCCGCCATCGTGAACAGCGCCAAAGCCTCCGGCCGGGTGGTGGTGGTCGGCGGCGGTTTCGGTGGCGCCAGCTGCGCCAAGTACATCCGCAAATTCGACTCCGCCATGGCGGTGACCCTAGTCGAACCGAAAAAGGCGTTCATCACCTGTCCGTTCAGCAACCTGGTGCTGGGCGGTTTACGCGAGATGCCGTCGATCACCCACAGCTATGATGCACTGAAAGGCAAACACGGGGTCGATGTCATGCACGACATGGTTACCGAGATCGACGCCGCGGCGAAAAAGGTCAAGCTGGCGGGCGGCAAGACACTGGAATACGACCGCCTGGTAGTTTCCCCCGGCATCGACTTCAAGTGGGACGCCATCGAAGGTTACGACGCGGCGGCGAGCAAGACCATCCCCCATGCCTGGCAACCCGGGGAACAGACCACGACGCTGCGCAAGCAGATCGAGGCCATGGCCGACGGCGGGGTCTATATCATGGTGGCGCCGCCCAACCCGTTCCGCTGTCCGCCCGGACCCTACGAGCGGGTCAGCATGGTCGCGAACTACCTGAAACAGAACAAGCCGAAATCCAAGATCCTGATCCTGGATCCCAAGGACAAGTTCTCCAAGCAACCGCTGTTCATGCAGGGCTGGGAGAAGCTGTATCCGGGCATGATCGAGTGGGTGAAGGGCAGTGACGGCGGCAAGGTGGATGAGATCGATGTGGCGACGCGTACCCTGACCACCGAGCTGGGTGACAAGCACAAGGGGGACGTGATCAATCTGATTCCGCCGCAGAAGGCGGGCGCGATCGCGTTCGCCGCCGGGCTCACCAACGCGGACGGCTGGTGCCCGGTGGACCAGCGCAGCTTCGAATCGAAGGTGCACAAGGGCGTGCATGTGATCGGCGATTCCAGTGTCGCCGGCAAGATGCCGAAGTCGGGTTTCGCCGCCAGCAGTCAGGGCAAGGTTGCTGCTGCGGCGATCGTCTCGGCCATGGCCGGCGAGACCATGCCGGAGCCGTCCTACGTGAACACCTGCTACAGCCTGGTGGGGCCGAACTACGGCATCTCCGTGGCGGCGGTGTATCGCCTGGGTACCGACGGCACCATCGTCAAGGTGGAGGGTTCCGGCGGGGTCAGCCCGAAGGATGTGGATGACGCGTTCCGCGCGCAGGAAGCGGTCTTCACCCGCGGTTGGTACGACAGCATCACGGCGGATATTTGGGCATAACCCGACTTAGCATCGCTCAAAGGGCGGCCATCGGCCGCCCTTTTTTTTGTTTCGGTTCACCTTTGCGAGGTCAGGATGCTGACGCGAAGACCGTCGGCCACAGGGACGTGGCCGTCGAGCCTACAGGGACGTATTTACGGCGTGTCTTCGCTTCAGCAACCTGACCTCGTATTTAAATTCGCCCTTTGGCATTGAATGGCCAGTATTGTCTATTGGCTCTGACCCCATATCGCATGTTAAAAGAACCGGGTTATGGAGATCATTCGCGGACTGCAGAATCTGAAGCCGGAACACCACGGTTGTGTCGCCACTATCGGTAATTTCGATGGCGTGCACCTGGGTCACCAGGCGGTGATCGGCCAGCTGGCCGAGCAGGCCGACGCGTTTGGTTTGCCCGCGGTGGTCATTACGTTCGAGCCCCAGCCGCGGGAGTTTTTCACTCACGGCCAGACGCCGGCGCGGCTGACCCGGTTCCGCGAGAAGATCCAGGCGTTGTTGCGCTTTTCGGTGGACCGGGTGCTGGTGCTGCGCTTCGATGCCAAATTCGCCGCCCAGTCGGCGGATGAATTTATCCAACGGGTCCTGGTGGGCGGCCTCGGCGTCAAGTACCTGGTGGTCGGCGACGACTTTCAATTTGGCAAAGGTCGCGAGGGCGGCTTCGATACTTTGCGTGCCGCGGGTGAGCAACATGGTTTCCAGGTCGTGAACATGCACAGCTTCGACGTGGACGGGGCACGGGTCAGCAGCACCCGCATCCGTGAGGCGCTCGCCGCCGGCGATCTGCACACCGCCGAGAAACTCCTCGGCCGGCCTTACCGTATGTGTGGCCGCGTCGCCCACGGCGACAAGCGCGGGCGCATCATCGGTTTTCCCACCGCTAACATCTATACCCATCGCAAGGAGACGCCGGTGCAGGGGGTGTTCGCGGTGGAGCTGTTCGGCGTCGATGTGGAGCCCTGTCCCGGGGTTGCGAACGTGGGCACCCGGCCCACCGTGGACGACGGTACTCGCACCCTGCTCGAGGTGCACCTGTTCGATTTCGATCAGGACATCTACGGTCGCCATGTGAACGTGAATTTCGTACACAAGCTGCGCGATGAACACCGTTACGAATCGTTCGATGCCCTCAAGGAACAAATCCTGAAGGATGCGAGCCAGGCACGGGATTTCTTCGCTCATCGCTAGGCGAACTCACGGCAATTCACCGCGGGCGGTGCCCTGGGATGTGGCCGTGAAGACACGCCGTGAATACATCCCTGTAGGCTCGACGGCCGCTTCCCTGCGGCCGACGGTCTCCACGACCACATCCTGCGCCACCACAAGCCCATAACGATGGCTCCCATCTTGCTCCCTGCGAGACAAGCCGTTCCTTCGATTAATTTATTCCTTTGGGTCTTTGCGCCTTTGCGGCGTTCTTTTCAGGTCCCCGAAATTAGCCCATTTCCCTTTGCCTTCGAGGGCCGTTTGCCTCTACCATTCGGGGCTTCGATTTTGCCTGTTGACCCGATGATGGAACGTAATCCTACGGACCCCGATGACCGACTATAAAGACACCATCAATCTGCCCCGGACCGAGTTCCCCATGCGTGCCAATCTGGCCCAGCGGGAGCCGGCAATCCTCGAGCGCTGGCAGGACGAGGATCTCTACGGCAGGCTGCGCACCGCCGGTGCCGGGCGGCCCAAGTTCATCCTGCATGACGGCCCGCCCTACGCCAACGGCGACATTCACATCGGCCACGCGGTCAACAAGATCCTCAAGGACGTCATCGTCAAGGCCAAGACCCTGAGCGGTTTCGACGCGCCTTATGTGCCGGGCTGGGATTGTCACGGCCTGCCCATCGAGCTGCAGGTTGAGAAGAAGGTCGGCAAGGCGGGGCACAAGGTGGACGCGGCGACGTTCCGCAAGGCCTGTCGTGAGTACGCGCGCAAGCAGGTCGTCGGCCAGAGCGAGGATTTTCAGCGCCTCGGCGTGTTCGGCGACTGGGACAATCCCTATTTGACCATGGACCCGGGCATCGAAGCGGACATCGTGCGTTCACTGGGCCGGGTACTGGCCAAAGGTCACCTGTACCACGGTGCCATGCCGGTGTATTGGTGCACGGAGTGCCGTTCCGCACTGGCCGAGGCGGAGGTGGAGTATGAAGACAAGACCTCGCCGGCCATCGACGTGCGTTTCCGCGCGGTAGTGGACGACGAGATCCTCGATCGCTGTACCGCCGAGGGTGGCGACTCAGGCGCGGGGCCGGTGAGTGTGGTGATCTGGACCACCACCCCCTGGACATTGCCGGCGAACATGGCGGTGGCACTGCATCCGGATCTCGAGTACGTGGTGGTCGCCATCGAAGGTGGTCAAGACAATAGCGGGGGCCCGGAACGCCTGGTATTGGCCGAGGCGTTGCATGCCGAGGCCCTGGCCCGCTACGGCGTCACGGACTATCGCATCGTTGCCCGTTGCGCCGGTGCCGCGCTCGAGCATGTCTCGCTGGCGCACCCATTTTATGAGCGGCAGGTACCTATTATATTGGGCAGCCACGTCACCACCGAGGCGGGCACCGGCGCGGTGCACACCGCCCCCGGTCACGGCCAGGAAGACTATGTGGTGGGCAAACAGTATGACCTGGAGGTCTTCAACCCGGTGGGCAACAATGGTTGCTTCCTGCCGGACACCCCCTTGTTCGGCGGCGAGCACGTGTTCAAGGCCAACGACCATGTCATCGAGGTGCTGAAGGAGAAAGCGGCCCTGATACATACCGAGCCCATGCTACACAGCTACCCCCATTGCTGGCGGCACAAGACCCCGATCATCTTCCGCGCCACCTCGCAGTGGTTCATCGGCATGGAGCAGGCCGGGTTACGCGCGGCCGCCTTGGCGGAGATCGCAACGGTCGACTGGATCCCGGACTGGGGTCAGGCCCGTATCACGGGCATGGTGGAGAACCGGCCCGACTGGTGTGTGTCGCGGCAACGCAGCTGGGGCACACCGCTGACGCTGTTTGTGCACAAGAATACCGGCGCGCTGCATCCCGAGACCGCGCGCCTGATGGGCGAGGTGGCGGATCGGGTACAAACCCAGGGAATCGAGGCCTGGTGGGAACTGGAGCCGGCGGAACTGCTCGGCAGTGATGCAGACGACTACGAAAAGGTGACCGACATCCTCGATGTCTGGTTCGACTCCGGCGTGACCCATGCCTGCGTCATCGAACCGCGGCCCGAGCTGACCCTGCCCGCGGATCTGTATCTCGAGGGGTCGGATCAACACCGCGGCTGGTTCCAGTCATCGCTATTGTCCGCCGTGGCCATGCGTGGCAGTGCCCCCTACAAGGCGGCGCTCACCCACGGTTTCACCGTGGATGCGCAAGGCCACAAGATGTCCAAGTCCCGCGGTAACGTGGTGGCGCCGCAAAAGGTGATCAAGACTCTGGGCGCGGACGTGCTGCGGCTGTGGGTGGCGGCCACCGACTATCGCACCGAGATGAGTATCTCCGATGAGATTCTCAAGCGTACCGCGGACACTTACCGGCGCTTGCGCAACACCGCGCGCTTCCTGCTCGGCAACCTGCACGGCTTCGATCCGACCCATCATCTACGTGCCGTAGACGAGCTGGTGGAGATCGACGCCTGGGCCATTGCCCGGGCCGCGGATATTCAGGACAAGATTCGCGCCGCCTATGACAGCTACAACTTTCATCAGATCTACCAGCTGGTGCATCAGTTTTGTATCGTCGATATGGGCGGCTTCTATCTGGATGTCTTGAAGGACCGCTTGTATACCACGCCGACCGATTCGCCGGTGCGCCGTTCGGCGCAGACCGCCATGTATCATGTGCTCGAGGCCATGGTCCGCTGGCTGGCGCCGATCCTGAGCTTCACCGCCGAGGAAATCTGGCGCGATATGCCGGGGACGCGGGAGGACAGCGTGTTTCTCGCCACCTGGTACGAGGCGCCGCTGCCGCCGCACGCCGGCGAACTTCTGCAGCAGTGGGGCGTCGTGGAGAATGTTCGTGATGCTCTCGGCGGACTGCTCGAAGAGCTGCGTAATGAAGGCAAGATCGGCTCATCCCTGGCCGCGGAAGTGGATGTTTACTGCGAGGGCGAGACGCAGCAATTGCTGCGGAGATTCGGTGATGAACTGCGCTTCGCCCTGATCACGTCCTATGCCCGGGTCTATCCGTTTGATGAAAAGCCCGCCGATGCCACGGAAGTGGAGGCGGGCTGGAACCGTGCCGCGGGCGGCGCCTGGGGTGACGAAAAACTCGCCCTGCAGGCCACGGCGGTGGCGCATAATAAATGCATTCGCTGCTGGCATTTGCGCGAAGACGTCGGCTCGCACCCGGAGCATCCGGAGATTTGTGGGCGATGTGTGGAAAACGTGGACGGGGCGGGGGAGAGCCGGCGTTTTGCCTAGATACAGTTTCGAGTGGCGAGCGAAGAGTTGCAAGTTTCAAGATGCAAGTTGCAAGAAAATCTTCTTCGCCGTTGATGAGCTTTGTCGAGTGAAGGTGCATGCTTAAGTTGTGGTGGATTGCGGTGCTGGTGATCGTGTCGGATCAGGTCACCAAGTATCTGGCAGTGAAACAACTGACGGGCCATCCGGGGATCGACCTGCTGCCGTTTCTGCGCTTCGAGTTGACCTACAATACCGGCGCGGCATTTGGCTTCCTGAGCAACGCCGGCGGTTGGCAAAACCTGTTTTTTGTCGTTGTTGCGCTGCTGGTGTCGGTTTTCATCATCCTCATGGTGCGTCAGCTGGGACGCAAGGACATACAAGTCGCGGTGGCGTTGCTGCTGATCCTCGGCGGCGCATTGGGTAACGTGATCGATCGGGTCCGTTTCAGCCATGTCGTCGATTTTATCGATGTCTATTACCGGCACTGGCACTGGCCCACCTTCAACGTGGCCGACTCCGCCATCGTCGTGGGCGCAGCGCTGCTGATCATGGATGCCTTCGGCCTGCGCCTCGGCAAGCCCCATGACTGAGCAGCCCACCAAGGTCGCACCGGGCGTGCGCGTGACCCTGCATGCGCGCTTGACCCTGGCCGCGGACGGCCGCGAGGTGGAGTCCACCTTCGGTGACGAGCCGATTACCGCGGTCATCGGCGACGGCGAGCTGGCCTACGGCCTGGAAGCCTTGCTGATTGGGTTGCGCGTGGGCGATCACAAGCACTTCGAGGTGACGGCGAGCGATGAGGTCTTCGGGCCCCGCGACAGTGACAACATCCATGGGATCGAGCGCGCGGAATTCGCCGACGACATTGACCTCACGCCCGGGGTGGTCATCGGATTCACCACGCCGGGGGGTGACGAGGTGCTCGGCACCGTGCTCGAGGCAGGCGACGACGAGGTGCGGGTGGATTTCAACCATCCCCTGGCCGGCCACAGCTTCACCTACGAAGTCGAAATTCTCGCCCTGGCGGCACCGGCATAGCGCCGCCGCGCACGGTATAATCCCGCCATGCAGGTTCATCTCGCCAATCCACGCGGTTTCTGCGCCGGCGTCGATCGTGCCATCGATATCGTCGAGCGGGCCCTCGAGCTGTTCGGTCCGCCCATCCATGTGCGCCACGAGGTGGTACATAACCGTTTTGTGGTCGAGCGCTTGCGCGAGGACGGCGCGGTGTTTGTCGATGAGCTCGACGAGGTGCCGGACGGCGCGACGGTGATTTTCAGCGCCCATGGCGTATCGCAGGCGGTGCGCGAGGAGGCGGCGCGGCGCGATCTGACGGTGTTCGACGCCACCTGTCCGTTGGTCACCAAGGTCCACCTGGAGGTGGCGCGCCATCGCAAGCAGGGCACCGAGTGCATCCTCATCGGCCACGCCGGGCATCCGGAAGTGGAGGGCACCCTCGGGCAGGCGCGGGACGGCATCTATCTGATCGAGACCCCGGCGGATGTGGCGGGGCTCGCGGTGAACGATGCGGACAATCTGGCCTACGTCACCCAGACCACCCTGTCGGTGGACGACACCGCCGCGGTAATCGCGGCACTCAAGGCTCGGTTCCCGAAAATCGGTGGGCCGAAGAAAGACGATATCTGTTATGCCACACAGAATCGCCAGGATGCGGTGAAGGCCCTGGCGCGGCAATGCGACGTGGTGCTGGTGGTGGGTTCGCCGAACAGCTCCAACTCAAACCGCCTCAAGGAGATTGCCGAGAAAATGGACGTGCCCGCCTATTTGATCGACGGCGCCGACGACATTCAAGCGAATTGGATCACGGGTAAGACCCACGTGGGTATTACCGCCGGGGCGTCGGCGCCGGAGGTGCTGGTGGCGCAGGTCGTGGCCCGCCTCGAAAGTTGGGGCGCGGAATCGGTCGTGGACGTGGTGGGCAAGCCGGAAAACGTGTCGTTCTCTCTACCCGCCGCTCTGCGCTAAGCGCCGACCGCGGCCGGCGACGGCGCTATTTCTCGTAATTCCAGCTCTTCCAGGCGCCGAGATTGTCCTTGTCCCATTCCTGGCGCCCCATGGAGTCCATGCGAAACTGCCCGTCGGGTGCCTGTACTCCCAGGGGCGTGGCGGTGGCCGTGTAGCCGCAGGTAAACGCGCCACCGCCGCCGGAGCAGGCACCGGTGATGGCGCCGGGCACGACGGCGAGGTTGTAATGTCCGTCGTTCGATGTGTCCGGCATGCCGAGCACACCGGCGTTTTCATCCGCGCCGCAGTCACGCACCCCGGCCATGGTGGAGGCATAATAATTACACTCGGTAAAGAAACGTTCCTGTTGGTTCGCAAGTGTGGTCAGCGCCGTCTTCGCGTCGGCGCGGCGCATCTTCTGCATGGTGTATTCGTAACCCATGAGCGAGATCGACGCCAGGATGGCGATAATCGCCACGGTGACCATCAACTCGACCAGCGTAAAACCGGAATCTCTCATCGTTTTCATAGTGTGCCTGTTCCTGCTGAGTGGCGCCGTTGCCGCCGCGTGTCACGCCGGCGGAAACGGCGGGACGTTTATCTGAGTTCGCGCCAGGACTGCCGGCCGACGTCACCGGACGCACCCAGGTTGTCGATGATCTGGATCTCCCCGGAGGTGCCCGGCAGCAGCTTCTTGAACGTGGCGATCTCATTACCCGAAGGCGACTCCGTCACGATGGTCGGCGCGGGATTCAGACCGTTTTCGGTCTTCACGCCGCCGACCATGGATTGGCCGGGTGCCGTGCCCGACGTCGGATCGGGATCCACCAGCAAATCTTCCTCATCGAAGACGCCGTCCCCGTTCAGGTCGAACACGTTCTGCGGCAGCCGGCCGCCGTTGCGCGGGTTCAATTCCATCAACCAGCTGTCACCGCCGAAGGAACATACCTCACCGCTGGGGATGATGGTGGTGAAAATGATACGTGGGATGTCGCCGCCGAAGAAAATCGGATTCGAGATGGACATTTCGCCCGTGATATTCAGATCCACACGCCAGCCCATGCAGAAACCGGTGCCGTCCGTTTCGCAGACGTCGGTGTCGTTAACTTTCCAGCTGATGGGCGTATCCGTGACCGTGCGCACCTCGGCTGTGACATTACCGCTGGTAAAGGTTTCGGTATCCAGAATCTGCGGCAGCAGGTCGGCACGCTCGATGGCGGCATCGCCGCTGATGGTCCGGTCGGTGTCCGCCGCTGGGTTGAAGTCCCATAGCCCATAGAAGGTTTGCACCGGCGCCGCGTTCGGTGTGACGTCGTCGCTTTCGAGGAACTTGCCGGTGCCGAAATAGACCATGAAGCCGTCCAGTTCGTCAGGATGAAAAGTGATCTCCGGCTGCTCGGTGATGGGCTGCACCTCGCCGTTGCCGTCCCGCGCCTGGAAGAAGGGCTCGGTCGGGTCGCCGCCGGATTTCCAGAATGAACCCCACTGGTTCTCATTGTTGTCGGTGACATCGATTTTCCACATGTTGCCCAGCAGGTCGCCGGCGAAGATGTAATCCGCCACCAGGTCGCCATCCACGTCGATGGCCGCCGGCATGGACAGGCCGTTGCCGGTGCCGTCCGCGTCGCTCAGATCGATCTTGCGGATCAGGGCACCGGTTGCGATATTGACGATGAACAGCACCGCCCGCTCATTGGTACTGTTGTAGCCGTTACCGAAGATCGCCGCCCAGTCGCCATTGTGCATCTTGGCGATGGTGGGGGTGCCATAGAAGTAGCCCATGTCATCGGCGTCAGTGAATTCCCACAACACCAGGTTGCTGGCCTGGGCCTCGTTGAGCAGCGACGGGTCGGTGATATCCAGCGCGAACACGCCCTTGCCGCCGCGGCCCGGGCTGGCCGCCAGCACGGTGTGCCAGGCGCCGCCGAAAAACGCGTCGCCCACGGTGGGAGTGGCGTTGAGGTAAAACAGATGGTTGTAATGCGTGCTGGTCAGCTGGTTAAGGTTGTCGAACACCAGATTGGGCACGTAACCGAGCAACTCGTTGCCGGTCGCCGCGTCGATGGCATGGAACACGCCGGCATTGGCGCCGACGTAGATCACCGGCGTGCGGTTGAGGTTCGCGTTACGGAAACTCGAGTGCGGCACCGCTTCGAGGGCGTCGCCGGCGTCGCTCAGGATCGGCGGGCTCGCGACGTAGAAGGGGCCCGAATCGACGACATCGCCCATGACGAAATCGTCCGGGCGATTGCGAAATGTTCCGCTGTTGCGCAGCTCGTTGGAATGGTCGCCGCGGACGTAGTTGAGGCGGTCCTCACCGATGGCATCGGTTTCGTTGGCGCCGGTGACGGGATGGGTGCGCAAGGCCGTCTTCTGGTCAACATTCAGATTGCCCCAGGCGAACGGGATGCCGGTGCTCGCGTTGTCGTCGTAGGTGATGATCTCGCGGCCGGTGAGGTAATTCTGGTTCGAGATCTGGGTGCGCGCGCTCCAGATCTCGGCGCCGATGGTACCGTCGAGGTTGAATTCGATGGCGCGCAGGTCGCCGCTCCATTCGCCGCTGGTGTAGGTGCCCTGGAAGATTCTCGACTCGGTCACCAGGGTGGCGGAGTTCACCGCTACCGAAGCGAAGGTGCCGGTTTTCTTTTCTACCGTTCGCAGCGCATCGCTCAGGGCGCTGGTCAGGCCGGGCGCGTCCTTGGCGGTAAGGAAGCCGCCGCCGCCCTGAGTGCCCGCGTCCTTTATCAACGGGTCGTTGATCACCTGGTCGTCGGCGAAGCCCACCATAAAGGTAGTGATATTGTTCTTGACCTCGTTACCATCGAAGTCGTCCAGGTCGGGACGCAAATCCATTTCGAACCAGGCCTGGGCCACGTCGTCCAGGTAATCGCTGCCGGCACTTTCGTATTCATAACCACCGGCGGTCTTGCGATCGTGGGTGTCACAGGCCGGCGAGGCACCGTCGCAATCGCCGTCGTAGTCCGCCAGGCTGGCGCTCATGTTTTGGTCACTCTGCGGCCGGCCGTCGCTGACGGCAACCACAAAGTTCTTTTCGCACCAGTTCTGCACTGGCACGTCGCCTGGATTGTTGAACGAGTAGTTGCGGGAAAATAAGGTCCCCTTCGCGACCGTCGTGTTGTCGCTGTCCGGGCGTAACCTGAAGTTGCCGGAATAACCGTTGCTGAAGTAGTCGCCGATGTCACGCAGGGACTCCGCCAGTGGCGTGGAACCGGACGGGGAGAGCGCATCGACGCTGGACTTCAGGTTATTGAAATGTGTGGTGTTTGTGATGTCATTGATCGACTGATTGATACTGGCGCCGCTGCCGCCGTTGTACGAGGCCAGTCCGATCCGCATGGGCAGTGCCGCGAGAGAATCCAGCAGCCCGTTCGTGGCGGTCTGGGCGATGTCCATACGAATCTGGGTGCCCGGTTTGCGGTTCGCGCCGCTACCCCAGGCGGTAGGTGCACTGCCGAAGTACCAGTTCAAGTAGTGACCAGTGTACACGGCGTCCAGGTAACCTGACGGGTAGCGGGTCCCACTGCCGCCGCCATTGCCATGCAGACGGGCGTCGTAATCGGCGGTCGGATCGAAGCACTTGATCGGCTCGCCACCTGCGGTACTACCGCCAGCCGTGCCCCAGGCGTATGTCGTGCCGCCAGCGCGAAAGAATGGGGCGCCACCCGAGGTGATACGCACGTCGATTGTGCTCGCGGTACCCATCGCGTTGACCGCAGTACAGGTGTTCCAGGTGTCGTCGTCCGGGTCGTAGGGCGCCTCGGGCACGATGTTGTTCATAGACCCGGAATCGTCCATCAACAGCAGGATGTTGGGCTTGCCGAAGGTGGCCACGGTGAGCGGCGTGTCGGCCAGGTCCAGGGGTGCCGCGGCGGCGAGATTGGGCGCCGCGACCAGCAATGCCGCAAGCATGCCGATGGCACCGCGCAGGCGTCCGGTTCCGGAGCGCTTGCCCTGGCGTGTCGGGTTGTTACCCCCCCAAATGTTCTGTTTTATATCGCGGGTTTGCATGCGATTACCCTCTGTTCGTTGCGGCGCCCCTGGGCCGTGCGTTGTATTTTGCTTCCCAGCTCTCGTAATCAATGGTCGACGGAATGGCCTCACCATACCCGGCCGAAGGCGGATTGCACCTTGGCACGGGCGGCATCGCTGCCGCCGGTACCGGCGGCGGTGATGCGATACATGACCGCGCCCTGGCTGGAGTAGGTCTTGCCCAGCACCAGGCCCTTCTCCGCCGGTTGCTCGCCGATCTCCTCGACGATGTACTTCGGTTGTGTGCGCACGCCATTCAGGCTGCCGGCTACGTTGGCGTCCGGCGTATTCGGATAGACCACCAGATCGGCGGTCGACGTCCAGTCAATGGTGTCCCACACCGGGATGCCGGTGGTGGTGGAGGGATGCAGGCCGTCGCCTTCGCGCCCCACGAACACCGGGCGCTCGATCAGGTCGCCGAGCCAGTTTTCCGCGCTGATCAGGGCCGACTCGGCGGCCTGAAACGCCACCTGCCGGTCTTTCAGATTGCCTGACATGCGCTCCTGCAGGAGCGTGGTGTTCATGGTGGACATGCCGAGTATGGTGAGCACCACCAGAAACACCAGGGCCATGACCAGCGCGGTGCCGCGCTGGCGGAACATTCCGGAGTTGTATGCGCAATGTGACGTCATGGTGTACGCACCTCAGTTGCGTTTCTGAAAGGTCGCGGTAAAGCTGTGGCGCCGGCGCTTGTCGTTGAACGGCCCCACCGTGTCACCGACGAGTTCGAAGCTGTGGGTATTGATCTCCGGGTCCACGTTGGTGGGCGTACGCACCAGCACCGCGGCGCGTACCGTGGTCACCCCGCCCCAATCGTCCTCGGTCAGCAGATCCGGCGTCTGGTAGACATTCGCGATGCGATCCGGGGTGGCGTCCGTATCGACACCGATCATCACGCGCATGGATTCCACCCCCTCCACCAGCTCCTGGGTCTCCAGCGCCCCCCGGCGCACTTCCTTGCGGAACAGGGCGGGCTCGCCGCTGGCGCCCTCGCCGATGAAATAGGCGCGGCTGAGCAACAGGAACAACTGGGCGTCGTCGCTATAGTCATGGGTGAGGCGGTTGGTGATGTTCTCGGCCCCCTGGCTGTGAGCGATGGTTGTTTTGGCGCCACCCTCGGACACATTGGTGGCGGAAAAGACATCCGCATGCTGGCAGTCCGACACCATGAGAATATCGCCGGCGACGATCTCGTTGGCCAGCCGGCCGCTGGAGAAGACGTGGATGTTGGCGTTGTCCGGGTTATCGTCATTCAGGAATGCGGTGAGATCGGAGGCCCGTTGAATGATGATCACGTCGGTCTCCGGTTCCACCTCGCCGTTGGCGAAATAATCCGCGGGCAGCGCAGGGGTCCAGTCGGTCAGATTGTTCGAGGTCCCGCCGCCGGTGTAGCGGAACGCACGCAGACCGTCCGGATCGAAGTTGGCCCATGCCTCCGGCGGACCGATATTGCACACATCGCCGGTACAGCCCACCGAGTTGCCCTGACCGAAGGTCACATTGCCTTCGTCCATATCGCTCTTGCAGCCACCGTAGCCCGCCATGCGAATGTCGACGCCGAGAAACTCCATGCCGAAACGGCCACCCTCCTGGACCCGGGCCATGCCTTCCTCCAGGCGGCTGGTGGCGCGGCTGCTGAGGTACATGGTGACCAGGGCGGAGGAGATCACCAGCGCCAGCACCATGGACACCATCAGTTCGATCAACGAGACGCCACGTTGGTTCTTGTATGACACGCCGCGGCGTGCGTAAGACGGACGGGATGCTGTATAAGAATTCGACGTCATAGTTCTGCTTCCACAATCGCGTTCTTGATCAATTCGTCTTCGCGCCATTCGATGCCTACCTGAAACAGGCGCTGGCCGGGGTTGCCCGCACAGTTGAGGTCATCATCCAGCACACCGCGGCAGATCGCGCCCTGACCTTCCGGTAGGAGATCGGCGTTAGCCTCCGCCCATTGCTCGATGTCGTGATCGCGCAGCTGGGCCGGGGTACAGCTGGTGGTGCAATCGGAGGTGCCGCCGGGGATGTAACCGAGGCCGACGTTGTCGAAGCCGCCGGCCTCGATTTCCGTCGGGTTGGCGCGAATCCGATCCATCATGTCATAAGCCTGCAGGGTGGCCTGGGTGCGCAGATAGGACTGATGGTCCAGCTTCAGGCCCGTGGTCTGCAGTGCCGCGAGACCGAGCACGCCGACGGACAGCACCGCCAGGGCCACCAGGACCTCCAGCAGGCTGTAGCCGCAGGTGGCAGGCGGCGGCATGCGTCTGCATACGGACTTGAAAGTAATCGACGTGGCGCAGTGTGTATGTTGCATGGTGGCGGCCTTCAGAGGGTCGGACAGCTGGCGTCGGCGAGCGCATTCCCGGCCATGTCCTTGCCCTGCTCGGATAAATGGACGCGCCCGGCGCGGTTGACGGTAACGGCGTAGGCGTATTTTGCGCCGCGCTCGTCACAATGAAAGAATTCGCGATCGTCGACGGGATTGCCGTCGCCGTCGATCGTAGCGAAGCCGAGCATGCCGAAGGAGTCGGCAGTGATGCGGTTGGCGGTACCCTCCAATTCACCGTCACCGTACAGTTCATTCTTGTCGCCACTCAAGGCCTCGCGCACGATCAGTATCTCTTCACCGTTGTCGATTTTCCCGTTGGCATCGTTGGTCGGGCTGCCGGAGTCACCGTCGACGAAGATGACCCAGCCGTTGCTCCAGGGGTTGCCGGTACTTGTATCGCATTTCGGCGGATCCGCGAGGGGGTTGTTGCTCTTGCATAGGGTCACCGGCGCGCTGCGCTTGATGGCCTCGACTTGCAGCACACTTAGGTCATCGATGAGATCGGTCACCTGATCCTTCTGGCGTTGGTCCTTGATGAAACGGGACATGCCCGGCTGGGCGAGGGTGACCAGGATGGCGACCACTGCCAGGGTGACGACCAGTTCCACCAGCGTAAACCCGGCCCGCGGGAGCACGGGATGACCCGAATAGGACAACCTGGCGCCGGCGACGGTGGACACGGTGCCCGTGCCCCGGACCATGCTGTCCTGCACCGCCGCCGGACCGCCGCCAAGAGGAAGATTGCGCTGAAAATCCACGCGCCGGCCGGGCGGTTGGGTTCGACCGACAAACGGACCGATAAACGGTACACTTTTCAGGATGAACGGTACTATGTGACCGATGAACGGTAGGCGCAAATTTGTACGCGGCACCCCTGAAATCGTCGTATTTTCGATTTCACCGTGGCTCATGGACCCCACTCCTGTTTGAAAGTGTATGATTTTTCGTATCTTTTTCATTAGTCTCTAAATTAAGTTTAGCTAATCAAGAACTTGCGTCAAAACGGGCCGGCCCCTGATGCGCCAAAGTCTGTCGCCGCATCTGGTATACTGGGTGAAATAGCGCCATTGGTCGCACTTTTATGAATTTTGGCGACTTTTGACCGCATTTTCTGTGAATTTAGACACTAAATCGCCGCAACATTGTTGCAATTCATTTACATTTACCCGCCCCTCGGACTTAAGCGTCGATGTCGACCCGGCCCCACGCAGTAATCATCGGCGGCGGCGCCATGGGCCTGATGACGGCCCGTGAGCTGCATGGGTCAGGCTTCCGCGTGACCGTGGTGGAGCGCGGCCGCAGTGGGCGCGAATCCTCCTGGGCCGGCGGCGGCATCCTCTCGCCCCTGTACCCCTGGCGTTACGCGCGGGAGATCAATGATCTCGCCGCCTGGAGCCAGGCACGCTACGCGGAGCTGTGCACCGCCCTGGCCGACGTCACGGGCGTCGACCCGGAGTGGGAGGCATCCGGGCTGCTGGTGCTGGATAGCGAGGAAGTGGCGCCTGCTCAGCAATGGGCCTTGAGCCGGGCCGGCGGTGCGGGAGATTCCGCTGCCGGCCCCGAGCTGCTGCGGGTCGGGCGCGAGACCCTGCATGATCTGGAGCCGGCGCTCGAGCCCGATTTTGCCGCCGCATTATGGATGCCGCAGGTAGCACAGGTGCGCAATCCCCGGCTAGTGGCGGCGTTGCGCGCCGCCGTCCTGGGCGCCGGGATCACGCTGCAGGAAAATGTCAGCGTGACCGGGTTCCGGCTGCTGGCCGATCGGCTGGTGGGGGTCGAGACCGCCACCGGGGTGCTCGAATGCGACCGTTGTGTGGTCGCGGCGGGGGCCTGGAGCGCAGAGCTGCTGCGGCCGGTGGGCCTGGAGCTGCCCATCGCGCCGGTGCGCGGGCAAATGATCCTGTTCCGTACCGAGCCCGGGCGCATTCGCCGCATCCTGTTGCACCGGGATCGCTATCTGATTCCGCGCCGTGACGGCCGGGTGCTCGCCGGCAGCACCCTGGAGGACGTGGGTTTCGACAAGTCCACCACCGACGCCGCACGGGACGAATTACTGGCGGCCGCGGCCGCGATGGTGGGCGGCTTGCGCTCGGTGGAAATCGAACAACAGTGGTCGGGATTGCGGCCGGGTGCGCCCCGGGGCATGCCTTATATCGGCGGCCATCCGGAGATCGCGGGGCTTTTCGTGTGTGCCGGGCATTTCCGCAACGGCCTGGTGTTGGCCCCGGCCTCGGCGCGCTTGGTCACCGATCTCATTGCCGGACGCACGCCCATCGTCGCGCCGGAGGCATTTGCCCCGGGGCGAGACGATTAGACTTAGACCGTGTCTAAGTCTATACTAGAGCAATGCAAATGATGGAAAAAATTGAATCGAAAGAGAAGCTTACGGAGATGTTGCGGGCGCATGGCATCAATCCGACGAGCCAGCGCGTGGCGCTTGCACATGCCTTGTTCGCCCGTGGCGAGCACCTGTCGGCGGACCAGCTTTTCGCGCTCGTCAACGTAGAACGCAGCCACGTGTCCAAGGCCACGGTGTATAACAGCCTGGCCCTGTTCGTAAAAAAGGGTCTGATTCGGGAGGTCATCGCGGATCCCAACCGGACCTTTTACGACCCCAACACCGCACCGCATCACCACTTTTTCGACGTCGACACCGGCGAGCTGATCGATATCGACGGCAGCGACGTGGACGTCAGTGGCTTGCCGCCGCTGCCCCAGGGCACCGAACTGGACGGCATCGACGTGGTCGTCCGGCTGCGCCATACGCGCTGATTCCCACCACCGCGTTTCTTGTACCCGCGCCGAGGCAGGTCTTATACTGCGCGTCCGGTGCCGGAGTAGCTCAGTTGGGCGAAGCCGGACGGACGCAAACATCCTGTGAATGTTTGCGCCGGCGAGCGCCCGGCCAGGGAAGGGCGGGCCGGGGCTTCATGTTTGCAGGGCGCCTCGCCAGGGATGGCATAACAACGTTCGATATACGCCGGAGTAGCTCAGTTGGCAGAGCAACTGATTCGTAATCAGTAGGTCGGAGGTTCAAATCCTCTCTCCGGCACCATTTTTCGATCCCCGCCTGCTCTGCGATTCATTCCGTACCGTAAACTGCGATCGGTTGCGCCGCGCCCGCCAGGGGGACGTTACCGCACGTCAACCGTGTGCGCCTGTGAGCCGTTAAACATCCCCACGACGGTGCCGAATTTCCCCGGTCGCGGGCGGCCGGACGCTGGCGCCGGTCGGTTTTCTGTGCCTGGTTTGCAGGACCGTGCGTGACGCTTTAACCATCTGTTTGGACTATACTTTTGAAAAAGCGGTGTTCGAGCATGGGTTTGGTGGCTTAAAATACGAGCAGCGCGCCGGCGCGGTCAGCGACGCCGGTGCATGCGCGCATAACAAAAAACATCTGCCGATAGGTTAGTGCCGTAGCAGTTGCGCGCCGTTTGCGATTCGACTGCCGCGGGCGGGGGCGACAAAAATATGTCTCTTATTCGTATAGTGGTTACAGCCCTGGTGTTCAGTGCCATTGCGCTGTCGCCGACGCCGGTATTTGCGCAGCAGCCGTCGAGCCGCGCCGAATTCATCGAGGGCCGGGTCATCGACAAGCGCACCGGTGTCGCATTGGCAACCGTCGAGGTGAGGCTCGTCGACAGCGAAAATACAATGATGGATCTCGTCGAGACCGATAGCGATGGTAATTACCGCCTGGATCTCGGTGTCCTCGATGTGGACGAATACCAGAACATCAAGGCGTTCTTTATCCGCGTCGACGACAAGAACGGTCGCAATGCCCTCTACAATGTCGGTCGCGGCATGGTGCGCCGCGGCTCGATCATCCAATATCCGTTGATCGCATTACCCTGATCCGACCCCGGCGTACCCGCGGGTCCGGCCCGTTAAATCAAGCCCTTATCGGTGCCGTGGAACTCAAGTTTCCGCGCCGGCGCCCGATAACTCCCCAAGGAAAAAGCGTCCGCGCAGCCTGCGCGGGGCGCGGATTATGCGGGATATTTCGCCATGCTGGTCAAGCTATTGGAAAATTTGCCGGGAGCGGCCAAGCGCCCGCCGGCGCAAGCCGTGAATGTGGCAACTGCGCCGGTGCGCGACGTGTTCGATGTCATCGAACTGCCACCACCGCCATTGCGTACCACCGGCGTCGAGGAACAGCTCGCCGACGCCGCCGTGCAGGCCTATCTCATGAAAGGCCAGATGATCAAGGGGTATCTGACGCGCCTGAGTCGCGCGGAAGAGGTTTTGCGTCTCAAGTTTGACGGCGATGCCGACGCCCGCGACATCAGTTTTAGCGAGCTGCGCTATTTGAAGTTCGTTAATCCCCTGCCCGTGACCCAGGGCCCGCATCCGCTCGAGGAGCGCGCCGGCGCGGTGGAAATGCCCAGCCCATTGCAGACCTTCAAAGTGGTATTCAAGGACGGTACGACCATCTCCAGCGAGACCCGGTCATCGTTTGTCGATCAGGATGCCCTGCATCTGTTTCAGGCGGAAAACGACAGTGAGGTTACCCGCATCTTCGTGCCCTTACAGGTGGTCGCGCAGCATCAGATCGGCCCGATGCTGGGAGAGGCGATGGTGGAGTATCAGCAGGCGCGTGAGGAGGACATTCAGGCCGCCGTCGCCAGCCAGGAGAAACAGCGCAACAAGAAAATCGGCGAGTATCTGCAGGACAGCATTCCGCTGACCGCCGAGCAATTGCGCATTGCCCTCGACGAACAGACCGACCGTACCCTCGGTCTCGACAATGCGCCGCTGCCGCGGCTTGGCCAGATTCTGGTTGAGGAAAACGTCATCACCGAGGACCAGCTGGAAGCGGCGCTGGCGCAACAGAGCCGGGATCGCGGCAAGAAACTTGGCGAAATTCTCGAAGAATCCGGTCTTGTCAGTCACACGGCGGTTTGCGTAACCCTGGCGCGCAAGCTAGGGGTACCGTTCGTCAAACTGAAAAAAATACAGACCGATCAGGACGCTATCGACGCGGTGCCACTGGATCTGGCACGTAAATATTGCTGTCTGCCGTTGTTTATCTATCGCAGCCGGCTGGTGGTGGCCGTCGACGACCCCGCCAACACGGACGCGATCGATGCGGTGCGTTTCGTTTCCGGGCGCAATCTCGAGGTTGTGGTCGCCACCCGTAAAGAGATTCTCGAACAGCTGGAGTTGCTGGGCGGCACGGCTAATGACTCGTCCGCCGCCGAGGATCTCGAACGTGAGTTGGAACTCGAACTCGATCTCGATACCTATCAATCCAAGGATGTCGAACTCAAAGAGGCCGAGCGGCTCTGCAGTGAAAAGCCCATCGTTCGGCTGGTCGACAGCATCATTCTGGATGCGGTGCAGCGGCGCGCGTCCGATATTCACATCCGCCCCCTGAAAGACAACGTGGACCTGCTCCTGCGCATCGACGGCAGCCTGGTCAAGGTGCGTACCTTCAGCAAGGGCTTGTTACCCGCGGTGGTGAGCCGCATCAAGATCATCAGTCGGCTCGATATCGCCGAGCGACGCATGCCCCAGGACGGACGTACGCGTATCAGCGGCGATCATTTCGTGGTCGATTTGCGCGTCTCGATCATCCCCACGGTCAGCGGCGAGAGTGTTGTAATTCGTGTCCTGAACACCGAAGAGGGCCTCAAGTCGATTCGCGAAATCGGTTTCAGCGAACGGGATGAAAACGTCTTTCGCGATTTGATTCACAAGAGCTACGGCATGATCCTGGTCACCGGGCCGACCGGCTCCGGCAAGTCCACCACCCTGTATGCGGCCTTGCAGGACGTGCAGAAAACAAACGTCAATGTGATTACCGTCGAAGACCCGGTGGAGTACCACATGGAGGGCATGGAACAGATCCAGGTCAATGCGCGCACCGGTTTTACTTTCGCCAAGGCCCTGCGCCACATTCTGCGGCATGACCCGGATGCCATCATGGTCGGTGAACTGCGTGACGAGGAGACTGCCAAGGTTGCCGGCCAGGCGGCCCTGACCGGGCACCTGGTGCTCAGTACACTGCACACCAATAACGCCGCCTCGGCGGTGACCCGTTTGATCGACATGGATCTGGAGCCGTTTCTGTTGCGCTCGGCCCTGTTGGGTGTGCTCGCGCAACGCCTGGTGCGGCGCAATTGTCCCCACTGCCTGGCGGAGGAATCCGTCGACCCGCTGATGCGCGACTCCCTGAGCATCACCGAGGATGAGGTCTTTTACCGCGGCACCGGCTGCGAGAACTGTAACGATACCGGCTACAGTGGGCGCATCGCGGTCTATGAGTTGCTGTCGGTGACCGCAGAGATCCGTGCCGCCCTGCGCCCCAATGTGGCGGCGGATGAGATCCACCAGCTGGCGGTCGAGGGGGGCATGGTGGCGTTGACCGAGAATGCGTTGGCGCAGGCGCGCCAGGGCAAAACCTCGCTGGCCGAGGTCTATCGGGTGCGCCAGGATTAGGCTGTCATCAGCGGTTCGATACAGTCCGGCGCGTCGTGACGCGCGTTGTTGACCCGGGTGCTGATCGGTATCGCGACCATCTCGTTGTCAGGATAGGGCTGCAGGATTGCCGCCAGGTCGTCCGCCTTCTCGATCGTGGGATCCAGCCATTGCGCGTAGACCGCCTGGTCGACAATTACAGGCATGCGATTGTGAATCGGCGCGACCAAAGAATTCGGTTCCGTGGTCAGCAGTGTACAGGTCTCGATAAGCTCGCCGCCGGCCGGTTGCCAATGTTCCCAAAGACCGGCGATGGCAAACGGCGCATCGTCGCGTCGGCGGATGTAAAACGGCTGTTTCCCCTGCGCGCGTTTCTGCCACTCATAAAACCCGTCTGCCGGCACCAGACAACGGCGCCGTCGCATCGCGGCACGAAACGCCGGTTTCGCGGCCGCGGTTTCCGCGCGTGCATTGATGAGCCGCTGGCCGATAGCCGGGTCTTTGGCCCAGGACGGGATCAGGCCCCAGCGGACCTCCACCCACTCGCGCGTACCCGTCGCGGCCATGCGCACCACCGGCACTGACTGGCTCGGCGCCACGTTGTAGCGCGGCGCCAGTTCGGCGATCGTTCCAATATCGAAGCTCGCGGCGAGCGTCGTGGCGGGTGAAGTAAGGGTGTAACGACCACACATGCCGCCAGTGTCCCATAGCCGGCGGCCGGGTGCAGCCTTGAGGGGACTAGTTTTTCGCCCGCCAGAGCCGGATGGTGTTATCGGTACTGGCGGAGGCGAGCCAGCGGCCGTCGGGTGAGAAGGCCACCGAAGGCACCCAATCCTCGTGACCCCGCAGGGTCTGCAACTGGTTGCCGTGAGCCACATCCCACACCCGGATGGTCTTGTCCGATGCGCCCGAGGCGAGCCAGCGGCCGTCGGGGGAAAAGGCCACGGAATGCACCGGCGAGTCGTGGCCACGCAGGACCTGGCGCAGCTCGCCGCTGTCGATATCCCAGAGGCGAATCGATTTGTCCGCGCTCGCGGTTGCGACGACCCGTCCGTCCGGCGAGAACGCGGCGGAGTTGACGGAGTCCTCATGCCCGGTCAGCGTGCGCAGCAGCGCACCGGTGGTGCTATTCCATACTCGTACCGTCTTGTCCCAACTTCCGGAGACCAACAGTTTACCGTCCGGAGAGAACGCGACCGTGCGCACGCGACCTTTGTGTCCACTCAGGGTGCCGATCATGCTGCCCTCGTGTGGGTTCCACAATTTGACCGTGGCATCCGTACTGCCGGATGCGAGCAGCTGACCGTCGGGAGAAAAGCTCACGGTCCGCACCCAGTCACGGTGTCCGTTGAGGGTGCGGATCTGTGCGCCGCTGGCCGCGTCCCAGATCTTGATGGTCTTGTCCCAGCTCGCCGAAGCAATACGTCTACCGTCGGGCGAATAGGTCACGAAGGGCACCCAATTCTGGTGGCCGACCAGGGTATGCACCGGTTGTCCATTACTCACGTCCCAGATCATGACGGTTTTGTCTTTGCTGCCAGATACCAGTTGGCGGCCATCCGGTGAGAAGTTAACCGAATAGATCCAGTTCTTATGGCCAGTCAGTGTCTTACTAGGCTGAAACCCCGGCCCCTTGGTGCGCACCGGCTTCTTTGCCGCTTGTTTTTTCGCGGTCTTACGCTGGGCCGGGGTGGCGGCCTTTTTCTTTGAACTGCCAAGCCGTCCATGCAGGGTGAGAACACGTTCGCGCAGCCCCTTGACCTGGTTCTGCAACAATCCGGAGCGTTCCTCATAGTCCGCGATGCGCGCGCGCAGTTCGGCATTACGCGCTTGCAGGTCCGATGGCTCGGCAGGTGATGTCTGTAATGTGTCGGCCGCGTCCTGTGACTGCACGAGTTTTTCGAGATTGCGCACGGTGCGTTGTTGTTGGGCGAGAGTCGCTTCGAGCGCATCGCCGCGGTCGAGTGCCTGGCGTTCACGCTGCTGCAACTCGGTCAGTGTGGCTGATTTTTCCGCCAGTTCGGCCTGCAGAGTGCGGTAGGCGCTTTGGCTGTGCCACAACAGCACCGCGCCACTCGCGAGTACGACCAGCAGCAACACCGAGGCGGCCAACAGCAAGCGTTCGCGCGGCAGGCGCGCAAGCAAGCCGGTTACGGCACCCAGTCGCGCCGTCAAATTGTTGACAAGCGCACGCCAGCGCTTTGGCGTGGTTACCGGTGTTTCGGCGTCAGTCGAGTCCGGGGCGGACTCCGGCGGCGCGGTTTCCGCGGCGGGATCTTCGGCCTCCACGCTCTCGAAGGCCATGCCGCAATCGCCGCACAGGGCCGCATCTGCGGGATTTTCGGCTTCGCACTGGGGACATTTCATGGTGGTCGACGACTCTGGGGCGACCTCGCGGGGCGCCGGTATGCGTTTATGTCGGGATCATATTTGCAAGGACCGGGCCACCCCCTGGCGACGGGCAAGGGGCATTCGTTCGCGAGCGGCAGGAAATTTGCATAGTCAAGAGGGGTCGGCGGGGGTCGGGCCGCCGCCGGTGGCCCGACCCCCAACGCTCAGTCATTCGGTAAAGGTGGCGTTATGGCAGAAATACATCGTGATTACTCGGAAAAGCGGGACTATCACCGCATGCTGGTGGATTGCCCGATGGTTCTGCGTGAGCAGGATGCCGAGGCAGAGGAGCAAGTTGTGTGTCGAAATCTAAGCGGCGGCGGGCTCATGTTCGTCAGCGAGCATCCCTATGCTATCGGTACGCTGCTCAAGGTCCGCATAGAGCCCAACGACACCATCGTGGCACCCCTGGAGAAAGTGATTGAAATCGTACGCGTGGACTACAGCGACGCCGATCACGGCTACGAGGTTGCGGGTATGATGCGGGCCTGACTGGGGGTCGCCCGGGTTCCGTGGGTCCCCGGATCAGGGAATCGCGATCTTGCGGATGTCGCCGATGTTGCGCGGCCACGGCGCGGCCTTGCGCAGGGCCGGCGCAAGTGAATCGATGGCGGTGCGCGCCGCCGCCTTGGACGGAAACACGCCCTGCACCAGGGCGTACCAGAACACATCCTCGCGCCGACTCTTGAAGTAGGCGACCTGACCGCCCAGATTCTGTTCCTCGATATAACGTTGAATCGCCCGTTCGTCGCGACTGGCGACGAGTTGGATGGTGTAGTGATCCGGCGCCGCGGTCTGCAGCCAACCGGGTGCGGCATGGGTCGCCGGTGCACCCATGCTTTCAGCGACCTTCGTTGCGGGCAGGGTCTCCTTTGGTGCGGCGCTCTGCTGCGCGTAACGAATTGCCAGCGCATCGGTGTTGTGCAGCGTTTTTCTACCTTCGATGCTGGTATGTGTTTCGGTAATCACGATGGCATCGGCGCCCAGGTTGTGTGCCCGTTGTGCCAATTCCCGATAGCTGCGCGCACGGCCGCCGCCGGTTAGATTCGGTTTCTGCGCCGCCCGCAATAAGGCGACGCGCTCGTAGGTACGATTCGGAATGCGATGCAGAATATCCACCGACTGACTGGTGGGGAAGGTCTTGTAGGTCTCCGCGATGGTTACCTGCGGTTTGGCGCAGCCGCCGTTTAGCGGAATAAAAAAGGCCAGAACCAGCGAGGTGGTGACGCGCCGTAAGCTATGCGGCCGCTGGTTTGCAGCCGCGCGAGTTGCCGTCGATAACATCGCAAGGAATTCCCGAAGATCCTGTCAGCCCGTCGCTGTGGCTGAGTCCAACAACATGGCTGCACATGATGGCGCATGTGTGGGGAGAATACCAGCACCGGTTCGCCGGCTGCGAACCCGTGTCCCGACTGGCGTGTGGTTAATCCTTGGGTACTAAACGGAACTTGAATACATAGGGGGAGTCGGGCATGCCGACGACGACCACATTACCGTCCTCCAGCGGACAGTGTCCGCCGCGGTCGTCACCGCCGATCCGCTGGTTGCCGACACTGATGCCGCAGGCACTGCCGCGATCCACCAGTTCGTAGCCGCCGGATCCATTCTGCTCGATCTGAAAGTGCTCGCGCGAGATATTCAGAACACTGCGCTCATCGATCAGATAGAGGTCATTATTGGGGGGCGCCTTCAGCTTGCGGCGTTCCAGTACCTTGAGGGCGCCTTTGACGATGCCCAGGCGTGATTCGCGGCCGACGCGGAACGGCAGCCGATCCAGTTCGAGCCTGTCCCGGCCCATGGACTCGCGTGCCTCGGGCGACAGGGGCTCCAATACGGGAATTCGGTCAGGCATCACATCTCTCCCTCGGGTTCTGCACTATGGATAACGACTTCGTGGACAAATTCTTTAGGCAACCTTAGCGTTATCAGAGGTTTCTGTGGCACTGGGAGGCACCGCCCATGGGAGCAGGCACGGCGAGTGCCTGGCTTGGGCGGGACGCGCCCGAACGCCTACCGGATCCGGTGAGTCTGTGCAATGCCAGGATGGCATCGAGCAGACATTGTCTAGAGTGTAGACCCTAATTTCGGCAACTCACGAAATGGGCGGTGACGCGCGCCACACCCGCTGCCGACCGCGGGTTTGTTATAATGTCGGGGTTTTCCATCGTTCAGCGGAGGATTCGATATGCTTGCAGGCATCATATTGATCATCGCGGGACTGGTGATCGCAATCTATCCGCCGCTATTGGCGTGGATCATCGCATTCCTGCTCATGGTCGTGGGCGCGCTTACGATCGCGGTAGCCTTTGAGAATCGCAAGCTCGCGCGGCATTATGAAAACCCCTTTATCGAGATCTTTTTTCGTTTCTAGGCGCGCGCCGGGAAACTCCGCTGCGACGTAATCGGCGCGGCCGCGAACCTTTCGCCATGTTGAATCCTGACGAGCTGACCATCGACCCGCAGACTGGCCTGCTGCGTGGTGTGCGCTATGCACCGTCACCGAATTGCGACGATCGACCGGATGATGGTGGTATCAGTGTATTGGTTGTGCATGCGATCAGTCTGCCGCCGGAGCACTTCGGCGGGCCGGAAATCGAGAAGTTTTTTCAGAACAGCCTGGATTATTCCGCCCACCCTTATTTCGATGAATTACGTGACTTACGCGTGTCGGCACATTTTTTGATTCGCCGTAGCGGTGAGATCATTCAGTTTGTGCCGATTCATCAACGTGCCTGGCATGCCGGTGAGTCCTGTTGTGAGGGGCGCGAACAGGTCAATGATTTCTCCGTCGGCGTGGAACTGGAGGGCTCCGACAATACGCCCTTCGAAGACACGCAATACGAGAGTCTGGCACAACTGACCAAGGCGCTCATGACCGCCTGCCCGGATATCAGCCTGCAGCGTATCTACGGTCATTGCGACATCGCCCCGGACCGCAAGACCGACCCGGGCCCGTTCTTCAGTTGGGAGCGTTTTCACACCCTGTGTGCATAATCGCCCGCCGTTGCCTGTGGTGCGTTGTTTGTGTCGCCGTGCTGCTGTCGGCCGCGACGCCGGCGGCGGCACAGATCGCGCTTAGCGACGACCGTGGCCAGCGTATTGTGTTGCCGCGGCCGGCGCAGCGGATTGTCAGCCTCGCACCCCATGTCACGGAACTCCTGTTCGCCGCCGGAGCCGGTGACAAGGTGGTTGGTGTTTCGGCGTTCAGTGATTTCCCTGTCCGGGCGCAGCGGTTGCCGGTGGTGGCGGCGGGGGGCCGGGTCGATTACGAGCGCATTGTCGCGCTGGCGCCGGATCTCGTCATCGCCTGGGGGAGTGGCACAACGGCCGCCGCCGTCGCGGAACTGGAGCGCCTGGGATTCCCGGTATTCGCCAGCGAGCCCCGTCATCTTGAAGATATCGCCGCCAGCCTGCGGCGCTTCGGCCGGCTCGCCGGCAGCGAGGCGGCGGCTCAGGTCGCGGCCGCGGAATTCGAGCAGACCCGCGCTGCGTTAGCACAGGCCTATGCAGACCGGGATCCTGTCAGCGTATTCTTGCAAATAGAGCGGCGACCGCTGATGACGCTCAACGGCGCCCACGTGGCCAGCGATGTACTGGCGCTGTGCGGTGGCATAAACGTGTTTGCGGAACTCGGCAGCCTGGCGCCGAGCATTGATCGTGAAAGTGTGATTGCGCGCAACCCGCAGGCGATACTCGTAAGCGATACCATCGCCGGCGCGCAGGAGGCCGTTGCCGAGTGGCGCGGGATGACCATGCTGCATGCAGCGCGCTCCAACCAGGTCTATCTCGTAGCGTCCGACCTGATCGTACGGCATACACCCCGGATCCTCGCGGGCGCACAAAAAGTGTGTTCGATACTTGACCGCGTGCGTGAATCAGGTTGAGCGGCGGTCTGGCCGCCAGAGCACGTCCGGTTTTCCCTGCGCCCGATTAAGGCTGCGCGCCATCACGAAAAGCAAATCAGACAGCCGGTTGAGGTAGCGCAATACACTGGGTGAAAGGTCGCGCGCGCGGGACAGGCTGGCGACACGGCGTTCGGCGCGCCGACACACGGCGCGGGCCAGGTGACAAACCGCCGCGGCGCGTGCACCACCGGGCAAAATGAACTCCTTGAGTGGCGACAGATCCGCGTTGAGTGCGTCGAGCGCCTGTTCGAGATCGGTGACGTGCTGTTCCTTGATGGCGCTATGGTTCGGTAGGCTGAGTTCGCCGCCGAGATCGAACAGGGCGTGCTGAATCTCGGTAAGGGTCTGCATCAGGGGGCCGGTTGTGACTTCGCACAGCAGCACGCCGATCAGGCTATTGAGTTCATCCACGGTCCCCAGGGCTTCGATGCAGGCGTCGTCTTTCGTCACGCGCGCACCATCGCCGAGGCCGGTGGTGCCGTCGTCACCGGTGCGGGTGTAGATTTTGCTGAGACGATGACCCACGATTTAGCCCTCGATCAATTGGTAGCTGACCGGCAGTCGCAGTCCAACTGATTGTCCCTGCAGCCAGGGACGTGCCTGCGGCAGCGCGCCAATGCGATGTAATGTAGCCAGGGCCGCCTGATCGAGCACACTATGCCCGGAGGTTCGGGCGACGCGCAAGGGCTTCAGGTCGCCATCGGCGGTTAGTTCGATGTCCACGTAGACGCGCCCCTCCCAGCCGTACTTGCGGGCCAGTGCCGGGTACACGAAATACGCCTGCAGTTGTTCCCGCAGCAGTTGTAACAATCGGTCACGCGCGCCGACGTTGGTTTGGTCACCGGTCGCGCCGACGGGCACGCCGTTTAATCGGGGCTCGTCGGCACGGTGCGGCGTAATCGCGACCCGTGCTGCCGGCGGCGCGGCCGCTATGGGTCGGGTGCGCGTGTGGCGCGGTATTTGTGTTGTTGCCGGCGCGGGTATCGGCGTCGGCCGGGACGTGCGTGCCGTGACCGGTGGCGTGGACGCGACGGCGGGTGCTGTTTCCAGACTCACCTGTAACAGGCCCGGGCGCGCGGCGGCATCCGGCGCTGCCAGTCGTACCAGGGAACCGGAGCTTGCCGCCAGGATCGCCAGGTGTGCGGCGAGTGAAATCACCATGGCGGGGCGCAACATCAGCCGCGGACCGCCTTGCCGGGTGTGTACTTTATTTCGACGAACAACGCCCGGTCCTGGGTATTGAATCCGTCGGCCAGGGTATAGTCCTTGTCGAATGCATTTTCGAGACGCCCCCGCAGCGCCCAATTCGCGCCCATGTGGCGTTCCGCATAAAGGTTGACGACACCGTAACCCGGGTTGACGGTGGCGCTGAAATCGGAATCGGTCCGTTCGCTGCTGGCCAGGGCGTTTATCCCAAGGGTCATTAGTGGGTGCGCGTAACTGGCGTTGATCGACAGGCTGCGTTTGGCGCGGCGCGCCAGCTGCGCCCCGGTGGCGAGATTAACGGGATCCTGAATAATCCCGTCAAGACGTACGTTCCACGGGCCGCGCGTCAGTTGCCCGCTCAATTCCAGACCCCGCACCCGTGCTTCGTCGATATTCTCGTTGCGACCCGGTACCGGGCCCAGAAAGCCGTCCGGATCGGCGAAGTTGATGAGATCATCCAGCCGCGTTTCGAACGCGCTCACGCTTACCCATGTCTGTGCCGATGGCTTGAAGCGTAGCCCCAGCTCGACATGGCGTGACTTTTCCGGATTCAAATCGGGATTGCCGCCAAAACCGAACCGATCGGTGGCGTCCGGCGCACGAAAGCCGCTGTTTGCGGATGCGGTCAACAAGACCCGTGGTGACCAGCGGTAACCGTAAGCAATATCGCCGGTGAGTCGACTGCCGAAGGACGAATGATCCAGATAGCGCAAGGCGCCCTGCAGCCGATGGGCGGCGCGCTCGTATTGGTCCTGCAGGAACACGGCGTTCACATCCGTGTCCTCGTCGAATCCGGTACCGAACGACTGTGCCTCGGCGTTCTCGCGCGAGATCAGGACGCCGGCAGTGAGCAGGTGGTTCGGGTGCGGTGCGTGATCATGTTGCCAATCGAAGACGGTGCGGCGGGTATAGGCAAAATCCACGTTCTGGTTCTGTTCAATCTCGTCGCGGGTGTTACTCAGCTTGACAGTGCTCACCCCTTGAGCGCCTAGCGGGCGCCGCAGGGTCAGCGCAGTCACTGAATTCGTAAAGTCCTGATCCAGGGGTTCGAGCGAGAATCCGTAGTATTCCGTATTGCCTTGTGACTGCCAGTGGCTCAACTCAACGTCGGTGGCGCCGGCACTGATTCCGACGTAACCACTCACGCTGGTGTTATCGTGGCCACTGTCTTCGGTGCCGCCGACCCGCGCCGGAAAGCCGTCACTGCTCAAGTGGCTGAGGTTCAGTCCGATTCGATGCCGCGCCACGGCGTGATGAAAGGCGCCGGAGAATTCCCGCGTCTGATCGGCACCACCGCCGGCAGTGACACTCCAATCTGTGCCCGCTACGCCGCGGCGGGTGAATATTTGCACGACGCCACCGATCGCTTCGGAGCCATACAGTGTCGAGCGGGGCCCTTTTGCAACCTCGATTCGATCGATGATATCCGGGTTAAGGTGTTGCAGGGCCGCGCCGCCGATGGTGGCGGGATTAATCTTGACGCCGTCGACGAGTACCAGTGTGTGATTGCTCTCTGCGCCACGGATAAATAATGAGGCGGGCTGCCCGAATCCGCCGTTGCGAGCCATGTCGAGACCGGCGTTAAAGCGCAGCAGGTCGGCAACATCCGCGGCCTGGCTCGCTTCAAGCGCCGTGCGGTCGATGAGAATGCTGGGGGTGAGGGTCGTGAGCGGACCCAGACGTGTGCGGGTCGCGGTAACGACGATTGCGTCGCTATCGTTACTTGCGGCCCAGCTCGAAACACTCGCAACGAAACAGCAACTGAATGCGAGAACGAATTTGACCGCTTGCTGCAACGTATTTTCTCCCGTGCACCCGCCGTGCACACAAGGCTATGCTGTGGCCGGGGTCGGGGGATATGCCGCAGAAAACTGCCAGCCGGTCGCCCGCCGCAACCCTTGATTGATGATGCGACAGGCCGGTCTCCGGGCTTACGAGGGGGGTTGGTCCCGGGTGAGCCGCCTTCCCGCGCGAATACGCGCAGTGGCATTGTGGCTCGCCATACCTCGATCACCGTTGCGGGGGCAGCGTCGGATTTGATTCGACAGGCGTGTTCGCCGAACGCACCGACTTCCCGTTTCACTCTCGGAACGAATGTTCCTTCGAGCACCTGAAGCTGTGGCGCACTGTAAGGAACTGCGCGAAACGTGTCAAGCGCGTGGATCGGCGCTACTCAGCGAGGCAAATAAAATGTCTGTCCGTCATCGACCAGCTCACGGATAGGCCAATGGTAAGTCTGCTCCAGACTGTCCGCATTGAGAACCTCGCCGATCTTGCCATGCGCCGTATGGCCGTCCCCGAACAACAGGATCGCATGACTACAGAAACGACGCGCAAGATTCACGTCATGTAGCACAAAGACGTTGCTATGACCGGGGCGGCGAACGCGCGCATGCAGGGTGTCGAGGATGCTGACTTGATGTTTTATGTCGAGGTGATTGGTTGGTTCGTCCAGCATGCATAGTGGTGGATTCTGTGCCAGCAGGGTTGCGATGCTGGTACGCCGCAATTCGCCGCCGGAAAGACTGTGGATCGTCCGCTGCTCGAATCCGCTCAGGCCCACCGCCGCCAGGGCGCTGGTGGCTAGGTCCTGCTCGTGCTCGCCTTCCCATTGCCAACGGGAGAGGTGGGGGTGGCGGCCCATGAGCACGAGTTCCAGTACCGAGACCGGAAACAGCTCTTCGGTGTCTTGTAACACTACACCTAACTGGCGTGCCCGCTCGCGACCCGGAATCTGCGCCAGCGGTCGCCCGCCTAAAGTGATCATGCCCGCGTCCGCCCCACGCAGGCCGGCAAGTGTATGCAGCAGAGTTGTCTTGCCGCTGCCGTTGGCGCCCAGGATGGCCCAGTTCTGGCCTGGCCGCAGGGAGACTGAGAGCCCTGCACAGACCAGGACATCGGCGATGCGCACGCGCAAATCGTTCAGGACCAGTTCTGGCATGACGGAGGCGGATGTTTGCTCAGCTGTTACCCGGGATATCGTCGAGGTTCACGTCACGCAGCCGCTGTGCCGCTTCTTCCGGGCTGACCGTGTTGACGAACAGACCCGACCCGAGTTCGAAGCCGCTCGGAATCTCGGTACGCGGACAAATCTCGATGTGCCAGTGATAACTTGCCCGACAGTCCGCATACATCGGGTCGTGTGGAAGGGTGTGGACGAAGAAATTGTACTGGGCGCCGCCGAGCACCTGGTCGAGTCGCGCCAGCGTGCGTTGCAGGACGCTGGCGAGATCCGCCATTGAGTCCGCGCGCAGGGCCAGGAAATCGGCTTCATGATTGAGCGGCAGTATATGCACCTCCCACTCGAAGCGGCTTGCGAAGGGTTTAATCGCAATAAAGTGTTCACCGCGCTCCACCACATACTGTCCCACGTCGATGCGACGGCGCACTTCGCCTGACGCACGGTCGTAGATGGTCGTCTCAAACGAAAGCGCCTCGTCGATCAAGGTGCAGAAAATGCAGCGATAGTGTTTACCGAAATAATCGCGACTGCTCACCAGTTCGGCGTGCACATTTTCGGGCACCACCGGCATGGCCACGAGTTGACTGTGGGTGTGGGCGATGCTGGCCCCCGCGGCGGGACCGAAGTTTTTGAATATGAGGACATATCGCAAACGCGGGTCGGCGGCAAAAAGATCCTCCGTGCGTTGGCGAAACGCCGCGAACAGGTTGGCGACGTGCACCGTGCTCATGTCGGAAATGCCGACACCATGTTGGTTGTGATCGATGACAACTTCGTGACGACCGTAACCGTCGATGATTTGTTGCAGGCCGAGGCTCAAATTCGGGTGATTACGATCGTCGCCGAGTACCGGATACAGATTCTCGACGATGCGGATCTCCCATGGCCCGTTTTCCGGATAGGTAAAAATCGCCGGCGGTGTGCGATCTTCATTGCCGCTGCAGAACGGGCAGCTCTCGACGTGAGACCGGTTGTCACGTGGGGCCGGCGCTTCGGCGCGCTTGGGTCGTTGGCCACGCTCGGTGGATACCAACACGGATTCCTGAGGTACCACCGGGTTGATGCGGATCTCGCGGACGAAGGGTTCTTTTTCGTTGCTCATTTCATTATCGGTCCGTCGTCATTTCCATATCGAGCGCAATGCCCGGCCCGTTGTGCCGACCCGCGTCGGGGCTGGTGCGCAGGGCGGCAATACAGTCCTGGCGATCTTGTTATTCCATAGTCGAAAACGTACTATCCGGGCTTCATTTTATCTCAGCCCCGACGACGAAGCATGTTTCATGGCAGTATGGTGGCGCTGGTGACCCCGATGCATGAGGACGGGTCTTTAGACGGCGTAGCCCTTCAGCGATTGGTGGATTTTCACGCCGATAACGGCACCCGGGCGATCATTGCGGTGGGTACGACCGGGGAATCCGCAACCCTCGACTTCGACGAGCACTGTGACGTGGTGCGGATGGTGGTTGAGTTGGCCAAGGGGCGCATCCCCGTGGTTGCCGGCACCGGCTCAAATTCGACCCAGGAGGCCATTGAGCTGACCCGCTGCGCCGAGCGGGACGGGGCCGAGGCCTGCTTGCTGGTGGTTCCATACTATAATAAGCCCACCCAGGAGGGCCTATACCGGCATTTCCGGGCGATCGCCGAGGCCGTGCCGATACCGCAGATCCTATATAATGTGCCCGGCCGCACGGTCTGCGATATGCAGTCCGCGACGGTTGCGCGCTTGAGCGAGATTCCGAACATCGTCGGTATCAAGGAAGCGACCGGTGACATGGGACGTGCGCGCGAGATTCTTGATCAATGCGACGACCGGCTTGATGTCTATTCCGGTGACGACGCCACGGCAATGGATCTTATGCTGCTGGGCGGGAAGGGGGTAATTTCGGTAACGGCGAATGTGGCTCCGGCGGCGATGCGCGATATGTGCAAGGCCGCGATTGGCGGTGATCGCGATACGGCGCGCGAAATCAATGATCGGCTCATGCCCTTGCATCGGGATTTGTTCGTTGAGGCGAACCCGATTCCGGTGAAGTGGGCGCTGGAGGAAATGGGGATGATCGAGGGGGGAATTCGGTTGCCGTTGACCCGATTGTCGCCCGAATTTCACGATACCGTGCGCAACGCCTTACGACACGCCGGTGCCGTGTGACTTTCAATTTGAATCTGATGAGAAGTGATCCGTATCCGATGAGAAATCTATTTGTCCTCATAGTGGCACTCACGGCGATGACTCTGACCGCCTGTCAGAGCGTCAAACAGGCGGTTGGCCCCAAGGAAGTTGATTACCGTGCGACCCGGCGGGTACCGACCCTGGAAGTACCGCCCGATCTTACCGCCGGCAGCCCGGACGATGCCTTGTCCGTGCCCGACGTACGTTCGCCGACCGGTGCGGCAACCTATTCGGCCTATGCTTCGGAACGGCAAGGTTCGTCAGCCACCCCCGCGGCCGTACTACCGCAGCCTGGCACGGTGCGCATGGAGCGGGCCGGCACCCAGCGCTGGTTGGTCATGAGCGGCACTCCGGAAGCGATCTGGCCCCGGATCCGTGATTTCTGGCTCGATAGCGGCTTGATTCTGGAGCGCGAGGATCGAATCGCCGGCGTGATGGAAACCGGTTGGGCGGAAAACCGCGCCGATGTGCAGAGCGATTTCGTGCAACGATATCTCAGCAAGTGGTTGGGCAGTCTCTATTCAACGGGGACCCGGGATCGCTTTCGTGTGCGTCTGGAGCCGGGACAGCAGCCGGGTACGACCGAAATCTATTTGAGCCACCGTGGCATGGTGGAAAAAGTATCGGAGATTGCCGGTTCGGATCCGGTGCAGACGATGTGGGAACCGCGGCCGTCCGACCCGGAGATCGAGGCCGAGATGCTGCGTCGCCTGATGGTTCATTTGGGTGTCGAGGAGAAAAAGGCCGCCACCGTGGTGGCCTCGGCGGCGCCGGTTGAGCGCGCGCGTATGATCACCGCAGGTACCGGCCAGCCGACGCTGAATCTTGACGATGAGTTCGAACGCGCCTGGCGGCGCGTCGGTTTGTCCCTGGATCGGGTTGGTTTTACGGTTGAGGACCGCAATCGGTCCGACGGCGTTTATTTTGTGCGGTATGCGGACCCCGATGCGGGCGCAAAAAAGCCCGGCTTCTTCAAGCGCATGTTTACGCGCAAGAAGCGCACGACGAGCACAGATCAATATCAGGTCAAGGTTTCGGCGGCGGACCAGGGTACCAATGTGACCGTGCTCGACAAGGGTGGCAAGCCGGACACATCGGAAATCGGCGGGCGTATACTCGCGCTGCTCTACGAACAGCTCAAATAACGAATCGCAAGACTTCCGGAGGGGTAGCGCATGCGATTTGCGTCGCTGGGCAGCGGCAGTCGCGGCAACGCGACACTGATCGAACATGACGGTACGCGCTTGCTCGTCGATTGCGGCTTCTCGCTAAAAGAGACTCGCGCGCGGCTCGATCGGCTGGGCCTGGAAGGCGACGATCTTAGCGGAGTCCTCGTCACCCACGAGCATGGCGATCACATAAAGGGTCTCGGTGCAGTGGCGCGGGCATTCGGGCTGCCGGTGTGGATGACCCATGGGACACTGCAACAATGTGAGCGCCTGAATGTCGGCGCGCTGCCGGACATGAACATAATCGATACGCATGCGCTGTTTTCCATAGGCGATATCGAAGTCACTCCTTTTACGGTACCGCACGATGCACGGGAGCCGTGTCAATTCGTGTTTGCCGATGGTGCACATCGCCTCGGTTTGCTTACGGATTTGGGTAGCACCACGCCGCATATCGAAGCACGGCTGGCGGCTTGTGATGCGCTCATGGTTGAGTGCAATTACGATCACGAAATGCTGATGCAAGGCCCTTATCCGGAGTCGCTCAAACAACGGATAAACAGTCCCTTCGGGCATCTGGATAACCTGACCGCCGCGGAGTTGGTGTCGAAGCTTGATTTCGACCGGCTACAAGAACTTGTAATCATGCATATCAGCGAAAAGAACAATCGCCCTGAGCTGGCGCGCGCCGCGCTGCATGCAAGGCTCGGCTGCGACCAGGATTGGATAAAGTTTGCCCATCAGGACGATGGGCTGCACTGGCATTCCTTGACTAACAGAGTGTGTTAAACAATGAAACGTGTTGATCATTTATTTACTGGCAAGGCGAAGACGGTCTATACGACCGACGATCCCGACAAGCTGATTCTGCACTTCCGTAACGATACGTCGGCCTTCGATGGCGAGAAGATCGAGAAGCTCGACCGCAAAGGCATGACGAACAATAAATTCAATGCCTTCATAATGCAGAAGCTGGAAGCCGCCGGCGTCGACACGCACTTCGAGCGTGTTCTGTCCGACGAGGAGTCGGTGGTAAAAAATCTGGATATGTTGCCGATCGAATGTGTCGTGCGAAATGTGGCGGCCGGCTCCATATGCAAGCGTCTCGGCGTCGAGGAGGGGCTTGATCTGGATCCGCCGGTGTTCGAATTCTTTCTCAAGAACGACCCTTTGCACGACCCGATGATCAACGACTACCACATTCGCGCCTTCGGTTGGGCCACGGACGCCGAAATGCAGGCCATGCAGGAGGCGACCTTCAAAGTGAATGAGGTATTGAAAGCCCTGTTCCTCGATGCCGGCATCATTCTGGTTGATTTCAAGCTGGAATTCGGTCGTTATGGCGACGCGATTCTGCTGGGTGACGAGTTCACGCCCGATGGTTGCCGCTTGTGGGATGCCAACACGCGGGAAAAGCTGGACAAAGATCGTTTCCGCCGCGATATGGGTGGTGTCGTCGAGGCCTATGAGGAGGTCGCCCATCGGTTGGGGGTTGAAATCGGCTGAGCGCCATCGCGTGACTACGCAAGAGCTGGGTCTGCTACTCCTACACCAGCTTTTCGACGTAGATGATTTGCACTATGGCCTGTGGGATGAAGGCCTCGAGGTCAGCCCCGACAACCTGGTGAGCGCACAGCAGCGCTTCACGGAGCATCTGTTGGCACATTTGCCGGCGCCGGATACCGCCGGCGGCATACGCATACTGGACGTGGGTTGTGGCGCGGGCGCAACGCTGCAAAAATTGCTCGAGTGCGGATATTTCGCGGATGGGGTATCACCTTCGCCGTCGCTCAGCGCGGTCGTAAAAACCCGTTTGGCGCCGCATGCAGAGCGCGGCGCACGACTCTTTGAATGCCCCATGGAGCAACTCCCGCTTGACGACTTGCGGAATCGTTACGATGTCGTGTTGTTCAGTGAAAGTTTTCAGTTTATCAAGATCGGCGCTGCCCTTGATCGCTCGATGACGCTCCTTAAGACGGGCGGTCGTCTGGCGATTGCCGATGTATTTCGGAACAACGCGGAAGGCGACGGCATGCCCGGCGACGGTGTGATTCGCGGCGGACATTCACTGCAGAAATTCTATCGCCTGGTCGGCGAAACGCCGTTCCGCTGCGTGCATGACGAGGATCTCACGGCACGTGTAAGCCCCACCATCGAACTGCTGGATCAGCTGCTGCGTGAGCGCGTGGCACCGGCGACCCAAAGCATCGCCAGGTTTCTTACTACCAATCATCCGCTTCTGAGTCGTCTGGCGGGCGTTTTCCTTGGCAGGCAGGGGCGTCGCGTCCGGGACAGATATTTCGGCGGCCTGTATTCACGCGCCACCTTCGAAAAGTACAAGAGCTATCGTCATTTTGTATATGTCCTGGAGGGAAGTGGATAAGCCGATGGCCACTAAAGAGACAGACGCCATGGTGTTGAAGCTGCGCGGGTCACCGGCTTTGTCGCCCTTCCGTCTGCAGAAATTGACCGATGACCTGCGCCGCAGCGGAGCTCCGGTTGCGGAACTGCACGCGGAGTATTGGCATTTCGTCGAACTTACCGCGTCCCTGAATGAGGACGAAGGTCAGGTTCTCGAGCGCATTCTCACCTATGGCCCCGCAACGACACATGAGACATACGCGGGCGAGACGCTGCTGGTGGTGCCCCGGCCCGGCACGATTTCGCCCTGGTCATCCAAGGCCACGGATATCGCACATCACTGCGGACTCACCAAGATTCGGCGCATCGAGCGCGGCGTGCTCTGGTATGTGCGCAACAATGCGCAGGAGCCGATTCCCGCGGCGGTCAAAAGTCGGGTGCATGATCGCATGACGGAAGCGGTGTTGCCGGATATCGCGGCGGCGGACGATCTGTTTGTCCACGCGGCGCCCGCAAGCCTCGAATGCGTCGATATTCTCGCCGGCGGGCGCGCCGCGCTGGAGGCCGCGAATCAGGGCCTGGGTCTGGCGTTGGCGCCGGACGAAATTGATTATCTGCTGCATCACTACGCTCAATTCGGCCGTAATCCCACGGACGTGGAGCTGATGATGTTCGCGCAGGTGAATTCAGAGCATTGCCGGCACAAGATTTTCAACGCGGACTGGATAATCGACGGCGCGCCCCAGGAGTCATCCTTGTTCGGGATGATCCGCGAGACGCATCGTCGCAACCCACAGGGTACCCTGGTGGCTTACAGCGACAATGCATCGGTGATTGCGGGGGGTAACGGGCGACGCTTCTTTCCGGAAGCCCGGCAACGGGAATATCGGTACCACCAGGAGGATATCCATATCCTCATGAAGGTCGAGACCCACAATCACCCGACCGCCATCGCGCCCTTTCCCGGTGCCGCCACCGGTTCCGGCGGCGAGATTCGCGACGAGGGCGCGACCGGGCGTGGCTCCAAGCCCAAAGCCGGTTTGTGCGGTTTCTCGGTCTCCAATCTGCGCATCCCCGGTGCCGAGCAGCCCTGGGAGGTGGACTATGGCAAGCCGGGGCGCATCGTCAGCGCCCTGGATATCATGCTCGAAGGTCCCGTTGGTGCGGCGTCGTTCAACAATGAATTCGGCCGACCCAATATCTGTGGCTACTTTCGCAGCTTTGAAATGCACATCCCGGGCAACAACGGCGAGGGCGAAGTGCGTGGCTACCATAAGCCGATCATGTTGGCGGGCGGGGTCGGTAACATCCGTTCGGCACACGTGAATAAGGCCGAATTCCCGGCCGGGTCCCAACTTGTGGTCATCGGCGGTCCGGCCATGTTAATCGGTCTCGGGGGTGGTGCGGCATCCAGCATGGCCACCGGTGCCAGCGCGGAGGAGCTGGACTTTGCTTCGGTGCAGCGCAGCAATCCGGAAATGCAGCGCCGTTGCCAGGAGGTGATCGATCAATGTTGCGCCCTGGGTCAGGACAATCCGATCTATTGGATCCACGACGTGGGTGCCGGCGGCCTGTCCAACGCATTACCCGAGTTGGTGCACGACTCCGGCCGCGGTGGGCATTTCGAATTGCGCAAGGTACCGAACGACGATCCGGGTATGTCGCCGATGCAGATCTGGTGTAACGAGGCCCAGGAGCGCTACGTCCTCGCGATTGACCGCGCGCGTGTTGACGACTTTGTCGCCATCTGCGAGCGCGAGCGCTGTGAGTATGCCCTGGTGGGTCAGGCAACCGCGGACGAGCGACTGCTGCTCGAAGACCAGCATTTCAAGCAGGAGGCCACACCCGCGGGGCCCTGCGCGCGCTTCGATCGCCCGATTGATATTGACCTCAACATTCTGCTCGGCAAGCCGCCGAAGATGCTGCGCGATGTATCGCGCCGGCAGTTGCCGGTCAAGGCGCTGGATACGGCCGCAATCGATTTGCGGGATGCCGCATATCGTGTGCTGCGCCTGCCCAGCGTCGCCGCCAAGACGTTTCTGATCACCATCGGTGATCGCAGCGTGACCGGTTTGGTGGCGCGTGATCAAATGGTCGGTCCCTGGCAGGTCCCGGTGGCCGACGTGGGCGTGACGGTGGCCGATTTCGTGGGCTACCAGGGCGAGGCCATGGCCATGGGTGAGCGCACACCATTGGCACTGATCGATGCGCCGGCCAGCGGGCGCATGGCGGTTGGCGAGGCCGTGACCAACATCGCCGCGGCGCGTATCGCCAAGCTCGCAGACATCAAGTTGTCCGCGAACTGGATGGCGGCGGCGGGCCATCCAGGCGAAGACGCCAACCTGTATGACACCGTTCATGCGGTCGCCATGGAGTTGTGCCCCGAGCTGGGTATTTCCATTCCAGTCGGCAAGGATTCCATGTCCATGAAGACCGTTTGGGCCGACGCCGACGGACGACGCAAGGAAGTCAGTGCGCCGCTTTCGTTGATCATCAGCGCGTTTGCTCCGGTCAGTGACGTGCGCGCGACCTTGACCCCGCAGTTGCGCACCGATCGCGGCGAGACCGACCTGATATTGCTCGACATCGGGTGTGGCCGGAATCGGCTCGGCGGTTCGGCCCTGGCGCAGGTGTACGGTCAGCTCGGCAAGGCGGTGCCGGATGTTGATGAGCCGGCACTGCTGGCGTTGATGTTCTCGGTGGTCCAGGCCTTGAACGAACTCGGATTGATCTATGCGCATCATGACCGTTCCGACGGCGGTCTGTTCGCCTGCCTCTGCGAGATGGCCTTCGCGGGGCGCGTCGGCATCAACGTCGAACTGGGCGTTTTGGGCCCGGATCCTCGTGCCAGCCTGTTCAGCGAAGAGCTGGGTATAGTCCTGCAGACTCCGCGCGACCGTCGCGACGGAATCTTTGGCGCCCTGGAAAAGAAAGGTGTGCGGCAATGGGCGCATGTGTTGGGTTCCGTGACGACCGACGACCGCATTTGCTTTCACCACGGTGGGACCGAGATCCTTGCGGAGGCTCGCGCCGAATTACAAATGGCGTGGTCGGACACCACGCGGAATATGCAGCGCCTGCGGGATAATCCCGAATGTGCCGAGGAGGAATACGCCGGCATTCGGGATGCGGATGATCGCGGCCTGAATGCGGACCTGCGTTTCGATCCCGCCGACGATGTCGCAGCGCCCTATGTGCAGCGCGGCGCCCGTCCGCCGATGGCGATTCTCCGCGAACAGGGTGTCAACGGGCAGATCGAAATGGCGGCCGCCTTCGATCGCGCCGGTTTTTCCGCCGTCGATGTGACCATGAGCGATATCGTCGCCGGGCGCGTCGGGCTACAGGCGTTCCGAGGCTTGGTGGCCTGTGGCGGATTCTCCTTCGGCGATGTGCTGGGTGCGGGTGAGGGTTGGGCGAAATCCATCCTCTTCAACCCGAAAGTACGCGACGAATTTGCCGCCTTTTTTGCGCGCAACGACACCTTTGCACTGGGTGTCTGTAACGGCTGTCAGATGCTTTCGAATCTGCGTGAACTGCTTCCGGGCACGCAGGCCTGGCCGCATTTCGTGCGTAATCGCTCCGAGCAATTCGAGGCGCGCTTTGTGCGTGTCGAAATCCCGCGCAACCCGTCGATTCTTCTGGCCGGCATGGCCGGCTCGCAGCTGCCGATCGTGGTGGCGCATGGGGAAGGGCGCGCGGAATTCGCTACGGACGACGGCATCCAGACACTGGAACAGGCACGGCTGGTGGCGTTACGCTATGTGGACAATGGTGGGCGCGTCGCCGCGCGTTATCCGGCCAATCCCAATGGATCGCCACAGGGTATTACCGGTGTGACCACCGACGACGGCCGCTTTACGATAATGATGCCGCATCCGGAGCGGGTTTTTCGCACCGTGACCAACTCCTGGCACCCGGATAAATGGGGTGAGGACAGTCCCTGGTTGCGCATGTTTCGCAATGCGCGTGCGTGGGTCGATTGATCCATACGGATGACCATAAAATGTGAACAGCTCTAAGACCAAGATCGGGATTGCACTAGGCAGCGGATCCGCGCGCGGCTGGGCCCACGTGGGCGTCTTGCGGGAACTGGCGGCGGCGGGTGTGATGCCGGATTTGATTTGTGGCTCGTCGATCGGTGCACTGATCGGTGCGGTGTATGCCTGCGGCAAGCTCGATGAGTTCGAGGCCTGGATCCGGGACCTCGAT
The DNA here is from genome assembly GCA_947259975.1 of uncultured Gammaproteobacteria bacterium. Lineage (GTDB taxonomy): Bacteria > Pseudomonadota > Gammaproteobacteria > HyVt-429 > HyVt-429 > CAMYOD01. Next base: position 141,074 of record CAMYOD010000074.1, read on the forward strand.
ACCAAGGAGGTCGTGCGGTATTTCGATTTCAGTATCCGTGGTCGCGGTGGCTTGATCGAAGGCAAACGCCTGTTCGATTTTTTTCGTGATCAGGTGGGTGAGCTCGCGATCGAAGACCTCGAGCGCCCCTATGCCAGTGTGGCAACCGATCTGGTGACCGGTCGCGAGGTCTGGCTGCAGTCCGGCCCCGTATTGGACGCGATGCGGGCCTCGATTGCGTTACCGGGATTGTTCACACCGCTACATCGGCAGGGTACCTGGCTCGCCGACGGCGGTCTGGTAAACCCGGTCCCGGTCTCCCTGTGTCGCGCCATGGGCGCCGAAGTGGTGATCGCCGTGGATCTCAGCAGCGATGTGGCCGGTCGGCGCGTGCGGCGCTTGGTCAATGGCAGCAGCGAGCCGCGGCGCGACAGCCCGGGCGCACGTTTGCTGGACAAGATATTGGATGAATTAAAACAGCGTGCCAGCGCCCTTGCGCTTCCGGCGGCCGCGGCCGACGCGCCGGGCATGTTCGACGTGATGGCGGATTCGTTGACCATTATGCAGGAGCGTATCACCCGCAGCCGTATGGCCGGGGATCCGCCGGATCTGCGCCTCGCGCCGCGGGTCGCCCATATCGGGTTATTGGAGTTCGATCGCGCGGATGAGGCAATCACGGAAGGCCGCGCCAGCGTGCGCCGCATGTTGCCGGCCCTGGCGGACATCACCGGAACCGTGAACCCCGCAGACCAGGCGCCTGCGGGTTAAGTTTCCGAATCCCTGGTTTCCTCGTTCTCGTCTGCGCAGACGACTCGGTTGCGACCGGCATGCTTCGCCGCATAGAGCGCCTCGTCCGCGGCGTTGGTCAGATCCGCGGCGGTTTCATAAGGCGGGAAGGTGGCGATGCCACAGCTGAAGGTCACGCAGAAATCCCGGTCACCGTGCTGGTGATGGATATGGGCAAAGTCGGTACGAATCTCGTTGAGGATTTCTTCCGCCGTCGCCTGGTCCGTGTCCGGAAGAATTACGGCAAATTCCTCGCCGCCGTAGCGGCCGACCAGGTCAGTGCGGCGCAGGCGCTGTTTGAGCAGGCGAGCCAGGCTCTTGATCGCACGGTCACCCATGGCGTGGCCGTAGCGATCGTTCACCGATTTGAACTTGTCGATATCGATCATCGCAAAGGCGACGATCTGCTGCTCGCGTTTCGCCCGTGACATCTCGATATCGAGATGCTCCTTGATGCTGGTGTGGTTGAGCAGGCGTGTCAGGCTGTCGTTGGACATAAAGGAACGCAGCGTGCGATAGCGTTCAGCCCGTGTATGCACGGCGGCGATCAGATAGTTGTCCTTGATCGGTTTGGTGAGAAAATCATCGCCGCCTTCGCCCATCGCCGCCATTTGTTTGTCCACATCCCGCTCCGTGGAGAGAAATACAATCGGCGTACCGATGTAGGCCTCTTGTTGTCGTATGACCTGGGCGAGTTCCCGCCCATTACAACCCGGCATGTACATATCCATGAGAATTAGTTCGGGATTGAATTCCGCCAGCGCCTCCATGACCTCCATGGGGTCATTCACTACCACCGTCTGCATGCGGGCGCGCTGCAACACCAGGGCATAATAATCCGCCAGCGTCTCCGAATCGTCCACGATCAGGATCCGGAACGGATCGGGTGATTCATCGAGTGTGAGGTTGTCGAGTTTGTCGACCAGGGGGCCGATGTCGAATGGCTTGGTGAAATAGGCATGACCGCCGGCGCGCACCGCATTCAGACGGGCGGTAATGTCGTCACGTGCGGAGATAAAGATCACCGGCACCGGCGGATGATCGTCACCGGTGAACCGCGCGACCGCCTCGGTCCCGGCCAACGCGTCGCTTGGGAACATAATATCCATGATGACGCCGGCAGGCATCTCCGCATCCATCGCATTCAGCATCTGTTCAGGTGACGTGAACGTCTGCACCCGATAACCGAAATGGCCGATCTGCAGCGCCAGATCGGCGCCCAGAGCCTTGTCGTCCTCGACGATATAGACGAGACGTGTCTTCTGTTCATGCAGCGGCGAGCTGGGAGAGGGCATATGGCGCGCCAGATCGTCGCCAAAATCGCTCACACCGGGTTTACGGATACTGCGGTGCAGATCTTTCAGCAGGTGCGCGATGTGTTTGCGATCGCGAGTACTCGGTGGTTGCGGGTTATCGATCAGTACCTTGGTGGCCTGTTCGATGGCGCGTGCCGCCTCGCTCACCTTGGGAAACCCGAATGTGCCGCCGGAGCCGGCGAGGCTGTGCACGAGGCGGTGAAACTCCGCCAGGTCCGGTGCGTCCGCTGCGGCGTCAAAGGCGCGTTGCCAGGTCTGCTCTATTTCCTGAATCTTGTCCGGCAGTTGTTCCGCGTAGGATTCATGGAGCCGGCGCAGCTGTTCACGTAGATTGTCTTGTGCTTCGCTCATAAGGAAAATTCACCACGCCTGGTTCTCTGCGCCCGCCTGATAGTCTACACATCGACACCTGGGCGATTTTTATTAGTCTAGGTCATTCCCGCCGCCTTGTCGGCGGCGGCGGCCCGTGCCCGGCCGTGCTGCCATGGCACCATGGCAGCAAGGTCGGTGCGGTGGCCTCGGTATCTATGCAAATCGACCGGTATGCCGCCTAACTATATAATAGACAATAATTTTCCCACGGCGCGCACGGGGTCGAAGCCAGGCGGAATGGTTTCGACCGGGCTTGTGGCCGGTTATTGCAACAAGTATATTGGGGTATTAGTTCGGCGTTTGACTGTGCGCCCATTGAATTTTGCGTGCGTCAGCACCCCGGTTGTTTCGTAAACTATATCCATCTACACACGGATCAGCCAGTAGTTTTTTGGCCGCCATGGTTTCCGCCAGTACGCCAAAGAGAATTCGAGGAGTTAGCATTGCGTATCGCCCTATTGGAAGATGATCCCCAGCAAGCGAAAATCATGGAACTGTGGCTGCGCGACGCCGGGCACGATGTCCAACATTACGATACAGGCCGTGGTTTTATCAACGGTGTCGCCCGGGAAAGCTTTGATGTTCTGTTGATCGATTGGGTACTACCGGACATCAGCGGGCACGAGGTGCTGAAGTGGGTGCGTGGACATACGGACTGGCATGTGCCCGTGTTGTTCGTGACCCAACTCGACAGTGAAGAGAATATCGTCAGCGCGCTCGAGTCCGGTGCCGACGATTACATGTGCAAACCTGTCAGTGAGCGTGAGATGCTCGCGCGCGTCGGTGCGCTGGCGCGTCGCGCACATCCGGCGGATGATACTCAGACGAGCCTTGTTTTCGAGCCCTATACGATCGATCCGGCGAATCGCACCATCACAAACGCTGGCGAGTCGATAGTGTTAACGCAGAAGGAATACGATCTCGCCCTGTTTCTGTTTCGCCATCTCGGCCGTGTGTTATCGCGTGGACATATTCTCGAGAGCGTCTGGGGCAAGAACCCCGAAATCAACACGCGAACCGTCGACACGCATGTCAGCCGCGTGCGTAAGAAGCTCAACATCGGCGCGGAAACCGGGTGGCGGCTGACCGCGATTTATCAGCACGGTTATCGGTTGGAGCCGATCGCCGAAGATGACTCGGCGTCGGCCGCGGATATCGCGGGTAACGGCTAAGGTAGCTGTTGGCGGGTTAGCGACGCGACGTCGGTGCCCCTGCGGATTAATCTACGCGCCAGACTGGATCTTCTCCTGCCAGATTTTGCGAATGGCGTCCGGCAGCGTCATGGGATCAAAGGGTTTGGTGATCACGTCGATGGCACCCTGGCTTTTGTACTCTGCAATCTCATGCGCCTGTGCCTTGGCGGTGACGAAGATGACCGGCGTCGCCGACGTCTGCGGATTTTCGCGCAAGGCACGCAAGGTGGTGGGGCCATCCATTTCCGGCATCATCACGTCGAGCAGAACGAGATCAGGATTAAATCCCGGCGCGCGGTCCAATGCCTCGGCACCCGAGCTGGCGACCTCAACCGTGAAGCCGCCAATGGCTTCTAGCGCCATCTTTGCGACCGCTTGAATATCGGGTTCGTCCTCGACATAAAGAATCCGCACCAGATCGGTACTAGACATCGGTTACTTTCTCCATTGCTCTCAAAGATACTGTAATCATTCGGCCTCGCCGGGACCCAGTATGGCGAATCCGGCCCAAGGATGACAAGGGATCGCGGCGTACCTAGCCGATAGCCCGGGATATCTGATCCACAAGTTCTTCATTCGTCGTTCGTGACTTGGTGAGGACCGCGGAGACCTGTCGCGCGGTCTCCTGATCGGCCTCGTGGGCCGAGAAAATGATTACCGTGGGCTGCGGCACCAGGGGCCGTATCTCTTCCAACAATTCGATACCCGAGCCGTCCGGTAAGGCAAGATCCAGCAGGATCAAGTCAAATCGGTCGGTTTCGAGCTGCCGCCGCGCCTCACGCAAGGTGGTTGCGGGCGCGATGTCCGCGGCATCACCGATGACCGCCGCGGTGACCTGGAGTACGTCCGCATCGTCCTCCACGTGCAGAATTCGTGGATGGCCGGTGCTGGAGCGCGCCGCTGCCGTCGCCACCGACGCCAGGAGTCGATCCTGGTCGATGGGTTTTTGCAGCCAGTCGACGATGTCGAATGCGCCGCCGTTCAGCTCCCGCGCGCCCTCGTCCGCGATCGCCGATACGACCACGATCGGCAGCTGTTCTGCCGCGTCCCGCTGACGAATCCGACGGATAAAAGACACGCCATCCTCACCGGGCAGCGCCAGATCGAGGGTCATCGCAGCATAGTCGCGTTGGTCGAGCAGACTATCGGCCTGTTCCGCGCTGAAACTGACATCGACTGCATAGCCGTTTTCTTCGAGCATGAGTTGCAGTAAACGGGCGACGTCCGGGTCGTCCTCACAGACCAGAACCCGATGGCGCGGGTCTGCGTCTGCGTCCGCCGAAGTTACCGCAGTGCGCACCTGCGCATGCTTGCCCGGAAGCTCGATCAGAAATGTCGTACCCTTGCCAAGGTCCGTTTCGAAGCTCAGACGTCCGTCGTGCATCTCGGTAATGGCCTTGGCGATACTCAAGCCGAGCCCGGTGCCACCTTTCTCCCGGGTCGTTGAGGCGTCTGCCTGAGAAAATTTCTGAAAAATGGAATCGTGAAATTCTTCCGGTATGCCGGCGCCCTGATCCGCGACGGCGATGCACACTTCATCGTCGTCGCCTGTCAGCGTTACGTCCACCGTCCCGTCTTTCGGCGAATACTTCGCCGCATTGGAAAGGAGGTTTGTAAGCACCTGCATGATGCGATCGCTATCGGCATAGACCACCATGTCATTGGCCTGAGATTCGAAGCGGTAGCTCACGTCATATTGAGCGGCGAAGGCCCGATTCGCCGCGATGGCCTCGTCAATCAAGGGCGCGATCGCGATGGAGCGCTTTTTCAAAACCATTTTGCCCGATTCGATCTTCTCAATATCGAGAATGTCGTTGATGAGTCGGACCAGCCGATCCGAGTTATTTGCGGCGATATCGATCAGGCTGCGCGCCTTTTCCGGCAATTCACCCGCCACGCCGCCCGCCACGAGGCCGAGTGAGCCGCGGATCGAGGTCAATGGTGTGCGCAATTCATGGCTGACAGTCGAAATAAATTCGTTCTTCATGCGGTCGATGTTCTTTCGCTCGGTGATATCGCGTACCACGCCCGTAAACATACGCCGGCTGCCCAGCCACATCTCGTTAACCGCGAGATCTAGGGGGAAGGTGCTCCCATCTTTACGCTGACCCTCGACTTCCCGTCCACTCCCGATGATCTTGGCATCACCGGTTCGCCGAAAGTTGTTGAGATAGCCGTCGTGCTCACTGCGATAGGGCTCCGGCATCAACATGCTGACATTCTGTCCGATCATCTCATTAGCAACGTAGCCGAATATACTTTCAGCGGCGGGATTGACCGTCTCGATAATTCCCCGCTCGTTGATAGTAATGATGCCGTCGACCACGGTTCCCAATATGGTGCGAATGCGGGTCTCATCGGCACGACGGTCCGTGATGTCCCGCGCCACCGCATAGATCAGCCCGCGCTCGACATCGGCCGCGGCGGTCCATAGAAACCAGCGGTAGGAGCCGTCCTTACAGCGGTAGCGATTCTCGAATTCAATGGTGCCGCGGCCGTCGACCAACTTTTCCGCCTCTACCTGGGTTGCGTTACGGTCGTCCTCGTGTACGAAATCGATGAACGGGCGCTTGAGTAATTCGTCAGTTGAGAAGCCAAGAATGTTTTCCCAGGCCGGGTTCAGGTGTTTGAAAAAACCGTCAAAACCGGCGATGCATAAGAGATCGATGGAAAGCGTGAAAAAGCTGTCAAGCTCGCTTTCCGCCTGCTCGCGTTCCACCGCTTCCTGCTGCAACTGCACATTGGCGTGCGACAGCTCGACGGTACGTTCCTCGGCGATATCCTCGGCGAAGGCGCGCCGTCGCGTAGTGGTGGCGACGAAGGCGGTGAGTAGACCGGTCAGTAGCAGGCCGACGCCGAGGGTTGACCAGGGCAGCCAACCATCCGCCGACGCGTAGCCGTCCGTCGACACCGCCACGACGCGCCAGCGGCGACCCGCGGTCTCAACATAGGCCGCGTACTCCAGATTGGATCGCGCGGTGTTCTGTGCGGTTGACAATATGTTCATGGCGCCAGCCGTTGCCTGGACTTCCCGATATATATGTAGCGGCGCCTGGTCCGCTTCGGCCTCGTCGTCGAAGACATGTATGGCGATGCCTTTTGCTGCCAGATCCTCCAGCGCGCTGTCTATCAGGGCGCCGACGCGAAACACACCGAGCACGAAGCCGAGCAGATGCTGCCGCCGCGCCACAATCCCATCCAGCGGTACACCCTTGCGATAGACGGGCCGGAACACAAGAAAGCCGGCCTGATTGTCCTGGTCCTGAGCCAGCGTGATGGGCGCGGTCGCCGTCATCTCGCCGCTGTCCCGGGCGCGCGTCAGGGCCTCGCGCCGCGCCGGGTTCGATGCCAGATCGAAGCCGACCGCGGCCTCGTTACCCGCATAGGGCTGTACATAAAAAACCGGGAAATATTCATCACGCCGGGCGGCGGCGACCATCTCACCGTCAGGGCTACGTTCGCGAATACGAAAGCCGGCAAAACCCGCCTCCTGCGCCGCCACCTCGAACAACGCACGATCCTGCTGTCTAATGCGAGGAATCCATTCCACTGCATGCACGGTATCGTCATTGGCAAACGTGGTCTCGACGAAGATATCGAACTCATCACGATCGACCTCGCGGGAGGCGGCAAAAAGTCCGAAGACCGATTCGAGGCGCTGCGCCGCCTCCTGCGCGCGATGTTGGACCAGAACAACACGTTCTTCCGCGGCGGCGAAAAAGGTTGCGCGCGCCTGTTCATGTTGGTGCCGCTGCACAAACTGATAGGCGAGATAGGTCAACAGCAATCCGAGCAGGGCAACGGTGATCGCGGGCAGCAAGTTGCGCAGATGGGTGGGCGTCCCGCCGGCAGGGCGTCTTGGCTCATCGGTTACGTGCCACATTAATTTGAAAAATTCCAGAAAGTCTCTGACAGCGCTGAATGTCGCCTGGTCGCCAGGGCGATACCCCACGTTTCGTATTGAATTAATTGGATAATATTATGTTGTCTAGTATAGCCCATCGACCTGGCGGTCGATCATGGCGGATCTCGGTGGACGTTCCACGCCAGGGATCATCAGCGCGGCAAGGGCACCACGGTCGCCGTTGCGGGTGTCGATTCATCTTCCAGTTCATGACGCCGTTCCTCCTGCTGCAGTGCCCACATATGCGCATAGGCGCCGGTCCGTTCGAGTAGCTGGTGGTGGCTTCCGTGTTCGACAATGCGACCCTGCTCGAGGACGAGAATCTGGTCGGCGTCCACGACGGTGGAGAGACGATGTGCGATGACCAGAGTCGTGTGGTTCTCGGCAACTTCGGCCAACGCTGACTGGATGGCCTGCTCAGACTTCGAGTCCAGCGCCGAGGTTGCCTCGTCGAAAATCAGGATTTGAGGGTTCTTTAATATAGTGCGCGCGATGGCGACGCGTTGCTTCTCGCCGCCGGACAGCTTCAAGCCGCGCTCGCCCACAACCGTATCGTAGCCCTCCGGCAGCGACATCACGAAGTCGTGAATATGTGCCAGTTGTGCCGCCTGTACGATCTTGTCACGAGGGCTGTCTGGATTGCCGTAGGCGATGTTGTAATAAATACTGTCGTTGAAGAGCACCGTGTCCTGCGGCACGATACCGATCGCCGCGCGCAAGCTGCCCAGAGTCACATCGCGAATATCCTGCCCACTAATCGTGATGCGACCGTCGGTCACATCGTAAAAGCGAAACAGCAGCCGCGACAAGGTCGACTTGCCGGCGCCACTGGTACCGACCACCGCGACCTTCTGGCCCGCCGGTATTTCGAAATCCACGTCGTGCAGGATCTGACGGTCAGGGCGATAACCGAAATCGACGTGCTCGAAACGGATGCTGCCATTCCCCACCGTGAGCGGTCTGGCACCCGCGCGTTCATCGATCTCGGGAACCTCTTCGAGCAGGTCGAACATGCGTTCCGTATCGGTGAGACAGTGCTTGATCTCGCGGAAGATCGAGCCGAAGAAATTGAGCGGAATGTACAGTTGAATGAGGAAGGCGTTGACCATAACGAAGTCGCCCAGGGTCATGGTGCCGGCGACGACGCCCCGGCCCGCGAGGATCATTAACACTGTCAACCCGGCGGCGATAATGAAGGCCTGACCGCTATTGAGTAATGCCAGCGAGGTCTGGCTCTTGACCGAGGCCTGTTCCCACTCGTGGAGCTTGCGGTCATAGACCTTGGCCTCGTGGGCCTCATTGCCGAAATACTTGACCGTCTCGTAGTTGATCAACGAGTCGATGGCCCGGGTGTTGGCTTCCGAGTCGACGCGATTCATCCAGATACGAAACTTGGTGCGCCAATTCGTTACGGCGACTGTATAAACGACATACAGCACCACGGTGAGTAGCGTCACCAAGGCGAACCAGATCTCGTAGTTGAGTAGAAGAATGACGGTAACGACGCCGATTTCGAAGAACGTCGGCGCGATGCTGAAGACCAGGTAATGTAACAACTGGCTGACACTGCGCGTGCCACGCTCGAGGTCGCGTGACAGGCCGCCCGTCTGGCGGTCGAGATGGAAGCGCAAGGCGAGGGAATGCAGATGTTCAAATACCTTGAGCGCGATACGGCGAATCGAGTGTTGTGAGGCACGGGCGAACACCGCATTGCGCAGTTCGTTGAACAGACCCGTGCTGAGTCTTAGCAGGCCGTAGGCGACGAGTAGGGCAACAGGCAGACCGAGGAGCGCCTGTTCGGTGCCGGACACGGCTTCCAGGGCATCGATGATAAATTTGAGCGTGATCGGTACGCCCACATTGGCCAATTTGGCCAGCATGAGAAAACCAAAGGCGATCGCGATGCGTCCGCGATACTCCCAGAGATAGGGCAGCAGGGTGCGAATGGTCCTCCAGTCATGGCGTGACTGGGAGGGGAGTTGGGTGCGAAGTTGCCGCATGGAATTTAGATACTGCGCTCAGGCGTCACGCGCTAGGATACCACGGTGCGCCCCACGGCCGACGCAAGGGCGAATCAATCCACTGCCGAACCCTCAGGCACGTTGCTTGCGCAGCCGGTATCCCATCAACACGGCCAGCAGGACGGCGTAGATCAGCGGCTCGCGTAGATCGGATTTCACCAGCCAGAGAAAATGTATGACCCCGCCCAGGGCGCTGATATAGACAAGTTTGTGCAGCTGCTGCCAGCGGCGCCCACCCAGGCGGCGCACCATGCCGTGGGTCGAGGTCGCGGCCAGCGGGATCAGCAATAGAAAGCTCGTAAAACCTACCAGGACGTACTTGTGCTCGACTACGTCCTCGATGATAAAGGCCAGATCAAAACCCTGATCGAGGCTTACATACGTCAGAAAGTGCAGGCAGGCATAGAAGAACGCGAACAGGCCGAGCATACGCCGCAGGCGAATCAGCCCGGGCCAGCCGCTCAGCCGTCGCAGCGGGGTCACCGTCAATGTGATGAGCAGGAAGCGCAGGGTCCAATCACCGGTGCGATGAGTAATTTCCTCAATCGGGTCGGCGCCAAGTTGATCGCGCAAGCCGTCCCACAGCAACAGAGAAACTGGCAGCAGGCAGGCTATAAAAAGGAGTGGCTTGACGATCTGCCGCAGAACTTGATCGCGGGACACGTCAGAAATATTTACGCAGGTCCATGCCGCGATACAGATGGGCGACCTCATCGGCATAACCATTGAACGGCAGCGTCGGACGCTTGCGAAACTCGCCGATACGGCGTTCTCGCGCCTGGCTCCAGCGCGGATGCGGTACCTTGGGGTTCACGTTGGCGTAAAAACCGTATTCGCCGGGTGCAGTCAGGTTCCACGAAGTAGGGGGCTGTTGTGATACCAAGGATATACGCACAATCGATTTGATACTCTTGAAACCGTACTTCCAGGGCACGACCAGGCGTATCGGTGCGCCGTTCTGGTTCGGCAGAACGTCGCCATACAGGCCGACGGCGAGCAGCGTCAGCGGATGCATGGCTTCGTCCATGCGCAAGCCCTCCACATAGGGCCAGTCGAGACTGCTGCCGAACAGCCCGCCGCGCTGACCCGGCATCTGTTCCGGATCGTGCAGGGTTTCGAAGGCGACGTACTTGGCCTGGGAGGTGGGTGCGACCGCGGCCAGTAGTTTGTGCAAGGGAAAGCCGATCCAGGGCACGACCATGGACCAGGCCTCCACGCAACGCAGGCGATAGACGCGCTCCTCGAGATCAAAGCGTGTGAGTAAATCCTCGATACCGAAACGCGTTGGTTTCTCCGCGGCGCCGCCGACCGCCACCGTCCATGGGCGGGTCTTGAAATCCTGTGCCAGCTTCGCCGGTCCCGACTTGTCGGTGGAGAACTCGTAAAAGTTGTTATAGCGAGTGACGTCTTTTAAGGAGGTCTTGCTTTCGTCGGTACTGAAGGGCCCTTTGCTGAACTTCAGTCGTGCAGCCGCGGCCAGCAAATCGCGCGGCAACAAGCCGGCCAGGGCGGCTGCGGCGCCGCCGCGCAGAAACTGTCGGCGCGCCCGATACACGGCCGGATCGGTGATCTCGTCGGACCGGACCGCGGGTGGTTTGCGCAGCAGGATGGCCATGGGCGTGAACTAGCTTGTGGCGACTGCGCAGACCAGACCGTCCACGGTCCATTGCTGCAGGAAGCCGGCGGCACGGGTGGCGACATGTTCCGCATCGACCCACTCACACAATCCCTCGCACAAATCACCGAATGCCATGCCGGTAGCAGCCTGATCGAGGGCCCATGCCTCGTCCACCGGCAGCGAGCGAAAATACTGCTGCAATTCATGGCGCCATATCACGTAGGGAGTCGGGTACTCACCTTGTTCCGGCGGCTCCGGCGTGGCGCCGTCCTCCAGCGCGTTCCAGATCGAGGTGGTATTCCACTGCAGGTCGAGTCGGCGCACCGAGGGGTGCAGTGTGATATGCATTACCGGCCATTCCTCCGGCGGTATCGCCGCGATGTCTTCCAGCGTGGTGACGGCCTGATCAGCGTCATCGAAAGCGCCACGCAGACTCCATTCGAAGGCGGCGAGTTCAGCGACTACCGGTTCGTCGCACGGCGAGGCGTCACTGCGCAGGAACGCGGCCATGCAGTCACCGAACCAACGAATTGAGGGATAGGTGGACGGATGCGCATCGATATAGGCGAGACCGGCAGCGGTGAATCGGGATTCGCCCAGATATTGCTTCAGTGCGGGATAGGTATCCTCGAGCGCTTCCAGCAAACGCAGCCGATAGCCATCTGCATAGATGGCCAGGCGCGTCTCGGCACTGACCTGCGCCGTGTCCACGACCTGGTTCCGCATCGCATCATCCCGTTGCGTGACATAGCGCTGAAAATCTCGCTGCAGATCGCGCAGGGGGCTCATGCCGCGGCCTCCGCGTAAATCGGCTCCGCGATCGCCTGCGCCTGTACAAGTTCCGTGAGCAACTCATCCAGCGGCGGAATATTGTCGTCACGCTCGATCATCGTCGATACCGGCCCGAAGCGGCGTGCGGCGTAGGCGAAAAGTTCCCATACTGGGTCGATCACCGGATGATCATGGGTATCGATAATATAATCGCCGTGATTTGTGTGACCGGCTAGATGAAACTGGTAAACACGCTCGATGGGAATTCGATCGATATACTCGCGTGGCTCGAATCCGTGGTTAAACGCGCTCACATAGATGTTATTGATGTCGAGGAGAATGTGACAGTCCGCTTCTTCCGCGACCGCCGTCAGAAATTCCCATTCCGACAATTGGGACCGGGTGTAGGTTACATAACTGGATACATTTTCCAGCAGGAACGGGCGTTCCAGATAGTCTTGCACCTCGGCGACACGTTTCGCGACGTGCTGTATTGCTTCCTCGGTGTAGGGCAGTGGCATGAGATCGTGCAGATTCTTGCCGTCGACGCCGGTCCAGCACAAGTGATCGGAGATCCAGTGCGGCTGGACCCGCTCAGCCAGTGCTTTGAGTTGGTGCAAATAGTCCCGGTCGAGGGAATCCGCGCCGCCGATCGACATGGACACCCCGTGCATGACCATCGGATAGTGTTCGCGAATTCGATCCAGGTAGTACAGCGGCTTGCCACCGGCGACCATGTAGTTCTCGGAGATGATCTCAAACCAATCGACCTTGGGCCGACGCGCGAGAATTTCCTCATAGTGGTCGGTACGCAGACCGAGCCCAAACCCGAGATAGGGGCGTTTGTCGGAAGTGGTTGCGGCGGTCATCGCGAACAGTCTGGCACGAAAGAAAGCGGCCGGGAAGCCCGTGGGGACTCGCCGGCCGCATCCTTCAGCTCAAGAGCGCCTTGCTTCTACTCTTCGACCTTGCCACCGAGCTGGTCGCAGACGTCCTTGGTCACGGATACGAAGCCCGCACCCTTGCAGCTGTTGTGCCCCTTACAGGCGCTGTCGGCGGTCTTGCAGGAGGACTTGCCCTTACAGGCGTTTACACCCACGCAATGTATCTTCGCCTCCTCGGCGGCGGATGCGGCCATCGGTGCGGCGGCGAACAGGCCGGCGGCGGCGGTGGCAAGGGCGAGACCGGTGAGTTTCTTTGCTGCTTTCATGAATTACTCCCTCCAAACGGGTAGGTAAAAATAGTTGGTATCAAAATGAATCTGATTAAATGATGGTCCTTACATCCTCCGTCTGGACTCTACCGGCCAGTCGGTTCGGAAACAGGTCCGATCAAGGGCTGTGACCCATGAGCAGACGAATGGTTCCCCGCAGCCGTGGAAATTACCCGCCCGGCGGCCACCGTGGCCCTGGGAATTTGTCCCAGATCAAGGTAAGTGACCGGGAATGCAGCAAAAATGCCTCAACATTGAATTTGCCGCCATTTACCGACGGCCAGGTTGCAGAAGGTGACACCGGACACGATAGATTTCGATATGGCGCTGGTCCAGAAGTACGATGCGGCCGGCCCTCGCTACACCTCCTACCCGACGGCAGCGGAGTTTTCCGCTGACTTCACGGGCAAGGAGTTCGAGCACTATGTCGAGCAGGCGCGACGCACGGATCCTGGTCGGCCCTTGTCGCTGTATACCCATCTGCCGTTCTGTAACACCATTTGTTACTACTGCGCCTGCAATAAGGTGGTTACCAAAAATCGCCGCCGCGCGGCCGATTATCTCGAGCGCCTGTACCGGGAAATCGAGATGATGGGCAAGCTGGTGGGTTCCGGGCGGCGTATCGTGCAGCTCCACTGGGGCGGCGGCACGCCCACCTACCTGGATGATGACCAATTACGCGGCCTCATGGCACATACGCGTAAGCACTTTCACTTCGTCGATGATGCGAAGGGGGAATACGGTATTGAGATCGATCCACGCTCGCTCGATGAGGACACGTTATCGGTATTACGAAATATCGGCTTCAACCGCCTCTCGATGGGTATCCAGGATCTTAATTTGGCGGTGCAGGAGGCCGTTAATCGCATCCAGCCCGCCGAGCTGACTTTTTCGGTGTTGCATGAGGCGCGCGAGCTGGGATTTCGTTCTATCAGTGTGGATCTTATGTATGGACTGCCACTGCAGACCACCACGTCATTCGCCGAGACCGTGGATGCGGTCATCGATGCGGGGCCGGATCGATTGTCGGTTTTCAATTACGCTCATTTGCCGCAGCGCTTCAAGACCCAACGGCAGATCCAGGAAGAGGATTTGCCCACGGCGGCACAAAAATTAGCCATCCTGCAAAATACGATCAAACAACTGCAGGCAGCCGGTTACGTCTATATTGGCATGGACCACTTCGCACGCGCCGACGATGAAATGGCGCTGGCACTGCAAAACGGCACGCTGCATCGGAATTTCCAGGGCTATTCGACCCACGGCGAAAGCGAATTGATTGCCGTCGGCAATAGTGCGATCTCCCAGATCGGCGGTTGTTATGCACAAAATGCCCATGACCTGGAGGAATATTACCGCTTGATCGAGGCGGGTTCGCCGGCGACGGTGCGCGGCATCGTGTTGACGCCGGACGATTATGTGCGGCGCGATGTCATTTCGTCGCTCATGTGCCGGTTTCGCGTCTCCTTCGCTGAGATCGAGGCCGGCTACGGACTCGACTTCATGGACAAATTTCAGTACGAACTCACGGCACTTGAACCCATGCGCCGTGACGGCCTGGTCGACATCGCGCCGCGACAGATTACCGTGACGCCGCGGGGTCGCCTGCTGATTCGCAATATCGCGATGGTTTTTGACGCCTATCGACGCGGCGCAAGTACCACGACCCGGTTCTCCAAGGTCATCTAGGCTCTTCGAAGGAAAGGGGTCAGACTCGATTGATTTTCCAATAAAATCAATCGAGTCTGACCCCTTCTTTACTTTGCCAAATTCGGCGCTAGGATGGCGAACAAGTTATGGACATCTTCAAACGATTCACCATCGAGGCGGCACATCGGCTGCCGAATTTACCGCCGGAACACAAATGTACCCGGTTGCACGGCCATTCCTTCCGCATCGAGGTGCACGTGTCCGGCCCGGTACGCGAGCACGAGGGCTGGGTGCAGGATTTCGGTGAGATTTCACAGGCCTTCCGGCCGCTGTTCGATCAACTCGATCATCACTATCTCAACGAGATCGAGGGTCTGGAGAACCCCACCAGCGAGAATCTGGCGAAGTGGGTGTGGGCGCGCCTCAAACCCGCATTACCCGGCCTGTCGCAAATCGTGATTCGCGAGACTTGCACCGCCGGGTGTATCTATCGCGGCGACGACTGATTGCGCAGCGGCCCTGGCGGCGCCAAGCACTCAGCGCGCTGCCGTCTCCATGCCCGCCGCTTGCGCCCGTTCGCGACGCTGCTCGTAGGCGGTACGCGCAATCTGCACATCCTCGAGAAAGAACGGCAGCTCTTCCAGTGTCAGTGCCTGCGGTCCGTCCACCAGGGCGGTGGCCGGGTTGGGGTGAAAGTCCACGAGGATCATGTTGGCCCCGGCGATGACGCCCTGGGCAGTCACATGGTGTACATCCAGCAGCCCGTCCGGCGCACGATCCCGTGACCCCACGGAGTGGGACGGATCGATGCACACCGGCATCCGCGTCAGGCGTTTGATCACCGGTACATGGGCGAAGTCGACGAAATTTCGATGCGGGTCGCCCATGTTGGTTTTCATGCCGCGCAGGCCGAAGATGATTTTCCGGTTACCCTCGGAGGCCAGATATTCGGCGGCGTTGAGGGATTCTTCCAGCGTGATGCCGAAACCGCGCTTGAGCAGGACCGGAAACTCCCGTTGCCGGCCGACATTCTTCAACAGTTCGAAGTTCTGCGTGTTGCGGGTGCCGATTTGCAGCAAAACGCCGGTCGGCCGACCGGTTTGCTCAAGCGCCTCGTTGATTTGATCGATGTGATCCTCGTGGGTAATTTCCATGGCGATCACTTTGATGCCGTATTTACCGGCCAGTTCAAAGACGTAGGGCAGACAGTCCTTGCCGTGACCCTGGAATGCGTAGGGACTGGTGCGCGGTTTGTAGGCGCCCATGCGCGTACACACCTGACCATGATCACGCAAGGCACGCATCATCTCCTCGACGTGCTGTGGCGTATCTACGGCGCACAGGCCGGCGAAGATCTGCAGATTTTCCTGCCCGAAGTACACGCCGTTGTATTCGAATCCCACCGTCCGTGTATCGTCTCGGTGGCGCCCGATGACCCGGTACTCGCGGGATACCCGTACCACCCGGTCGACGCCGGGAAAACTCTCGATCTCATCGCGATCGAGCGAGGCGGTATTCCCCACCAGGTAGACCTCGGTCAGCGTCTGCTGGGTACCGATCTCCTCGTGAAAACGCATGGTGATATCGGACTTGGCGGACAGGAAATCCACGATCTCCCGGTACTCCGCGCCGTTCTTGTCGATATCGGGCTGCAGAATGACAATCATTGCGGTTCGGTCTTGTTGTGTCGGCTGGTTGTGCAAGTTGCGTATTGTAGCAAGCCGCTCCGTCTATGGCTGTGCAACGCCGTAAAAAAGGTGAAATTTGATCCAAATCAATCCATCGGGGCCGGGTATTTTCTAAAATTCCCCGATAGAAGCATAAGAGGAGGAACGTCATCGTGGGGGTTGTAGCCTACCAGGCGAGCGGTAATTGTTATCTGAATATCACCAATCAGTGCACGTTACGCTGTGAGTTTTGTCCCAAGTTTCGCAGTGAATGGAACATTGCCGGTCATGACCTGCGTCTCGACGCCAAGCCGAGTGTGCGCGAGATTGTCGACGCGGTGGGTGATCCCTGCCGGTATAAGGAAGTCGTTTTCTCCGGGCTTGGCGAACCGACCATCCGCCTATATACCCTGCTGCAGGCAGCGGAGCTATTGCATCGCCAGGGCGGTTATGTGCGTGTCGAGACCGATGGTCTGGCGAGTCTGCGCCAGGGTCACGACGTGACACCATTGTTCAACGGCTGTGTCGACTCGGTTTCGGTGTCGATGCAGGCGCCTAACGGTGTGGTCTACGATCGTGTGTGTCGACCCACGAAGAAGGGTGCTTATTCCGCGATGCTGGATTTCATTCGTCAGGCGCGGCGCCACGTACCCACTGTTGTCACGTCCGCCATCGAAGGTCTACCGGGCATCAACATCGAAGGCTGTCGCCGCACGGCACAGCATCTCGGTGTCAGATTCCGCTGCCGCCAACTCGATCAATTTCACTAGACAGCTGCTTCGAGTCCAGGCAGCTACTCCACCGGTGTGTCCGGGCGATTACCCCATTCCGACCAGGAACCCGGATAGCCCTTCACATTCTCGTAGCCGAGACTCTTCAGCATAATAAAGGAATGCGCCGAACGGTGATGGGTCTGGCAGTAACAAATCACTTCCTTGTCCGGCGTAATGCCGCGCTCGTCGAGCATGGCGCGTAGTTGCTCTGCCGGCTTCAAGCGCAGGTTATTCGCCTGATCCATGGTGTCCAGCCAGTTCAGGTTGACCGCACCCGGGATATGGCCGCCGCGCGCTGCGAAGCGTTTGTTACCGTCGAACTCCGCCGGACTGCGCGCATCCAGTAACGCGACGCCGTCATCGTCGAGGTGTTGCTGGATGTAGTCGAGCTCGGCGGTCGCCCGATCGGTGGTATCGATCGGATAGTCGGCGGTCTGGATCACGGGCGTCTCGGTGGAGAGCGGATGCCCTTCGTTCGCCCAGGCATGGATTCCGCCGTTCAGAAGTGACAGGTGTTGATGACCGATCGTGGCTAACGTCCACAGCAAGCGGCCGGCGCGGCCGCCGCCTTCATCATCGTAGGCGATCACATGAGTCTCGGGTGCGATACCCAGGGACGACAGAACCCGGGCCAGGCGCTTCGGGTCGGGCAGCAGACCCGGCGTCGGTTTGGCCCCGCCGATGATCTGCGCATAATCCAGATGTACCGCACCGGGGACATGACCGCGCGCATAATTGTCGGGTTTTCCAAGGTCCACGATACGCAGGTTCGCGTCGCTCAGGCGTGCGGCCAGTGTTTCGGGTTCGACGATAAGCGCTAAATCAGATTCGGCCATGAACGGTTCCTCGAGCGGCGGCGGGGGCACGGCCGCGCATGCGGTAATGAAATGAACGGTGCGGGTATTCTAAACCCGGTGCGACGATGGGGACAGACAATCCGCGGTCAACGCGGCCAGACGTCGTCGATGCTTTTCGCGATCAGATCGTCGAGCCGTTTCTCCGCCAGAACCATGAAGCGCTCGCGGGTAGCCTGAGCATCGGCGGTCAGCCGCGCGACCTCTTTTTCAAGCAGGGCGGCGCAGGCGGTTTCGAATCGGCGCACCGCGCTGAGGGTTCGATCGGCATTGCGGCGCCGGATGTCGCGCCCGCGCGCACGGGCCGTATCAACCGCCCGTTCCGCGTCGGCGCGGGCGTTCTCTACCGTGGTCTGTGCCTTGGCCTGGGCGGCGAGGACCGTCTCGATCGGATTGGTCACCGGGTAGGCGCCGCCTAACGGACCTTGACCTTGATCAGTTCCTCGCCGTCCGGGTCGGTGACGTGCACGGCACAGGCAATGCAGGGGTCGAAGCTGTGGATGGTGCGCAGGATCTCCACCGGTTGCGCCGGATCGTGCAGCGTATGCCCGGCCAGCGCTGCTTCGTACGGGCCCGGCTGTCCGGAGGCATCCCGCGGTCCGGCGTTCCAGGTGCTGGGCACCACCGCCTGGTAGTTGTCGATCTTGCGGTCCTTGATCACGATCCAATGCGCCAGGGCGCCCCGCGGCGCTTCCGTGTAGCCGGCACCTTTGGCGGTGCTCGGCCAGGTCGCCGGGTCCCACAGCTTTTCGTTAAATGTACGTACGTCGCCGGCCTTGATGTTGGCGACCAGGTTGTCATACCACGTGCGCATTGAATCGACGAAGATCTTGGTCTCGAGGGTACGTGCCGCGGTGCGGCCAAGGGTCGAGAACAGGGCACCCACCGGGACGTCCAGTTTATTGAGCGTCATGTTGACCAGTTCCCGGGTCTGATCGTGACCCTTGGCGTAGAGCATCAATACCCGGGCCAGCGGGCCGACTTCCATGGGTTTGCCGCGCCAGCGCGGCGATTTTAGCCAGGAATAGGATTGCTCTACGTCCAGATGCTTGTAGGGCGGTTTCGGGCCGGTGTAGTTGAGATTGGTCTCGCCGTCGTAGGGATGCAGCGGTTTGTCCTTGCCGCCTTCGTAGTCATACCAGGAATGGGCGACGTATTCCTGAATCTGGTCTTCTGCATGCAGATCCAGATCGTGCACCGTGGAGATATCACGATCCAGGATCACGCCGCGTGGTACCAACAGCTTGCTGACGTCATTGGTGCCCTCGGCCGGAAAGTCGCCGTAGCACAGAAAGTTGCCGGTGCCCTCGCCCTGGGCGCCCCAATCCTTATAGAAACCGGCGATGGCCAGTGTATCGGGCACGTAGACCTGATTAACGAACATCTCCATCTGATCGATGATGGTCTTCATTTCTTCGAGCCCGGCCTGGTTGAGCGCGGTCGCACCGGCGCCGCCGCGATACCTGGGCGCCTTGCCCTCGCCTGTATGACCGGGGTGAATGCTGATGGCGGATGGCGCGCCGCCGACGAGGAAGTTCGGGTGCGGATTCTTGCCGCCGAGGATGGCGTGCATCTTGGCCACGTCCCGTTGCCATTGCAGGGCCTCGAGATAGTGCGCCACCGCCATGAGATTGGCCTCCGGCGGCAACTTATAGGCCGGGTGGCCCCAATACCCATTGGCGAAAATGCCGAGCTGCCCGGCCTCGACGAAGTTCTTAAGCTTCTTCTGCGTGTCTGCAAAATAGCCCGGCGACGATTTGGCGTAGCCACTGATCGACTGCGCCAGCTCCGACGTGGCCTTGGGGTCGGCGTTCAAGGCGGACACCACATCGACCCAGTCCAGCGCATGCAGGTGATAGAAATGCATCACGTGATCGTGGATGTACTGCGCGCCGATCATAAGGTTTCGGATCAGCTGCGCATTGGCCGGTATCTCGTAGTCCAGCGCATCTTCCACCGCACGTACCGAAGCGATGCCGTGTACCAGGGTGCAGACGCCGCAGATACGCTGCGCGAAGGCCCAGGCATCCCGTGGATCGCGGCCGCGGAGTATGACTTCGATGCCGCGCACCATGGTGCCGGACGAATACGCGGACGTAATCGTATTATTGCTGTCGGTCTGCGCCTCGATGCGTAAATGACCTTCGATGCGCGTGATGGGGTCGACGACGACACGTTCGTTCATGGGTGATTCACCTTATGATCGAGTTAAAGCACTTGGTATCAGTTTTTTCCCTGATGGGCTCACCCTGTTCTCACGAAGACACGCCGTAAATACGTCCTTGTAGGCTCGACGGCCGCATCCCTGCGGCCGACGGTCTTCGCAAAAACAGGGTGAGCCCATCTCGTACAGTCTGCCTAGTCTGCCAGGTGCTCGGCCAGCATTTCCGTCAGACCGACCACCTCTACATTCATGCTGTTATGCTCGAGGCCCTCCTCGAGCATGTTGCGGCAATTGGCGCAGGCGGTCACCATGGTGGTGACACCGATTTCATTGAGCTGGCTCTTCTTGCGGTCAAACACCTGTAATCGCAAGGGCTTGGCGCGCTCGTTGGCACTGACGCCGCCACCGCCACCGCAGCACCAGTTCCAGATGCCGTGTTCCTTCATCTCGACGAAATTCGGCGCAAACATATTGAGCAGATTGCGCGGCTGTTCGACCACACCGCCGCGGCGCACCAGCTGACAGGGGTCATGGAAGGTCAGGCGCGCGTCTTCCGTGCCAGTCGTCTGCAGCCGCCCCTCGGCGCGCAGTTGGTCCAACACTTCCAGGATATGCATGACCTTGAAGGGATAGGCGCGGCCGATCAGGTTGGGCCCTTCCCAACGCAGCGCGGTGTAGGCGTGCCCGCACTCGGGACTGATCACGGTTTTGACGCCCAGTTTCTCCGCCGCATCCACGACCTTCTGCACCAGCTGCGCGGCGATGTCGCGGGAACCGATCTGGATCCCGCTGTTGGTGGCCTCGAAGGCCTCGGACGATAATGTCCAGTTGACGCCGGCCTTGGCGAAGATGCGTGCGGTGGCGCCGATGAACTCCGGGAAACCCATGATCTCCATGGACGAGAGCAGCATCATGTACTCGGCACCCGCTTTGTCCATGGGAATCTCGAGGCCGGTCTCCTTTTCCGCCGCCCGCATCTGCGCCTGCAGGGCCGGCAGTTTGACGCCCATGGGGCTGCCGCTGGTGGCGGCGCGGTAGGTCGCCCCTTTGAGGTCGCGAGGGGCGTGACCCGAAGCCGCCATGCCTTCTCGCATCTTGCGAATCATATAGACAATGTCATTACCCACCGGACAGATCAGCGAACAGCGCCCGCACAGAGTGCAGCTGTCGTATACCAGTGGTTCCCATTCCGCCAATTCGTCGTCCGTCACCGGTGTGCTTAATCCCACCGCCTTGAACAACTTGCCCCAGAAGGTGTATTCCTGCTTCCACACCCGTCGCATGAGCGACAGCTTGTGGATCGGCGTGTATTTGGGGTCTTCGGTCTCGGTGTAGAACAAACAGGCATCGGCACACATGCCGCAATGCACACAACTGGTAAAGAAGGATGCCACCGGCGCATCGATCTGTTCGATGAGGTTCTGAATACCGCGTTGTACCGAGACCGTCACGACTGCACTCCTTTGTAGCCGGCGATGGCGCCGTTATACCAGCGCGAAGTGAATATCGTGACCATGTGGCTGAGCTTGGTAAACGGCGCAACCACCAACAGCAGTTCGAAGCTGAGGATGTGTAGCGCCAGCATCTCGGTGAAGGGTAGACCGATGCGGTGAATCAGCATATAGCCGGTGGCCAACGGCAGCAGCGTCACCAGCCAGGTGAAATAATCCTGGAAATCAGACAGGAAACGGCGCACGGGATCGAAGATCCGATGCACCATTACTGCGACCAGACCGGCAATGCCGACCACCGCCGACAGCTCGATCACCGACGCCGGCAACGCGGGCCAGCCAAAGCCGAGGATGCCGCGGAACAGGTCGATGTGCTGACTGAAGAAGAACAGGGTGATCAGAAACCCGAGATGGAATGCATAGCCGGCGATCAGCGTGAAGTAGCCCCGGTAGTTCATACCGGGGTGGAAGAACGAGCGGCGCACGATGGTCTGCATGCCGGGACCGAATTGTGTGCCGCGGGGTTCGGCCAGGTTCTTATCACGGCCGATGAAGTAGTTCTGCGCGACGCGAAACACCATCCCGAGGACGAAGATGGCGACGGAGATTTGCAGGCCAGGCCCGCGCGCCCAGTGCAGTAGTTCGACACTCGTCATGCTCTAGCCCCTATGTTTTCAGGTCGTCAACGGTAACCGGATCGTGAGCCTGCGCCGCCTCCTTTCGCTTGCGCATGCTCTTCAGGCCGATGCCGGCGCCGGCGACCGCGCCCGCGGCGATCGCGGCACCCGCCCACTTGGAGACGTCCGCGGCGGGGGCGCTCAAGGCTTCGTAGAAACTGCCGGCGTCCCAGAAGTCCGGTTCCGAGCAACCGAGGCAGGGGTGGCCCGACTCGATCGGGAAGCTGGTGCCCTGATTCCATTTGGTGGTAGCGCAGGCGTTGTATGTAGTCGGGCCCTTGCAGCCGAGTTCGAACAGGCACCAGCCTTTGCGCGCACCCTCGTCGTCGAAGGTCTTGGCGAACTTGCCCTGGTCGTAGAACGGCCGCCGGTAGCAGCGGTCGTGAATGGTGTCGCCGTAAAACGCCAGTGGGCGGCCGAAATCGTCCAGCTCCGGGATGGTGCCGAAGGTGAGGTAGTGCGCCAACACCCCGGTGATGACCGTTGGAATCGGCGGGCAGCCGGGTACATTGATTACCGGCTTGTTCTTGACAATATCGGTGACGGGCACCGCGCCGGTCGGATTGGGATGAGCCTTAGGTATGCCGCCGAACGAAGCGCAGGTGCCAATCGAAATTACTGCCGCGGCGTGAGCGGCGGTCTCTTCCAGAATTGCGAGATTCGTCATGCCCGCTATGGTGGAATACTGTCCGCCGTCCTTAAGCGGTATGGAACCGTCAACCAGCACAAGATACTCGCCGGGGTGTTGCTTGATGATCTCTTCGCGGATGTGTTCGGCGAAATGGCCGGCACAGGCCTGCAGCGTATGTTGGTAGTCCAGAGATATGGCATCGAAGATCAGGCCCTCCACCGAGGGGCTGTGGGAGCGGGTAAGCGACTCGAGACAGCCGGTGCATTCCTGGAAGGAAAGGTAGACAACCGACGGCCGCCTCGCCTTTTCGAGGGCGGCGGCCACCACCGGAATCATGCCCGGTGGCATGGCCATCATCGACGCAGTGGCGGCGCAGAATTTGAGAAAACCACGACGGCTGATGCCTTGTCGTCGCAGATGTTCACCAAGGGTCAGATCTTTTGGCATGGAAACCTCCTGGCCGCTTAATCGGTTTCGTCTGGCTCGTTATTCGATAACTGTTCGCTGAGGCGCTGTAATCCTGCATCGATGTCACGGGGGTCCGCCTTGAGTATCTCGGGCAGGCGTGTCACTTCGATAAACTTTGCCATCAGACTGTCCGCGACGTTGTAGTGTTCGATCAGCCAGACGCCGGGATATCGGGTCTCGCGAATTCGGCTCGTCCCCAATGCCGTGATCGTGGTGTCGATTTCCCCGTTCCCCAATGCTTCTTCCAGCGCCTGCAGGTCGGCGTCGGTCATTGGGATCGACAGTAAGTCGATGGTTGTCGATTCGTCCGATTGAAGAAGTTTCGTTAACGCGTGGCGGATTTCATGCAGGAGGGGGACGACATTCTGCGTCGAAGCAGGAGCGGACGCCGCTTCATGCACTTCGATAGGAAATTCACTTAGCTCCGCCATGGGTCACCGTTCTTTTTCTAGATCGAGGTGAAAGGTAAATCTTCTTAGGAATCATCACTTTGGTCCAGATCAAACGCCGCGGCCTTTATATCCGTTATGTTGCCCGCCATTGATGGATCAGTGCCTGAACCAGGGCCGCGGCCTGGGGTATCGCCTGCACCACGGGCTCGCTGGGCCATTCGCCCCAGTCGAGCTTTTCGGGCTGGATGCCGATGAGGGCGCGGTTTTTCGGCAGCCGCTCGGTGAGGCGGGCGATATTCAAGAGGTCGACAAGCCCCACTTCGTGCACGCTGCGCTTCGTATTGCCGAGGAAATTATCCATATTTTCGCCAATGAATTGACGCACGGTACCGGGTGAGGCATTGAGCTGCGCCGCATCCAGCACGATCAAGTTATCGGCCTCTTCGACGGCTGCGGCGAGTGTGAAGCTCAGCGTCCCGCCATCAAGATACTCGACGCCGGGGGGTGGTGGGTAATGTTCAGACAGGTAATGGATTGCGTGCACGCCCGCGCCCTCATCGGACAACAAGTTGTTGCCGATCCCGAGAACGAGTGTGCGATTATCTTGGCCCAAGTGGCCTCCAGGGGATTGTGTGGCCAAGCATAATGCGATGGGTGAGTGATGGTAAAGTCTTGCGAAAGCCGAACCAGGTGCTCTGGTCAGGCGAGGTCGAGAGAAGTCTAATGAAGGTATGGCGGGTATTCCGCTTTGCAGACAGGTATGCGCGGTTACGTACGCGCCTGGGCACCATGCCCGATGCCGAACAGTGGAACTATATTTTTCAGGCGAGCGATCTCGACAATCTGATCGAGCGAATGCGATCGCATGGGCTGGGCGATTGGCTCAAGGAATTGCCCCGCAATCCGGACCTGGATACGCTTGAACGCCATTTGTACCGGCGGTGCGTCGCGTTTGTAGGCAACTTTGTCAAACAGATACCGCGTGAATGGAGTTATTCGGCGCGCCTGTTGCGTGCGCTGCCGGATATTTATGCATTGCGTCTGTTAATGACGCAGGAATCGCCCAGCCTGCTTTCCGCCGATGAATCGCCGCTGTGGATTATTCGGGATCGCCCGCGTTCGGAGCGGACCGCCTTGCTGGAGGGGACGATATACGGCGATATGCTTGTGCAAGGGTGTTCCCCTGAGCAGCGCTGGTTGGAATGCTTTATTGACAGCGTGCCCGTATCTGCAGGCATCGAGGCACGCATGGTGAAGCGCTTACGGGATCTGTTGGTGTCGCATCAGGCGCAGGTGCAAAAGTTGCGTAAAAGCTATCGCGATGTCGCGTTGTCAGCCGAGGCGCCCGCCACCCCCGTGCCGGAGGATGCGCAATGGCATGCGCGTTCACAATTGATGCGCGATATCCGCGCACTGGTCGCAGCCAGCGACTCCTTGCACGGGGGTTTTATTTTGATCTATGGCATGCTCGAGGCGCTGCAGTTTGAACGCATGCGCGCCCTGTTGCTGGCGTATGCGCACGGGTGGCGCAGTGTCGGCGCCGAATGGACCGCCGCCTGATGTTTCGTCCGGTCACGTCCGCCTGGCTGGAAATACTCGTTGAGCGCAGCGCGACGGGTGGGCTGCTGGCCGCCCTCGCGCGACGTGGCGTGATCGAGCTCGAGAAGGCGAAAACCCAGGAAGTGCCATTTGAACTGGCAACCGATGGCGACTTTCGCCGGCGACTCGAATCGCTCCTCGACTTGAAACGTCGCTACGACAGCTGTTTGCCGGAGGTCGCTATACGTACCTTGCGGCATGCGCGCGCGCGGACCGCCGACCTGGATGCGATCGCGCGCGCACTGGACGCCTGGATCGAGTTTGCCGAACCACGCATCACGCGCCTGCGGGAATTGGCGACCGACCTCGAAGAACTTGCCCTGCTTGATCGATGCCTGGCGCCGATGGCAGATGCGCAGATTGATCTCGGGCATCTGGTGATCGGCGCCGGCGATGCAATCGTAACCGCCTGGCTGGCATATGACCCGAGACCGCGGGACGCTGAGACGGATGAATTCGACGAGACGGTGATGGTGCAATCGTATCCGGTGGCCCGCGACCCGAAGTCCGGCCGGATCCTGTTGGGCCTGTGCGGAACTGCTGACCTGCCGGAGATCGAGCGTTTCCTGCATGCGCATCAGTCACGTTTTGCCCGCATTCCGGACTGGCTCACCGGCACACCGCCGCAAGCACGGGCTGCTATCGGCAAACGGGCGCGCGTGCTCGAAGCGGAGAAGGAAAGACTGGAAAAGGAAATCACCGATCATGCTTTTGCGTTGCACCTCCCCGCTCATCTGGCAATGCTGGAGCGCCACGCCTGGCTGCACGGCGCGCTCAGTCATTCCTGGCAGGGCAAGGATTTCATGCTTATCACCGGCTGGGTGCCGGAGGATCGTAGCGATGAGCTTCGGGAGGCGCTCGACGAAGCCGACGCACCCTATCTCCTGCGCGTCGATGCTGCTGAACAACGCTCCGACGCGCCAGTGGTGTTCCACAACCCATCCTGGGTGCGCCGCTTCGAGATGTTTGTACGGGGTTTCGGGATGCCGTCGCGGGACGACGTCGACCCGAGTCCACTGCTGGCGGTGCTGATGCCGTTGATGTTCGGATACATGTTCGGCGACGTCGGGCAGGGACTGGTGCTGGCGGCGGCGGGCCTATTGTTGGCGAAGCGGTTTCCGGTCATGGGGCTGTTCGTGCCGGCGGGGCTGATGGCGGCGGTGTTCGGTCTGGTCTTTGGTTCGGTGTTTTCGATCGAACACTGGCTGCACCCTTTGTGGATGAATCCCCTGGAGAATCCCATGCTCACGCTGGCGGTGCCGTTGGCGTTCGGCACCCTGCTGATTATTACAAGCATGTTGTTCGCCGGAATTCAGGCGCACTGGCGCCGCTCCCTGGGCGACTGGGCGGCGCGCGGGTTGCCCATCCTGGTCATCGCGCTGGGCGGGTTGATCGCGATCATATTTCGCGGTGTCGGCATAGCGCTGGTCGTGTTTGGGGTTGCCTGGGTGCTGGCGGCCAATGCCTGGCTCGGTTACGGCGCGCACGGTGCCCGGGGTGCACTCGCCGAACTCGGCAAGGCGGCGGCGGAACTCATCGAAACCCTCATGCAGCTTGTCATTAATACACTTTCGTTCGCCCGCATCGGCGCGTTTGCGCTGGCCCATGCCGGCCTGTCTTCCGCGGTCGTGACCCTGGCCGAGTTGCCGCAGAGCACGATTGGGGCCGCGTTGGTGCTGATCCTGGGTAATGTCGTCATTATCGTGCTCGAGGGCCTGATTGTGTCGATACAGACGACACGCCTAATCATGTTCGAGTTCTTCCGGCGCTTCGTGCGCGCGGAGGGTCGCCCGTTCCAACCCTTGGCGCTCGATCACCCGGGCTAGGTCCAGACAACGGTCGATCGGGGCGTATGATCGGTTAGAATGGCGTCATTGATTTTGCCGCGCAGGAGACAACTATGTTCACAGCCAAAACAAAAATCCTCATCGGAACGGCAGCCGTATTTGCAGTGCTGGCGACGCTTGCCTACGTGAGCATGAGTTTCTTTCCGGATGTTGCGCTTGCGGCGGAGGAGGGCAAGCCGATTGATCCCGAGGTCCTGAGCTGGGGCTATATGGCCGCGGCCCTGGCCACCGGGTTGGCGGCACTGGGTGCAGGTATTGCGGTCGCGTCGACCGGCGCGGCGGCCATCGGCGCGGTATCCGAAAAGCCGGAAATGTTCGGTCGTACGTTGGTATTCGTCGGTTTGGCGGAAGGCATCACCATCTACGGGCTGATTATTTCCATCATGATTCTGAATCGTCTGGGATAGACGCGTTCGTCATGTCGATGCGAGTTGTCTATATCGGCGAGGCTCTCGCGGCGGCGGGATTTTCCGTGGCCGGTGCACGCGTGCATGCGCCGGTCGCCGAGGCCAGCGCAGTCTGGGAGCTGGTGACACGGGAGCGCGAGCACTGCGATCTGTTAATTCTCAACCAGGATCATGCGGACACGGTCGCTTCACGCTTGCGCGAACTTATTCATGCGCAACCCGCCCCGCCGGTGATGGTCATTCCGGCGATGTCCAAAGCCGATGCGATGCTTCCCGATATCGCCCTCGAGGCGCGCCAGACGCTCGGTTTGGCGTAGTGAAGAGAATGGTCTGCAGACATGGCAGTTAAGCTCGATGCCGACGCCAGTCGCGAACATGTCGCGGCGTTTCTGGAAAAGATCGGCTCCGATCGTGACGCACAGTTGATGGATGTGGAGCAAACGCTGCGCCACGAAGTCGGCAGAATTATTCATGAGTCCTATCAGGCCTCTCGCAAACATCATCGACAACATGCCGATACCGCGCGCAAGGAGCAGACGTTGGAGCATGAACGTACGTTGTCGCGGGCCCGAGCCGATATTCGGCGGCAGGGCTGGAATCTGCTGCAGGAGGTCCTCGGTAATGCCATGTGGACGGTTGAAGAGACGCTGCGCACGCGCTGGCGTGATGCCGATGAGCAGGTCCGTTGGGTGCGGTATTGGCTGAATCAGGCATTGACGCATGCGGACGGCGCGCCGTTGCAGATCACCCTCGGCCAGGAGACTCAGCCGGCCGCCGAACAGGCCATTAAGGAGTTACTCGCTGCCCGGTCGGTTGAGGGCAACATCGAAATCGTCGCCCATGCTCCCCGCGGCGTGGTGGTTGAATGGCTTGATTCGGAATTGGACGGCACACTCGCGTCGCGCCTGCCCGCGATCGAGCAAGCCATCTTCGAGGCGCTGACGGACTGGATGCACGCGGACGACAACCCATGAGAAAAGTGCAATGAGTACCGCGGAAGTCTATTGGATCAACGGCCCGGTAATACGCGCCCGTGCCCACGGCGTGTTTCGCATGAAGGAGGCGGTGCTGGTCGGCGATGACCGGCTCGCCGGCGAGGTGATCCGCCTCAGCCCCGACGCGGTGACGATCCAGGTTTTCGAGGATACGACGGCACTCATGCCGGGCGCCGTCGTCGAAGGCACGGGGCTCGGCCTGGCGGTGGAATTGGGACCGGGGCTCCTGGGGCAGTTGTTCGACGGCATTCAACGACCGCTCAAGGTGATTGCGGAAACCCACGGTGATTTTGTCGGCGTCGGGCAGTCCGCGCCGGGCATCGATCGCGAGCGCCTGTGGCCCTATGTGCCGACGCTCGCCGAGGGCGACCGCGTCAATGGCGGTGAGGCGCTCGGCGAGGTGCAGGAAACGCCGGAGTTGGTGCATCGCGTGCTGGTGCCCGCCGACGTCAAGGGCAAGATCACCTGGATGGCGCCCGCCGGCGACTACAACGTCGAGGCACCGTTGGCGCGCATCCTCGACAGCGCGGGCGAGGAGCATGAAATCCCCATGCTGCGGCGACGAGCGATCCGTTCACCGCGCCCCGTGGCGCGCCGGCTGACCCCGGGACAGCCGCTGTTGACCGGGCAACGCATCCTCGACACCCTGTTTCCGATCGGCAAAGGCGGTGCCGGTGAAATGCCGGGCGGTTTCGGCACTGGCAAGACGGTGTTGCAGCAGACCATCGCCAAGTGGTGCGACGCGGACGTCATTATCTATATTGGTTGCGGCGAGCGCGGCAACGAGATGGCCAGCATTCTGCGCGAGTTCCCGGAACTCGACGACCCACGCACCGGTCGCAAGCTGATGGAACGCACGGTTGTGATCGCCAACACCTCGAACATGCCGGTCGCGGCGCGCGAAGCGTCGATTTATACCGGCATCACGCTGGCGGAGTTTATGCGCGACCAGGGTTTTCACGTCGCCCTGGTGGCGGACTCGATCTCGCGCTGGGCGGAGGCCCTGCGCGAAATCGGCGGGCGACTCGAGGAGCTGCCTGCCGAGGAAGGTTACCCGGCCTATTTGCCGACCCGCCTGGCGGAGTTCTTCGAGCGTGCCGGGCGGGTAGAGACCCTTGGCGGGCTCGAGGCGTCGGTGACCGTGATCGGCGCGGTGTCGCCGCCCGGCGGTGATTTCTCGGAACCGGTCACGGCCCATGCGCGCCGCTTCACGAAATGTTTCTGGGCGCTCGACAAGGAGCGCGCGCAGGCCC
The DNA here is from genome assembly GCA_947259975.1 of uncultured Gammaproteobacteria bacterium. Classification (GTDB taxonomy): domain Bacteria; phylum Pseudomonadota; class Gammaproteobacteria; order HyVt-429; family HyVt-429; genus CAMYOD01. The sequence continues at coordinate 171,075 of CAMYOD010000074.1, forward strand.
GTTTCTATCCGGCAATCCATCCGCTGCAAAGCTATTCAGGCTACGTCGATGATGTGGCGCGCTGGTGGCAGGATCGCGGTGGCATGCATTGGCAGGATCGGCGCGCCCGCGTTCTGACCATGCTCGAGCAGCAGGCACGCCTCGAGAAAATGGCCAAGATCGTCGGACGCGATGCACTGCCGGCGGAGCAGCGCCTGATCCTGGTGTGCGCGGACGTAATCACGGAAACGTTGTTAAGTCAGTCGGCCTTTTCCGAAAATGACCGCTACTGTACCCCCGAGAAACAGCTCGCCATGCTCGAGTTGCTCGATCAATTCATGGATCTGGCCGAGGAAGCGGTAACTGCAGGCGCCGATCCGGATGCCTTTTACGCACTGCCGGTGATGCGCAAGGTGCAGCGGGCTGGTGACGACGTGGCGAACGACGATCTCGACGCGATAAAGGATATCGGCCGCGAGATGGACGAGGCTTTCGCCGGAATGACGCGCGCCGGTACACGGGAAAGCGCATGACCGCAAACACCATCGAACTCATGCACAAGGGTCTGACCCGTATCCAGGGTCCGTTGCTGTTCGTCAAGAATGTTTCGGGCGTAGGCCTTTATGAGAGTGTCGAAGTCATGGCGTCCGATGGTCGGCAGCGGGTTGGGCGGGTTGTATCCGTCGATCAGGACAACGTCGTCGTCGAAGTGTTTCAGGGTGTGGACGGATTGTCGCTGAGCGAGACGCGCTTACGGTTTCTCGGCCAGCCCATCATGCTCGACGTCGGCAAGGGCATGCTCGGCCGCGTCTTTAACGGTATCGGTAAGCCCCTCGATGGCGGCCCCCGGGTCAGCGCCGAGGTGCGTCTGCCGATTCAGGGCAATGCCATCAATCCGGTGCGGCGCATGGTGCCGAAAGAGTTTATCGAGACGGGCATTTCGAGCATCGATATCATGAATTCCCTGGTGCGCGGCCAGAAGCTGCCGATCTTCTCCGGCAGTGGTCTGAGTCATGACCAGCTGGCATCGCAGGTGGCGCGCTTCGCCCGTCTCCGCGGCGGCGAGGCTGAGCAGTTCGCGGTGGTCTTTGCCGCCATTGGCGTGACTTTTGACACCGCCGAACGCTTTCGGCGGGAAATGGATGAATACGGTGCCCTGGAGCGCATCGCGTTGTTCCTGAACCTGGCGAGTGATCCAAGCACCGAGCGCCTGTTGACACCGCGGGTGGCATTGACCGCGGCCGAGTACCTGGCCTACAAGGAAGGCCGGCATGTGCTGGTCGTGTTGACCGACATGACTAACTATTGTGAGGCCTTACGCGAGGTCTCGTCGAGTCATGACGAAATTCCCAGCCGCAAGGGGTATCCCGGCTATATGTATTCGGATCTGTCAACAATTTACGAGCGCGCCGGTCGGATCATTGGTCGCGACGGATCTGTCACCCAGTTGCCTATTCTGAGTATGCCGAACGACGACATCACTCACCCGATTCCCGATCTCTCCGGCTATATTACCGAAGGTCAGGTCGTATTGGATCGGGATCTGGATCGACGTGGGATCTTTCCGCCCGTCAAACTGTTGCCGTCTTTGTCGCGGCTAATGAATGAGGGAATCGGCAAAGGCCTCACGGACCCGGATCACCCGATTCTTGCCTTGCAGCTGTACGCCGCATATGCACAGGCGCATCGACTGCGGTTGCTGTCCAGCGTGGTCGGCGAGGAGGGTCTATCGTCGGCGGATCGATTGATTCTTCGCTTCGGCGACGCTATGGAACAAAAGTTCATTCACCAGGGCGGTGAGCGCCGGACGCTTGAGGAGAGCATGGATATCGGGTGGCAACTGCTGGCAGAGCTGCCCGATGAGGCGCTGCTGCGCCTGTCGGAAGATCAGCTCGACCGGCAAATTCGAGGACGCCGCCATGCCCGCTAACGAAGCCAACAAGGCAGCGCTGCTCGAGAGCCGGGAGGAGCACAGCCTGGTCACCCAGGGCAAGGAAATACTGGAAGAACAGAGAGACCTGCTTGCCCACAAGATCATCGAGTTGATCCAGATCGCCGAGCGCACCCAGGCGGAGTATGCCGACGCATTCGACGCGGCGCGACGCGCGGTCAGGCAGGCGCTGGTGCGGCACGGCACACATGGACTTGCGTCATTCACTGCCAACGAAACCGCGTTACCGGAAACCGGCTGGCGCTTGCGCAATGTGTTTGGCACCCAACTCGCAGCCCTCGAAACCGAGCCGACGCGGGTACCGCCCCGCGAGCTGGGCGACGGTTGGGAAGCGTCCCTGGAACTGGAGCGGGCGTTGTTGACCTTTCACCGGCTCATGGAACTAAGCGTTCACATGGCCGCGCTGGGCAACAATCTGGACCGTTTGACGGCGGCATTCGCACGCACCGATCGGCGCGTGAATGCCCTGGAAAACATTATCATTCCGGAATTGCGCGCAAGTATTGACGAGGTGGAACAATATCTGGAGGAAATGGACCGGGAGAATCTGGTGCGGGCCCATTTGGCGAAAAGACACTAGCCGATGTGTGCGATTGGCGCTGGCCGATTTGATTTGCATCAAAGAACCGCATTCACGTCCGTCCTAACGTGAGAAACCGTGTTAGCGTATCTCGGTGCTTATATATTCGGTCAGTATGCCGAGTTCCTGCTCGGAGAGCTCGAAACGGTGTTGATGGATGTCACCGCTACGCAACAGGGCCGCAAGCCGGTCCGCGGGCATGGCCAATCGTTCCGGGTTCGTTCCATGACAGCGGGCGCAGCGCTCCTGATACAGGTTCGCACCTTCGGCCGTGTCGGCCAATATGGCGCGGCTGTTGAATGCTGCTGTCGCCAACAGCAATAGTGCGCCGATACTTAAGATCAAGTGGTTAATAAGAGTATGATTTCATGGGTCGTGTCCAGCAACAAGGTTGTGCGGCTCATCTACGCGCGCCGCGGCGGGGTGGCTGGTCTCGCCATAGAGTATTTCGGTTAACGACGCACTCGCAATTCGGATGACGCGAGTGCGGTTGGAGATTTGATTCAATGTGTCTTGGGATTCCGATGCAGGTGAGCGAGATCGACGGCTTTGTCGCGCGTTGCGAGGCGAAGGGTGTGGAGCGTGAAGTGAATCTGTTCATGATGCCGGAAGGCGAGGTACAACCCGGCGATTTCGTCATGGTCCATGTCGGTTACGCCATCCAGAAGATGAGCGAGGAAGAGGCCCGTTCCGCCTGGGAGCTGTACGACGAGATGCTCGCCGCGGAGGATGCCGCCGTGGTGATTCCAGCGCCAGGGCTGCCCGATGCATGAACTCGCTGTCTGTCAGGGACTGCTCGACCAGGTGACGCGGATCGCCCATGAGCATGCCGCGCAACGTGTGGATCGTATCGTGTTGCGTATCGGGCCCCTGTCGGGTATCGAACTGCCGTTGCTCGAACAGGCCTTTACCCTGGCGCGGGCAGGTACGGTAGCGCAAGACGCGGAATTGCATACCGAGGCGGCAGCGATCCGTGTGCACTGCGAGACCTGCGGCGCCGAGACCGACGCGCAGATCAACCGGCTCTTGTGCGGCGAGTGTGGGGATTATCATACGCGGCTCGTGAGCGGCGATGAGATGTTGTTGGTCAGTCTGGAGCTCGTCACGGATGAGCGAGATAAAGGCAACAAAGATTCAAGTTTCAAGATACAAGATACAAGTAATGAAAAGACAAGTACCTTGTAACTTGAAACTTGTATCTTGCAACTGTTATTCGGAGATAACCCATGTGCGACACCTGCGGCTGTAACGTAACCCCCGGCAACGAACATCTCGTGCGTGCCGACGGCAAACATGCGCATACCGCCGACGGTAAGGCGGCAGTGCAGGTCCTGAGCAGCCTGTTGTCCGAGAACGACCACCAGGCCGCCCACAACCGGGAACACTTCGACCGCCATCAGGTGTTGTCGGTGAATCTGATGTCATCGCCGGGTGCGGGCAAGACCGCGCTGCTCGAGGCCACCATTGAGGCGCTGCAGGACGAATATCGCATCGGTGTGGTCGAGGGGGATCTGGAAACCGAGAACGACGCGGAGCGAATCCGGGCCCGCGGTGTGCCGGCAATTCAAATCACCACCGGCAGCGCCTGTCATCTGGATGCGCATATGGTGCACGCTGCACTGCATAAGCTCGACCTGGATGCGCTGGATATCATTTTCATTGAAAACGTCGGCAATCTGGTGTGTCCGGCCAGTTTTGATCTGGGCCATCACCGTAACGTGACCTTGTTATCGATTACCGAAGGCGACGACAAGCCGGCGAAGTACCCGGTAATGTTCCGCGCCGCGGACGCGGTCTTGCTGTCGAAGACCGACCTGTTGCCGGTCATCGAAGAATTCTCCGTAGCGCGTGCCGCAAACGGCTTGCGCAATCTCGCCAGTCGCGCGCCGCTACTCCAGCTGTCGAGCAAGACCGGCGCCGGTATCGGGGCCTGGCTCGATTGGCTGCGCGGCGAGGTGCGCGATCAAAGGCAACGGGTCGGTGCCGGCGAGACCCTGAAGCCGGCGATTCAGCAGGACGGCCTCAAGCTGCACGCGCAGGGATGAGCGCGGGCTAAGTCAAGAATCAGCAATGGCGGCAACGGCAAAAGAATGGCTCCAACGTATCCGCGGTCTTGAGCTGCCGGAACGGGTACGCATCATGAATGTCTGCGGTGGTCACGAACGCTCCATCACCCAGGCGGGACTGCGCAGCGCGTTGCCGCATAATATCGAACTGATTCCCGGGCCGGGCTGCCCGGTATGCATCTGCCCGGAAGAGGATGTGTATGAGGCGATTCAGCTCGCGCTCAACGAGGACATCATTCTGGTGGCCTTCGGTGACATGTTGCGGGTGCCGGTGAACGCGCCGAAACGAGAGCCACGCAGCCTGGAACAGGCGAAGGCGGCCGGCGCCGATATTCGCCCCATCGCCTCACCCACCGAGGCCGTGCGTGTTGCCAACGAGAACCCGGATAACACCGTGGTGTTTTTCGCCGCCGGCTTCGAAACCACCACGGCGCCGGTGGCCGCCATGGTACAGGAAGGCATCCCCGCCAACCTGCTCCTGTTATTATCCGGTCGCCTGACCTGGCCCGCGGTGGCCATGTTGCTTGAATCCGGTACGCCCGGTTTCGATACGCTGGTGGCGCCGGGACATGTCGCCACGGTGATGGGTCCGGAGGAATGGCAGTTTGTCGTCGACAAACATCAGCTGCCGGCGGCGGTGTCCGGCTTTACCCCGGTCAGCCTGTTGGCCGCGTTCTACTCGACCCTACGGCAGTTTATCGACGGCAAACGGTTCCTCGACAACTGTTATCCGGAGGTGGTGAAGCCGGGCGGTAACCCGCAGGCGCAGTCGCATCTTGGCAAGTCCATGGAAGTGGTGGACGCGACCTGGCGCGGTATCGGCGTGATCCCGCAATCCGGTTTTGCCTTGCGTGAGCAATACGCGGCGCATGATGTCCGTAAGACGTTTCCGTCGTACGCGGATGATTCGCGCAAGCGTGTGGGCGAGATGCCGCCGGGCTGTCAGTGTGCCGAGGTGGTGCTCGGCAAGATCTACCCGAATCAGTGCAAGATCTTCGGCGTCGGCTGTAATCCGCGCCACCCGATTGGGCCGTGCATGGTGTCCGACGAAGGGGCTTGCCGCATCTGGTGGGCCGCCGGCGTGCGTGAGCCGGAGAAGGCATCCGCGTGAGTGAGTTGTTCTTCGTAATGGCGGCCGGTTTCGTGCTGGGCCTGTTGCACAGTATGGACCCGGACCATCTCGCCGCCATGTCCACCCTCATTGGCCGGGTGCGCGGCACCCGGGCCGCCGACTTTATTAAAGGACTGCACTGGGGTATCGGTCACACCCTTGTCCTGGCCCTGTTTGGTACCGTGCTCGTGGCGACGGGCAGCGGGCTGAGCGGTTACACGGAACGGCTGTTCGAAGCCGGCGTCGGCGTGCTGCTCGTCTACCTGGGCCTGCGGCGACTGCGCGACGCGCGCCGCGGACCCCACCAGCACGCCCACCGGCATGGCGACATCGAGCACGTCCACTTCCATATTCATCCACCGCATGAGGCGCACGGGTTGCCACAGGCGCATGCCGGACACAGCCATGCGCCGCTATGGATCGGCATACTGCACGGCCTGGCCGGTACCGGTGGCGTCATGGTGTTGTTGCCGGCAGTGGTGATCGAGAATCTTGCCATGTACCTGACCTATGTCGCGGCGTTCGGTATCGGCAGTGTCGTCAGCATGGGTGCATTCTGTGCCGGTGCGGGCCGCTTCGCCGGTGTATTGCAGGATCGTCACCGGAATGCCGGCCGTTGGCTGGCGGCTGCTGCCGGCAGTTTGAGTCTTGCCGTGGGCCTGTTCTGGATAGCCAATTCCGCGACACCGTTTCTCGCCTAGTGCGCCGCGCAGACTTTTCGCGCAATACCTAGCCAGCATATTAGCGTGCGCTAATTCTTCGGCCCTTCATCGCTTGATCGAGATCAAGGTAGTGCAGATGGTCTGCTGTAGCCTTGATGGCTAGACAAGAAGCAGTCAATGATCCTTTCGGATCCGGAGGAGGAGTCTGATGCGCACGGTGCAACGTTGTGTTTCGTTTGTTTTCGCCGCGACCCTGATCACGCTCGGCATTTCCCTCAAGACGCTCGCCGCGACCGACGACGCCAGTTATGTCGGTTCGGATCAGTGCCAGGAGTGTCACCAGAAGATCTACAAGACCTGGAGGCAGACCCTGCATTCGCAAATGGCGCGGGACGTCAGCAAGGATCCTCGCGCCATTGTCGGCGATTTCGAAACTCCATCGGATGTACGTACCTTCACCAGGGACCAGGTGGTCTATACCATCGGTAATCAATGGAAACAGCGTTACATCACCCGCATCGACAACGAGCTCTATATCCTGCCGGCGCAATACAACCTCGAGACCGGCGAGTGGAAACCCTATCATGCCAAGGACTGGAAGGAGCGCCCGTGGCTAAAGAAGTGTGGTGGCTGCCACGTCACCGGCCTCAATTACGAGGCGCGGTCGTTCGTCGAACCGGCGGTGGGCTGCGAGGCCTGCCACGGGCCCGGCAGCAAACATGTCACCGCCAAGGGCCCGAAGCAGCTTGACGGCACCATCGTCAATCCGGCGAACCTGCCGGTGGGTCTGCAGGTGCAGGTATGCGGTGCGTGTCACACCCGCGGCAAGGACCCCAGTGGACAACACGGTTTTCCCAAGGATTTCCGTCCCGGTATGACGCTGGTCAATCTGTACAAGCCGATCACGCCGGAAACGGCGGCCAAGAAGTTCTGGCCGAACGGGCATTCCAAATCGCATCATCAACAGTATCTCGATTGGCAGCAGAGTGCGCATGCGAAAGAAGGTGTAACCTGTATTTCCTGTCATACGGTGCACGATACCGGGGCGGCGACCCGTTACCAGACCCGGTTACCGGGAGACAAGCTGTGCCTCAATTGCCATACGCCCGTGAACACACCGACCCGTTCCCACAGCCTGCATGATTTCAACGGCTGCATCGGCTGCCACATGGCAAAGGTGGTCAAGAGCGCGGTGTCGGGGGATCTGCATGATCACACCATGAAGGTCATTCAACCCAAGGAGTCCATCGCCTACGGTGGCCTGAATAAGCAGCCCAACAGCTGCAACACCTGTCACTACCACAAAGACCACGCTCCGGAGGATCTGCAGCAGGCGCTGGACAAGGTGAAGGCGAAGGACGGCCTGGCGCGGAGCGGCAACTGATGGCGCGTCGACCCCTGGTATTCGGACTGGGGGTGGGCGGAATCATTACAGTGATCGTGCTGGCGATGATCGCGGGCGCGGTCAGTACCGCCTACACTTCATCTTCCACCTTCTGCGCCAACTGCCACGAGATGACCACGCGCTACGTCTCCTGGACCCGCTCGACGCACGCGGCCGTGGAGTGCATGGACTGCCATGCCGGCGTGGGTCTCACTGGATATATCAAGGCCAAGTTGGGCGGTCTCCAACAGGCCTGGCAGCACAATTTTGGCGAGATCGGCAACATCGTCGCCCACGTCGAAGATCCCGTGTGCATGAAGTGTCACTATTTCAGCAAGGACCCGCAGTACAGCCACGACCCACAGTTCGGCAACGACCGCTTATTCGTTCCCAGCAAACTCCATCAAGCCCACTTCGCGGACGCCGATTCCATCTGCACCGCGTGTCATGTCGGCATGGTGCATGGCTCCGTGGTCACCGGCGGCGTCCCCATCAAGCAGCGCGTCTGTGACGAATGTCATGTGCGCAAGAAGGTGTACGTAGAGGCGAAACTGTAATGGTTACGCGCCGCCGCGGCGCGGGTTCCGCGCCCGTTGCGGTACGATAAACAGGAACACGAGCAGACATACACCGCCCAATAGATAGTCCACCGCCTGACTGCAAATGTGCAGCGCCAGGACCGCCAGGGTTGCCTGCGCGGCGTCGATGCCGAACATGGCCAACGCCAGAATACCGCCGCCTTCGTAGACACCGAAACTCATGAAGGCAGGAATCGGCAAACTCGCCGCTGCCTCGGACGCCAATAGGGTGCCCAATACCTTCCAGGGCGCAAGTGTAGCGAGCTCAGGGAAATTAGGCTGCGTGACGGCAAGAAACAGAACATACAGGCCAACGTATTTCACCACGCGCACGGCGACCGTATAAGCGAGGGTCTGCACAAACACGCCGGCGTCTCGGGTGCGCTCATAGGCCCGCGCCAGCCCGGTGAAGAGCTTCGCCAACCGTGTGAGTAGACGACTGTCAATCCGCGCCGCGGCCTTATAAGTCAGCGCGCCGAGATGGCGCATCCCCGCAAACATGATCAGGAACGCGAGCACGACCAAAACGATAAGCACCGCGGCGGCAATCAGCATATTCAACTGTGGCGTCGCGGCGGCCAGCGGGGCCAGGGTGAGGGCGAGAATAATGGGCACCAGGATGGCGACATCGAACACCATGCTAATGGACAGCGAGGACAGGCCGGCATCCACGCCGACCCGGTAGCCCCGGTTGAGCATGACCACATAGGCGAGTTCGCCCAGACGGGCCGGCAACAGATCCGCCGCCATGTTGCGCACCACAGTGATGAGGTACATACCGAAAAACGGCGGCCGCGCGGGATCGCCGGCGGCGGCCAGCAACAGCGCGTAGCGACGCGCGCGGAAATAGGCCTGCAGCAGTTGGAACAGCAGGTAAATCAGGAGCAGTTCGAGTCCGACGTCCCTGAGTATTCGCCACAGGGAATCCAGGTCGACGGTTTTGCCGGCACCGGTGAAAAGTTGCACATACAACCCGATCAGGGCGATGGATACCGCCGCCCCCAGCAGGCTGCGCCAGACCGTGGCGTGGATTGAAATAGGATTAGCGGGCATGATGCCTGTCTGAGGGTTACCGTTGTATGGAACTGAATTCGGGTTATGGGCTGGAGATTAATACAATAACGCTCGTGAAACCTATTTTACCGACGACTGCACCTTCATTTTTCCCGCCGATATCCGGTCGTGGCCTGCGCGGATGAACATGCAGACGCGCAAGATTGTTATTGCCGGGCAGGTGCAGGGGGTCGGTTTTCGTCCCTTCGTTTATCGCACCGCCGCGGACCTGGGTGTACATGGTTGGGTGCGCAATACCAGTGGCCGGGTGGAGATTCTGGCCCAGGCCGGTGGCGATGTGCTTAAGCAGTTTGTTCAATTGCTGGTGGACAACGCACCGCCGCTGGCCAGACCCACCCTGATCGCCGACGATGCCGTGATTGAAGCGCCGCTGATCGCATTCACGATCGAATCGAGCGATGAACAAACTGAGCGTGATATTCACGTGCCGCCGGACCACTTTGCCTGTGGCGAGTGCCGGCGTGAACTTCGCGACGCGAAAGACCGTCGCTTTCGTTATCCGTTTATCAACTGCACCCAATGCGGACCGCGCTACACCATCATCGACCGGCTGCCCTACGACCGGCCCAACACCAGCATGTCGGTGTTTCCCCTGTGCGACGCCTGTCGCCACGAATACGAAAACCCCCTGGATCGCCGCTTCCATGCCGAGCCGGTGGCCTGTGCCGCATGCGGGCCGTCGCTTACGTTCATCGGCGCGGCAGGGCGCATCGAGGAAACGGACGCCGCACTCGCGGCAGCGGTGACGCTGTTGCGTGCCGGCGGCGTCGTCGCGGCGCGGGGCATCGGCGGTTACCATTTGCTGTGCGACGCGCGGGACGACGTCGCGGTTTCGATGCTGCGCGTGCGTAAGCACCGGCCACATAAACCTCTGGCGGTGATGGTGCCGCAGACCGGTGCCGACGGCTGTGATGGCGCGCGTGCCATGGCGCATCCCGGCGCGGAAGAGTTGGTCTTATTGCAGGATCCGCGCCGCGTAATCGTGTTATGCCGCAAGCGGGACGACAGCGGGTTGGCCGAATCAATCGCACCGGGCCTCGATGAGGTAGGAATCTTTCTGCCCTACAGCCCGTTGCACGATCTGCTCCTGGATGCATTCGACGGTCCTCTGGTCGCCACCTCGGGCAACATCAGTGGCGAGCCGGTGTTGACCGAACCCGCCGACGCGGAACAACGTCTCGGCAATATCGTCGACGGCTTTTTGCACCATAACCGGCCCATACGGCGTCCCGCGGACGATGCGGTCTACCGCATCATCAATGCACAACCGCGGCCACTGCGCATCGGCCGCGGTACCGCACCGCTGGAACGGCGCCTGCCGTTGACCCTGTCGCAGCCGGTGCTCGCGGTTGGCGGACATATGAAAAACACCGTCGCCCTGGCCTGGTCCGACCGGGTCGTCGTCTCGCCCCATATCGGCGACCTGGACAGTCCGCGCAGCCTGCAGATCTTCGAGCAGGTGATCGCCGATCTGCAGGAGCTCTACGGCGTGCGCGCCGAGCAAGTAGTCTGTGATGCCCATCCCGACTACGCCAGCGCCCGTTGGGCCCGCGCCAGTGGTCTGCCGTGCCGCGAGGTGTTCCACCACCATGCCCATGCCGCCGCGGTGGCCGGTGAATTCGCCTGTGATGAGGACGTGTTGGTGTTTACCTGGGATGGCACCGGCTACGGTGACGACGGTACCCTGTGGGGCGGGGAAGGGTTACTGGGTCGGTCGGGGCAATGGCGACGTGTCAGTTCGTTCCGGCCCTTCCGCTTGCCCGGCGGCGACAAGGCGGGGCGTGAGCCCTGGCGTGCCGCCGCGGCCTTGTGTTGGGAGATCGATGCGGAGCCACGTTACCTGCCGGCCGACGTCGCGCTCGCACGGGGTGCCTGGGAACGTGACGTGAACTGCCCGCAGAGTTCGGCGGTCGGGCGCTTGTTCGATGCGGCGGCATCCTTGACCGAGGTCTGCCAGGTGGCGAGTTTCGAAGGCCAGGGTCCCATGCTATTGGAGGCCGCCGCCCGCGGTAGAACGAATACCGACGCCGGGGCCTTGCCCATGGAAAAAGATGCGCATGGTTGTTGGCGCGCGGACTGGGCACCGTTGATCACGACCCTGAGCGACACCACGCGCAGTCCCGCCACTCGCGCCGTCGATTTTCATCACACGCTCGCCGCAACATTATGCGCCGTGGCGCTAAGAGTGCGGGACACCTCCGGGATCCGCCAGGTGGGCTTGAGCGGCGGCGTATTTCAGAACCGCCTCCTGGGCGAGCTGGCGGTTGCGCGTTTGCACAAGCACGGCTTCTCGGTCTTGTTCCCCGAGACCATACCCTGTAATGATGCCGGCATAGCCTATGGGCAAATCGTAGAGGCAGCGGCGATGAAAGCATAGATACAAGTTTCAAGTTGCAAGATGCAAGAAAGGAATGAAGTAGCTTTTTCACTTGTATCTTGCATCTTGTAACTGTTAGCAGTATGACACTAATGGTCTGAACGGATATCCGGCAAACCCATGCAAGACACCCATATCTCCCTGGCCCACGGCAACGGTGGCCGCTTGATGCGTGAGCTGATCAATGAACTGTTCGCCCCGCATCTGGCGAATGAATTTCTCGACACCAACGTGGACGCGGCATGTATCCCCTTGCAAGCGGACCACGATGTTTTCGTAACCACCGACGGGTTTACCGTCAAACCCCTGGAGTTCCCCGGCGGCGACATCGGCAGTCTTGCGGTGCACGGCACGGTGAACGACCTCAGTGTGGCCGGCGCCGTGCCCAAGTATCTGACGGTGAATGCCTATATCGAGGAAGGCCTGGAGATCGCCCAGCTCGAGCGTATCGTCAAGAGTCTCGCCGCCGCGGCGGCGCAGGCGAACGTCAGCGTCGTCGCCGGGGACACCAAGGTGGTGGCCCGCGGCGAAGGCGGCGGGCTGTATCTGGCCACCACCGGTATCGGCTTGCGCCGACCCGGTATCCGCTTGGGGCTCGCGGAGGTTGCGATTGACGATGTGATGCTCGTCAGCGGCACCGTCGGCGATCACGGTACCGCAGTGATGCTGGCGCGGGAGCAATTCGGCTTACGTGGCGACCTTAAATCCGACTCCGCATCCGTGCTGCCCATCGCGCAAGCTTTATTAGACGTGCCGGGTCTGCGGTTTATGCGCGATCCCACTCGCGGTGGCCTGGCGTCGGTGGCCAACGAAGTGGTGCAGGCCACCGGCCGGGGCGTGCGCCTGCAGCAAACCGCGATCCCCATCAACGAACCGGTGCAGTCGGTGTGCGACATGCTGGGTTACGATCCCTATTACCTGGCCTGCGAAGGTCGCCTGGTGGCCATCGTCGCCGCTGCTCATGCGGCGCAGGCCCTGACGGCGATGCAGGCGGCCGCGGGCGGCGCGCACGCCTCGGTGATCGGTCGCATCGAGAACAGCGAGCGTCCGCGGGTGGTCCTGGAGACCGAGCTCGGTGGTGAGCGCATCCTCGAGGAACTGGAGGATGATCCATTGCCTCGCATCTGCTAGATGCGAGTTTCAAGATGCAAGATGCAAGATGCAAGATGCAAGATGCAAGATGTGAGATGTGAGATGTGAGATGTGAGATGTGAGATGTGAGATGTGAGATGTGAGATGTAAGGTAGAAGATGAGTTGGCTGAATGTTTTCTCTTGTATCTTGTAACTTGAACCTTGTAACTTAATTAGCATGTCCACCGCAGCCGCGACGCCGTTTGCGTCCACCAACCTTGCCTGTGCGTATGGCCGCCCCCCATGCACCGGCATCATTCGCGCGCACGTGGAAGACTTCCAGGTTGACGAGGTCCTCGACTTCGAACCCGATGGTGAAGGCGAGCATATTCTGCTGCAAATCGAGAAACGGGACCTGAACACGGAGCAGGTGGTTCGCATGCTTGCGCGCCACGCCCAGGTGAAGACTATGGATGTGGGGTATGCGGGCCTCAAGGACAAACGTGCCGTTACCACGCAGTGGTTCAGCGTGCGGGTGCCGGGCAAGGCGATGCCGGACTGGCAGGCGCTGACAAGCGAGCAATTACGGATCCTGCAAGTGGTACGCCATGGCCGCAAGCTCCGGCGCGGTGTGCTGCGCGCGAACCGCTTCGACATCCGGGTGCGTGAACTCGCCGGTGATACAAGCGGTCTCGAAACGCGCATCGCCGCCATTGCCAAAGAGGGTGTGCCGAACTATTTCGGCGAGCAACGTTTCGGCCGTGACGGCAATAACCTGCGCAAGGCCGACGCCCTGTTCAATGACGCACTACGCGTGCGGGACCGGCACAAACGCGGGATCTATCTGTCCGCCGCCCGCTCCTGGCTGTTCAATCGCGTGCTGTCGCGACGGGTGGCGGATGGCACCTGGGACCGGGCGCTGCCGGGCGAGGTGCTCATGTTGGATGGTAGCCACAGTTTCTTCGCGATCGATGAACCGGACGCGACCATCGAACAACGTCTTGCCGAGATGGACGTGCATCCGTCGGGACCGTTGTGGGGCCGGGGCGAGTTACCGACGCAGGGGGTCTGCCGAGAGCTGGAGGCGTCCGTATTACAACCCTACGGCGCCTGGTGCGCCGGACTGGAGCGGGCGGGCATGGAACAGAAGCGTCGTTCCTTGCGGCGCCGCATCGACAATTTGTCGTGGGAACATGACGGATCCGATTTGTTCCTGCGCTTCGAACTTGGGCCCAGTGGCTACGCCACCAGTGTGCTGCGCGAAATCGTGGCGTACGAGACTGCCGCAACGGTGGAGTGAATATTATGCTTTCCCCGCCGGCATGGATGCCCAATAGCTGTGTCGCCACGGTTGTGAATTCATCGAAGTAGTCCGTCTTGTCTTGCGCGTTGTTCGGGTACCCGTCGCGCTCAATCTCGCGCTACTTCCTGTAGCGCTCGAATCGCGGCCTTTCGCTTTGCTGTCCCTGCGTCGCGAAAGGCCGGACGACGCTTGACGGGTACCCGGACAACGCGCGATGCGCCGGCATGCTGATTCGCTACCGAAAAAAATCTACTGCGCACGGATGCTGGGTATAGAGTAAGATAGAAAAAATCCGCCCGGCCCCGCATTCGTGACGCAAAAAAACACACCCCCGCCCTTAATCTTTACCGATCTCGACGGCACGCTGTTGGATCATTTTACCTACTCGGCGGCGGCGGCGTTGCCGACCCTGCAACGGCTCAACGCCGGTGGCGTCCCGGTCATCCCCACCTCCAGCAAGACTCTCGCGGAGATTTCCGTGATTCAACATGACTTGGGGCTCGAGCATCCTGCGGTAGGGGAGAACGGGGCAGTCATTTACGTGCCGCCGGGTTATTTTGCTGACATCGCCGAAGCGAACGAAGGTCCAACCGATGTCATTACCATGAGCGCGTGGAACTATTCCCGTTTGCGAGCGTTTTTGCAGCGTTTGCGTCAAAAGGAAGGTTATCGTTTTGAAGGTTTCTCCGATTGGGACGACGCGCAGGTTTCGGGGCATACCGGCCTCGACCTGGCCGCGGCGTCACGCGCGCGTGATCGTAAGGCCACTGAACCAATTCTCTGGCAGGACGATTCGCGGCGACTCGGCCATTTTCGCGAGCAACTCAAACAAAACCACTTGCGGCTGCTGCGCGGCGGCCGTTTCTGGCACGTGATGGGTGAGGCCGACAAGGCAACGGCGATGGAGTGGTTGGTGGCAAAGTACAGCCTCCGCTTCGGCGGACGGCCCCGGGTGGTCGCGGTTGGCGAAAGCCCCAACGACCTTGCTATGCTTCGACATGCCGATACCGCCATCGTTGTACGTGCGGCGAACGGAACGCATTTGACGTGTGACGACTGCGCGCAAGTGATCACGACCGAAGGCACCGGGCCGGTCGGTTGGCGGGAAGGCATCGAACAAACATTGGGGGCGTGGTTGGAAAATGGCTGACTTTAAACAAAACGGCATTATCGCGACGCTGCACAAACTGAGAGAACGTCCCATCGAGGACTTGGAGGCGGAACTCTCCGGGTTTGCAAAGAAGAATCCAATGGCGCTGATCCTGCCGTCTCTCTATTCGGAATTGGACGGTCCGGCATTGTCACGCATCATCGATGATTTGTGCCTGGTCCCCTACATCGATCACATCATCGTTGGCCTCGATCGCGCCGATGAAGCCGAATACAAGCGCGCGCGGGAGTTTTTCGCCCGCCTGCCGCAACGCACTACACTGCTTTGGAATGACGGCCCGCGACTGCAGGCATTAAACGCACTGTTGGATGAGCAGCGGCTGGCGCCCGGGCAACGCGGCAAGGGCTGCAACGCCTGGTATTGCTTCGGTTATGCGCTGGCCCTGGATGAGGCCGAGGCCATCGCGCTGCACGACTGCGATATCGTGACCTATGACCGGCATCTTCCGGCGCGGCTGTTCTATCCGGTGGCCAACCCGGCATTCGATTATCGATTCTGCAAAGGCTATTACGCACGCCTGACCGAAGACAGCATGGGTGGGCGTGCGACACGCTTATTCGTGGTGCCGTTGATCAAGTCGTTGAAGCGTATCCTGGGAAACTCAAATTACCTCGAATATCTGGACAGTTTCCGTTATCCCCTGTCGGGTGAATTCGCACTGAAGAAGGACGAGCTGAAGAGCTTACGCATCCCCAGCGATTGGGGGCTCGAGATTGGGGTGCTGTCCGAGGTGTATCGCAATATCGCGCTGCAGCACGTGTGCCAGGTGGATATCGCGGATCGCTATGACCACAAGCATCAGCCCATGAGTCGCAATGAGGGGGAGGGGCTGGGACGCATGGCGGTGGAAATCGCCAAGTCGATTTATCGCAAGCTCGCCACGGAGGGCGTGTTAATGACACGGGGATTGTTTCGCACTTTGAAGGCCACCTACTACCGGACGGCGTTGGATATGTTGCAGCAATATGTGTGTGACGCGCAGATCAATGGCTACGTCGTCGACGTACATGCCGAGGAACAGGCCATCGAATTATTTACCGGCGCAATCATCAATGCCGGTGATCATTACCTGGCCAATCCCATGGAGGTGCCGTTCATCCCCAACTGGAACCGGGTCTTCAGCGCGGTGCCGGACTTCAGCGAGCAGTTCATCGCCGCGGTGGCCGCGGACAACGCCTGACGGTGAAATTAGTGCTCGGCTGCGGAATGTAACCAGAGGGTGGAATAGGGGGCCAGGATCAGTTCACCATTCTCGATGCGCGGGCTGTCATCCGCGATCAGATCGTGCCAGCGCTCGTTCTCATTAGCATGGTCCGCCAGCTTGCTGAGCGGCAGATTGTGCGCCAGGGGTGTGAAATTGAATAGCGCCACGATTTGCGCCGAGTCATCCGGCGCCGTCCGCACGATGCCGAGCAACTCGTCACCCAGGTCGAGAATTGCTTGCGCGCCGTCCGGATGAAACGCCTTCAGTCGGCGGCGCAGGGCCAGCAGTCGGCGATAGCAATTGAAGACCTGTGTTGTGGTGGACTGTTCGTCGCCCAGCAGGCGCTCCAGTTCATGGATGTCCCAGCGCCGCCGATTGATGGAGCGGGTCTGGCCGGTCCGTTCGACGCCCGCATGGTCGTTGGAGGTCGCGGTCAACGAGTGGATATAGACTGCGGGGACGCCCTGTAACGTCAGCGCCAGGGTTTGCGACAGCATGAAGCGGGGGATGTGCCAGTTATCGTTGACCGCATCCGGATCGCGAAAGGCATCGGCATAGCTGATGTTGATTTCGTAAGGACCCTCGCTGCCGTCCTCGCGCAGGCGCGTGGAGACAAAGGCGCCACGTAATCGCATCGCCTCGATCAGGCGGTTGATCTCGCTTTCCGACAGCAATCCCTCCAGCGGCCGCATGCCGATGCCGTCATGGGAAGCAGTGAAATTCAACATCGTGCAGCCCGGCGGCGGCGGCGCCAGGTCCGCGAGCCAGCGCCGCAGGCATCGAGTGGTGCCGGCGTGAATTGCATGCAAGGTCAGCGGCGGCAGGGTGAACTGATACACCATGTGTGCCTCATCCGCGTCGCCGAAATAACTGATGTTTTCCTTGTGCGGTACGTTCGTTTCGGTCAGGAGTGCCACACCGGGCTCGACTTCGTCGAGGATATCGCGAAAGAATTTCACGATACGATGAGTCTGCGGCAGGTGAACGCAACGCGTGCCGATCTCCTTCCACAGAAATGCCACCGCATCCAGACGTATGATGCGGGCGCCGCGCTGTATGTAATACAAGAGGATCTCCAGCGCCTGCAGCAGGACATCCGGATTCTCGTAATTGAGATCGATCTGATCCTTGCTGAAGGTGGACCACACATGCCGGATGGTATGACGCGTGCGCACCCGGGTCAGCAAGGGTGAGCTGCGCGGGCGCACCACCGCGCGCAGATCGGTGTCCGGATCCAGCTCCAGAAAATAGGCGTTGCCCGGCGGCATGTGTTCGAGAAAATCGGCGAACCAGAGACTGTCCCGTGATACATGATTCAAGACGAAGTCCAGTGCCAGCTTGAAGTGCTCGCCGATGGTCTCGACGTCCTCCCATTTTCCCAGTTCCGGATCCACGCTTCGGTAATCAATTACGGAGAATCCATCGTCGGAAGAATAGGGAAAGATCGGCAGCAGATGGACGGTGCTGATCGCTTCCTTGAGATGCTGCGTCACGAACCTGCCGAGGGTCTGGAGTGGTACCTCGCTACCGGACTGGATCGTGTTGCCATAGGTAATGAGGGCCACGTCACGCTCATCCCATAGCGGCGGCTGGAAGCGATTTCGATGTTGTTCACAGTGGCGGTGGACCACGACGCCCACCCGCTCGAGCAACTCCTCGGCACGCCGGCGGCCGTACAGGTAAACCAGGTGTTTGAGCACCCGTTCCTGGGCCGGCCGCGACAGGCCGGAGGGCGCCTCGGCGGCGGATGGCTGGTGATGTGGGCGTGTGGACGTGGACATTGGCAGGTACTTCTCGGCCGCCATTGTAGGGCGCTGTGGCCAAGTGGTAAATGGTAATTGATTGAAATGGACTCGTGGTGCGGCCAATACATGCATAGGCGGCGACAGCACGAGTCCACGGGATGTACTACGTGCCTGATCCGCACCATTGTCATATCATGGTTTCATGTTGTGCCAGGGCAATCACACATGACCGCAGATTCGCGCTGGGAACACTTTCATCATGGCGCCGATATCGGTGTGCGTGGCTTTGGTGCAACGAAGGAAGAGGCCTTCACCGCCGCCGCCCTGGCCATGACCGCGGTCATAACCGACCCGTCGCACGTGGCGGCGAGCACCGAAGTCGCCATCGCGTGCGAGGCGCCGGACGACGAATTGTTGTTCGCGGACTGGCTGAATGCCCTGGTCTACGAGATGGCCACCCGCCGCATGCTGTTCTCACGCTTCAAAGTCATCATCGAAGGACGGCGCCTGCGCGGCACAGTCTGGGGTGAGCCCGTCGATGTGATCAAACACCAGCCGACAGTGGAGGTGAAAGGGGCCACCTACACGGAGCTGCATGTCGACCAGACCGAGAACGGCGAGTGGCGGGCGCAGTGTGTGGTTGATGTATGAGGATAGGCGCCAGTTACGAGGGACGAGTGACGAGGAATGGGTGCCCGATACTCGCGACTCGCAACTCGTTACTGTCTTTCATCGGGCTGGATATTTGTTCCAGATCAGAGACCTACGCGCCGCGGCAATATATATAGGTAGGTATGGATACGGGCCAATTCCAGCGCATCGACGAATTCACCTGGGAAATCCCGCCCCGGGGCGCCATGCGCGTGCCCGCGATCATCTATGCCAGTGAGGAGCTCATCCGCGACATGGACCAGAAGGTCTATGAACAGGTCACCAACGTCGCGACCCTGCCCGGTATCGTCAAGGCCTCCTACGCCATGCCCGACGCCCATTGGGGTTACGGCTTTCCCATCGGCGGCGTCGCCGCCTTCGATCCCAAGGCGGGTGGCGTGGTCTCCGCCGGTGGCGTCGGTTTCGACATCTCCTGCGGCGTGCGTGCCCTGCACACCGGCCTGACCCGGGACGATATCGAAAAGGTCAAAACCGACCTGGCCAACCAACTGGCCCGGGACATCCCCGCCGGCCTCGGCAGCCGCGGCGACATTCATCTCACCGACAAGGAGATGCAGGCCATGTTGTCCGGCGGCGCGCGCTGGGCGGTGGACCGTGGCTACGGCGAGGCGGCGGATCTGGAGCGCACCGAGGAACAGGGTTGCATGCAGGGCGCGTTGCCGGAAAAGGTTTCGGCCCATGCCAAGAAGCGCCAGCGCAATGAGATGGGCACCCTCGGTTCCGGTAATCATTACCTGGAGGTACAGCATGTGGCGAAAGTCTTCGACGCAGACATCGCCGCCATCTACGGCATCAAGGAAGGCGACGCCATGGTCAGCATTCATTGCGGCTCCCGCGGCCTCGGCCATCAGATCGGCACCGAGTTTCTCAAAAGCATGGTGGTGGCCGCCGGCAAGAGCGGCATCGAGTTGCCGGATCGGGAGCTGGCCTGCGCGCCCATCGAGTCCGACATCGGTGCCGATTATCTCGGCGCCATGCGCGCCGGGATCAATTGTGCACTCGCGAACCGTCAGATCATCACCCATCTGACCCGGGGCGCCTTCGCCCGCATTCTGCCCCAGGCGACCCTCAACATGCTCTATGACGTCTCCCATAACACCTGCAAGGTGGAGACCCATAAGGTCAACGGCGGCTCCATGCGTTTGTTCGTGCATCGCAAGGGCGCGACCCGTGCCTTCGGACCGGGGCATCCGGATGTGCCGGCACCCATTCGTGCCGGCGGCCAGCCGGTGTTGATCGGCGGCACCATGGGCACCGCCTCCTACATCCTCGCCGGCACGGAAGAAAGCGAGGCCCGTTCCTTCGGGTCGGCGTGCCACGGCGCCGGCCGCGCCATGAGCCGGCGCGCGGCCACCAAGCGCTGGCGCGGCCGCGAGGTGATCGATGAACTCGGCGCCCGCGGCATCGTCATTCGCAGTCCGTCGGCTCGTGGTGTCGCGGAAGAGGCGCCGGGGGCCTACAAGGACGTCACCGCGGTGGTGGACGCGGCGGATCACGCCGGCCTCGCACGCAAGGTGGCCCGGCTTGAGCCCATCGCCTGTATTAAAGGGTGAATATCAAAACGTTTAATTTGTCGCCATCGATCGATACGTTTCAAGTTTCAAGTTGCAAGGGACAAGTTACAAGTTACAAGAGAAAAGGCTTGTACCTTGTACCTTGTACCTTGTACCTTGGATCCTGTAACTGCTATGCGCGACCAAAGCTTTCGGCGCTAGCACACTTCTAATGCCCGCACCCAAGGCCAAGATCTACATCGGCACCAGCGGCTGGAACTATCCGCATTGGCGCGACGACTTCTATGCCGGCGTGCGGCAGAAGGACTGGCTGGTGTTTTGCGCGCAACATTTCAGCGGCATCGAGGTCAACGCCACCTTCTACGGCCGGCAGAAACCGGCCACCTTCGCCAAATGGCGCGATGCCACACCAAGAGACTTCCGTTTCACCATCAAGGGTAATCGTTTCATTACCCACACCAAGCGGCTCAAGGATCCGCTGCAACCGGTGCGCGGCGAACAAGAGCGCGCCGCACATCTGGGCGATAAACTCGCCGCCGTGGTCTGGCAATTGCCGGCCAACTTCCACAAGCACATTGATCGGCTGTCGGTGTTTGCCGAAGCATTGGACCAGTGGCGCGAGTCCCGTCATGCCCTGGAGTTTCGTCATAGCTCCTGGTTCGATGACGAGGTCGCCGACTGTCTCGCCTCCCACAAGCTGGCGGTGTGCATGTCGGATGCGGCGGACTGGCCGATGTGGGAGAGAGTCACCACGGACATGGTGTATATCCGCCTGCACGGCCACACCCGCACCTACGCCTCCACCTACAGCACGCCGTCCCTAAGACAGTGGGCTTCCAGGATCCGAAAATGGCGGCGCGAAGGCCGCACGGTGCATGTGTATTTCGACAATGACGGGGAGGGCGCCGCGCCGCGCGATGCGCAACGGCTCATCAGTCTGTTGTAGGGGTGTTTTGTGCGTAAGGGCAATATGGCAAAACCAAGGGGACATTCGACTTTTTTGGAATCAGGGACTATCTCGCAAGATCCTTTGTCGAAAAAAGTAGAATGTCCTCCCTTTTGCCGCCCATAAGCGGCGCATCAAATGCGCCCGGTGACGGCATGTATAAGGTATGTAGGACCCCTTTTCCCGCGACTTGAACACCTCGCGCGATTGGCGCACCATGAGCGCGTCGTATCAAGCCCCGGCGAGCCTGATAGCCGTGACCGCGAGTGCCGTAGAAACGCTTCCCCCGCGTCGTCTTTATAAGACGGCCACCGCCGTGTTCGCCGTGCTGCTGGTGTTGCTCACCGCCGCGATCTGGGGCCCCGGTCTGTTCTCCGATCCCACCGCCAGTCTGCGCGATCCCAGTGTCGCCGCCGCGCGCATGATGACGCGCCATCTGGAATTCTACGAGGGCGCCCGCAAACTGCATTGGTCCGAGCGGGCGTTCTACGGCTTCCTGTTTGGCTCGCGCCAACAGGTGCTCGAGGACGGTGTCGTCGTGTATCAGGACGTGTTGCGCCACTTCAAGGAAACCCCGACCCGCGCCGAGTCCTGGTCCCTGCTTAACACCCGGGTGCGGCTTGCCATCCTGCTGGCGGAACTCGGGCGCGTGGACGAAGCAAGAACGGAACTCGCCATACTCGACGAGGATCTGGAGGGCGCCGCCATGGCGGCAGCGGTGCGCTTCGCCTATGACATTGACATAGACCGTATCGAACTCAGCGATGCCCACGTGGGTGCCGGCTATCTGCCCAGCGGTTGGGCGCGGGACCGCTTGCGAATTCGTTTCGCCGAGAAGACCGGCGCCTGGTGGGCGGCGAAGCGCATCAAATTGCGCCTGCTGGCCAACGGCGAGTTACGCCGCGACCGGTTGCATCAGTTTACCACCGCGGTGGTCGGTTTCCTGTTCGCCGGCCTGTGCGTAATCGCTCTATGGCTGTACCGGCGCCGTCTGCCCGCGCCGTTTACCGCGCGCATGTCGCCGGTGCCCTGGACCCTGGGCGAGGGGCTCGCGGTGTTCGTGCGTTCCGGGGTGTTCGGCCTGATCATTCTGCTGCTGTTGATCCGTTACCAGCCGACATGGTTCGGATTCGACTGGACGTTATGGGGCACGTTACTGGCCTCGTTGCCGATGCTGTGGTTCATACGTCAGTATCTGCTCAAGCCCCACGGCCTGGGGTTCGTCGCCGCCTTCGGTTTGCGACCGCCCCGCGGGCGCGGTCTGGAGATGGTCGCGGTCATGCTCGCGGTCATTGCCGCCGACATGTCCGGCACCCTGGCCATCAATTGGTCAATATGGAAGCTGGGCTTCGTGCCCCATTGGGCCGACGGCATCAACGAGCGCTGGATCTGGGCGCCCCTGTCCACGTCGGTATTCAGTGGCATCGACGCCGTGGCCTGGGCGTCCATCTTCGAGGAGATCGGTTTTCGCGGTCTGTTGTATCTGACCCTGCGCACGCGCCTGTCACCGGTCACCGCCGCGGTGATCAGTTCCGGGCTGTTCAGTATCACTCACATGAATTCCCTCGCCACTTCGCTGGCGTTCTTCTGGAGCGGGCTGGTGTGGTGTTACGCGGTGGAACGCTTCCGCAGCCTTCTGCCCGCGATCGCAGCGCATGCGACCGGTAATGTTTTGGCGGTCAGCACGGTGTTTTTGTTTTATCGTTAAAGTCCTGCCGCGATCTAGTTGGTGCCAGATGCTCGGCGCACGAGCACCTCAGAATGAGAATGTTGTCGTGAGGGATTGGAAACCCGAGCCCTTCTTGGAATCTTCGCCAACGCAGGTCTGACCTTGTCCCGAGAAGACCGTCGGCCGCAGGGACGCGGCCGTCGAGCCTACAGGGACGTATTTACGGCGTGTCTTCGAGGGACAAGGTCGGAGCCTGAGGCAATCAAGCGTGTCAGATCCTGTAAGATTCGGCGTGAACCCTTTATTGGAAGCGACGTAATGGCTGTCCACAACGCCGACATCGCCGCGGTCTTCGACGAGATCGCCAACCTGCTCGAGATCGAGGATGCGAATCCGTTTCGCGTGCGCGCCTATCGCAATGCGGTACGCATCCTGGAAAGTCTCGGGCATGAGGCGAGCGCGATGCTGGCGGAAGGCGAGGACCTCACGAAAATCCCCGGCATCGGCAAGGACCTGGCGGGCAAGATCGCCGAGATTGTGGACACCGGCAGTTGCCGCGCCCTGAAGAAGTTACAAAAACAATTGCCGCCGGGCCTGTCGGACTTGCTGCACTTGCCCGGGCTCGGACCGAAGAAGGTTAAGGTGCTGTATCACGATCTCGATGTGCACACCCTGAACCAGTTGCATCGCGCGGCCCGCGATGGGCGCGTGCACGAACTGCCCGGTTTCGGTGCCAAGACGGAACAGAGCATACTGGAGGCCATCGAGGCCCATGCGGGGGAGGAGCACCGTTTCAAACTGGCGACCGCGGCCCAGTACGCCCGCCCCCTGGTTGCTTACCTTAATAAGATATCGGGTGTGGATCAGGTGGAGCTGGCGGGCAGTTTCCGGCGCGCGAAGGAAACCGTGGGCGATCTGGACATCCTGGTGGTAGCGAAGCGTTCCAGCCCGGTTATGGATCGGTTCGTCGCCTACGACGAGGTCAAGAAGGTGGTTTCCAAGGGTCCGACCCGCTCGACGGTGATACTTGCGTCCAAGCTGCAAGTGGACCTGCGCAAGGTGGAGGCGAAAAGTTTCGGTGCCGCGCTGCATTATTTCACCGGCAGCAAGGCGCACAACATCGCCGTGCGTCGTCTCGGCCAGGGACGCGGTCTCAAGATCAACGAGTATGGGGTGTTCAAGGGCAGCAAGTACGTCGCCGGCGCCACCGAAGAGTCCGTATTCAAGTCGGTGGGCCTGCCCTGGATCCCGCCGGAGCTGCGCGAGAATCACGGCGAGATCGAAGCCGCCACGGCGAAGCGATTGCCAGAGCTCGTCACGCTCGCGGATCTCAAGGGCGACCTGCACGTACACACCAAGGCCACCGATGGCCGCCATTCCCTGCGCGAGATGGCCGATGCCGCGAAAAACCACGGCCTGCACTACATCGCCATCACGGAGCACTCGCGCCGATTGACCGTGGCGCATGGTCTCGACCCAAAGCATCTGCATGCCCAGGTCGATCAGATCGATCGCCTGAATGAGCAGCTCGACGGTATCACCGTGCTCAAAGGCATCGAGGTGGATATCCTCGATGACGGCCGGCTCGATCTGCCGGATTCGGTATTGCAGCGCCTCGACCTGGTCATTGGTGCGGTGCACAGCAAATTCAATCTGTCGCGCAGCAAACAGACCGAGCGCATCCTGCGCGCCATGGACCAACGTTACTTCACTATGCTCGCCCATCCCAGCGGCCGTTTGATCGATCGCCGTGAGCCCTACGACGTGGACATGCTCAAGATCATCCGCGCGGCGAAACAGCGCGGCTGTTATCTCGAACTGAACGCGCATCCGGAACGCCTCGATCTGCTCGACGTTTACTGCCAGATGGCGAAAGAGGAGGGTGTACTGATTAGCATCAATTCCGACGCCCACCGCGTCGATGATTTCGACAACCTGCGCTACGGGGTCGGGCAGGCGCGGCGGGGCTGGCTGGCGAAGGACGATGTCCTCAACACCCGATCCCTGCGTTCGCTGCGGCCCCTGTTGCGCGGAACCATGGGCTGATGCGGAAAAAGGGGACATTCTACTTTTTCTTGAGTCTCCCACGGTGCCGTGCGCGAAAAAGTAGAATGACCCCTTTTATCCTTCTATCTGAAGTCCGCGCTCCGCGTGGGCTTCCGCGGTGATTCCTGTGCTTTTGGCTTCGCCTGTTTTCGAAGTATCTTTCCTAAGCCATTGATCTGACGTGTTTTAGACGCCATATTCAAGGTATGGAAGACGTCATCGACCGCGCTCCTGCCGAAACCCACTCCGCCAGCCCGGCGCTGACGGAGCTGCTCGCCGTGGCCGCAGAGCAGCGAGACCCCGACGAAGTCGAGATCATTCGCCGTGCCGCCGAATTGGCGGTGCAGGCCCATCATGGCCAGACCCGCGCCTCCGGCGAACCCTACGTGGAACACGCCTTTGCGGTGGCGCAGATCCTTGCCCGCCTGCGGCTCGATCACGAGACCATCGCCGCGGCCATGCTGCATGACGTGGTCGAGGACACGCCCATCACCCTGGCCGACATCGAGGATCAATTCGGTGTCGGTGTGAAGACCCTGGTCGACGGTGTGACCAAGATGGACGTCATCGGTGAGTTCGGCGAACTGGGCGAGAAGGGCAAAAAGGAACGCGCCCAGGCGGAGAGTCTGCGCAAGATGTTGCTCGCCATGGCCGAGGACGTGCGCGTGGTGCTGATCAAGCTGGCGGACCGGGTGCACAACATGCGCACCCTCAAGGCCTTGCCGGCGGAACGGCAGCGCGCCATCGCGCGGGAGACCCTGGACATTTTCGCACCACTGGCGAACCGGTTGGGCATTTGGCAGGCGAAGTGGGAACTCGAAGATCTTTCATTCCGTTATCTGTACCCGGATCAGTATCAGCAGATCGCCCGGTTCCTCGCCGAACGGCGCGAGGACCGGGAACGCTATGTGGACGAATTCGTGCAGTTACTTTCGGACAAGCTGACGGCGGCAGGCATCGCCGCGGAAATCACCGGGCGGCCCAAACACATCTTCAGTATCTGGAAGAAAATGCAGCGCAAGAATATCGACTTTTCCCAGGTATTCGATGTATTAGGTATGCGGGTGCTGGTCAATGACGTCAAGGATTGTTACGGCGCGCTGGGCATCGTGCACGGGGACTGGGCCTATGTGTCCGGCGAGTTCGACGACTACATCGCAACACCGAAGGAAAATGATTACCAATCAATCCACACCGCCATCGTCGGCCCCGAGGGCAAGACCGTGGAAGTGCAGATTCGTACCCACGAAATGCATCAGCAGTCCGAACTCGGCATCGCCGCACACTGGCGCTATAAGGAAACCAGCAAACGGGACGCGGGCTACGACGAAAAGATCAAATGGTTGCGCCAGCTGCTGGAGTGGAAAGACGAGGTGGCGGATGCAGACGAGTTCGTCGATCAGTTCAAATCGGCGGTGTTCGAGGATCGGGTGTACGTGTTCACCCCGATGGGCAACATCATCGATCTGGCCGCCGGCGCGACGCCCCTGGATGCGGCCTATCACATCCATACCGAAGTGGGCCACCGCTGCCGCGGCGCCAAGATCAATGGCCACATTGTGCCCCTGACCTACAAGCTGAAGACCGGTGAACAAGTCGAGATCCTCACCGTCAAGACCGGGACCCCGAGTCGCGACTGGTTGAATCCGGATCTGGGTTACCTGGTCACCTCTCGCGCCCGCTCCAAGGTGCAGAGCTGGTTTCGGCAGCAGGATTACGACAGCAACGTCACCGCCGGGCGCGGCACCCTGGACCGGGAATTGAAACGGGTCGGGCTGGCGGACACCAATCTGCTCAAGCTGGCGCAGGCGCTAAAATATCCAAAGGCCGATGACTTTTATGCGGCGATCGGCCGCGGCGAGTTGAAGGTCGCGCACATCGTGCACGCCGCGCAGGGATTGGTGGAGCCGCCGGCCGCGGCGGTGGCGGAGGAAATTACCACCCGGGCACCACGGCGGGACGAATCCTCGGCCGCAATCCAGATCGACGGCGTCGGCAATCTGCTGACGCAAGTGGCGAAATGTTGCAAGCCGCTGCCGGGGGATCCCATCGTGGGCTACATCACCCACGGTCGCGGCGTCACCATTCATCGCCGCGACTGCGCCAACGTACTGCGCTACAGCACCGACGAGGCGCAGGATCGACTGGTCCAGGTGGAGTGGGGCCGGAAAGCGGCGGCTACCTATCCGGTGGACATCCAGATCATCGCCTACGATCGCCACGGTCTGCTGCGGGACATCACGGCGCTACTGTCCAACGAGAAGATCAACGTGATCGCGGTGAACACCCGCTCCGACAAACGGGAGCATATCGCGCGCATGACCCTGACCCTCGAGATCTCCGATCTCGGCACCCTGAGCCGGGTGCTCAGCCGCATCAATCAGCTGCCCAACGTCACCGAGGTGCGCCGGCAGACCCACTAGAGGCACGTCGGCGTTACCGCGCCGCGGCGCCTCAGAAGCAGCTGCGATTGCCGGTGCTTGCCGCCTCGATTTTGCCGCGGGTGTCGCCCGACAACTGCACATTATGACCGTCCTGGGTGGTCAAAGAGATGATGTGCCAATTGTAGGGACCGTAAAGCGCGATGCTGAGTAGTAATTGGGCCCGGAGCACGGCGTTGAGTGTCCCTTGTACCGTGTTTGTTCCCCGCGGACCGGCCACATGCATGATAACGATGGCCGACTGCAGGATGGCGGCTTCGTTAGCCAGCGCGGAGAACACAAACAACCACTGCAGGATATTGCGGCCGGTGTAACCACTGCACTGGTGCTTCACGGACGCGCGTAGCGGTTGCGCGGGTGTTTGCGACACGGTTTGGGATTGGCCGGCATCTCCCGGCGTGCTGCTGACATCGTCGGGTTGTGTCGTCGGCGTTGCATCTGCACCTGGTGTCGGCACCGTGCCGGTGCCAGGCGCCGCGCCGCTGGTGGGTGGCGCGCTATTCGTTTGTGTATTGGCCGGCATTTCGCCGCCTAACAAGATGTCCCCGATACCGCGGCTCGCGTCCGCACTGAACGGATTAAAGCGGTTATTGCCCTCGACCACGCCGCGGGCACTTTCGACTTCTATATCGATACAGCGACCCGCTTCACAGTTGGCGAGGCTGCGGCGTAATTGATCCTGCGCGGCGGTCTTGCGCGCAATCCGGCGGTCGTAGTATGCCTTGCGATCCTCTAGTTGGGCCTTTCGTGCCTCGAGGTCGCGCAGTGCGGTACGCGCCTGGTCGAGCTCAGGCCGCAGCCGGTTCAGCTCCCGGTTACGATGGCTGATCTCGCCGAGGGTGGCGTTGATGCTCCATTGCGGGGCGTCTTCGCGCTGTTTGGTCTCGAGTTTTTGCTGCTGATCGTCCTTGATACCCTGATGATGCTCGATGCTGGACTCGAGGCTGCGAACGCGCGAGCGGGCATTTCTAACCTCGCGGTCCACGGCCCGCAACTGCGATGCCACGCCCCCGCGCTCTTCCCGCAGACGCGCAATCTCGCTTTCCAGGGTATTAATCCGGCTCGCATCGGCATCGCAATCTGTGCAGGCGGCGCGGACCTGACGGCCACTGGTAGGCGTGTCGGCATGGGTAGGGAGGGCTGCGCCGAGGCATAGGAATACAGTTACACACAGCGAATGTGAACGGCGACTGCCAGGTGGGTGCGTCATAGCCCGATCTCCGGATGTGGAGCGAGATTGGGCTTCATTCTGCGCCGCGTGGGCCCGGCCGACAAGCGACCTGTGGCGCGGCCGGACAGCCCACACCGGGCGGTCGACGAGAAATGCTTCGAAGACCGATGTTGGTCTCGGCATCTGCGTCTGAAACGGCCCGTGGCTGTAGTCAGGCCGCACCAACAGCGAATTAAAGCGACTTCACAGGCACTCACTTTCTGATTTGAATCAATAGGATCACGATAAAAGTAAATGTAAATTGTTCATACGATGCAGGGAAAACTCTAACGGCGATGCGAGTCTGGCACGGCTTTTGGCGGCTTGATTGACCCAGTTTCGCTGTGCTATAGACATTGATTAAGAACAATAACCATTCGCGGTAATGGCGACAGGAACGGCCACCGCAAAGGGGATGGTCGTGGACGCGCATTCGACTGTGGCCGAACGTCGGCCGACATTGGTTTCCGGAATTCTGCCCCAGGCGCGAGTGCTCCGCGCGCTCGCACGATCTTTGCGCATTCTATTTATCTCCCTGTTGACCTGTGCCGTGACGACACCCGCGTTTGCGGTCGAGGTCACTCTCGGCGGCCACGTGAATCGCATGATTCGCTTTGCCGACGACGGCAGGGTGGAAGCAACCACCACCGCTTCAAACGTCAGTCGTCAGGAGTTGGAAGGCCTGCCCATCTCCGGGCGGGCGTATGTGGATTTCGTCAAACTGGATGGGGTCGTGTCGCCGGGCACCGCGGACGACGGCAAGGATAAGCAGGAATTCGGCGCCGCCCTGGCGCAGTTCTTTACCGACACTGGCCTGGTTCCGAGTGACGACAAAGGAACGCCCGGCGGCGCGGGCGCAACCGCCGATCGGTTTAGTGCGCGTGCCCTGGCCGCTAATTACAACTGGAGTTACGGTTTGCTTGGCACTATCAAGGACGGCGGCTATATCGGCTTTTTGAGCTTCGAAGATAAGGAGGACACGGCGGCAAGTCAGAGCAATCCCGCCCTGTCGTCGGCGGTACGTGAGCAGGTGCGCAGCAGCTTTTCCAGGCTCTTCGTGGCCGAAACGGGGGGCAAAGCCGCGCTATACGACCCGTGGATCGGTTACAGCAACCTGCCGAGTGGTTACGTGAATGACAGGTGGCAGTTGAATGACAAATGGAGCTTCAACATCGGCGTGCGCTACGAAGACACCCCGCAGGAACCGGCGCGCACCGAGGGCCTTGACGGCGGCCGCCGTGACATTCTTCGCTACGACACGCCGTCCCTGGGGCCGGCGATCATCAAGGTCGCAAGTGGTGACGATGATGTGTGGACCGGCGATATCGGGACCTATAACACCCGTTGGATGCAGGGCAGCAAGGGCTACCTCGCCCTCGGCGGCTACGGTCTGTACGCCTCCGGCGGTTATCAGCAGGACGATAAGGGCAATCGGATTCCACCGGCCGAGCGCCCTGAAGACATATCCATACCCCGTGGTTTTTTCATGGGCGGGAAATTCTATCCAGTAGACGCTCGCGACATGAAAAGGTCCGAGCAGGATGTCTCGGGCGGTTGGGTCGTTCCCGCAGGACGGCCGATTGGTCTCGGCATGGGCCCGGTGCAGCGCATGAACGGCCAGTGGACCCTGGACGGCTTCTTCGAGCGGTCCGACGGCTGGGTCTGGGACGAGATTTGGGGTGAATGGATGTTTGAGGATTTTGAAACCGGCTGGACCTGGTGTCCCGAATGTCGCGAGTGGAAGCCTCCCTATACGCAATGGACGAGTGGAACGCCCTTGGGAGCGATGAATTACGGCCGCTTGCCACCCGGCCCGCCCCCCGACGCCATCCCGAGCTATGACTCGAAGCCACGTTTGCGCATTGCCACCCGGTATTCGGCGGATGTGAGAGATGTGGATCTGGGTGACGGCAGCGCGGCCTGGGTGACCCGGCCCTACACGCCGGGCGCGGATATCAACAAGCCGGACGAGACACCGGCCTTCGAGGTCGAGCGGGCCTACCGGATCGGCAGCGATGACTTCAACCCGTTTGCCAACCGCGATGTGTGGTCCATCGGCACACTTGGCGCGGATGTGATCTCGCCGCCGAGCGGGAGCCAGGTGCAGCCGCCGCCGCAGCAGGACGACCAGTCGCCGGGCGAAGAACAAATCGGGACGACACCGCCGCCGAGCGGCAACACCAGCAGCGTCAGCACCAACTGCAGTTGGGAGCACCCGGGCGGGCCGACCAGCGACACCTGCTGCCTGGGCCGGTTCAATAACCTGCCCCAAGGCACGACCGTGCAAATGCAATGGAGCGGGACCAAGAGCGGCATCGTCTCCGGCACGGTGGGGGCCGGGGGCGCGGTGCGCAACCGCTTCAACATCAGTAGTTTCGGCCCGTATAGTTGGCAATGGCTGAATCCGCCGGGCTGGACCCTCACCGGGCAGACCAGCGGTTCACTCACGGTGGGCAGCGCCAGCCCGGGTTGTCCCTGAGATGACGCGCATGGGGATCAACATCAGCCGTCGGCGACGCCTTGCATTGGTTTGGCACCGCTGCGTCCGCTGTCTGATTATCGCGCTGCTCGCCGCCGGCGTTGCCGTGTCGGTCCAGGCGCGGGAGTTCCGTGCCATTGCCGAGATTTCGCAGCCCGGCGCATTACCCGCCGGCGCGGCTCCCGTGAAGAAAGTCCGGCCGGTGAGCCGCGCGACGGTGCAAAAAGTGGTGGAGCGGCTGATGGCGTCCTGGAATACCACGGATCTGGCGCGCTACCTCGGCAAGGACTTCTACGACAAACAACTGTTGCTGGATTCCATCGATAGCTTCGTGCCGCGGGATGCGCGCATCCGTATCCTCTCCATTCAGGGCATTCAGACCCTGCAGCAATGGAAGCAGCCGCATCCGCGCGAGCCGTCCACGGCGTTGCTGGTCAGCCGGGTGTCGGTCACCGTGCGCACCCAGGTGGAGTTCAACGACCCGAATGCGGGCTTTCAGTCCCGCATCGGTACCAATGATTATGTGCTCAAGATCAAGCAGCGGGTGCGCCGATGAAGACCCGGTCAGACAAATTGCGCACATTTCCCCGCAAGCTGTTGCCGCTGGCCGTTGCTGCCGCATTACCGCAAGCCGTGGCCGCCCAAGGGCTGACCGACTGGGCCGTGTCAGGTAGCAATACGGTGCGCATCGAAAGCTACGATACCAACGGCGATGTCAGCCAGAGCCCGTATCCCTTCTCCGGCAGCCAGGCCTACGACGAGTTCAATATCAATTTTGCCCGCCGGGTATCGGCGTTCGAGCAATGGCGCGGCCAGATCGCCGGGGTGGCCAGTGATTCCCGCTACCGGCAGGAAGACCATCGCGGGGTGACCGCGGAACGGTTGAATCTTTTGTACGAGAAGGGTGATGCCCAGGTTCCGTTTCGCGTCGAGCTGGGTGACTACTATGGCTATTTCAGTTACCGCACCCTGCA
>CAMYOD010000075.1 GCA_947259975.1 uncultured Gammaproteobacteria bacterium
GCTGGAGCTCGGGCGCCTGCGCGCCCAGAGGCGGCTGGTCAAAAAGGACCAACTCCTCGGCGCCCTGGTCGGCAGCGTCACCGCCACCGCCATCGGCGGCGGCCCGATCCCCCCGGCATCGGTCACCCCCCTGCCCTGGGGCCCGCTCCCCGTCCCCGAAGGCCAGGCCGAAGCGCAGCCAAAGGAAGAAACGCGGCAGCCCGCAGAGCCCGCCCCGCGCAAGAGCGTTGAAGAACAAGCGGTCGAGGGCCTCATCGATCTATTCCGCAAGAAGAAATAAGCCTCCACGTCAGGCGCGTGTCACCCTGAGCGTAGGGCTGTCATCTTGAGCTTGAAATGATTGTTCTAAGTGGCGAGCAGTCGAGTTTTTCTAATCCAAAACTTGCAAATTCAATCCGTTGCGATGGTCCGACCCGTTGTTGAGCCGCCGCAGGCCGCACACCCCGTGAAGCCGACTGCTATGCAGCCGATACCTTAACCTTCTTAACATCCTTCAAGTTAACGCTCTTCCGCGCATGCCATAGGTCATACTGATCCTGCATCGCAAGCCAGCTCTCCGGAGAACGGCCTAAGGCCTTCGATAGACGTAATGCCATCTCCGGTGATACGTTGCTTTCACCGTTCAATAAGCGATTCAGGGTCGATGGTGATACGTCCAGGCTCTCCGCCACCTTCCGTACGCTGATATCGTACGGCGTGATATAGAGCTCACGAATAAATTCGCCCGGATGCGGCGGGTTATGCATACCCATTAATGATAATCCTCGTAATTCACTACGTAAGCGTTGCCATCCCGGAACTCAAACGTGATTCGCCAATTTCTGCTCACCGAAATGGACCACAGAGCCTTCCGTTTCCCTTTGAGCGAATGAAGTCTAAATCCGGGGATATCCATATCCTCAATCCGCGCTGCGGTATCCAATGCAGCCAGTTGTAATCGAAGCCGTTTCTTATGGGCGGGTTGAATCCCAGCCGTGCTCCCTGACTCGTAGAATCGTTGCAATCCCTTGTGCTTAAACGACTTGATCGTCCATAAATTATAGCGCGTTGCGCATCACGCAACAAGTGCGCTAACGCGAACAGAATTACGGGCCAAAGAAGAAATTACCCGACATTTATTCGCCATCCCTAACTCCGTTCCCCGAACCCCGCTCTTGTGGGGGCGGCTGCCACTGCAGGAGCGGCTATCTACTATGGGATCGGCTTCCTCCCCTGCTGTGCGGGGACAAGAGCCGCGAACAAATCCTGCGGGAGCCGCCTGAAGTGGTCTAATTTAATCCGGACACCAAGCCCCGGCAGTTATTATCTCCGACGGAATCACCCCGCCCAAAAACTCCCGCTCCACATTCTCAAACCCCGCCTCCTCAACAAACTCCCCCATCAACACCGGCCGACAAGAACCCATCACATTCAGCACAAACGAAGCCGGTAACTTTTCATACAACCGCTCATACCAACTCACCCTTTCATCGTCTTTCTTGCTCATATTCAACAACACCAACCGCCCGCCCGGCTTCAGCACCCGGCAAAACTCGGCCAGGATCCCAGGCATGTCGGCAAACGGAATCAGATCGAGCATGTAGGCGTTGTACAACACATCAAACGTATCGTTATCAAAATCCAGCCTCCGCGCGTCGCCCTCGCGCAGATCGAAATTGTCATACCCCACCGCGGCCAGCGTGTGCCGTGCGATCGCCAACATCCCGGGCGCCGCATCGACGCCAAGGGCGACATTGTCCCGGTCAATCCGCTTGACGATCTCCAACAACGCGCGCCCCGGCCCCACCGCCACCTCCAGGACCTTGTCCGCGGGCCGGATCTTCGCCCTATCAATCGCGCGTCGGTGATTGCGGAACTCAAACGGCGCCACGAGCTTGCCGTACAGCCAACTTCGCCGGTCATAGGCGCGGCGGATTTGTTTTGGTTCAAAGGGGCGCGCATCTATCATGGTTCTCTGCTTAATCTTGTGGCCAATGGTTCAAATGCCGGGCTTCGTAATAGAAACGTCTTGGCGTGAATCGCTGAGTCCATCATAGTCAGCGCAAAAATACTACGCCGCCATCGTTCTCTGTTCATCGGATCAAAACCGTCAAGAATCACCGAAAGGAAAATGAAAACATGGTCCCAATCGGTCCTAGTAGCTAAAAGAATCCATGGGCCACTGCAGTCCGACCCCTTTTTTCCCAGATCCCGGCCGCTTGGTATAAATTAAGTATACTGTCTCCGGAATTACTGGAAGACACTGCTATGAAACCCTGCAAGTGGGTCATCCTGATTGCGATTTCCATCGCACCGTTCGGTTGCAACTCGCAACCCGACCCGTCCGCAAACGCTCCGGACGTTCAGATGATCTTTTGGGAACGCCAGTCATGGGAAACAGGCGGAGGCAGAAGTCGCCTGACCCTCTGGACCGATGGCAGGTCGGAGGCGATAGTGGTGCCCAATGCATTTTTTAGACACCGGGCGCAGAAGTTGCGCCTGCGGTACGGTTGGGTGATGAAGCAAAGCCAGGACGGTCTGTATTTTGTGCGCGCGAACGTGTTCCCGGAGACGATTGCGAAATCTAAATTCAATCAGGCATTGGCAGCAGGGATCCATCTGCTCCAAACCTTCAAACCCAGTTACGTGGACGGTAGCGGCACCCTTGTCGGTGTTCAAATGAATGGGGAACTCGAAGAAACGGTCATTCCTATGTTTCTCGACCAACACCAAGGATCGGCCAATCATCAACGTTTTATCGCGGTGTCAAAAGTGTTGTCTGACTTTGACCGGCACGCATACGATATTGATGACTGAACGGTCTGGAACAATGAGATCAGAGCCGAGTTTTCCGCTAGAGTCGTATCTCTTCTGAAAGGACGTTAAATTGACAATCGGGTCCAACCCCATTTTTCAGCATAACGTGGAAAATCGAAAAATTCGCGTGACAGGTTACGTAATTTGATATGTACTCGGTTTGCGCTTACTCAGACGCCGCCCGTTACAGATAACAACATCAACACAGGAGATGCGCGTGTCAAGCGTAAAACTCACCACAGCGTTTGGCTTACTCGGCGGCGTGTTCGGGATTTTGCTCGGTTGCACAGAACCCGGTCCGGACATCCCCCGCCTGAGCTGGTATGTGTTTGATGAGCCGTCGGGGGCGTTTGTGCAGGCGGCACAGCGTTGTGGTGAGGTGTCGCAAGGCCGCTACCGGATCGAGTTGGTGCCGTTGCCTGCCGACGCCGACCAGCAGCGTGAGCAGCTGGTACGCCGCCTGGCGGCGCGCGACGCGGACATCGATATCATCGGCATGGATGTGATCTGGACCGCGGAGTTCGCCGAGGCCGGTTGGGTGTTGCCGTGGCCCGAGGAGACAGCCGACCAGGTGCGCCGGGGCCGGCTGACGAGCGCGGTCGACAGCGCCACTTACCGGCAGCGGTTGTGGGCGGCGCCGTTTACCACCAACACCCAGCTGCTGTGGTATCGGCGCGATCGCGTGGATGTACCGCCCCGGACCTGGGATGAGATGATCGCGCGGGCGGAGGTGCTCGGCGGGAGCGGTGCCATCCAGGCCCAGGGCGAGCGCTATGAGGGTCTGACGGTGTTTTTCGTCTCCCTGCTCGCCTCGGCGGGCGGCTCGGTGCTGGGACCGGGCGGGCAGGGCGGGCAGACGGTCTCGCTCGAAGAGGCCCCCACGCGCCGCGCGCTCGAGGTCATGCAGCGTCTTGCGACATCGCCGGCCGCCGATCCTTCCCTGGCTAACGCGCGCGAAGATCAAGCGCGTCTCGCGTTTGAAACCGGCGATTCCAGCTTCATGATCAACTACACCTATGTCTGGCCCAGCGCCAACGCCAACGCGCCCCATGTGGCCGAGCACATGGCCTGGGCACGGTGGCCGGCGGTGATCGAGGGACGGCCGAGCCGGGTCACCATCGGCGGCATCAATCTGGGCATTGGTGCGCACAGCCGCCATCCCGAGCTGGCGTTTGCCGCTGCGACGTGCCTGGTCGCCGCCGCCAATCAACGCCTGGCGGCCACCTTGGGCGGCCTGCCGCCGACGACCACGGCGCTGTACGACGATCCGCAGGTGCGCGACACGTTTCCTTTTTCCGCACAGCTGCGGGCAACCTTGCGCGATGCGGTGCAGCGACCCCAAACTCCGCTGTATGCCGACGTCTCCCTGGCCATCAGCCATACCCTGCATCCGATGCGC
Organism: uncultured Gammaproteobacteria bacterium; assembly: GCA_947259975.1. GTDB lineage: Bacteria > Pseudomonadota > Gammaproteobacteria > HyVt-429 > HyVt-429 > CAMYOD01. Next base: position 4,196 of record CAMYOD010000075.1, read on the forward strand.
AACATCGACCCCGAGGCGGACGTGACGCGATTGCGCGCGGCGGTAAAGCGGGCGTTGCACTCGGAGGGCCTGCTGTGAGTCGCCGCGGCAGCGCCGAGCGGCGGCTCGGTTTACTTCTGTGCGCGCCGGCGATCATCGCCATGTTGCTGGTGACTGCCTACCCGATGCTCTACGCCCTGTGGTTGTCCCTGTTCCGTTACGACCTGCGCTTTCCGGATGAGCGCCTGTTCATCGGGATCGACAACTATCTCAGCGTGCTCAGCTCCGCGGTCTGGTGGCAGGCGATGTTCAACACCCTGGTCATCACCGTGGGTTCGGTATCCCTGGAGCTGGTGCTGGGCTTCGTGTTCGCCCTGGTGATGCACCGCACCCTCATCGGCCGGCGCTGGGTGCGCACGTCGTTGCTGTTGCCTTACGGCATCATCACTGTGGTGGCGGCGATGAGCTGGCGTTTCGCCTTCGATCCGACCACCGGTTTTGTCAATGTCCTGCTGGGTCTGGACGGGGCGTGGTTGACCGAGCGCTGGTCGGCCTTTTTTGTCATCATCCAGACGGAGATCTGGAAGACCACGCCGTTCATGGCCTTGTTGCTGTTGGCCGGACTCACCCTGGTCCCGGAGGATCTGTTGCACGCGGCGCGCGTGGATGGGGCCAACGCGCGGCAGCGCTTTTTCCGTGTGACGCTGCCGCTGATGCGGCCGGTGATCGGGGTGGCCTTGCTGTTTCGCACCCTGGATGCCTTTCGCATCTTCGACACCGTGTTTGTCCAGACCCGCGGCGCCCAAGGCACCGACACGGTCTCCCTTGTCGGTTACAACGCCCTCATTACGCGCCTGAACCTCGGCCTGGGTTCAGCGGTGTCGGTGCTGATCTTTCTGTGTGTGCTGGCCATTGCCCTGCTCTACATTAGAGGCTTTGGCATCGACCTGACGCGACGCCGGAAGCGATGATGGCGGGCGGCGCTGACCACGGCAGGATGGAGCGATGGTGCTGGGGCGCAGGCAGCGTGGTGGTGATCGTTTACGCCTTGATCCCGGTGGCCTGGATCCTGTCTTTGTCGCTGAAGCGCAGTGCCGATCTGGGCGACAACCGCTTGTTTCCGCAAGTCGTCAGCCTGGAGCACTATGCGGCGGTGTTTCGGGATCCTCAGTTTTCGGCCGCGTTGTGGAACTCCCTCGGCATTGCGGGCATCTCTACGCTGGTTGCCGTGCTGCTGGGTATGTTCGCGGCCTATGCCGTTGTGCGTCTGGAATTTCCCGGACGGCGTGTGATCCTGGCCGCCGCACTTTCCATCGCCATGTTTCCTCCGGTCTCCATTATCGGGCCGCTATTCAATATCTGGCGCACCGTAGGTCTGTACGACACCTGGGCGGGGCTGATCCTCCCGTATATCACCTTTACCCTGCCTCTCGCCATCTGGATACTGTCGGCCTTCTTTCGAGAGATCCCGTGGGACCTGGACAAGGCGGCCCGGGTCGACGGCGCCACACCCCTTAAGGCCTTCGTCTTCGTCATCGCACCGCTGGCCGCGCCGGCGGTGTTCACTGCCGCCATCCTGGTGTTTATGTTCGCCTGGAATGATTTCTTGTTCGCCATCTCGTTGACCTCCACCAACGACGCCCGTACGGTGCCGGCGGCCATCGCCTTTTTCACCGGCAGTTCCCGTTTTCAGCAACCCACCGGTTCCATCGCCGCCGCCTCGGTGGTGGTGACTTTGCCCATTATCATCGTGGTGCTCATCTTCCAACGTCGTATCGTCGCCGGACTCACCGCGGGTGCGGTGAAGGGATGAGCGAGATCGAACTCAGGAAGGTGAGCAAGCGCTTTACCGGCGCCACCGCGGTGAAGCGGGCGAATTTCACCATTCGCGACGGCGAATTCTTTATCCTGGTCGGGCCCTCCGGATGCGGCAAGTCCACCCTGTTGAATATGATCGTGGGACTGGAGGATGTCAGCGAGGGAGAGATCCGCATCGACGGGCAGCGGGTCAACGAGCTGGATCCGAAGGACCGCAACATGGCCATGGTTTTCCAGAGCTACGCCCTCTATCCGCATATGAGCGTGCGTGAAAACATGGCCTTCCCCCTCAAGCTGGCCAAGCTGTCCAATCCGGAGATCGACCGGCGTGTGGCGCGAGCCGCCCAGATCCTCGAGTTGGATGAGTATCTCGATCGCAGGCCACGTGCGCTGTCCGGCGGACAGCGGCAGCGGGTGGCGATGGGCCGGGCCATCGTACGCGAACCCAGAGCCTTCCTCCTGGACGAGCCGTTATCGAATCTTGACGCCAAGCTGCGGGTACAAATGCGCACCGAGATCGCCCGGCTTCACAACCGGCTGGGGACCACCACCGTGTACGTCACTCACGACCAAACCGAGGCCATGACCTTGGGCGACCGCATCGCGGTGCTGCGCAAAGGGGAGGTGCTGCAGATCGGCACGCCGCGCGAGCTCTACGAGCGGCCCCGCAACCTGTTCGTCGCCGGCTTTATCGGTTCGCCCGCGATGAACTTTCTCCCGGCGCGCCGGGCTGAGGGCCGGCGTACAACGCCAAACGGTGGGGGACCGGGCAAGGTCCGCTGATCGCGGGCTTTCGCCCCGAGCATCTGCGGGTCATCGGTGAGCGGGACGTGTCGGTATTGTGGTTTGCGGCCCGGGCCGAAGTGGTGGAGTGGCTGGGCGCCGATCTGTTCGTCTATTTCGATGTGGCGCTCAAGGGATTCGGGGAGATGGACCTGCCCGAAGACCTGGATATCCAGCGCGGCGACACCGCGCGTCATACGCTGGTGGCGCGCATCGATCCGGCCCATGCGGTGCAGGAGGGAGACAGCCTGCGCGTAGGTCTCGACTGGCGGGACGTGCACGTGTTCGACGCCGCCAGCGGCCAGAATCTCACTTTGTCCAATGCAGTCAATGAGCATTGACCACAACGCCGGCGTGGAACTGTGCTCGTGCACGCAACGGTGTGTCCTTGGAATTTGGGTGTGATGTTTCTTCTATGACAGAATCAGCCTCGCCGGTGTCCCCCGAATTGCAAACGGTTGTGTTAGTGTTCCACCGCTTTTGTTGCATCTTGTGGACGAGAAGCTAACAATCGAATTTATATTAAACCAAATTCGGAATGTCGCCTATGAGTTTCCCCCCGCCGTTCTACCGCTGGCGTCCGCACCCTTGGCACGGGCTGGAAGTGGGTCCACAGCCACCGGAAGTGGTACACGCGTACATCGAGATCACGCCGATAGACTCGGTCAAATATGAACTGGACAAGGTGACCGGCTACTTGAGGGTGGATCGGCCGCAACGGACATCGTCGCTACCGCCTACGCTGTACGGCATCGTTCCCCGCACGTACTGCGGAAACCGCGTGGGGTCGCTCATGGTCGGGGCGGAAAAGGGCGATCAGGATCCCCTCGATATCTGCGTGGTCAGCGAACGGCCCATCAACCATTCTGAGGTGATACTGAATGCGCGGGTAGTCGGTGGGTTGCCGATGAATGATCACGGCGAGGCGGACGACAAGATCATCGCGGTATTGGACAACGACCAAGTTTGGCATGATGCGGAAGACATCGGTGACCTACCTGAGGTGTTGGTGGAACGCCTCCGTCACTACTTCACCACCTATAAGCTCAAACCCGGAGAACAATCCAGTGTCTCCATCGATGACGTCTACGGCCGCGAAGTTGCGCACAAGGTGATACTAGCGTCCATGGCGGACTACGAAGAGGAGTTCGGAAGCTGACCGACTCGGGGGACCGTATACTTAATTCGATCGGTGCTTGGGTCCGGGTTGCCGTTCGCACGGAGCCCGGCTAATTCGCACAAGTTATGTATTGTGTCCGCGGACTTCGTTCCGGTTAACGGATTTCGCATAAGAATCAACGTCGGCGGTTAGCCGCGTTTTTTACGTCGGCCGGATCGCTTTGGTAGTGGCCGCTTGTGAGCCAAAGTATATGCATCGAGTAGGCGACGAATCACATTCTGATATTAGGTGTGACGTTTTTTGATTATTGTTTGAAAAAGTCCATACTTTCCTTGGTTAAGGAAATAGTAATGAGGGGACAGATTCATTTTTTAAAGACTCGTGGGAAAAGATAAAAGAATGTTGAACCCCCCCAACGAAACCCCTATCCCACTCCGTACCCCTCTGTTTCGCGGCGATCGGCGCTTGCGTATCGCGCTGGTCGGGATGCCCAACAGCGGCAAGAGCACGCTGTTCAAGGCGGTATCGAGCACATCGATCAATACCGGGCAGCTGGCCGGCACCGAACGTGCTTATGGAGAGTGCGCGGTTCAGATCGGCTTTGACGAGGCGCGCCTGGTCGATCTGCCGAGCATCCATTCCCTGAACAACCTGCAGCATGATGATCTGGTTACCTTGCAGTATCTGCTGTGGGGTGACGAGTTGCCGCTGATTTCGGTGCACGAGCCGGGTGAACCACCTGCCCCCTTCACCCCGCCCGACGTCATTATCCAAGTGGTCGATGCCACGGCGCTGGAGCGCCACCTGGAACTCAATCTGGAACTTAGCCAGTTGGGGCGACCCATCGTAATCGCATTGAATATGATGGATGAGGCCTCGAAAAAGGGGCAGTACATCAACACGGATGCCCTGAGTGGATTACTTGGCGTACCGGTGGTACCCACCGTAGCACTGATGGGACACGGCATCTCGGACTTATTTGCGGCAGCGGTGCACGCCGTGCGCGAAGGGGAATATCCACGTCCGCAACGCGCCAGTAAGCATATCTGCGACCGCCTCCGACCCCTGAGTAAGGCCTTGAATCGCCCCGAGCTGCAAAGGGCGTTCCGCGTTCCGCACTCATTCCTGCTCATGCAGCTGGCGGCGGGCGACCAGTACTTTTTAGATGAAATGCAACAGCACTTCCCTACCATGCTGCCGGAGTTGTTGCGCCTGCGAACCGAGGCAGCGCAAACGCTACCCCGGCCACTCGAGGAGGAGCTGCATGCAGACCGGCATCACCGCGCAGCCAGTTTGTTTGAGGCGGTGACCCGTGCGGGTGCCCCGCACGAAGGAAGGGGTTGGCGCTATTGGCTGGACGAACTGTTTCTGCATCCCCATTGGGGTTTAGTCGGCAGCCTGGCGGTGTTTGCCGCCGTGTTATTCGTTGTGATTGAGGTCAGCACCTGGCTCGACGGGATGACAGCGGCACGGCTGGTCGATTGGGTGTCTGGCTGGCAACCACAATCGACCGCGGGTGTCGTCGGACGCGCGGTCGTGGATGGTCTGATCGGTCTGATCGGAATTGTCGTCCCGTACATGATTCCGCTGGTGTTGTTGCTGGTAACGCTGGAGGAGGCGGGGGTCATGCAACGAATCGCCTTCGTCGTCGACCGCGGTTTTCATCAGATCGGTTTACATGGCGGGGTTGCCGTGCCTTTCCTGCTCGGGCTCGGTTGTAATGTACCGGCAATATCCGGTGCCGCCGCCGCTGCCCGCGGACGCGATCGCGTCGTCGCTTCGCTGCTGATCACCTTCGTCCCCTGTTCGGCGCGTTCCGCCATTATCTTAGCCTTGGGCGGCAAGTATCTGGGGGGAATGGGGGTTTTCGCGATCTTCATGCTGACGATCGCCGTGATTGCGGTGTTGGGACGCGTGCTTACGCTCCGCTATCCCGAAGCCGGCCCCGGACAGGTACTGGATATCCCGCCCTATGCCCTGCCAACCTGGCGCTCTTTGCTTTATAACACCTGGGCGCGCACGCGCGACATCTTAACCATCGTCACGCCTTTATTGGTAGGTGGCAGCGTTGTGTTGGCGTTGCTCAGTCATGCCGGTGCGGACAACATCATCAACACGGTGTTCACACCGGTTACCTCCTGGTGGCTGGGCTTACCGATGGTGCTGGGCGTGCCAATTCTGTTCGGTATTCTGCGCAAGGAATTGTCGTTGTTGATGATCTATCAGGCACTGGGGACGTTCGAAGTTGGCGCTTATTTGGATTGGGTGCAAATCGTGACCTTCCTGCTGTTCCTGACATTCTACATCCCGTGCATATCGACGTTTGCGGTGATGCTGCAAACCATAGGTCGCAAGGAAGCACTGTTCTCGATCTCTCTGTCTGTGGGTGTGGCGCTGCTGGTGAGCGGGATTGTGCGGTTATTGTTGGAAGGTGTGCGACACTTTGCCATTTGAAATAAGTGAAAAATAACGGGACAGATCTATTTTCCTAAGAATAAATGAGGAATTCTGGGGGCACGATGCTCATTTTGATTTACGCCTGGGTCCGCGTTGCCGGTTGCCCGGATCGCGGCGGATTCGAAAAATTGTATTTTGTGTTCCGGTGATTCTCGTACATGATTGGCCTAAGCGGTCCGCCGCCCCTTGTGGGAACCAAGCGCCGTAACTACCATTCATAACGATATGTCGAGAAAGCAGCGCCGATCTGGCAAACGTAAATCTGGAGACAAAGTCCCCGAGGCAAGGCATCGCGCCGAGGTGCGCGAGGCGAAGGGCCGGGCCGCGGCCACCCCAGCGGGCGGTCCACATCCGCTCGACAACGGGCTGCTCGTGCTTGCCCTGGCCGGCATCGCGCTGACGGCCTACCTGACGTTCATCGCGTGGTTCGGCGAGTATCCGGCCTACTGCGGGGAGGAATCCGATTGCGGCCTGGTGCAACAAAGCCGCTGGTCCACATTGCTGGGTATTCCGATTGCGCTCTGGGGTCTATTGACGTACGCGCTGCTAGCGCGGCTGCTGTGGCGCCTGCGCACCCGTCCGAGTTCCTGGCGGATGGCGTTGATGATCGCCACCGTCGGAGCCGCTGTGAGCTGGTATCTCACCAGCGTCTCGGTATTCGTCATTGAAGCGGTGTGCGTCTACTGCCTCGTCTCTTTCGCAATCATCAACGCGCTGCTGGTGTTGTTGCTAGTGCGCAGGCCCGCGCATATGCCGGAGCACGCGTGGGCGAAATCGCTGCCGGGTCCGCTTGGCTCCGCCGTCGTAGTCGTGTTTGCGTTGTTCCTGCACTTCAGTGGGCTGTTCGACCCTGCCGCCGGGCCCGAGAAACCGTACCTGAAGGCGCTTGCCTTGCACCTGCGCGATTCCGGCGCACGCTTCTATGGCGCGTACTGGTGCCCGGCCTGCCAGCAGCAGAAGGCCTTGTTCGAGGCCTCGGTTGACCGGTTGCCCTACGTCGAGTGCACACCGGACGGGCGCAGAGGCGCATACAACTTCGCTTGTATCGCGAACGATATCCAGGACTATCCGACCTGGATCATTGACGGTCGCCGCCGCACCGGCGTGCTCTCTGTCGGCGAGCTTGCCGCCATGTCGGGTTTCGCACAGTCCGACGATGAATCCCGCAAAAAATGAATGCGGGATGAGGGGGGGCAGATTTATTTTTTCTAAAGAGGATGAATGACAATAATAAATCTGTGCCCACTATGAATCCAACTCTGCGGCACGGTCCCGCAACACAAACTTCTGTATTTTTCCGGTCGAGGTTTTGGGTAGCGGCCCAAATACGACGGTTTTGGGAATCTTATACGCGGCCATATGATCACGGCACCATTGAGTGATATCTTCTTCGGTTACGGCTTGCGCATCCGGGCGCAACGTGACAAACGCGCAGGGCGTTTCTCCCCATTTTTCATCCGCTTTCGCTACAACCGCGGCTTCCATCACTTCCGGGTGTTTATATAAAGCCTCTTCCACCTCCAGGCTCGAAATATTTTCGCCGCACCGGTATGAAACCATCCACCCGCGAAAGCCTTGGTGCTTGCGGCCGGATTCTTTAGATATCCCTTCATCACCGTATTACCGCGCACCATCAACTCGCCCATGCATGAGCCGTCGGCCGCGACCGGGCGCATCGTCTCGGAATCCGCCACCATCAGGTCTTCGAGCGTCGGGTAGTGTACCCCTTGCCGGGCCATCATCGATACGCGCCGGTCGGCATCGAGTTCATCCCAAAACGGTTGCCAAGCACAAACCGTGGCCGGCCCGTAGGTTTCGGTAAGTCCGTAGAGATGCAACACTCTAAATCCCATCTGTTCCATCGCCGCGATCACCGCGCTTGGCGGTGCAGCGCCTCCAGTCGCGACGTCAACGGTATGGTCAAACGTGACTTTGACCTCGGCCGGGGCGTGGGTAAGCATGTTCAACACAATGGGGGCCCCGCACATATGGGTCACCCGATGCCGTGGAATAATCGGAAAAATCAGGGCCGGATCGGGTTGGCGTATACACACGTGGGTACCGCCGACTGCGGTGACGCCCCAGGTGTAAGTCCAACCATTGCAGTGAAACATCGGTAACGTCCATAGATACACCGTCTCGCTGCTTAGTCCGAATACCAGTGCGTTACCGAGGGCGTTCAAATAAGCGCCGCGGTGATGATAAACCACGCCTTTGGGGTTACCGGTGGTGCCGGAGGTGTAGTTCAGGGCGATGGCTTGCCACTCGTCATCGGGTGGCTGCCATGCAAATTCACCGTCGCCGCGGCGCAAGAAATCTTCATAACTCACAGTACCGATGAGCTCGCCGCCGTGCGCTAACGCATCGTCGATATCGACGACCAGGACGTTCTTTTCCAGCATGCGTAACGCTTCATTGATGACTGGAGAAAACTCGCGATCGGTAAGCAGCACTTTAGCCTCGCCGTGATCGAGAATAAAAGCGATCGTGGCGGCGTCCAACCGGTAGTTCAGCGCATTCAGTACCGCCCCCGTCATCGGCACTCCGTAGTGCGCCTCCAGCATTGACGAGCCGTTGGGCGCCATGACCGCCACGGTATCGCCCAGTCCGACCCCGGCCCCCACAAGGGCACTCGCGAGCTGGCGACAACGCCGGTAGAACTGTGCGTACGAGAAGCGTTGATCGCCATGGATCACGGCAGTCTTTTCCGGATAAACCGTCGCCGATCGCGACAAAAAGGACAGCGGCGTAAGCGGCGCATAGTTCGCCGCGTTTTTGTCGAGATTGGATTCAAATATACTCATAGGCCTGGTTGCGGAACCCGCTGTACACCTAATTTTCGGATGTATAAATGCGTTACTACGTCGACCTGCCAGGTTTCGGGGGATGCTTGTGCTGTGCTAATGATGCGGCCGAACATCTTAGCGATGTTTCAGTCATCGCCGGGAAAAGTCAACGATTACAGGCCGATCCTATTTGTGGGAGGGACCGGGTTGAGAAGTCAGACTGTCCAAACGGACGACAGCATCAGCCTGTACTGACTTGTCTGGATCACTGCGGGCAATTTTGGCCAAGATAACGTCGTCAGTGAGCCGTGCCACCGCGGCGCGGCGAACTCGGGCGTCCTCGTCCCACTGTGCGCGGTTTGCCAACAGAAGCTGGTCGGTCAGCTTGTGAACTGCTACACGGCGCACGCCCCAGTCTTCGTCGTTTTTTACACGATTGGCAAGTAGCGTCTGATCGTCGAGCAGCTTGAGGGCAGCCTTTCGGACCTGCCACTCCTTATCCCATTTAGCCCGGTTTACCAGTGTCGCACGATCGTCGATGCGTGCAACCGCCAGCGCACGCACCTGCCAGCTATCATCATTTTTAGCGTGCTCGCATAACTCTTCTGTGTTCTGGATGCGCTCGACAGCAGCACACCGAACACGCCAGTCCTCATCGATACGGGCAATTGCACACAGCAGTTCTTGATTATCGAGCTTACAGACGGCGGCCTTGCGCACTTGGGGATCAGCGTCACCGGTTGCGATAGAGGCCATATGAGTCGTATCTTTGAGCTTGCGTACGGCGATGGCGCGTGCGTCCGGGTACCGGCCATTCTCGGCGATGGCGGTAAGCATCAAACGATTACGCACTCGGTGGGCGGCAGAGCACCGTACCTGCGGGTCCACATCGGTCTTCGCGACCTCGGTCAGCACGCTGCGGTCGTGGACGCGGCGGACCGCCGCCAGCCGGGTGTCGTCATGCGCGCTTTCGGTCGCGAGCCGAATCAGTGTCGCCTGTTGCTCAATCCGCCCGGTTGCCGTCAGACGCAATTCGGACTCGGAGTCGCGTGCCGCCACTTCGAACAATGCCTGCTCGTCCCCAAGCCGTGCGACCGCCGCACGCCGAATCTCGGTGTCCGTTTCGATGGCTGCGAGCTTCGCCAGTGACGCCTGATCGTGCAGCTTCGCCGCTGCGCTCCGCCGCACATCTATTGAGCCATTGTGGCGCACGACATCGAACAGGAAATCATCATCACGCAGTCTCTTTACCGCGGTCCGGCAGACGATCTCGTCGGCTGCCGCGCCAGCGACATCGACCAAGATCCGTTGGTCGGAGATCTTTTTGACGGCCGCCTTGGCCACGCTCCGGTCACCCGTGCCGACGGCAACATCCTTGAGCAAGTCCTCATCCTTGATGGCGGCAACGGCCTGCTGCGCCACGGCTCGAAGGCTTGCGCTCCGGGCAACATCGGCGAGCAGGTTCGTCGCCCCAAGGCGGCGGACCGCTGTTTTTCCCAAGCCAACATCACCAGTGGTCAAGGCGACTCGGGCAAGAATGCTGGGGCTTGCAATGCGCTTGACCGCCCTCTGGCGCACACCCACGTCGCTGTCGGAATCGGCGATGCGCACCAGGATTTCGTCGTCAGTCAATCGGTCGATCGCGGCCTTCCTCACCGCTGCGAGAGCGGCCGTGCTCGCGACGCGGGCGAGGGATTCTTGGTCTACGATGTCTGCAAGCGCGCTAAGCGCACTCTTTGCGTCGCGCTCCGCGGCCACGACATTCGCGGGCTTGGATTCGGAGGCGTTGGCCGCAGACACGGGGACAGAATACTCCGGCTCGGCAGCCACTCGCGTTTGTGCGGCATTCGCGACGCGTCGCCCTGTCCGCAACCAGTCTCGTATTCCCATGCGTCTGCCTTAAATAAAAATCGGCGATGGTGCCATTTTAAGCAAATGACAGCCGACTAAGATACAGAGATGCTCAATTCAGGGGACACGACACTCGATTTGATTTGCACTTGGGTCCGCGTTCCCGGTTGCACAGCTCCCGGTCGAGGTGCACGAATCAGGTATTGTGTCCCCGGAGTTATTTTTCTACGACCTCGTCAATAATTTCGTGGACCTCTTTTTCCAGTGTCTCGGAGGGGGTAACGATGACTTCCCGCTCGGCGACGTTGGTAGTGTACCGTTGCGCTGACGCACTGCGCTGATAGGCCTCGCGCAAGTGGTCCGTGATACGTTCCAGACGAATAGGATTGACCCCGTGTTCTTCAACTAGGGTTTTGAAGTTGCTGGTGCGGCCATCGTGGATCCAGGCGAGGCCGAACTTCTTCGGGGGTTTGCCGATGAAC
>CAMYOD010000076.1 GCA_947259975.1 uncultured Gammaproteobacteria bacterium
CGAATTTGGATCACTCTTCGGGCGCGAGACCGTCTATCTCTCGCTGACCCGGCCGGGGCAAGCAGCGCCCCGCGCCCAGGTCTGATCATGGCCCGGCCCGACATCGGCATCGATCTCGATAACACGATCATCGATTACCGCGACGTATTCCTGCCGGCGGCGCACGCCATCGGCCTGCTGCCCGCCAGTTCCGGACCAAAATCGAAACAGGCCGTGAAGGCAAACTTGCTGGAACAAGGTGGCGAAGAGGCGTGGATGCGTCTGCAAGGACAGGTCTATGGTCGCTTCATCGAGTCGGCCAGGCCTTATCCGGGTTGCGAGGCGTTTGTTCGCGCGGTTCAGGCCCGCGGGGCACGGGTAGCAATTGTCAGTCACAAGACCCGCCACGGCCACTTCGATCCGGCCCGTATCGATCTATGGCAGGCGGCCCGCGACTGGCTCGAGCGGCGGGATTTCTTTGCTGCCCCCGAGCAGGGCGGACTGGGGATCGACCCCGATGACGTCCACTTTGAACTGGACCGGCAGGCGAAGGTTGCGCGCATCGCGACGGTAGGCTGCCGTATCTTTATCGATGACCTGCCGGAAGTCCTGAACCATCCGGATTTTCCGACCGACGTCACGCGCCTGTGGTTCGCACATGACCACAGCAGCGATGAAGGACACGGCTTACACGCCTTTTACAGCTGGCAGGAAGTAATGGATAATGTGCTCAGCATTCTATAAGCGGCCTGGGTCGTACCCGCTGCGCACGACTGACGAAGAATTGTAGTAGTTCCAGGCATCCGAGAATGAAAAGCACCCCGTCCGCAGATCCTCAATCCACGCCACTCGATGCCCGCTCGCTGTACTTACGGCGCTTGGTCGTCCGCGGCCTCGAAGGGGGTAATCGTGGCCATGTCGGCGCTTCAATGTCGCTCATCGAGATTCTTCGCGTCCTCTATGACGATATCTTGCGGTTTCGTCCCGACGAGCCGGACTGGCCGCAGCGTGACCGCTGCATCCTGAGCAAGGGGCACGGTTGCCTGGCGTTGTACGCGATTCTCGCCGACAAGGGTTATTTCGATCTGGCGCATTTCGACGAGTTCTGTCATGTGAACGGTATTCTCGGCGGCCACCCCGAACGCGGCAAGGTGCCCGGCGTCGAGGCGTCCACCGGCGCGCTGGGGCACGGGCTGGCGATCGGCACCGGCATGGCACTGGCGGCCCGCATCCAGGATCGCGACAGCCGTGTCTACGTGGTGATGGGGGACGGCGAGATCAACGAAGGCTCGGTGTGGGAGGCGGCGCTGAGCGCGGGCAAGCACCGGCTCAGCAATCTCACCGCCATTGTCGATTACAACAAGATCCAGTCCGCCGGGCCGACCGCCGATATACAGGACCTGGAGCCGCTGGTGGACAAGTGGCAGAGTTTCGGCTTCGCCGCGGTCGATGTCGACGGTCATGACGTGGACGCACTGAGAAGCCTGCTCACACGCACGCCGCTCGCCGACGACAGACCCACCGCCATCATCTGTCACACCATCAAGGGCAAAGGGATTCCCATCGCCGAAGGCGACCCCACCTGGCACCACCGCGCCCGCTTCAGCCCGGAAATACTGACCGACATGTATTCGGCCGTCGGAGGCAAGGAATGAGGAAGGCGTGCATCAAGATGGTGCATGAGCTTGCGCGGACCGACCCGCGGATCGTTTTCATCGGCTCGGACTTGAGTCCCGGCCTGCTCGACGAAATGAAGCAGGAGATGCCCAAGCGGCATTTCATGGAAGGCGTGCTGGAACAGCAGGCCATCGGTATGGCGGCGGGAATGGCGATGGACGGACTGATGCCCTTCGTGAATACCATCGCCACCTTTATCACCCGCCGCTGCTACGAACAGGTCGCGCTGGACCTGTGTCTCCACGACCTTCCGGTGCGCCTCATCGCCAACGGCGGTGGTGTGGTGTACGCGCCGCTGGGGCCAACACATCTGGCGGTGGAGGATTTCGCGATCATGCGCGCGCTGCCGAATATGACGGTGACCGCCGTGGCCGACGCCGAAGAAATGCAGCGGCTGATGCGTGCCACACTCGACTGGCTGCACCCCATCTATATCCGCCTGGGTAAGGGCGGCGACCCGATTGTCAGCGACGCGGACAAGGGCTTTGAGATCGGCAAAGGCATCGTCATGCGTCCAGTCGCCGGTCACGGACACCCGTTGTTGATCGCCTGTGGCGTCATGACCGGGCGGGCGCTGGCAGCGGCCGAGATCCTGGCCCGCCGCGGCATCGAGGCGGAGGTCATTCATATCCACACGCTGAAGCCGCTCGACGCGGACCTGATCGTCGCCCGCGCGGAAGTCGCCGGCTCGGTCTTTACGATCGAGGAACACACGCTCATCGGCGGCCTGGGCAGCGCCGTGCTCGATGCGCTGATCGAACGCACGGGGCACGTGCAACCCCTGTTCCGCAAGCTCGGTTTGCCTGACAAGTTTGCTGCGAATTACGGCAGCCAGGATCAACTGCTTGAACTTAGTGGCCTGCAGCCGGAGCAGATCGCTGAAACCGTGGCCGAAACCGCCGCCTCCCCCGCCGCCGCCGGCATCCGCTGACAGAAATCGCGCTATCGATCCGGTAGCGGGCGATTGCATACATTGACGGCCTGCGCGGCGTCTGATATCAGTGGCCGCCGCCGATCGCACAGATTAACAGTTGCATGCCTGGCGCCGGCCAGGCCTAACCTTTAGGAGATACGATGGGTCGTTTATTAAATATCGTGACGCCGCTGCACCAAATGACGAAACGCGATTACATCGCGCGCATGGTGGACGACAAAGTGACGTGTATGCTCAAGGCCAAGGAGTATGAAAAGGATTACTGGGACGGTGATCGGCGATTCGGGTATGGCGGATACAAATACATGGAAGGCCGCTGGACGCCGGTCGCCCAAGCACTCATCGATACCTACGGGCTTACCAATGAGTCCAAAGTCCTCGACGTCGGCTGCGGCAAGGCCTACCTGCTCTACGAGATGAAGAAACTGCTGCCCGACCTGGAGATCGCGGGCTTCGACATTTCCCACCACGGCCTGGCCGATGCCAAACCGGAGGTGCGCGACGACTTGTTTCTCTATCGCGCCCAGGACGCTTACCCGTATGGCGATAATCATTTCGATCTGGTGATCTCGCTGGCGACGTTCCACAACCTGCGGCTGTTTGAACTCAAGACCGCACTGTCGGAAGTCGAACGTGTGGGCAAGCAGGCCTACGTAATGTTGGAGAGCTATCGCAACGAACAGGAGTTGTTCAATCTGCAATGCTGGGCACTGACGGCGGAGTCATTTTTCGATTCCGCGGAGTGGATCTGGCTCTACAACCATTTCGGGTACACGGGTGACTACGAATTCATCTACATGGAATAAGCTTCACGCTTCGGATTTCCTAGAATTATGAAAATTAATACTGCTAAAGCTGCCATTCTGGTTGAGTCGAAACAGCCGTTGGTCGTCGATGAGTTCATGCTGCCGGACGAGCTTGGTGTGGGCCAGGTGCTGGTACGCATTCAGTTCACCTCTATTTGCGGCGCCCAGATAAATGAAATCGACGCGGTGAAGGGGCCGGACCGGTACCTGCCACATCTCCTGGGACATGAAGCCTCGGGCACCGTCATCGAGGTAGGTCCGGGTGTAACGACAGTCAAGGAGAATGACCCGGTTGTGCTCCATTGGCGCCCGAGCCAGGGGATCCAGTGTCAACCGCCGGCATATCGTTGGCGAGGCGATAAGCTAAACGCCGGCTGGGTGACCACCTTTAATGAATACGCCGTGATTTCGGAAAACCGGCTGACAGTTGTGCCTGAAGATTTCGACAAAAAGGTCGCGCCTCTGTTGGGCTGTGCCGTGACCACCGCCCTGGGCGTCGTCAACAACGATGCCAAGGTCAGGATCGGTGAGTCGGTGGTGATTTTCGGCTCCGGGGGCGTCGGCCTGAATCTTGCCCAGTGCGCGGCAATGGTCGGCGCCTATCCAATCGTGGCCATCGATATCGTGGACAGCAAACTGGACCTAGCCAGGAAATTCGGCGCCACCCATACGATCAACTCGCAACAAACTGAAGATCTCGACAGTGCGCTGCGCGACATTGTCGGGCCAACGGGTGCCGACAAGGTGCTCGAGACCACCGGCAAGAAGGCCGTCATCGAGCTGGCGTACGAGTTGACGCACGCGGACGGCCGCTGTGTGCTGGTAGGGGTGCCCACCGAAAAGGTGTCCATCTATACCCTGCCCCTGCATTTCAACAAGGTGCTCACCGGCTCCCAGGGCGGCGATTGCATTCCCGATGTGGATATACCTCGGATCATCAAGCTCAATGCCGCCGGACGCATGTCCTTCGACGGTCTGATCACGCATGAGTTCACGCTCGACGGGATCAATGATGCTCTCGATGTGGTGCGTTCCGGTGAGGCCGGGCGCGTGCTGGTCGAGGTAACCGGCGCTTGATACAGGCATTGCCGACACCCGGTTCGGGCGAATGGCTGACCTGACTACAGCACCGGTTAGGCCCGAGGATCTGCGTGAGGTCGCGCGCGGGATCTTCTACACCTCACGCGCGTTCGTCGTCGGTGATGCCAAAATCGTCGAGTTTCTGAAAACGGAAGCCCGCGGCAACGGGATCGGTCGCGCCCGTGTCTGCGCCCATCCGGCGGCCGACGCCGACCAGCATGATATGCTGATTGCCAGTCATCGTGAGACCTACGTGGTACCGCATCGTCATCTGAAAAAATCCGAGAGTTTCACGGTGATCGACGGCGAATGCGAAGTGCTGCTTTTCGATGATTTGGGTCGACTTACCACACATTTCGCAATGGGACCCGCGGGCACCGGGCAACCGTTTTTCTACCGCATGCCGGCGCGCCAGTTTCATTCATTGGAGATCAAGAGCGAATTTCTTGTGTTTGTCGAGAGCACCAAGGGGCCGTTCCGAAAGCAGGATATGGAAAGCGCCGACTGGGCACCGCCGGCAGACGATCCTCACGCCGGCCGGGCCTTTATTGCTTCATCCATACACCCGTATCGTGATGCGGCAAGACACGAGATCGAGGGCGACAGCTGAGTGGACCGGGTCTACGCCTACGATGTAACCCGCGACGGACACGGCCGGCTACTGGATGCTGGACGCGATCTCATCGCCGGGGCGCGTATGTGGCGCACCTGGGGTCTTCTCGGCTGGCGCGATTTTCG
>CAMYOD010000077.1 GCA_947259975.1 uncultured Gammaproteobacteria bacterium
GCGGATATTCGATCTGACAATCTGCAAGACTCGTTAGTTTATGGATTGATAGGTGTCTTCACGATATTTCTATTGCTCGTCCGCCATAGACGCCAAAAGAAAAGCGGTTCGAATTAGGCAATGAATTCGAAAGTGTATTTGTATTTGACCGGCGCCGTCTGGATCGTGTGGCTCTTATTCGTTATTGCTCTCGTCAGTAGCGAGAAGATTACTGATGCGATGGTAGTGACCAAGACCGGATTTTCAATTAATGCCCATTGCGTGGTGGGTAAATCTGTGAAAGGCGTGAAGTTCTTAGCCAAATATGATGACGAAGATACAGCCAGAGAAGACTTTGTGAATCTCCCGCGCGGTATTACTTGTAGCGAGGGATTTTTGAGTCGGTTCAATCGGAAACGAATAGAAATTGGCGTTTATAAGAATCACTATTTTGGTATGAAGGCAGATGGCTATACGATACGGCACAGGGAAGATGATCTCCGTAAATTCAACGATAAACGAGATGTGATCATATTTGCGTTTGTCCTGGCTGCAGTAGCTTCGTTTTACTTCCTGATGAAGAGATACCATCTATTAAAAGGGGCTGTCCGTAAGATTGGTGTCTATTGGTGTCTCCTAGGTCTCCAGGCGGCCGGAGATAGAGATAATCCCTCTCTGAACCCCTCCGTGGTTTTGCGCCTCTGCGGCGGTTTTTCGATTCGTGCCAAGGGACGGCGTGCCTAAACCATGATTCCTTGCCCCTCGCTCCTCGTCCCTGGTTCCTATGTTTCTTGACCTAGATCA
The DNA here is from genome assembly GCA_947259975.1 of uncultured Gammaproteobacteria bacterium. GTDB lineage: Bacteria > Pseudomonadota > Gammaproteobacteria > HyVt-429 > HyVt-429 > CAMYOD01. The sequence continues at coordinate 784 of CAMYOD010000077.1, forward strand.
ACGACACCGCTCCCCGGGGTGACTATTCTTCAATTCATCTTCATGAATCCCTCCTTCCCTCCTAAAGGTGGGCTAGGCGTGGCGGACCCTCTGCTGCGCCATTTTTTTGCCTGCACGTCTGCTATCGCGCGCCGGGGACCTTGTGGAAAGCCAAGCTTGACGTTAAAATCCGCCGTCCGATTGCGGGGTGGAGCAGTCTGGCAGCTCGTCGGGCTCATAACCCGAAGGTCGTAGGTTCAAATCCTACCCCCGCTACCAATTAGGTAGCACAAACCCCGCTTCAGGCGGGGTTTTGTGTATTTGTGCACGGAGGCGGGCCGCCCGGGATGGGGATAAGGCATTGAAACTGAGGCCTTATTTTCTATAATTCGGGCCGGGATTTCGCATTCACGGACGGTGCTGAAAGTGGGCCATGCGCCCACTTTTGCGTTCTTGGCAGGCAGGTTTTTTGACGCAGGGTATCGAGGCGGAGCTGGAACGGCTGTTGGAGCCGGGTGTACGGGCCCTGGGCCTGGAGCTGTGGATGCTGGAGCTGGTCGGCAGCGGCCACAACATGGTGCTGCGGGTCTATATCGACGGCCCGGACGGCATCACGCTGGATGACTGCGCCGCGGTCAGTGGCCAGCTGAGCGCGATCCTGGACGTGGAGGACCCGATTCAGGGGCATTACAACCTGGAGGTGTCCTCGCCGGGTCTGGATCGGCCGCTGGCCAAGCCGGCGCACTTCGCCAGCGTGATTGGCGAGCAGGTTAAGGTGCATTTGCATACGCCCGTGGACACGCGGCGCCGGTTTACCGGGCGTGTGCTCGCGGTCGGTGACGACGCCCTGTCCATCGAGGTGGATGGCGAAACAATTGAGTTGCCTTTTGTGAATATCCAAAAGGCGCGTTTGGTGCCCGCGTAAGCGGGCAATAGCGGAGATCGATGATGAATAACGAGATCTTGATGATGGCGGACGCACTCTCGCGGGAGAAGAGCGTCGATAAGGATGTGATCTTCGAAGCCATCGAGGCGGCGCTGGCCACGGCCACGCGCAAGCGGCATCTCCGCGACATCGATGCGCGGGTCGCGGTTCATCGCGATACCGGCGAGTACGACACCTTTCGTCGCTGGGAGATCATCGACGACGAGGAAGAGCTGGAATTTCCCGATCGCCAGATCTATCTGAGCGAGGCACGCAAGACCGATCCGGAGGCCGAAATCGAGGGTTTCGTCGAGGAAGCCATGGATGCGGTGGATTTCGGTCGTATCGCCGCCCAGGCCGCCAAGCAGGTCATCATGCAGAAGGTGCGCGAGGCCGAGCGTAAGCGCATCGTCGAGGAATTCGAACCGCGCCAGGGTGAAATGGTCACCGGTGTGGTCAAGCGTATGGAACGTGGCGACGCCATCGTCGACATCGGCGGTGCCGAGGCCAAGCTCGACAAGACCAAGATGATTCCCCGCGAGGGCCTGCGCCCGGGTGACCGGATTCGCGCGGTGCTCGAAGAGGTACGCGCGGAGCCGCGCGGGCCGCAGCTGTTCCTGAGCCGGGTCGGACCGGAACTGCTCATCGAACTGTTCAAGCTCGAGGTGCCGGAGGCCGGCGAGGGCCTGATCGAGATTCATTCCGCGGCACGGGATCCGGGCCTGCGCGCCAAGATCAGCGTCAGTTCCAAGGACGCGAAGATCGATCCGGTGGGCGCCTGCGTCGGCATCCGTGGTTCGCGGGTGCAGAGTGTCTCCAACGAAATCGCCGGCGAGCGGGTCGACATCATCAAGTGGTCGCCGGATGTGGCCCAGTTCGTGATCAACGCGCTGGCACCGGCGGAAGCCACGTCGATCGTGGTGGACGAGGATTCCGGCGCCATGGACGTGACCGTGGACGAGGCGCAGCTGTCCCAGGCCATCGGCCGTGGCGGTCAGAACGTGCGCCTGGCCGGCGATCTCACGGGCTGGGAAATCAACATCATGACCGAGCAGGAAGCCAACGAGAAGAGCGAGGGCGAGGCGGTGCAACTGGTGGGTATGTTCAAGGAGAAGCTCGACGTGGACGAGGACGTCGCCACCATCCTGGCGCAGGAAGGTTTTACGACCCTGGATGAAGTGGCGTACGTGCCGCGTCAGGAACTGGTCGACATCGAGGAGTTCGACGAGGAGCTGGTGGACGAATTACGCCGGCGCGCCGAAGATGCCCTGCTGGTGACCGCCATCGCGCAGGAAGAAAAACTCCACGGCGCGGAGCCGGCCGAGGACCTGCTGGAAATGGAAGGTATGGACGAACACACCGCACGCTTGTTTGCGAGCCACGGTATTTGCACCATGGAGGATCTGGCCGAGCAGGCGGTGGACGAGTTGTTGGAAATCGAAGGCATGGATGCGGAGCGCGCCAGCAAATTGATTATGACCGCGCGCGCCCCCTGGTTTGAGGAAGAGCAATCGGCCCAATAGGCTGGAGCGAACGTAATGGCAGAAGTGAGCGTAAAAAGTCTCGCCGAACAGATCGGCATTCCGGAGCCCAAGCTGCTTGAGCAGCTCGGACAGGCGGGCGTCGAAGGCAAGACCTCGGAAGACTCCCTGAGTGACGACGAGAAGCGCACCTTGCTGCGTTTTCTGCGCGGTGGCGAGGAGGCGGTGGCCTCACCGCGGCGCAACAAGATTACGCTCAAGCAGAAGACCACCAGCGAGATCAAACAGACCTCACGTACCGGCGGCGCGCGCACCGTGCACGTGGAAGTGCGCAAGAAGCGCACCCTGGTAAAGCGCAGCGTGCTGGAAGAAAAGGCCGCCGAGGAAGCGGCCAAGAAGGAGGCGGAAGCCGCGGCGCTGGAAGCGGAGCGGGCGGCGGAAGAGGCGGCCAAGACGGCGGCAGCCGAGGCGAAGACGGCGGAGGCGGCGGCCAAGGAAGCGGCTGAGCAAGCGGCTGAGCAAGCGGCTGAGCAAGCGGCTGCGGAGGCCGCCAAGCAGGCCGAGGCCGCAGCCGCCGCGCCGGAAGCGGTAGCCGCGCCGGCCGCCGCGCCCGCGGAAGAGAAAAAGGCGCCGGCCGAGACGCGCGAGGCGCGCAAGGGCCGCAAGGCGGAGAAAGAAGCCGAACGACGTGAGTTGCACGTCGCCAAAGGCAAGAAGGTGCGGCGCAAACCGACGCGCACCGTCTCACCGCGGCACGTGGCCACCAGTATGTCCGGACAACACGGCTTCGCCAAACCCACCGAACCGGTGCAGCGTGAGATCGATATTCCCGAGACCATCAGCGTGGCGGACCTGGCGCAGGCCATGTCGATCAAGGCCATCGAGGTGATCAAGGCGCTCATGCAAATGGGCACCATGGTCACCATCAATCAGGTGCTGGATCGCGACACGGCCATGATCCTGGTCGAAGAGATGGGTCACGTCGCCGTAGAGGCGAAGCCGGAGACGCCGGAGAGTCTGCTCGAAGAGGTCGCCGTTCCCGCCGGTGAAGGCGAGCCCCGCGCACCGGTGGTGACGATCATGGGTCATGTGGATCACGGCAAGACCTCGTTGCTCGACTACATCCGTAAGACCAAGGTCGCCAGCGGCGAGGCCGGTGGCATCACCCAGCATATCGGCGCCTATCACGTGTCCACCGACAAGGGCGCGATCAGCTTTCTCGACACCCCGGGCCACGAGGCGTTCACCGCCATGCGGGCGCGGGGCGCCGAGGCCACGGACATCGTGATCCTGGTGGTGGCGGCGGATGACGGCGCCAAGCCGCAGACCGTCGAGGCCATTCATCACGCCAAGCAGGCGGGCGTGCCGGTGGTGGTCGCGATCAACAAGATCGACAAGCCGGAAGCGGACCCGGAACGGGTGAAACAGGAACTCGCGACCCACGAGGTGATTCCGGAAGACTGGGGTGGCGATACCCAATTCATCCCCGTATCCGCGCACAGCGGCGAGGGCGTCGAGGCATTGCTCGACGCCGTATTGCTGCAGGCCGAGGTACTGGAGCTCAAGGCGGTGCGCGATGGGCCGGCCAAGGGCCTGGTCATCGAGGCGCGGCTGGACAAGGGCCGCGGTCCGGTGGCGACCGTGCTGGTGCAGCAGGGCACGCTCAACAAGGGCGACATCATTCTGGCCGGCGCCGAGACCGGGCGCGTGCGCGCCATGCAGGACGAATTCGGCAAGACGGTGGCCCAGGCCGGACCCTCGGTGCCGGTGGAGATTCAGGGCCTGGGCGGCGTGCCGGTGGCGGGCGACGAAGTGGTGGCCGTGGGCGACGAACGCAAGGCCCGCGAGATCGCCCTGTATCGTCAGACGCAGATGAAGGAAACCAAGGTCGCGCGTCAGCAGGCGGCGAAGTTGGAGAACGTGTTCCTGCAGATGGAAGAGGGCGAGTCGCAGACCCTGAACCTGGTCATCAAGGCCGATGTGCAGGGTTCGGTGGAGGCCTTGACCGAGGCCCTGGAAAAGCTTTCCACCGAGGCGGTGCGCGTCAAGGTGGTGCACGGCATGGTCGGCGGCATCAACGAGTCCGATGTGAACCTGGCGATCGCCGCCGGCGCCATCATGCTTGGCTTCAACGTGCGCGCGGATGCCGCGGCGCGGCGCCAGATCGAGGCGGAGGGCGTCGATCTGCACTACTACAAGGTGATCTACGACGCCGTCAACGAAGTGCAGGATGCGATCAAGGGCATGCTCAAACCCGAGATCAAGGAGCAGATCACCGGCCTGGCCGAGGTGCGCGACGTCTTCCGTGTCGCCAAGCTCGGTGCGGTGGCCGGCTGCATGGTCATCGAGGGCGTGGTAAAGCGCAACAATCCGATTCGCGTGCTGCGCGACAACGTGGTGATCTTCGAAGGCAAGCTCGAGTCGCTCAAGCGCTTCAAAGAGGATGCGACCGAAGTTAAAGCTGGATTTGAATGCGGCATCGGCGTGAAGAATTACAATGATGTGAAGGCCGGTGACCAGATCGAGGTCTTCGAGATCATTGAAGTGAAGCCGGAATAGTCCGGCCTTCGCTGCCGTCCCCGTGTCATGCCCAAGGAATTCAGTCGCAGTCGCCGCGTCGGCGAACTCCTGCAGCGCGAGTTGGCGGTGCTTATTCCCCGTGAGTTGTCGGACCCGCGTATCGGCATGGTGACCGTGACCGAGGTCACGGTGTCGCGCGATCTGACCGCGGCCACCGTGTACGTCACCCGTCTCGTCGGCAAAGGCGATGAGAAGGAACTCGTGACCGCACTGAATCACGCCGCCGGTCACCTGCGCCATTGCCTGAGCGGCAGTGTCGCCCTGCGTGGGATTCCATCGTTGCGCTTCAAATATGACGAATCGGTGGAGCGCGGCGCGGCGTTGGCGCGCAAGCTGGAAGCGCTCGACACGCCGCCCGACCCGGATTCCTGACCGCGTATCACCATGGCGAGACGAACCCGGCACGGGCGCGACGTCAACGGCATTCTGTTGTTGGACAAGCCGCAAGGCTATACCTCCAACCAGGCGCTGCAGGAAGTAAAACGTCTTTTTCAGGCCCGCAAGGCCGGACATACCGGCAGTCTCGATCCCATCGCCACCGGCTTGTTGCCTCTGTGCTTCGGCGAGGCGACCAAGATCTCACGCTTTTTGCTCGACGCGGACAAGCGCTACTGGACCCAGATCCGCCTCGGCGTGACCACCGAGACCCTGGACGTGGAGGGTGCGGTGGTCGAGACCCGGCCGGTGACGGTGACCCGCGCCGATATCGAGACGGCGCTGCCGCAGTTCGCCGGCGAGATCGAGCAGGTCCCGCCCATGTATTCGGCCATCAAGCTGGACGGCCAGCCGCTGTACAAGCTGGCGCGCCAGGGTATCGAGGTGCCCCGTGAGCCGCGGCGGGTGACGGTGCATGAGATCGGCCTGCTGGCCTATCACGACGATCGGGTGGAAATCGAGATCCGCTGTTCGAGTGGTTTCTATGTTCGCAGCCTGGCCCACGATCTGGGTGCGGCGCTCGGCTGCGGCGGCCACGTCACGGCGCTGCGGCGGTTGGGCGTGGGGGGCTTCCGGGTCGAGGACGCGGTGACCCTGGAGCAGCTCAAGGCGGCCGGCGAGCCGGCCGATCTGGACCGGCTGCTGATGCCCAGCGACGGCGGTTTGAGCCACCTGCCGGGGGTGCGTTTGTCCCGCGATGCGGCCTATTTCGCCTGCCGCGGCCAGCCGGTGAAGGCCACTGGGGCCCCTGCCACGGGCTGGGTGCGGATGTATACCGCCGAGGGCGAGCGGTTCCTCGGCGTGGGCCAGGTCCTGCAGGACGGCCGGGTCGCCCCCAAGCGCCTGCTACAGCACCATTGAGGGGCGCAAAAATACTGCAATTATTCGGTTGTGGGCGGGGGGCCGCGCGGTTAAAATACGCGACCTTCCGAGCCTATCGGCCGGTTAGACAGACAGTTTAAACGAGGAAACCCATGTCCCTCAGCGCGACAAAAAAGTCAGAGATCATCGACGAGTACAAGCAGTCGGATTCCGACACCGGCTCGTCTCAGGTGCAGGTTGCCTTGATCACTGCACAAATTGAAGCCCTCTCCGGACACTTCAAAGAACACATCCATGACCATCACTCACGTCAGGGGTTGCTGCGCATGATTAACCGGCGACGTAAGTTGCTCGATTATCTAAAGCGCAAGAACACCGACGCGTATCGTGACTTGATTGCAAAATTAGGTCTCCGCAAGTAACCGTTTTCACGGTTGAGGATTAGCATGTTGAATCGTATCAGTACGAGTTTCGAGTACGGCCGCAACACGGTCACGCTGGAGACCGGCGAAGTCGCACGTCAGGCGCACGGCGCCGTCATCGCCAGCATGGGCGACACCACGGTGCTGGTCACCGTCGTCGGTGCCAAAAATCTGCGCCCCGGGCAGGATTTCTTTCCCCTGACCGTCGACTACCAGGAGCGCACGTACGCGGCCGGTCGCATACCCGGCGGCTTCTTCAAGCGCGAAGGCCGACCCTCCGAGAAAGAGATTCTCACCTGCCGCCTGATCGACCGCCCCATTCGTCCCCTGTTTCCGGACGGGTTCCTCAACGAAGTGCAAATCATCGCCACCGTGAAGGGCGTGGATCCGGAGATCGATCCGGACATCGTCGCCATGATCGGTACCTCGGCGGCGCTGGCGGTCTCAGGGCTGCCGTTCAACGGTCCCATCGGCGCGGCGCGGGTCGGTTATGTGAACGGTGAATACGTGCTCAATCCCACCCTGAGCGAGCTCAAGACCGATTCGCAACTGGATCTGGTGGTCGCCGGCACCGAAAAGGCGGTGCTCATGGTCGAATCCGAAGCCAAGGTGTTGTCCGAAGAAGTGATGCTCGGTGCCGTCATGTTCGGCCACCAGGAGATGCAGAAGGTCGTCGCCGCAGTGCGTGATCTGGCCGCCAAGGCGGACGTGCAGCACTGGGACTGGCAGGCGCCGGAGAAAGACACCGCGACCCTCGATCGGGTCGCCGGCCTGATCGAGAACGATGTGGTCGAGGCCTACAAGATTCCCGAAAAAATGACCCGCTATGGGCGCCTGGACGAGATCCGCGCGCGTGCCGTGGCGGAGCTGACGAACGAGAATTCCGAGGACGCGGAGATCGAGGCGGTCGGCAATGCCTTCAAGAGTCTGGAAAAGCGCACCGTACGCGAGCGCATTCTCTCCGGCGAACCCCGCATCGACGGACGTGATCAGAGCACCGTGCGCCCGATCACCATTCGCACCGGTGTGCTGCCCCGCACCCACGGTTCCGCCCTGTTTACCCGCGGTGAGACCCAGGCGCTGGTAGTGACCACGCTGGGCACGGCGCGGGATGCGCAGATCATCGATGCCCTGGAAGGCGAGCGCAAGGATCCGTTCATGCTGCACTACAACTTCCCGCCGTTTTGTGTCGGTGAGACCGGCCGCGTCGGCAGCCCGAAGCGCCGCGAGATCGGCCACGGCCGCCTGGCGCGTCGTGGCATCGGCGCGATATTGCCGGACATGGCCGAGTATCCCTATACCCTGCGGGTGGTCTCCGAGATCACCGAGTCCAACGGCTCCAGCTCCATGGCCACGGTCTGCGGCACCAGCCTGTCGCTGATGGACGCGGGTGTGGCAGTGAAAGCACCGGTGGCCGGTGTGGCCATGGGTCTGATCAAGGAAGAAGAGCGCTTTGCCGTGCTCACCGATATCCTCGGCGACGAGGATCACCTCGGCGACATGGACTTCAAGGTGGCGGGCACCACTGAAGGCATCACCGCGCTGCAAATGGACATCAAGATCGAAGGCATCAACGAGGAGATCATGCGCACCGCGCTGACGCAGGCCCAGGCCGGCCGCCTGCATATCCTCGGTGAGATGGCGAAAGTGATTTCCGAGCCGCGCGCGGAGATGTCCGATTACGCGCCGCAGGTGATCAGCATCCAGATTCCCACCGAGAAGATCCGCGACGTCATCGGCAAGGGTGGCGCCACCATTCGCGGCATCTGCGAAGAGACCGGTGCGACCATCGATATCACCGACGACGGCACCGTGAAAATCGCCTCCGTCGACCGCAGCGCCGGCGAAGAGGCCAAGCGCCGCGTCGAGCAGATCACCGCCGACGTGGAAGTGGGCATGGTCTACGAGGGCAAGGTCGCCAAGCTCATGGACTTCGGCGCGTTTGTCACCATCCTGCCCGGCAAGGACGGGCTGGTGCACATCTCGCAGATCTCCAACGAGCGGGTCGAGAACGTCAGCGACAAGCTCAAGGAAGGTCAGGTCATCAAGGTCAAGGTGCTGGAAGTGGACAAGCAGGGCCGCATCCGCCTCAGCATGAAGGCCGTGGATCAGGAAGCTGCCTGATCGGCGACGTTATATAGACATTATATAAAGGAATACCAAAGGGGCCTGCGGGCCCCTTTTTTTATGGGGTCGGAGTGATCACTCCGACCCCTTTTTCTTACCAAGGCCGGGGTATATCGCGCATATTATTATGCACTAGTTTGTAAGCAGGAATCGATTCAGCTTTTAACATTAGGATATACATGATCCGTGCCCAACAATAGTATTGATGGAAAAAGAGAAGTTATAGATGAACGAGCAAGGAATTAGTGCACTCTGGAATGCTTTGGTGCATAACGGGTTTATTTTTGTGCCCTCATTTATTCTGCTTACTGAAAACTATACTGTAGCAATGATAGCTATATTGCTGACTGTGTTAGATTGGAAATTTAGTCGCCTAATTTTCCGAGCAAATGATCGAAGGACTGGCTTAAGTGTTTGGTTTTATGGAACGTTGAGTATTTCGATATTTGTTGTATGGGTGCTGTTAAGACTTCGTGAGCAAGGTCTTGAAAGAATCGAAGGAGTTGTCCTATATGTTTTTATCATTTATATGATCACATTAGCACTTTCGGCTATCTATCTTTTTGCTTACGCTGTTAAATATCAAGACGAGTTTGGATAATAAGAATGTGAAGAAAAAAAGGGTCGGAGTGATTTATTTTTAAGCAACCGCCGGGAAGGCGTATAGTAACGATTCGCTAACCTGCCATACGCAAAAGGAGTTGCGATGTACGTTCCTCAGGCCCGCCCCAGCCTTGGGCGAGTACTTCTCATTATACATTTGACGTACTACGCGACGCGTAGTACGCTTTACTCGTGATCAAGTCGTGGGCGAACCGCGCCAGTGAGCGCCTGTACCAGCACGGCAAGGTGACGCGGTTTCGTGGCATGGATGTCGCCTGGGCGCTGGATTTATTGGCCGTGCTCGACGCTGCCACCTCGCTGGATGACATCAGTCCGTTGCGGAGTATCGGGCTGCATAAGACCAAAGGCGATCGCAAAGGGCAGTGGGCGATGACGATCAATGGCCCGTGGCGCATCTGTTTCCGGTTTCGCGCCGGCGATGCGTACGACGTCGAAGTGGTGGATTATCACAGAGGTTAGCAAAGATGGTGGCAGTACATCCGGGACAGATCCTTAAGCGGGAGTTGGCCGCGCGTGAGTTGTCGGCCAACCGTCTGGCGTTGGCCTTGCACGTGCCCTCGGGGCGGATTACCTCGATCCTCAATGGTAAGCGCGCGATTAGCCCAGAGACCGCGCTGCGGCTGGCGCGCTATTTCGGCAACAGCGCGCAGTTCTGGATGAATCTGCAGACCCGGTACGATCTCGCCGTGGCAGAGCGCGAGGTGGGTGAACGGATCGAAGCCGAGGTTGGTTAAAAAAGAGGTCAGAGTGATTTATTTTTAAGCAACCGCCGGGAAGGCGGATAGTCAAGATCTATCATCATACCGTACGCAAAAGGATTTGCGATGCCACGAAAACCACGCATGTATCTGCCGGGGATTCCGGCCCACGTCGTGCAACGCGGTCATAATCGCGAGGCGTGCTTCTTCGCCCACGACGATTACACCTACTATCTCGAAGTCCTGGCACAGGGCTGCCGGCGTTATGACGTAGCGGTACATGCCTATTGCCTGATGACCAATCACGTGCACCTGCTGCTCACACCGGCGCACGCCGATGTCGGCATCTCCCAGGTGATGCAGCACGTCGGGCGACTCTACGTGGCCTATATCAACCGCACCTACCGCCACAGCGGCTCGCTGCGGGAAGGTCGACACAAGGCCAGTCTGGTGGAGGCGGACCGCTATTTATTGGCGTGCTACCGCTACATCGAATTGAACCCGGTGGCGGCCAATATGGTTCAGACGCCGGAGCAATACCGTTGGTCGAGTTACACCTATCATGCACGGGGTACGCCGGATACGCTTGTCACCGAGCATGCAATCTACACGAGTCTCGGGGAAACCCCGGAAATGCGGCAACGGGTCTACCGGGGGTTGTTCGAAGATCGCCTTCCCGGTGCCGACATTCATGACATCCGGGCCGCGCTTGCATTTAATCATCCGCTCGGCAACGATCGTTTTCGGGGACAGATTGAGCGGGCGCTGGGCCGGTCGGTTGGCGAGAAGCAGCGGGGGCGGCCGCGGGCAGACCTGGCGGATAACGAATCTGCCTAAAAATAGATCACTCCGACCCCTTTTCCACTGACACCGATTCCGTTAGGATCGACCGCCGATGGGCACGAAACACTACAAGACCAGTCAGGAAGAATTCTGGGCCGGTGACTTCGGCGACGAATACGTCGAAAGAATCACCGGTGACGAATGGGTTGCCAGCAACATCGCGCTGTTTTCACGAATTTTTCGCACAACTGAGCGATTTGATACGCTGCTTGAGCTCGGCGCCAATATCGGCCTCAATCTTCGTTCGCTCAAAACCCTGTTTCCATCATTGACCATGGACGCCGTCGAGATCAACAGTCAGGCGGCTGCAGCGCTGAAGCAGATCGACGGTATCGGTACCGTCTACAACGACTCGATTCTGGATGTGAGCCTGGATAAACAATACGAGGTCGTACTGATCAAAGGCGTATTGATCCACATCAATCCGGATGAACTGAACAGAGTGTATGAGAAAATATACAACTCGACGTCGCGGTATATCGTGCTGGCGGAGTATTACAACCCCACGCCCGTCGAGGTGCCGTATCGGGGTCACGAAGGTAAGCTCTTCAAGAGAGACTTTGCCGGCGAGATGCTGGACCGCTACCCTGATCTTTCAGTCGTGGATTACGGTTTCGTCTGGCATCGCGACGTGCATTTTCCGCAGGATGACTGTACCTGGTTTGTATTGAGCAAGTAAGAATCTCGCGCGCGCATCAGCGCCCCGCGTCGAGCGGTATAGGTGACGGCGCGGGACCGCCGGGACTGCCTAAAAATAAATCACTCCGACCCCTTTAAGCCGTCGAGATCCTAAAAGGTACGCAGGCCGCCTCGCTGGTCGAGACATCGACCGCGGCGGGGGTCGCGTGCTCCGCCTTGACTGGTGCGGCTTGTTTTAAGTATTGAGTCGACTCGCTGGATACGGGCATCAGAAACGCCAGCAGCAATGCCGCGCCGAGGAAGGAAAAAAGCATGCGCTCGCCCATGTTGTTATCTCCGCGTAGAAGGGGTGTATTGCAGGTTATCGGCCTCGAGCGGAGAATCTTGAGCCGATCCTAAGCCTCTGTTTGCAAAACGATATCCGCGGCGCTAGCGAATCTCCTCGGTGGCAAATTGCTTGTCGAGGATCTGCGGGCGTATGACCGCATAGCCCTGTAGCTGCCAATGCGCGAGTTCGGTGATGGCCGACGGCACCACCTCGACGAAGTCGTGAAAGTCCGCAAGCTCGTAGTCGAAATCTGCCGCCGCCAGGGCGCACACTTTGAAGGTAACGCCCAGTTCAACCCAGTAGCGCATGCGATCGACCGCGGCCTTGTATTTAGGGTAGTTCTTCTTGGCCAGGGTGACGATCTCGGTGCCGTGTATCAGCACCTTGATGTCGTTGAAGTCGGGTGGAATGTTGTAGGGTTCTTCGGTGAGCGGATTAGCCAGGGAGCGAATCCAATAGAGGGCGGAATTAATGTCCTGCGGGTTGTTGAAATAGAAGTCGAACACGACCTTCTGTGCGCGGTAGGGGGTTTCCACGAGCTCGGCGGCCGGGCAGATCGACAGATACAGGAATGCAAGAACAAAAAAGACGGGCCTTTTCATATGCTTCCTCCTTGGCGGTCGACGATGTAATGCGCCAGGCGTAGCGCAATTCTACCGCACGAAATAGCTCGCGCTTGCGAGGGTGCGGGACCGCAGTTCTCGTGGTCGTTGAATCCCGCGCCTGTCGATCGACCAGATGCTCGACAGGAACGGCGCGATAGCGCCGGCGGTTTCCTTCGGATACGAATTAGATCGTCAGGTCGTCGTAGTGATCGCCTTCCACCACATAGAGTTTGCCGGCGAGATCCGCGATATCGTTACTGCCGATAGGTTGGGTGGTGCACAATCTGTGGAACATAATGCTGTCCTCCATTGCGCGCGCGACGGAAACACCAACATACAATACCTGACAAAAATAGTCAAGATAAGAGCCAAAAAAGGGGTCGCCGCCCCGCGCCCGATCGGGCAGGGCGACGACCCCGTTGGCGTTATTGTGTGCCTCAGTTCAGTGGGCAGTCACCGGCTTCGTTCAGGCCGTTGAGTTCCTCTTCCGTTGCCAGCATGGTCGCACGATCGCCGCTCGCCAAGGCAGCGTTGACCTGCGCGATCACCTGCGCCGGCGAGCGCGGGAAGCCCACGTTCGGATGCGCCGCATTCAGCAGCGAGGCGGTGGTGTTGCGTAACAGAATGCGGCTTGCGCCGTCCACGCCCTTGCCGCCCTTGAATTTCAGGGCCTGCTTCAAAGTGGCGGCGCCGGCGGCGTAGGGTGCCGCGGCAACAAACACATCGGCGACAATATCGCTCGGCGCATAGCCCGTCGGCGGCCAGGAATCGAGATGGTTCTTCCAATAGCCGTGGGTGCAGCCCTCACCGGCGCCGCGGGGTGCACCGTAGTAATGGCTCGGGTCCTCGTCGTTCACGGTGACCGTGTCGCTGGTGGCCGTAACCGTTCCGAGATTTGCATATTGGCCGACGACCGCGAGACCGTTGGCGATACAGGTCATCGCCTGAGTCGGCGTCAACGCCGACGCCGGACAGCTGACGGCCACGCCCTGGTTGTCCAGCACCGTCACGTTCTGCAGTGGCACGTTACCGGTATTGGTGACCACATAGGTCCAGGTGACCGGATCGCCCTCGATGATCGTCGGGCCCGGGGCGGCGTCGGCGTCATGCCCGTTGGTGGCCTTCTCGATGTCGATGGCCGGCTGCGCGGGAACCACCCCGGTGTAGTGACTCGGGTCACTGTCGTTGACCTCCACCTCGCGGGCGAAGCCGATGGCGGTACCGATGTTCGCATAGGAGCCCTCCACGGCAGTGCCGCCGGCGGTACAGGTCATGGATGCGGACGGGGCCAGCGAGGATGCTGGACAACTCACGGATACACCCTGATTGTCGAGCACTTCAATGCCGGTAAGGACCACATCACCCACGTTTTCGACCACGTAGGTCCAGGTGACCGGATCGCCCACCGGAATTGACGGTCCCGGGCCAACGTCGGCGTCGTGCCCATTGGTGGCCTTTTCGATATCGATGGCGGGATTGCCTGGCTCGATGCCTTCGTAGTGGCTGTAATCGTTGTCTTGCACCGGATCGCCGTCCGGACTTTCCGCGCTCACGGTGCCCATGTTTTCGTAGGGGCCGAGTACCGCGGTGCCGTTCGCCGTACAGGTCATCGACGTGTTCGGGTCCAGCCAATCCGTCGGACAGTTGGCTGGCACGGCTAACGCGCCCAATTGATCGTCGACCACAGATATGAATAGCAGGGTCGTATCACCGATGTTGGATACCTCGTAGGTCCAGGTGACGTTATCGCCGACCGGGATCGTAGGGCCAGGCGGCAGATCCGCATCGTGGCCGTTGGTGAATTTTTCCAGATGCACCGCCGGGTTGCCGCCAATGGTACCGACGTAATAGTGACTCGGGTCGCTGTCGCTCACCTCAGTTTCCGCAGCGGAGGCGACAACCGACCCCAGGTTATGATACTGGCCGCGTACCGCCCAGCCCACCAACGTGCAGGTCATGCTCTCATTCACCAACAGGATCGTCTTGGGGCAGAACACGGCGCCTTCCTTGTCATCACTGACCGTGATCTCTGAAAGGTCCACATCCCCGGTGTTGCGCACGATGTAGGACCAAGTGACCGTGTCACCTTGGGCCAGGGTCGGCCCGGGCGCGGTGTCGGCGTCGTAGCCGTTGGTGAGTTTTTCGATTTCCACGCCGGGCGCTGCCAACGCGGCAGCCTGCACGAAGATCAAGATTATTGCGGATAGAATTGACAGCGATAAACGGATAGCATTCATTTGCCTGGCCCCCGTGATCTGTGCTTCGCCGTGTCTGCATCGACGCGCGGCGTCTGCGTAGTTATTCGTACCGAACCGATTATATAATAATAATGATTACAATTACCTTGCTATCGATCCTTGATGTCGGTCAACCGCGAAAGGCGCCAAACCGTTGACGCGGCCGCCGATCCTTGCGCCGGTAAACGCACTGAAATCTTTCGTCGGGTATTGCATGTTCAGGCAGCCTCGCGGACTCACTAGCATCGCGGCCAAGGAGTGATCGGACCATGATGCGGGACCGCATTTCGACCCCGGGATGGATCATGGGAATTCTTGTCGCCGGCCTGCTAACAGTCGGTGTGGGATTCCTGTTCCTGAACCAGCTCGTGCCCCTGTTCGCCGACGATCACTGCCGGGCATCCGAGAGTTTCAGCATCGTCCGCGTTGTTCACGCCGCCTACAACACCTATTTCAGCTGGAGCGGCCGGTTCCCGGTGATGTTTTTTAATTTTCTGTTCCATGCCGACGGTCACCGGCTGGTCGGCGTATTCGAGATCATGAATGCCCTGGCACTGTGCGCGGCCTGTGTGCTGGCACTGCGGCTTGCGCCGCAGTCACCGAGTTTCTGGCACGGCTTCGGTCTGGCGATGACCTTTCTGTTTCTGTTCTGGTTCGTGCCCGACTTTTTCGGCGAAGCCGTCTTGTGGAAAACCGGCGCGGTGCAATATTTCTGGGGTTTGTTATTGGCCGCCGCCTGCCTGCTGCCGGTGTTGCGCGCCGCCGTCTACGGCGAGATCTACGCGCCGGGACGTCTGATTGCCGGTGTCTTTTTGTTCGCGGCGTTCCTCGGCGGTGCATGGCTGGAGAATGTCTCGGTGGCGGTAGCGGCGGTTTGGGCGGCGGCATTGGCGTATATACATTTCGGTCAGCGGCGTACCGTGCCCAAGGTGCTCAGCGTCGGGCTGGTGCTTTGGGTGACCGGTGCGGTGCTGTTGATCGCCGCGCCGGGCAACTATGTCCGGGTCGCGGCGATCGAAGCCCATATGCCTCTGTACGCAAAACTGCTGCCACTCAGCGAGCGTCTGTTTCACCATCTGGATACCAAGTTGCTGTTGTTTTTTATCGGCTTCGTGGTGATTGCCGTTGCTCTCGGCACGGCCTCGCTGCGGCGACAGCTGGTGATGTCGGGAATCTGGTTTTCCCTCGCACTGCTTTCGGCCTATGCCATGATGGGCGCACCGAATATCGTCTTCGACGGACGCACCAAGTTTCCAACCGAGTTCTTTCAGATTCTGGCGGTGGTGAGCGTCTTTCCGCATCTGGATGGCCGGCACGACGCCGACCGCTGGCAGCGTCCCGCGGCTGTTTTGCTGGCCGTCATGGCGATCGGGATGCTGTCGCTGGTGACGAGGGATTACCGCACGGTGACATTACGCTATGCGGACGTGTCGCGGCAGAACGATGCGCGATTGGCGCAGGCGCGCTCGGAACGGGCGCGCGGTATCGACGAGCATCTAGTACCGCCGCTCGATTTCGGCGGCGGCTGGTCGACGTGGCGCGGCGACGTCAACCGGGGTCGTATCTTCGCCCGTGACATACGTCCGGATGCGGGCCACTGGGCCAACGCCTGTTTCGCCAAGGCGCACCGATTGAAGCGTGTGCGCCTGGCGCTGCCGGAGGAACGCTGACATGGTCGTGGTGATACCGTGCTACAACGAGGCAACGCGGTTGCCGGTGGACCGGATCGTCGAGGATTGTCGTGCGTTTACATCCCTGATCTTCGTGAACGACGGCTCCACGGATGACACCGCGGCGGTATTGGACGAACTCGCCGAACGCATTCGGCAAGCGGGCGGGCAGGCGGCGATCCACACCCTGGCCCGAAACTGTGGCAAAGGGGAAGCGATCCGTCAGGGGATCCTGCTGCATCTGGCCGGTGACGACGGCGAGCTGCCGGTGGCCTATACCGACGCGGATCTGTCGACGCCCCTGGGGGAGTTACCGCGCCTCGTGACCGTCCTGTCCGCGACCCACAGCGACCTGGTGATCGGTGCGCGGGTGGCGCTGATGGGGCGGGAGATCAAACGTTCGCTGATACGCCATTACGTGGGCCGTATCGCGGCGACCCTGATTTCCGAGATTCTGGCCTTGCCGGTGTATGACACCCAGGCCGGCGCCAAGGTTTTCTCCGCGAGCGCCGCCCGTCTGTTGTTCCGCGACCCGTTCCTGTCGCGCTGGCTGTTCGATTGTGAGTTGTTACTGCGCGCGCGGCAGGCGGCGTTGCCGATCTACGAGGAGCCGCTGCGACGCTGGATACATCAGGAGGAAGGCTCCAAGATCCATCCCGGCACCTACGGCCGCGCCCTGGTGGAACTCGTGCGCATCGCCCGCGCCTATCGGCGCCGAGGTCCGCCCAAGCGGTCATGACGAAAGGCATCCAGGTAGGCCGAAATTCGTTGCTCGAGCCAGTAGCGGGGACGCCAAGGCCAGGTGCCGTTAACGAAACCGGCGTGGCCACCGTGGCGGCTGAGTTCGAGGCGCACCGCCGCGGACAGTTCATCCGGCCGCGGCACCGTATCCGGCGTCATGAACGGGTCGTCCGCCGCGTGCAGGATCAGGGTCGGGACGCGAATGTCTTTGATGAAGCCCCGGCTGCTGCAACGGGCGTAATAATCCCGCGCACCGTCGAAGCCGTGCAGCGGCGCGGTGGCACAGTCGTCGAACTCGTAGAAGGTCCGGCAGGCGGCGACGGCGGCCATATCGATAGGGACATCGGCACGGCCGGCGAACTTGCGCCGCATCAATTCCTTCATGCTGTAGACTAGGCGCAGCTGGTACATGCGCGAAAAGCCGCGTTCGATGCGCCGCGCCGACTTGTAAAGATCGAAGGGTACCGACACGGCCACCGCGGCGGCGAGCGGTGCGGCCTCGCCACTTTCCCCCAGCCATTTGAGTAACACGTTGCCACCGAGGGAGTAGCCGATCACTGCCAGCATGGTTTCCGGCTCCCGGCGTTGCAGGGTCGCGATCAAATAGGCCAGGTCACCGGTTTCGCCGGAGTGATAGCCCCGCGGCAGGCGATTGACCTCACCGCTGCAGCCACGGAAATGCATCACCACCACGCGCCAGCCACGGCGGCTCAAGGTGTGACTCAGGCCGCGGGCGTAGGGCGAGCGGGAACTGCCCTGCAGGCCATGCAGAATGACCGCAATCGGTCCGTCAGTTTGCCCGGTCCAGTCGAGATCGATGAAATCCCCGTCCGGAAGTTCCAGGCGTTCGCGTCGGTAGGCGGGGCGTGGGCGTGGCCGAAACACCTTCTGCCACAGGGTTTGCACATGCGGATTGCGGCACCACCAGGCGGGCTCGAAGCCGGCGGTGGACGGACTGCTGGCGGGTGGGTTCATGGCGCGCAACCCGCGCGCGTTACGTGCAACAGATACTCAGGCTTGCTGCCGCTCGCGGATCTCGTCGAGGGTCTTGCAATCGATACACAGGTTCGCGGTCGGGCGCGCCTCGAGCCGCTGAATGCCGATCTCGACGCCGCAGTTTTCGCAATAACCGTAGTCGCCCATCTCGATGAGTTCGATGGACTCGTTGATCTTTTTCAACAGCTTGCGTTCCCGGTCGCGGCTGCGTAACTCCAGTGACATGTCGTCTCGTCCTGCATGGCGTGGACCGTACGGGAAACCTCGTCCATCAGTTCGTCGCGCCAGCCTTCGAGAATCGCGCGGAAGTGGGTGCGCTGCTTGTCATTCATAAACTTCTCGCCCTTGCGCGCCTTATAGGGCTTCACACCATGAATCAGTTCGGGCGGCTGTTGCTGCTTTGAGCTGGCCGGCATATTGCTACTCCTGCGCATAACGCTGAAAAACCAAGCGCGCAGTTGTACCAAAAAACGCCCTGCCAACGCAATACAGGGTAGAATCGCGCCTCTGAAATCGACTTTGACCATAGATTGAGTAGGGGTAATTCATGGCGGCGACACACGCAAACACTCGCCTGCAGGCATTGATCTTCGACGTGGATGGCACCCTCGCCGATACCGAGCGGGACGGCCATCGGGTGGCGTATAACGCCGCCTTTGCCGAGGCCGGCCTCGATTGGGACTGGACCGTGCCGGTGTACGGCGAGCTGCTGGCGATCACCGGCGGCAAGGAGCGCATGCTGCACTACATCGACCACTACCGCCCGGAGTTTCAGCGGCCCGACGACCTGGCCGGCTACATCGCCGATCTGCATAAGATCAAGACTCGGCATTACACCGAACTGCTGCGCCGCGGCGGTATCCCGTTGCGGCCCGGGGTCGCGCGTCTGCTAAACGAGGCGCGGGCCGCGGACCTGCGCCTGGCGATCGCCACCACCACCACACCGGCCAACGTGGATGCCTTGCTGGAGACGACGCTTGGACATCACAGCCGCGACTGGTTCGAGATCATCGGCGCCGGCGATGTGGTGCCGGCGAAGAAACCGGCGCCGGATATCTACGATTACGTGCTGGCGCATATGCAACTCGCGCCTGACGCCTGTATGGCGTTCGAGGATTCGGCCAACGGTTTGCGCGCATCCCTGGGTGCCGGTATCCAGACCGTCGTGACCATCAATGACTACACCCGGGATCATGACTTCGAGGGTGCCGCGGTGGTGCTCGACCAGATGGGTGAGCCGAATCAGCCGGCGCAGGTGCTGGCTTCGCGGGCGCCGCTCAATGGGGTTTCGGTGCTCGATTTGGCGTTGATCGAGCGCCTGCATCGTCAGCCATGACGCTACGCGCCGCCCGCATGGCGGACATCGAGCCATTCCATGTCATGGCGCTGCTGCAGCGGGCGCGGGACCTGGAGGCCGCCGGGCGTTCGATTATCCACATGGAAATCGGCGAACCGGATTTTCCGACCCCGGCACCGGTGATACAGGCCGGCATCCGCGCCTTGCAGGAAAACCAGACCTTCTATACCCCGGCCACCGGCCTGCCGGCGCTGCGCGCGGCCATCGCGCAAAGTTACGCGCCCACCGCGCGCCCGGATCCGGGCCAGGTCGTCGTGACGCCGGGGGCGTCGGGGGCGTTTCAATTGATCTTCGGCACGCTGCTGGATCCCGGCGACGAAGTGCTGCTCGCCGATCCGGGCTATCCCTGCAATCGGCATTTCGTGCGTTTGTTCGAGGGCCGGCCGGTCCTGGTGCCGGTGGACGCGGACAGTGCTTATCAACTGACCGCGGAGCTGGTGCGTCGCCATTGGACGGCGCGGACCAAGGCCGTGGTGCTGGCTTCGCCCTCCAATCCGACCGGCACCACCGTGCGCGGCGCGGCACTCAAGGACATCATCGAGACCGTGCACGAGTTGGGCGGGATGCTGATCGTCGACGAGATTTATCACGGTCTAAATTACGGACCGGCGGTGGAAAGCGCGCGGGAATATTCCGACGCGTTGTGCATCGTCAACAGTTTTTCCAAGTACTACGGCATGACCGGTTGGCGCCTTGGTTGGCTGGTGGCGCCGCAGGCCTATGTGGACGATATCGATAAGCTGGCGCAAAACATTTTTCTCGCCGCGAGTACGCCGGCGCAACATGCGGCGCTGGCGGCCTTCACGCCGGAGGTGCAAAGCGAACTGCAGGCGCGCTGCGAGATGTTTCGCCAACGGCGCGATTACCTGTTGCCGGCGCTGCGGGAACTGGGCTTCAACATCCCGGTGGAACCGGAAGGTGCCTTCTATATATATGCGGAGTGTGCGGCCTTCACCGACGACAGTTACCGTTTTGCCCTGGATCTGCTCGAGCAGGCCGGGGTGGCGCTGACGCCGGGGCGGGACTTCGGCCACCATCATCCCGAACGGCATGTGCGATTTTCCTACGCCAACACCCTCGATAACCTCAAGGAAGGGGTGCGTCGTCTCGGCGAGTTCGTCGCGCGCTAGGCGTCCGTCGGCGAAGTCGGCTCCTGCAATTGATCGAGCCACAACGCGGTGGCGCCGGCCACCGCCGCCGGCATGACCAACAAATTCAGCAACGGGATGAGCGTCACGCCCATGACCGCGGCGCCGAAACCGAGCCCCAGGAGCCGGCGCTGACCGAGACGGCGGCGCACCTGCTTGAAACGGATGCGGTGGTTCTCCATGGGGTATTCCACATACTCCAGCGCCAGCATCCAGGCCATGAATACGGTCCACAGGATCGGTGCCACGATATTGATTCCCGGGATGATGAACAGAAGCAGAAGCGGGATGGCCCAGACCAGGTAGTAGGAGAACTTGCGCAACTCGTTGAACATGGCGGGCAGGAAATCCTTGAGCGCATCCATGACGCCGCCGGTGTCGGCCAACGATTCACCACGCAGTCTGGCCTCGACCTTCTCCGCGAGCAGGCCGTTAAATGGCGCCGCGATCAGATTGGCGACCAGGGTAAAGCTGAAGAAAAGCACCAGGGTGACCGCAAGTGCGAACAGGGGCCACAGCAGGTTGCGTAGCCAGCGCACCCACCAGGCGTCGCCCGTGGGCAGCATCCATTCCAGCAGGGCGTCGAAGAAATGGATGCCGACGCCGATCAGGGAGGCGAATGCGAGCAGCGCGATCAGTATGGGCAGCGCCGCGTAACGGCGCAGACCGGGTTGGCGAATGAGGCCGAAGCCGCGCCACAGATAGCCCGGTCCGCCCACCACCGCGCGCGCCATTCAGCGACTCACAGCGGCAGGGTGTCGCCCAGATGTTGCGGCAGATCGTGCTCGCGCACGCTGGCTAGATCCTTGTTGATCTCGGCCTTGATCATGCCCTTGGTGGTATCGGCGAGCGCATTGCGCAGGTCGCCGAGAAAGCGCGGCGCGGCGACGAGTACCAGTTGCTCGAAGTCACCCTGCTTGCCACCCAGGTCGACGATGCCGGCCAGTTGGCGTGCGAATTGCGCCGCGGCATGTTCGCTCGGATCCAGGGACGTGCCCATGGCATGCCGGCCCGCCCCCTGGCTGTCGAAGGCGCGGCCATGTTTGTCGGACGTGATTTCGCCGTTTTTCATGCGCCCCTCGGGGTGAGGGATGTCCTTGATGAGCTGGAGACCGGTGGAACGGCCTTGATGTTCGAATAGCCGTGCACCGCCGCGATTGGCGATGAGCACCCAGGTGACTGCCATGACTGACCTCGTATGTGGATGAATAGATGGGGACGTGGGGTCCTTTCGTAAAATGATATCAGCTAGACGCCGGCTTCGGTAATCCGCGCGGACAGACCGCCGGCGGCCAGCCGTGCGGCACCGACGGCCGACTCGTCGGAATCCGCCGCCAGCAGGGGCGCGTCCAGGCGGCGCGCGCGAATGCGCCCCCAGGCCGGATTACGGCTGCCGGCGCCGGCGCTGCGTATGGACGTGGCGCGCCCGGCGCCGAGGCGTTCCAGCAGGGCATAGGCGCGGGTCTCGATGTCGGCGATGCCCTCGAGCAGGCCCTGAAAGAAGATGCGGTCGTCCGTCGGGCGCGGCGTCATCCGCGGCGCCAGTTGCGGATCGCTGATCGGAAAGCGTTCGCCGGGGCCGGGCAGGGGATAATAATCCAGGCCGGTCGGCGCGTCCGGTTGTAACTGCGGGGTCAGTGCCGCCATCTCGGCGGCGGAAAAGTACTGCTGCAGCACCGCGCCGCCGCTGTTGGAGGCGCCGCCGACCAGCCACAGGTCCCCCAGGCGGTGACTGTAGACGCCGTAGGCGGGGGCGAACACGGGTGTGGTGGCCAGTAATTTGATCACCAGCGTGGAGCCGAGCACCGTGACTGCGTCGCCGGGTGTACGCGCGCCGCTGGCCAGAAACGCCGCCACCCCGTCCGTGGTGCCGGCCACCACCCGCACCGCGGACGACAGCCCGAGTTCGGCGGCGAGGTCGCTACGCAGGGGACCGATGTCGCTGCCCGGGGCCAGCACCCGCGGCAACCAGGCAGAGGGCACATCGAGTGCGGCGAGCCAGTCCGGCCAGGTCTCGGCGCGCGGGTCATAACCCAATTTCAGCGCGTTGTTGTAATCGCTGACACCGAAACACCCGGTCAGTTGCCCGGTAAGCCAGTCGGCCTGATGCAAGGCGTGCCGGGCCGGTGCCGTCTCGGTGTGGGCACGCAGCCACAACAGTTTCGCCAGGGCACTGCCGGCGCCGTGGGCGCCGCTGTCCGCTGGTGCCACTGCGGCGATCGCCGCCGCCTCGGCCCGCGCGCGCTGATCGTTGTACATGAGCGCCGGCGCCAAAGGCGCGCCGGCGGCATCGCACAGCAGCAGGCTGGCCGAGGTGCCATCGACGGCAATGGCGCGGATGCGTTGCGCGGCCACGGTGGTCACCAGTTGGCCGAGCGCTTCGCGGGTGGCGGTCCACCAAAGGGCCGGATCCTGAGTTACTTCGGGGCCGCGGCGTTGCGGTGGCGGCATCGCCACCACGGCCCGCCCCGCTTCAGTGCCGGCGGCGTCGATGGCCACTGCCCGGCAGCCGCCGGTGCCGACGTCGATACCGATAAAGAGGGCCGAGTTGCGAGGGGCGAGGGGCGAGGTCGTTTCCTCGTAAGTATCTGTAATTGAATCGAGAGTCGCTTCAGTCGGCGGGATCGACCCCGGGCAGCGGCACGGGATTCGCTGGCGTCCAGCCGTCCTGCTGATGGTCCGCCACCACGCGGGTGTAAATGCCGCCGCGGACGTTGAAATCCGCCGTCAGCCGCAGGTAGCGGGGCGCGATTGCGGCCACCAGGTCGTCACGGATGCGGTTGGTCACTGCCTCGTGGAAGGCGCCCTCGTCACGGTAGGACCAGATATAGAGTTTCAGGGACTTGAGTTCGATGCACAGTTGGTCCGGCACGTAGTCGATGTGCAGGCTGGCGAAATCCGGTTGCCCGGTCTTCGGGCACAGGCAGGTGAACTCGGGAATCTCGATCTGGATGGTGTAATCCCGCCCCGTTTCCGGGTTCGCGAAGGTCTCGAGCTGCTTGCTCGGTTTGGTAGGCATTTTCGCTCTCGTGTGATAGTTTTCGGGCAGCAAATTGTAAACGAAATCGCACTAATTTAATGCGCCTGAAGCATATCAAGCTCGCCGGCTTCAAGTCTTTCGTCGACCCTACTATTGTCTCTGTCCCCAGCAACCTCATCGGGGTTGTCGGACCGAACGGTTGCGGCAAATCGAACATCATCGATGCCGTGCGCTGGGTCATGGGCGAGATGTCCGCCAAGAATCTGCGCGGCGAAAACATGGCGGATGTCATCTTCAGCGGATCCAATGCCCGCAAGCCGGTGGGCAAGGCCTTCGTCGAGCTGGTGTTCGATAACAGTGAGGGCAAGGCGCCGGGACCCTACGCGCAATATGCCGAGATTGCCGTGCGCCGGGCAGTGTCCCGCGACGGTACCTCCGACTACCTCATCAACAAAACCAAATGCCGGCGTAAGGACATTACCGACCTGTTTCTCGGCACCGGTCTGGGGCCGCGTTCCATTTCCGTCATCGAACAAGGTATGGTCACGCGTATCATCGAAGGCAAACCCGATGACCTGCGCGCGTTCGTGGAAGAGGCGGCGGGCATTGCGCGCTACAAGGATCGTCGTCGCGACACCGAGAATCGCATTCGTCATACCCGCGAGAATCTCGAACGCGTCGAGGATATTCGTTCGGAACTCGAGTCGCAGTTACGGCGCTTGCATCGACAGTCACGGGCGGCGGCGCGTTTCAAGGAACTCAAGCAGGAAGAACGCATCATCCACGCGCAGTTGCTGGCCTTGCGCTGGAAAGATCTCGGCGCGCAGATCAACAATGAAGATGCCACACTTGCAAAACTCGAGAAGCAGCTCGAGGCGCAGCGTGCCGCGCAACGTGAGATCGAGACCCGCATCGAGGACTTGCGCCAGAAACGTACCGCGGGCACCGACCATTTCAATACCGCGCAGGCGGCCTTCTACAGCATCGGTGCGGAGATCGCCAGCGTCGAGCAAGCCATCGAGCATGCCAAGGAAACTTATCAGCAACGTCTGCGTGAGCAGGGCGACCTGAGTAAGGCCCTAGCGCAGGCGAGCCAGCATCTGGAGGAGGACCAGACCCGCGTACAGGAACTCGACAACAACATCGTCGAGACCGACACGCAGCTCGAAGAGCGCAGTCGCGAGGCGGAACGCACCGCGGCGCAGCGATCCGAGGTCGAGGCCAGTATGCAGCAGTGGCAGGAGGCCTGGAATGAGTTTACCCATCGTTTCGCGCAGTCGGGCAAACAGAAGGATGTGCAGGACGCGCGCATTCAGCAGTTTGGTGAAACGGTTGCGCGCATCAAGGATCGGCAGGTTCGCTTGAACGAGGAATTCATGACCGTGGATCGTGAGCTCGCAGGCCTGGATGTCGCCGCCTTGCGTGACGAGGTGGGCAAGTTCGAACGCGCATGCACGGTGGGTGAGTCCGCCATTACCGAGATCGAGGACAAGCTGCGCGCTACCCGCAAGGAGATCGACGAGGTTGCGGCGGTGCTGGAAGAGAGTGTTGGCAACAAGCAGGCCATCGACGGACGTCTCGGTTCGTTGCAGGAACTGCAGGCGGCATCCCGGGGCGAGCAAAATGAGGCCCTCGTCGGCTGGTTCAATGACCGGGGGCTGGATCGTGCGCCGCGACTCACCGAGCAACTGACCGTCGCGGACGGTTGGGAGAAGGCGGTCGACCGCGTTCTGGGTACGGCCCTGGGCGCGGTGTGCGTGGACTCGGTGCAGGCAATGGTTGCCGATGTGGCGGCATTGGGTGGCGCGGACCTGTTTCTGGTCGAGCGGGGCGCGACCCACGCCGCTCCCGGCACATCGACGCGGCCGATGTTGCTCGACAAGGTGGGCGCCAATAGCGTCGACATGTCGACTCTGCTCGCCGATGTGTTTATCGCCGAGACTCTGGAGATGGCGATTTCGATGCGTCCTGGGCTGGACGGACGGGATGTGGTCGTGACCCGCGACGGCACACTGGTGGGCAAGAACTGGATCAGCCTGCTCGATCAGGAGGGTGCCAAGGCGGGCATGCTGGAACGCACCCGCGAAATCGAGCGCTTGACCGGAGAGTCGGGCGCGCTGGCCGAGGAAATCAGTGAGCTGCGCGCACGGCTGGAACGCAGCCAGGAGGTTCGCGATTCCCTCGAACTCGATCACAACGAAGAGCGCAAGCGGCTGGCGCAAGTCACCGAAGAGCGCGGTGCGGCGCAAAGCTTACTGGCGGGCGCGGAATCGCGCTCGGCCCAGTTTGAGTCACGTCGCGGACAGATCCAGGCGGAACTCGACGAATTGTTGCGCCACCTGGATCAGGATCAGCGCGATTTGGGAACGTCGCAGCAGTTGTTGCAGGCGGCGCAGTCCGATGTCGCGAACCTGGATGACGAGCGCGAGCGTCTGCAGGTGCAGCGCAATGAGCTGAGTCAGCGGCTCGACGAGGCGCGGCGTGCGGCAGGAGTAGCACGCGATGCGAAACATGCGCTGGAACTGCGGCGGCAGGAATTACAGACGGCGCTGGATTCGACCCGCGAAAGCCTCGGCCGGCTCGACGGGCAGATCAAGGGCCTGGCGACACGGCGCACCGAACTGGAACAGGCCCTGGCGCAGGGCACCAAGCCGGAAGAAGATTTAAAGTTACGCCTCGACGGGCTGCTGCAAAAGCGTGTCGATGCGGAGATGAATCTCGGCGGCGCGCGTGAAACGGTCACCAATCTCGAGGCGGAGATCGGCGACCAGGAGCAGCAGCGCGTGGGACGCGAGCAACAGGTCGAAGAAATTCGCGAGCTGGTCGAACAGGCCCGGGTGGCGCGCAAGGAGTTAAGCGTGCGCGGCGAGACGCTGGAAGAACAGATTCGCGAACTCAATGCGGATGTGCACGAGGTGTTGGCGGAGCTGCCGGAAGAGGCCAGCGAGGACGTTTGGCACGAGCAGCTGGAATCCATCGAACGTAAGATCACGCGCATCGGGCCGGTGAATCTGGTGGCGATCGAGGAATACGAAGAGCAGTCAGAGCGCAAAAAATACCTGGATCAGCAATTCGAAGACCTGTCCAAGGCGATGGCGATGCTCGAGGACGCCATCCGCAAGATCGATCGTGAGACCCGCACGCGTTTTAAGGAAACCTTCGATCGCATCAACACCGGGTTTCAGACATTCTTTCCGCAGTTGTTCGGCGGCGGCCACGCGACCCTGGAGCTGGTGGGTGACGATCTGTTGAACGCCGGGGTGACGGTGATGGCGCGGCCGCCGGGTAAGCGTAACACGACGATTCATCTGTTATCCGGTGGCGAGAAGGCGTTGACCGCCATTTCCCTGATGTTCGCCTTCTTCGATCTGAATCCGGCACCCTTTTGCCTGCTCGACGAGGTCGACGCGCCGCTCGACGATGCCAATGTGGAACGTTACTGCGATACCATCCGTAAGTTGGGTGAGAAATCGCAGATGATATTCATTACCCATAACAAGATCAGCATGGAGGCGGCCGACATTCTAATTGGTGTTACCATGTCCGAGCCCGGCGTTTCCGCTCTAGTACAGGTGGACGTGGGTCAGGCGGTCGAGCTCGCAGCGCAATGACCGGACTGCGTCTGGCGCTCATCGTCGTCGGGCTGCTCGTCGTCCTCGCGGTCGCCCTGTTCTCCTACGACAAGTTCCGTTTTCGCCCCATTATCAAACGTCGTGCACGTCGCGGTGACGGCCATTGGAACGAACCGGTGTTGATGTCGCAGTCGGCGCTCGAGATCAATCCGCATCCGCCCGGTGTCGAAGGCAAGCCGTTGACCCTGCAGGACGACGAGTCGGACATCGTTCTGGATCCGGACGCGGAGCTGGACGAGGATTTCCGTGAGATGGAACGGGTCGCGACTA
The DNA here is from genome assembly GCA_947259975.1 of uncultured Gammaproteobacteria bacterium. GTDB lineage: Bacteria > Pseudomonadota > Gammaproteobacteria > HyVt-429 > HyVt-429 > CAMYOD01. The sequence goes on from CAMYOD010000077.1 coordinate 28,323, forward strand.
TGACCCTCGATCTGGAAACCCTGTCACCGCCGATTCAGGAGCAAGTGCCGGATGAAACGGTCGATTATGTTGCACGCCTGCCGGGCGCGAGCCGGATCGATCGGGATGCGGTGTTGGGGCTTTACCGGCAACATGAATACCTGTTGGAAAAGCGACGCGGTATCTACGGTATGAGTGTGAAGCATGCGGTGTGGCGCAATCTCGAATCGGATCCCGGCACCGCGGAGTACACCGATATTCAATTGGCCGTACAACTCGCCGATCATATCGGCCCCATCAGTCAGTCCGAACTGAATAAATTTTCCGAACTGGCGCTCAAGCTTGCGGACACGCTGGACCGGCCGCTGAAATTCTCCTGTTCCTTCGACGAAGCGCTTGCGAAAGCCGGTCAGGTCGACGAGTTCTGTAACAACTACGATGCGCTCGCGATCATCAATATCCTTGCCAAGAACGACGCCGTGTTCAAAGGGCCGGAATTGAACGAGGCGGCACTGGGGCTGGGCATGCATCTTGGCAAGATGAACATTTATCACCGGCGCAACCCGCACAAGCTGGGTGCGGAGAGTCTCTACAGCCTGGCAAATCTCTACAAACCGGGTGAGTTCGATCGCGCGAAACTGGAATCGCTGGAGACCCGCGGCCTGACCCTGTTTCTGAACATTCCTTGCACCTACGATCCGCCCAAGGCCTTCGATGAAATGGTCGAATCGGGCAAGCAGCTGAGCCGCAAACTGGGCGGCGAACTGATGGACCCGGATCGTCATCCGCTCGATGACGCGGCCCTGAGCCGGATTCGCAGCGAGATCAAGACCATCGCGGCCGACATGGAGCAGGAAGGGATCGAGCCCGGGGGCGAGACCGCGCTACGGTTGTTCTGACAGGAATGGCTATCCCCGCCGGCGTCAGAAAGCGCGTCGCTGATCTGCGCGAACAGCTCCAGCATCACAATTACCTCTACTATGTGCTCGATGCACCGGAGATTCCGGATGCGGAGTACGATCGCCTGCTGCGGGAACTGCAGGCGCTGGAGTCCACCCATCCGCAGCTGATCACGCCGGACTCACCGACGCAGCGGGTCGGCGCCGAACCGCTGAAGGAATTCGCCTCGGTACGTCACGACGTGCCCATGCTGTCTCTCGGTAATGCCTTCGCTGAACAGGAAGTGATCGACTTCGATCGCCGTACCCGCGAGCGCCTCGGCGCCGAGTCCGTCGACTACGTCGCCGAGCCCAAACTGGACGGTCTCGCCATCAGCCTGGTGTACGAGGCCGGCATGTTAGTGCGCGCCGCGACCCGGGGCGACGGCCGGACCGGTGAGGATGTGACCCAAAACGTGCGTACTGTCGATACGGTCCCGTTGCGGCTCTACGGCAAGGGCCATCCCCGCGTCCTCGAGGTGCGTGGCGAGATGTTCATGTCCAGGCAGGGCTTTGCCGCGCTGAACAAACGGCAACAGAAGGCCGGCGAGAAGACCTTCGCCAATCCGCGCAACGCGGCCGCGGGCAGCCTGCGTCAGCTCGACCCGAAGGTGACGGCGACCCGGCCGCTGGAAATCTACTTTTACGGCGTCGGCCGCGTCGAGGGACGTCAGCTGCCGGGCCGGCACGGCGACATCCTCGCGCGCCTCGCCGAGTGGGGTCTGCGCACGAATCCGGAAATCAAAAAGGTCAGCGGCGTGCAGGGTTGCCTCGATTACTACGCGGACATCCTCGCTCTGCGTGAAGGGCTGCCCTACGAAATCGACGGTGTGGTCTACAAGGTCGACGATATAGCGCAACAGGAAACTCTCGGTTTCGTGGCACGGGCGCCGCGCTGGGCGGTGGCGCACAAGTTTCCCGCCGAGGAAGAACTCACCAAATTGACTGCGATCGATGTGCAAGTAGGGCGCACCGGCAAACTTACCCCGGTCGCGCGCCTCGAGCCGGTCTTCGTCGGTGGTGTCACGGTGACCAACGCGACATTGCACAATCAGGATGAAATCGAACGCAAGGACATACGCATCGGTGACACGGTGGTGGTGCGCCGCGCCGGTGACGTGATTCCCGAGGTGGTGAGCGCGGTGAAGGCGAAACGTCGCAAGGGTGCGCGACGCTTCAAGATGCCGGTGAAATGTCCGGTGTGCGGGTCCGACGTGGTGCGTCCGGAAGGAGAGGCCGACGCCCGCTGCAGCGGCGGTCTTTATTGTGCCGCGCAGCGGCGCGAGGCGATCCAGCATTTCGCCTCACGGCGTGCCATGGACATCGAAGGCCTGGGCGAGAAGCTGGTCAACCAGATCGACGAACAGGGATTGCTGCAGGACATCGCCGATTTGTATGCGCTCGATCAGGGACAGCTCAGCGCCCTGGAACGCATGGGCGAGAAATCCGCCATCAACCTGATCGCGGCACTCGAGAAAAGCAAGCCGACGACCCTGGCGCGATTCCTGTTCGCGCTCGGCATCCGCGAAGTGGGCGAGGCGACGGCGCAGACTCTGGCGAACGAATTCGGCGATCTCGACGCGATCATGACGGCGGACGTGGCGCGACTGGAACAGGTGCCGGACGTGGGCCCGGTGGTGGCGCAGAACATCTACGCCTTCTTTCGGGAGCAACACAACCAGTCGGTCATCAGGAAACTGATCAAGGCCGGGATCCACTGGCCCACGATCGAGATCAAGCCGGCGGCGGAACAACCCCTGCACGGCAAGACCTTCGTCTTGACCGGGACATTGGAAAACTTCACCCGCGACGAAGCGAAGGCGCGCCTGCAGGCACTCGGCGCCAAGGTCGCAGGCAGCGTGTCACGCAAGACCGACTACGTGGTCGTTGGCGCGGAGGCCGGTTCCAAGGCCGCCCGCGCCGACGAGTTGGGTGTGCAGACGCTCAGTGAGGACGAACTGCTGCGCCTATTGGGCGGTTGAATTCGCGCCCGCGGTCGGGGCGTCCGGCGCGGGGGCCGCAGCGGGTGCAGCGGGTGCAGCGGGTGCAGCGGGTGCAGCGGGTGCAGCGGGTGCAGCGGCCGGCGCGGCGGCCGTAACGGCCTCGATGTTGACACTCGCCGTTTGCCGCAGCTCCGCCACCTTGGCCTTGAGTTTGTCCTGCTGGATCATTCTCTGCACCTGCTGCTTCACCTGTTCGAACGGCGGCAGCTGTGTGGCACGGGAATCCATTACCTTGATTACGTGCCAGCCGAACTGGGTCTGCACCGGCGCCTTACTATATTCGCCCTTCTTTATGTTGCCGAGCGCGGCGAAAAACTCCGGTACCACCGAGCCCTGATTCAGCCAACCAAGTTGACCACCCTGTTTGCTGCTCGGGCCTTTTGACTGGGTCTTCGCCAGTTTGGTGAAGCTTGCGCCCTTGTCGAGCTGGCCGATGATCGCCTTGGCATCCGCCTCAGATTCGAGCAGGATGTGCTGGGCGTTGTACTCGGTCGGATGGGTCGCGGCGACTTCGGCGTCATAGCGCGCCTTGAGTTCCTCCTCGGTGGGGGTCGGCGCATCGCGCAGGATTTTGCGTTGCGCGGCGCTGATCAGAATGGCCTCCCGCTGACGTTCGAGGGTGAGATGAACGTCCACTTCCCGATCCAGTTCATTTTCCACGGCGAACTTGGTCAGCAGGCGGCGATTGATGAGTTGTTCCAGGGCCAGCTTTTTCGCCGCCGCCGGGTCGTCCGGCAGATTCTGCGATACCTGATTCTGGAAGTGAGCGAGGTTTTTCTCGGTAATGGTCTCGCCATTGACCGTGGCAACCACGGCACCGGTATCGATCGGGGCCTTCTTCTCGGTAACGGGGCCTTGCGGCATCTCGCAGGCGGTCAGCAGCGCGGCGCCGGCAATCACGGTTGACAGAAACAGGTTACTTTTCGTCCACATTGGGTTTTCTCTCCAGGTGTGTGTAAGGCTGGGTCGCCTTGTTATAGTTCATCGGGCGTATAGGCCTTGATGCTCAATGCATGAATTTCACCGCGCATTAGATCATCCAACGCCTGATAAATCATCCGGTGGCGGCTGATTTGATTCTCGCCGGCAAACCGAGCGGATACGATGGTCACGTCGAAATGGCCGCCGCCGCTCTTGGCGCCGGCGTGACCCGCATGCAGGTGGCTTTCGTCGACCACGTCCAGGCTTGCCGGGCTGAACGCCTCGCGCAGCCGGGCCGCGATGGTTTCGGCCCGGTCGTTCACGGCAGCACCTTCTTGAACGGCCGTACACTGACATCACGGTAGACGCCCGCTTGCACGTAGGGATCCGCCTGCGCCCATTCGGTGGCCTGTTCCAGGGAATCGAACTCCGCCACGATCAGACTGCCGGTAAAGCCGGCGTCCCCCGGATCGGCGGCGTCGAGCGCCGGAAAGGGGCCGGCCAGGATGAGGCGGGCCTCGTCGCGCAGTGCCGCGAGCCGCTGCAGATGCGCGGGACGCGCTTGTTTGCGCAGCTCCAGACTGGCGTCCGTGTCACGCCCGACGATGGCATACAGCATTGGTGGTTATTCCCAGAATCGCGGTCAATTGGCGGCGGTAAATTAAATGGTAAATCGCGGCGTGCGCACGCGGCGTCGTATTCTCGCATTCCCGTGCGGTGAGAGCAATTCACCGGCGGCGGATCGGCGAGCGTATTTTGCCCGCTTGCCGTATGGCGTTGCACTCGCCCGCGACTTCGATTAGCGTCGGCGCCGGCACGGCACGATGTACAATGAAAGACTCGAACCCAGGCGCTGCAACGCAATGAGCTTACGTTACGACCTGCACAGCCACAGCATACTCTCCGACGGCACCCTCGAGGTCGCGGAGCTGGTGACGCGCGCCCATGGTAATGGCGTGGACGCCCTGGCGTTGACCGATCACGACGTCACCGCGGGCCTCGATGAGGCGGTTGAGGTTGCCGCGGCACTGGGCATGACGCTGGTTCCCGGCGTGGAGATCTCCGTGACCTGGAACCATCGCACCGTCCACGTGGTCGGGCTGCATATCGATCACTGCAATGGGGCACTACAGTCCGGCCTGGAGACGCTGCGCTCGACGCGGGATGCCCGCGCCATCGAGATCGGGGCGCGCCTGGCGGCGCGAGGCATAGAAGGCGCTCTGGAAGGCAGTCGGCGGTTGGCCAAGGGACCGATCATCAGCCGCACCCACTTCGCCCGTTTTCTGGTGGCGGCCGGCCATGCCAAGGATCTGCGCCAGGCCTTCAAGCGCTACATGAGCGATCACGCCCCCGCGGCGGTGGCCGGTCAGTGGGCGACATTGGCGGAGGCGGTCGGCTGGATCACCGGCGCCGGCGGTCAGGCGGTGATCGCGCATCCGGGCCGGTATAAGTTGGGTCGCGACAAGCTCATGGGCCTGTGCGACGAATTTATTGCTTGCGGCGGCACCGGTATCGAGGTGGTCTGCGGTAGCCATGGACCGAAAGACTACACACGCTTCGCGCAAGTGGCACAGGAGACCGGCTTGCGGGCATCGGTGGGCTCGGATTACCACGGTCCGGAACAGGTCTGGCTGGACCTGGGTAAACTGGCGCCACTGCCACCGGGCTGCACGCCCATCTGGGCGGACTGGTAGCGCGGCAGCATAATGGCCCAGTATTTTCAGATTCACCCGGTCAACCCGCAGCTGCGTCTGATCAAGCGCGCCGCGGACATCATTCGTGACGGCGGCGTGATCGCGTATCCGACCGACTCGAGTTATGCGTTGGGCTGTCATATCGGCGACAAACAGGCCCTGGAGCGAATCCGGCGTATTCGCCGGGTCGGCGACAGGCACAATTTCACCTTGATGTGCCGCGACCTGTCCGAGCTGGCCTTGTATGCGAAGGTCAGTAACGAGATCTTTCGCCTGCTCAAGGCGCACACCCCCGGTTCCTATACCTTCATCCTCGAGGCCACCCGCGAGGTGCCGCGACGGTTGCAGAATCCCCGGCGCAAGACCATCGGGCTGCGGGTGCCGGACCATCCGATCACCCTGGCGCTGCTGGCGGAGTTAGGCGAGCCGATGATGAGTTCGACCTTGATTCTGCCCGGCGAGGACATGCCGGTGAGCGATCCTGAACAGGTGCGCGCACGCCTCGAGCATGATGTCGACGCGGTGGTCGATGCCGGGGCCTGTGGAGTCGAGCCCACGACGGTGGTGGATCTGGTCTCCGGCGTGCCGGTGGTGACGCGGCAGGGGCGCGGTGATGCGGCACCCTTCGCGGCGTAAGGCCCGGCCTGGCGCCTCTGCCGAGGACCCCCTGGAACTGATATAATTCGCCGATGCCGGAACTGACTCTCGTCCAGAAAATCGCCGTCTGGGTTTTGCCCGTCTTATTTGCCATCACCGTCCACGAAGTTGCCCACGGCTGGGCCGCAAAGCGGCTTGGCGACCCGACCGCCGACCGCCTCGGCCGGCTGACCCTGAATCCCATCAAGCACGTCGACCCCATGGGAACCGTGGTGCTGCCGTTGCTGCTGTTGGTGCTCTCGAGCCCGTTTATTTTCGGTTGGGCGAAGCCGGTGCCGGTGACCTGGCAGAATCTGCGCCATCCGAAACGGGACATGATCCTGGTCGCGGCGGCAGGACCGGGGGCCAATCTGTTGATGGCGGCGGGCTGGGCGCTGGTGATCAAGCTGGCCGGCCTGTTTCCGGAATCGGTGGCCTTGCCGCTGATCTACATGGGCAGCGCCGGGATCCTGATTAACGCGGTGTTGATGATCTTGAACATGCTGCCGATTCCGCCGCTCGACGGTGGCCGCGTATTGTCCGGCCTGTTGCCCGGGCCGCTGGCCTGGCAACTGAATCGCGTGGAACCCTATGGATTGATTATCTTGATCGTACTGCTCGCAACGGGCCTGCTCGGCAAGATTATGGGGCCGATATTCGGGGCATTCGTCGATGGATTGACGCGCCTGTTTGGGATTCGTTGAGAGAACTTAAAGTGAAGATGCTTGCAGGGGTGGACCGCTGATGGCGGCCGGTGGACAGGTACAACGTGTGCTTTCCGGAATGCGGCCGACGGGCGCGCTGCATCTGGGACACTATCATGGTGTACTCAAGAACTGGATTCAGTTACAGCACGAGTACGAGTGTTTCTTTTTTGTTGCCGACTGGCATGCGCTCACCACCCATTACAACGAGCCCCACGTCATCAAGGATCACGTCTGGGATATCGTGGTGGATTGGCTGGCCGCCGGTATCGATCCGGGCAACGCGACCCTGTTCTTGCAATCCATGGTGCCGGAACACGCAGAGCTGCATCTGCTGTTGTCCATGTTTACACCGCTGGGCTGGCTCGAGCGGGTGCCGAGCTACAAGGATCAACAGGACAAGTTGCAGGAACGGGACCTGGCGACCTACGGCTTTCTTGGCTACCCGTTGCTGCAGGGCGCCGATATCATGATCTATCGGGCCGATGCGGTGCCGGTGGGTGAGGACCAGGTGCCGCACGTGGAATTGACCCGCGAGATCGCGCGGCGCTTTAATTTTCTCTACGGGCGCGATGCGGGTTTCGAGGAAAAGGCCGAGAACGCCATCACCAAACTGGGCAAGAAGGCGGCCCGGCTGTATCGCGAGCGACGCACGGCTTATGTGGAGCGCGGCGACCACGAGGCCCTGGAAAAGGCCCACGCCCTGCTGGAAGAACAGCAGAATCTCAGTATCGGTGATAAAGAGCGCCTCTATGGCTACCTGGAGGGCGGCGGGAAGCTTATACTGCGCGAGCCGGAGGCGTTGCTGACCGAGGCCTCCAAGGTACCGGGTCTGGACGGGCAGAAGATGTCGAAGTCGTATGGCAATACTATCGCGCTGCGCGACGATCCCAAGCGGGTGGAAAAGGAGTTGCGCGCCATGCCCACCGATCCGGCACGGGTGCGGCGCAACGACCCGGGCGATCCGGACAAGTGCCCGGTCTGGCAGTTGCATCAGATTTATACCGATGCGGACGTGCATACCTGGGTGCAAGAGGGCTGTCGCAGCGCCGGTATCGGTTGCGTGGAGTGTAAGCAGCCCTTGATCGAAAGGATTCTCGCGGAACAAAAAGAAATGCATGATCGCGCGGCGATATATATAGAGGACCCGACCCTGGTACGTAACATCATCGCCGATGGCTGTGAACGGGCGCGGGACGTGGCGGAGGAGACGCTCGTCGAAGTGCGCCGCTGCATGGGGCTGGACTATTCCTGATGGAAGCGCCACAGCAAAAAGAGATGCCCATTGCCGTGGTCAACGGCGAGGCCGTCGCCGAGCCGCCGCAGGATTTGTATATCCCGCCGGACGCCATGGAGGTGTTCCTGGAGAGCTTCGAGGGCCCGCTCGACCTCTTGCTCTATCTGATCCGCAAGCAGAATCTCGACATCCTCGACATCCCAGTCGCGGAGATCACGCGCCAGTATGTGGAGTACATCGAACTGATGCGACTCGTAAAACTCGACCTGGCGGCGGAGTACATGGTGATGGCCGCGATCCTGGGCGAGATCAAATCGCGCATGTTGTTGCCACGGCCGGTAGAAGAGGGCGAGGAAGAGGACGATCCGCGCATGCAACTGGTGCGGCGGCTGCAGGAATACGAGCGCTACCGCAAGGCGGCGATGGATATGGAGACCTTGCCGCGGGTCGGGCGCGATGTCTTTGTCGCCGGCGCCTACGCTGACGCCGAAAAGGTGCCGCGACCGCAGCCGAAGGTCAATCTGATGGAGTTGTTCGATGTATTTCGCGAAGTCCTCGCGCGCGCGGAAAAATTCCGCCATTGGCAGGTGGACCGCGAAACACTTTCCGTGCGCGAACGGATGACGCAGGTGTTGGCACGCCTCGAAAGCAATGCTGATTTCGTGCGTTTCGAGTCCCTGTTCGATCCTACCGAGGGGCGTATGGGCGTGGTGGTGACCTTTATCGCGATCCTCGAACTGATCAAGGATCAATTACTCACCTTGGTCCAGAGCGAGGCGTTCGCGCCGATTCATGTGAAGTTGACGACATCATGACGGATGAGCAAAAGAAACTGAAGAATATCGTCGAGGCTGCTTTGTTAGTGGCCCAGGAGCCCTTGAGCGTCGATCGCCTGGTGGCGCTGTTTCCGAAGGACGCGCGTCCGGAACGGGCCGCGATCCGTGAATTGATCGAGCAGCTCGTGACCGACTACGAAGGCCGCGGCATCGAACTCAAACGCATCGACACCGGCTACCGCTTTCAGTCCCGCGATGAGTACCTGCCGTGGTTGAAGCATCTGTGGGAAGGGCGCCCGCCACGCTATTCCCGCGCGATGCTCGAAACCCTGGCCATCATCGCTTACCGGCAACCGGTCACCCGCGGTGAGATCGAGGAGATCCGTGGTGTGAGCGTCAGTTCCGATATTGTGCGCACCCTGATGGAGCGCGGCTGGGTACGGGAAGTGGGTTTTCGCGATGTGCCCGGACGCCCGGCCCTGCTGGGTACGGCACGGGAATTTCTGGAACATTTCAACCTCAAGAGCCTGAGCGAGTTACCCTCGCTTGCGGACATTCGTGATCCCGGCGACATCGCCGCGGACTTGAATCTGAGTCTGAATTTCGATCAAGCGGACGCCGCTGAAGCGAGTACGGAAGACGAACAAGCGGCGACGGAAGGCGACGCGGCGGCGGTCGCCGCGGACCCGGCCGCGCCGGCGGAGACCGCAATGGATGAGGCAAGCACGACCGCGGCCGACGCAGACGCTGAAGCCGACACCGATGCGGTAAGCGAGGCCGACACGGACGAGGTGTCCAGCGCGTCCGCCGACGAACCCAACGAGCACGAAAAAGTCGAGGTCGCCGCCGTCTCACATGAGTGAGAAGCTGCAGAAGGTGCTGGCCCGGGCCGGCATCGGATCGCGCCGCGAAATGGAACGTTGGATCGAGCAGGGCCGGATCACCGTCGATGGCCAGGCCGCGAGCATTGGCGCCCGTGTCACCGAAGGTCAACAGATCCGCGTCGACGGACGCCCACTCACCGCGCAGCGCACCCAGCCGGCACGTCGCCGCGTCATTGCCTACCACAAACCCGAGGGCGAGGTGTGTACCCGCAAGGATCCGGAGGGTCGGCCGACGGTCTTCGACGGTCTGCCGCGCATCAAACATGGGCGCTGGGTCGCGGTCGGGCGGCTCGACATCAATACCTCCGGGCTGCTGCTGTTTACCAACGACGGCGAACTGGCCAATCGTCTGATGCACCCCCGTCATGAGATCAAGCGCGAATACGCCGTGCGCGTGCTCGGCCAGGTATCGCAAGAGACGTTGGCACGTCTGCGCAGCGGCGTCATGCTGGACGACGGCCCGGCACAGTTCGACAAGATTCGCGATGCCGGCGGCAGCGGCCGCAATCATTGGTATCACGTCACCCTGCATGAAGGTCGTAACCGGGAGGTGCGGCGCATGTGGGAGGCGGTGGGCGCGCAAGTCAGCCGGCTGATCCGCATTCGCTTCGGTGAACTGGCCTTGCCGCGCGCGCTGCGCGCCGGCCGTAGCATGGAGCTGGGCGAGAAGGACGTGAACCGTTTCGCGACCCTGGCCGGACTGGGGCGCGCAACCCCGTCGCGACCGGGCGCTAACCGGCGCCGTCATGGCCGGGCTGCGGCGACGCGAAAGTCACGTCGTGCATGAACCTGGCGCGGCGTCGCCTGCAAGGCATCTTCGATCGATTGTTGCGCGCGCATGGCCCGCAACAGTGGTGGCCCGGCGAGAGCGTGTTCGAGATCATGGTCGGCGCGGTGCTGACCCAGAACACCGCCTGGCGAAACGTCGCCCGCGCGATCGATAATCTGCGGCGTGCCGAGGCCTTGCATCCGGCGGCACTGCTTGCGGTACATCCGCGCCGGCTCGCAACCTACCTGCAGCCGTCCGGCTACTTTAACGTCAAGGCAAAACGCGTACGCGCCATGACCCGGTGGCTGCTTGATGCGGGCGGTACTGCCGCGATCACGCGCTGGCCGACCGTGCGTCTGCGCGCGGCGTTGCTCGCGGTGCATGGCATCGGGCCGGAAACCGCCGATGATATACTGCTGTATGCCTTCAATCGGCCGGTGTTTGTGATCGATGCGTATACGCGGCGCATTTTCTCACGTCTTGGATTGGTTTCCGGGCAGGAGGGTTATGAGACATTGCGCGCGGCATTCGAAGCCGCACTGCCGCCGGACGCGGCCGTGTATAACGAATACCACGCACTGATCGTCGCGCACGGCAAGGACGTGTGCCGGGTGCGACCCTGTTGCGAGACCTGTGTGCTGCGGCGCGGTTGCCGGTATGCGCGTAGCGGCGCCCGATTGTCGGACAGCTGACACGTCATCAAACGCTATGAACTGCAACATGAATCGCTGCGCCGTTTATGCCTGACAACGATCTCAAGACCATCCTGCTGCGCCGTTTTGTCGCCGGCAGCGCCTGGACCACGGTGGGCAAGCTGGGGGCCGGCATCGCGGTGCTGGGCGTCAACTTCACACTTGCCCGCCTGCTGACACCGGAGGCCTTCGGAGTTTATTTTCTGAGCCTGAGCGTGGTCCTGGTCGCGGCGGTGGCCGCGCAGTTCGGCATGGCGCGCGCCGTCGTGCGTCTGGTGGCGGAAGATATCGGTGCCAATCGACGCGCACAGGTGCGGGGCACGGTGTTCACCGCCCATGCCCTGGTCCTCATCCTGGCCGCGAGCCTGGGGGCGGTGTTCTATCTCGGTTTGGGAAAATGGCTGGCGAACACGGTGTTCGAAGCGCCGTTGATGGCGGGCCTGGTGGGGCTGATCGCGGTGTGGACAGTATTGGTCGCCTATCAGAACACTCTGGCGGAGACCTTCCGCGGTTTTCACGACATTCGTTCCACGGTGCTGTTTGGCGGGCAGGGCGTCGGCCTGGTGTCACCGTTATTGACCCTCGTGGGCTTGATTCTGCTGTGGTTGGTTTGGCGTCGCGCCGACCTGGCCGATGTGGTGTCGATTGCCGTCGCGGCAACCGCCGTCAGCATCGGTGTCGGCATCGCGGCGTTGCGGCGACGTCTGCGTGATTATCCGCCGACGACCAGTATTGCGGTGGGCGCATTGCTCGCGCTGGGCTGGCCGCTGTGGTTGTCGACGCTGTTGATACTCACCTTCACTCAGGCCGATCTCTGGGTGCTCGGTGCCTTGCGCGGGGAGGCCGACGTGGCGGTCTACGGCGCGGCGGCCCAATTGGCCGCTCTGATGGCGTTGCCATTTGTGATCGTGCACGCTGCCACCCCCGCCTCGATCGCGGAGCTGTATGTGCAGGGCAAACGCCGTCAACTCGAAACTCTGTTGCGGGTATCGACCCTGTTTGCCACGTTGCCGGCCGCGGTACTGCTACTCGTATTCATGTTGTTCGGCGCCGAGATTATGAGCCTGCTCTATGGTGAGTACTATGCGGCCGGGGCGGGGATTCTCGCCATCCTTGCGGGTGGACACTTCATGAGTATCTGGACCGGGCCCAGCGGCATCGCCATGATGATGACGGGACATCAGGCCACCATGATGATCATCACCCTGCTGACCAGCGCGGCGACCCTGGGGCTGGCGATTCTGGTCGGGCGCAGCTACGGTGCGGTCGGTATTGCCTGGGTGTTTGCCGTCGGTTTCAGTGTGCAGAATCTATTGATGTGGGTGGCGGCACGGGTGAAGATGGGCATCTGGACGCATGTCTCGCTGGCGCGCTTGTGGGCGTTGGCGCGCGCCTGACAACGATGAAAATAACGATGCAAAGTTCACCGCGGAACAGACGCGTGGGGTCGAAGCGTGGCTGATCTCGGTATCCGCTATGCGGATCTCACGGTCAACGACCGTAACCCCATCAAGCGCATGCTGCAGCGACGCCGGCTCGGCGACAGTCTGTTTGCGTTACGGTCGTGGTCTGACAAGCCCGATCTGCGGGTGCTCGATATCGGCTGTGGCGACGGCGAGCTGGCCAAGCTATTGGCCGCGCGCCTGAATCAACCGGCCATCACCTGCTACGAGCCGACGCAGGAGTTTCGCGAACAGGCCGAAGAGAATCTCGCCGGCCTCGAGCGGGTCAATCTAACCGGGGAACTCGCGCCCTTGCGCGGACAACACTTCGATCTGATTTTTTGTCTCGAGGTCATGGAACATCTGCCGGATGTGGAACTGGATGCCTTGTTAGCGGATGTGGACGATCTGCTGGCGCACGGCGGACAGCTGATCATCGGTGTGCCCAACGAACTCCACCTCGCCGCGCTCATCAAGGGTGCATTCCGCCTCGTGCGCCGCGCCGGCGACTACGATACGAAACCTCGCAATATCCTGCGCGCCATCATCGGGCGCCCGCCGAGCGACCGACCGGTGTTCCGGCTGGCCCATGGCGCCGCGTACCATCGCCGCCATATGGGGTTCGACCATCGCGCCCTGGCGCAGCGGCTGCGGCAGCGCTTCCATATCATCCGGCGTTACCCAAGTCCGTTACATTGGCTGCCGGTCACGTTGGGTTTCGAGGTCTATTTTCTCTGCGGCAAGCCGCGCGGTGGACAATAGACATGTCCGTCACGCCGGTGTTCATATTTTCCCTGCCGCGCTGTGGCTCCACGCTCACCCAGCGCCTGTTGGCGGCGCGTGCGGAAGTGGCCACGTCCTCCGAGCCCTGGTTGTTATTGCCCCTGTTGTATGCACGCAGGGACGGCGGTGCCTACAGTGAGTACGGGCACTATCTGGCGGTCTCGGCCCTGCGGGATTTCTGTGCCGAATGCGACGGCGGCGAAGCGGCCTATCAGCAGGCGCTGCGCAACTTCGTGCTCGATCTCTATGCCAAGGCGGCGGGGGAGGCGCGCTATTTCGTCGATAAGACGCCGCGCTATCACTTGATCGCCGAGGAAGTCATGCAGCTGTTTCCCGAGGCCAAGTGCATTTTTCTGTGGCGCCATCCCCTCGCCATGATCGCCTCCATGGTCGAGACCTTCGGCAAGGGGCGTTGGATGCTTTACGTGTTGAAGGTCGACCTGTTCGACGGCCTGGACAATCTGACGCGGGCGTTTGCGGCCGCGCCGCAATCGGCACTCGGCGTGCGCTATGAGGATCTGGTGCAAACGCCGGAAGACGTGCTTGGGCGACTACTCGAGTATCTCGAACTGCCGGCGGATGCGGAACTCAGCCAGCGCTTCGCGGATACGGAGCTCAAGGGCACGTTAGGTGATCAGGCGGGCAGCCGCGCCTACCAGACCATCAGTGCCGAGCCGTTGCAGAAATGGACGGGGGTGCTCGGCAACCCGGTGCGTAAGCTCTGGTGTCGGCGCTACCTGCGCTGGATCGGTCGCGAACGGCTCGCCGCCATGGGCTATGACCTGGACGTGCTGTTGGCCGAGTTGCGCGCGGCCCCCTTCTCGCTGCGGTTTCTGGTCTCCGATATCGGTCAGCTCCTTTTCGCCTGGGTGTATGCCTGGGTGGAACCGGCGATGCTGCGCGACAAGTTCAGGAAACTGCCGCGCCTGTGGCGCGTCCACGGTCATCGTTGAGACACGGCCCGCGGACCCATGAAAATCTCCGTGATCACCGTGGTGCGCAACGCGGCGCACACCATCGAAGACACCCTGCGCTCGGTGGCCGCACAGACCCATGCGGATGTGGAGCACATCGTCATCGACGGCGGCTCCAGCGACGGCACCCTGGACATCATCGAGCGTTATCGCGACGGTCTTGCCATGGTGGTGTCGGAGCCGGACGATGGTATCTATGATGCCATGAACAAGGGTATCGCGCGGGCCACCGGCGAGGTCATCGGCACCTTGAATGCGGACGATGTCTACGCCCACGACGGCGTGCTCGCGCGGGTCGCGGAAGTCTTCGCGGACGCAGCACTGGACGCGTGTTATGCGGATTTGCTGTACGTGGCGGCGGATAATCTCGATCGCATCGTGCGCTATTGGACCTCGCAAGCCTATCGGCCGGGCTTGTTTGAGCGTGGCTGGATCCCGGCGCATCCCACGTTCTTCGTGCGCAAGCGCGTCTATGACCGCTACGGTGCTTTTGATACCCAGTACAAGATCCAGTCCGACTTCGAGCTCACCATGCGTTTTTTGCGCGTGCACCAGATACGGTCGATTTATCTGCCGGAGATTTTCGTGCGCATGCGTATGGGTGGGCGCACCAACCGGCGCGTAAGCGATGTTATCAAGGGCAATCTGGAATCCTATCGCGCCTGCCGCAAGCATAAGCTGGGCGTCAACCCGGTGACCTTCTTTGTCGCCAAGATCGCCTCGCGGATTCCGCAATTCTTCCAGCGGCCCGCGGCGTTAGATGTGTCCGGCTCGACTCAGTCCTTGAAGCGCTGAAAGACCAGGGTGGCGTTGGTGCCGCCGAAGCCGAAGCTGTTCGACATCACGGTATTCAACCCCGCGTTATCCACTCGCGTACGGATGATGGGAAAATCCGTCGCCATCGGGTCCAGTTCCGTGATGTTCGCCGAGGCGGTGATGAAGTCGCCGTCGAGCATGAGCAGGGAATAGATCGCCTCGTTGACGCCCGCCGCGCCGAGGGCGTGACCGGTCAGGGACTTGGTCGAACTGATCGGCGGGATGGCATCGCCGAAGGTGTCGCGCACTGCTTCCAGTTCCTTCATATCTCCGGCCGGCGTGCTGGTGCCGTGGGCATTAATATAGTCAATCGGTCCGTCCACGGTGGCCATGGCCTGTTGCATGCAGCGCACCGCGCCTTCACCCGATGGTTGCACCATATCGAAGCCGTCCGAGGTGGCGCCGTAACCCACCACCTCGGCAAGGATGCGCGCGCCGCGGGCGCGGGCGTGCTCGAGTTCCTCCAACACCAGCATGCCGCCACCGCCGGCAATCACGAAGCCGTCGCGGTGTGCGTCGTAGGCGCGGGAGGCCTCGGTCGGGGTTTCGTTGTACTTCGAGGACAGCGCGCCCATGGCATCGAACAAGACCGAAAGGGTCCAGTGCAGTTCTTCGCCGCCGCCGGCAAACACCATGTCCTGTTTGCCGAGTTGAATCAGCTCAAAGCCGTTGCCGATACAGTGCGCGCTGGTGGAACAGGCGGAGCTGATCGAATAGTTCACGCCCTTGATATGAAACGGCGTCGCCAGGCAGGCGGACACCGTACTCGACATGGTCCGTGTCACCATATAGGGACCGACTCTACGCACACCCTTTGCGCGCAGGACGTCGGCGGCCTGCACCGTGTTGGCGGTGGACGCGCCACCGGAACCGGCGATCAGACCGACTCTGGGATCGGAGATTTGTTCCGCATCCAGGCCGGCATCGTCGATGGCCTGCTGCATGGCGATGTAGGCATAGGCGGCGGCGTCACCCATGAAGCGTCGCGCCTTGCGATCGATCAGCGCATCCAGATCGGCGCTGACGGCGCCATGAACGTGTGAACGAAAACCCAGGTCGGCATATTCCTCGGAAAACTCGATACCCGAACGCCCGTCATACAGGGCCTGGCGTACTTCACTTGCGTCGTTACCGATACTCGAGACAATACCCAGGCCGGTAACGACCACGCGACGTGTCGACACGATCAGAAACCCTCGGTGGAAGTGAACAAACCAACTTGCAGGTCCGTCCCCTTGTAAATCTCCCGGCCATCGACTTCCATCACGGCGTCGCCGATGCCCATATACAATTTGCGCATGATCACCCGCTTCATGTCTACCCGGTAGGTGATCAATTTATTGTTGGGCGTGACCTGGCCGGTGAATTTGATCTCGCCGGACCCCAGGGCGCGGCCGCGGCCGGGACCCCCGCGCCAGGCCAGATAGAAGCCAATCAGCTGCCACATGGCGTCCACACCCAGGCACCCGGGCATGACCGGATCCCCCTGAAAGTGACAATCGAAAAACCAGAGATCGGGCTTAATATCCAGCTCGGCGATGACCTGTCCCTTGTCGAATTGACCGCCGGATTCGCTGATCTCGGTGATGCGGTCGAACATCAGCATGGGCGGCAACGGCAGCTGCGCGTTGCCCGGTCCGAATAAGGTGCCGCGCCCACAGTCCAGAAGTTCTTCGCGCGTGAAACTTGTTTTCATTGTCGTGTTCGTGAATGGTGTGCGGCTCGCGACTATACCGACCGTGATCGAGGAGGGTCAACCTACGGTTAACCGGCTTTATTGTTTACCCGCGATGGATTCCCTGGTTCGCGGCCTGCATTATAACACCGGCGTGCGGTGTCGCCAGGCGCCATATGAGACACCATGTTGAGCGGCGCAATGCGCGGATTTTTGTACAACAGCACCATCTTATGGAATACTTTGTGCCACATCGCCACGAGTCGCCGATAACTCAGTGGCGCGAATGTATAAATAGAATCAGGGGTTCGTCAATGAGCGAGGAAAGCGAACGCGCGAAGGATCGACGCAAGGGTACGCGGGAGGTCATCGATAAGCTCACCAATGAGCGCACCGAGATGCTCGTCTTGTTTTGCCGTGTCGCGGGTCTCGAGCCCTATACATCGGACAAGCCGGTCGAATCCCTGCTGCAGGAGTTTTGCCAGGTGCTGGTGGACTATATCGCCGCGGGTCATTTTTCCCTCTATGAACGCATCATCAACGGTAAGGAACGGCGCCAGGGGTTGGTGGATCTGGCGGAGAAACTGTATCCACGCATCGCCAAGACCACCGATGCGGTTTTGACGTTTAATGACAAATACGATACGCCGGAGAAGAATGCGGTATTGAGTGAGCTGTCCGACGATCTATCCGATCTGGGTCAGCAACTGGCCATCCGCGTGGACCTGGAAGACCGCCTGCTCGAAGTAATGAAACCGCAGGAACGACCCGCCGCGGCGGACTAGCCGCCGGTATAGGACATGAAGCGAACGATTTTTTCCGGCTGTTCGCGAAACTCGTGACGCTCCGGTTTTTTCGCGATTGCCGCCGTTAATACCTCCCCTAAATCCATATCCGAAATACCGGCGCGCAACAGCGGCCGCAGGGCAACGCTGTTTTCCTGCCCGAGACAGAGATACAGCGTACCGTCCACCGCCAGACGCACCCGGTTGCAGGTTTCGCAGAAGTGTTGCGAGATGGGGGTGATAAAACCGATGCGTAAATCCGTATTGCGCACCTGCAGGTAGCGCGCCGGACCCCCGCCCGGCATTACCGCGGGCACGAGATCAAACTCTTGTGCTAGTTGTTCGCGCACCTCGCTCAGATCCAGATAGTGGTCCACCGCATGGCGTCCGGTATCGCCCACCGGCATGGTCTCGATCAGGCGCAGGGTAAACCCGTGTCCGATACAGAAGCGCACCATGTCCGGAATCTCATTATCATTGATGCCTTTCATCGCCACCATATTGATCTTGATAGGCGCAAACCCCGCGGCCTTCGCCGCCATCAGACCTTCGAGCACCTTGGGAAGTCGCCCGGTACCGGTGATCTCCATAAAGCGATCCGCGCGCAATGAGTCCAGGCTGACATTGATGCGCGACACGCCGGCGGCCTTGAGGGCGATTGCATGTTTCTTGAGTTGATTCGCGTTGGTGCTGAGGGACAGATCCTCGATGCCGGGTACCGCATGCAGGCGGGCGGCGAGTTGACTCAGCCTGCGCCGGGCCAGGGGTTCGCCGCCGGTGATGCGGATACGCCGCACGCCCAGGGAAGCAAATGCGCGCACCACCTGTTCGATCTCGTCGAAGGTCAGCCAATGCGCAGGTTCTGCAAAGTCGCGATGATCCTGCGGCAGGCAGTAACTGCAGCGGAAATCGCAGCGGTCGGTGACCGACAGACGCAGGTAGCTGATCCGGCGATTGAAGGGATCGATGAGATGGCGACTCATGGACGCCATTCTACCCCCCTTTATTCGTCGGGTGGGAGCAAGCGAATTTGGCGTCGCGACCGGCCGTGCTGATTGCTGGGCGGACAGGGGCGGCAGCGTTACTCCTGATGCGCCGCGAAGGCCTGGCCGGTGGTGCCGTGGCTGTCGGGACCCATTAAATAAAGGTAGGCGGGGATGACACTCTCCGGCAGGGGCAGGGCAGCAGGGTCCTCGCCCGGGTAGGCGCGCGCACGCAGGGCGGTGCGCACCGGGCCCGGATCGAGACTGTTGACCCGAATCGAGGTACTGCCCGCGAGTTCCGCGGCGAAGGTCTGCATCAGGCCTTCCACGGCGAAGCCGCACACGCCGTAGGCACCCCAGTAGGGACGCGCGGCGCGCGCCACGTCGGCGCTGGTGAATACCACCGAGGCATCCTGCGACTGGCGCAGCAGCCCAAGGCAGGCGCGCGTGAGCAAAAACGGCGCAATCAGGTTTACCTGCATGACCTCGCCCCACACGCCCAGGTCGTAGAGTTCCAGCGGCGCCAGCACGCCGAGTTCCGCGGCGTTGTGCAGAATCCCGTCGAGGCGGCCGAACTCCTGGCTGATCTTCTGTGCCACCTGCTGATAGTTCTCGGACGTGGCCTTGGCCAGATCCAGCGGCATGAGGGCCGGCTGCGGCCAGTCGCTGGATTCGATTTCGTCGTAGACTCGTTCTAATTTGGCCTGTTTGCGGTCGCACAAGACCACCGTGGCGCCATGCTCGGCGTAGGCCAGCGCGGCGGCGCGGCCGATGCCGCCCGCGGCCCCGGTGATCAGGACCACCCGATCGGCCAGGAGATCGGCGGGGGCGGTGTATTTAAGGAGTGCTTCCATAGGCTGTGGGAGCCGGGATTCTACAGAATTACCGGGTGAATTGCCTAAAAAACCCGCCTGTACGGCGTTTCCGGCGGCTATTTACGATTCTGTGACGCAGTTCACAGAACATTCCCCCACCCTCACCTATAAATAAGACAGCAACAGGGGGTCCGTGCCGGTGGGGTTCCAAAGAGAACCCAGCCTAAGTCACCCGAGGGGGGAGTGACGCAGTTTGGGAAAAAAGACGCCAGAAGGACTTGGCCTGAATACCGAAACCGGGTCAGATGATGTCTGGCCCGGTTTTTTTGTGCCTGCGCACGACCTCTGTGTCTAAGGTAAGACGGTGTCAGAGAACAATTACTTCTTGTATAAGCGTTCATTGTTCTCTGTCCCTGACATTAGCCACGCCTGCATCAGCTGTTTGATCTGTGACTGATAGCGCAGACCCTGCAGTTCGCATTTTTTGCGGAATGCCGCCAGCAACGGTTCGGGAACTCTGAGATCGATACCTTTCAACTTAGCGGTAGGTGCATTCAGTAGACGAAAGTTTTCGAGATATTCGAGAATCTGTTCAGTCGACATCTTGCGGCATTGCGCAAGATACTCGTCGCTGAAATATTGTATCGGACGGGCCGGACGTTCCATTTGATCACCCTCAAAAGCTGGTTATCGTCAAGGACTGGAGCGTTGCACCCGCGGTTGATCGCACACTCTAACCGTCAGTTCTCGCCCGAGCCGCTGCTCAACTCCCGTACGCCCTTTTCGATCTGATCCGGCTCCACCGGTTCCTTCTTCGCCGACAGCCCAAGTTCACTGAACTTGCGCACGCCGGGCAGTACCTTGGCATCGAATGACCCGACCGCCTTGTTGAAGTGACCGACGCTGGCATCCAGGCTCTTGCCGAGGCGCGCCAGGTGCTCGGCAAAGGTATTGAGCCGGTCGAACAGGGCCTCGCCGATTTCCTGGATTTTCTCCGCGTTCGCCGCCAGTGACTCCTGGCGCCAGCCGTAACCGATGGCGCGCAGCAGGGCGACGAAGCTGGTGGGCGTGGCGAGTATCACCTTTTGGCGCAAGGCGTCTTCCAGCAGCGTACGGTTGGTGTCCAGGGCGGCGCTTAAAAACTGATCGCCGGGGATGAACAAGACGACGAAATCCGGCGCGTGTTTGAATTGTTGCCAGTAGGCCTTGCTCGCCAGCCCGCGCACCCGCTCGGCGACGTTGCGGGCATGGCGTTGCAGGTGCTGCTCGCGGGTGGCGTCATCGGGCGCTTCCACCGCACTCAGATACGCATCCAGCGGCGTCTTCGCGTCCACCACCACTTCGCGGCTGCCGGGCATGCGCACCACCATGTCCGGGCGCAGGGCGCCGTCTTCGGTGCGTACCTGTTCCTGTTCGTAGAAATCGCAGTGCTCGACCATGCCGGCGAGTTCGGCGAGCCGCTTCAAGGTCATCTCGCCCCATTGGCCGCGTACCTCGGGGCGGCGCAGGGCCTGCACCAGGTTGCGGGTCTCGCTTTGCAAGGTCTGCTGATTCTGGGCCATGGTTTCCAGATGTTTGTGCAGCGCGCCGTAAGCGGCCTGACGTTCCTTTTCCATGTGCCGCACCTGCTGCTCGGTTTTCTCCAGCGCCTCCTTGATCGGGCGCACCAGGCCTTCCACCGCCTGTTCGCGGGCCGCCAGTTCGCCCTTGGCCTGGGTGTGGAACTGGCGCATGGATTCATGGGCCAGTTGCAGGAAGGCCTCGTTGTTCTGGCGCAGGGCATTCATGGACAGCGCGGCAAACTCGTTGTCCATGGCGGCGAGTTTCTCGGTGGTCATGCGCCGCTCGATCTCCATTTGGGTTTCCAGCGCGGTGATGCGTTTTTGTTTGATGAGGTAGGCGATCAGCCAACCGAGCAGGCCGGCCAGAAGCGCGACGACGGCGAGCAGGATCAGGTAGGGCGTATCCAGGTTGAGTGTGTAGTGCAGATCAGGCATGGGCCTCGATCCAGTTCATAATTTCTCCGGGTGTTTGGATCATAGCATCCGCGCCCCAGGCGGCCGGATCTTCATCCTCCGCGATGTAGCCGAACAGGGCCACCAAAGTATGGGTGCCGGCCTGCTTGCCCGCTTCGATGTCCCGGTGCGCGTCACCCACATACACGCATTGTGCCGGCGTGCTGCCGGCAAGCTCGCAGGCGTGCAGCATGGGCTCGGGATGGGGTTTGCGATTGTTGGTGGTGTCGCCGCTGATGACACAGACCGCGTCACGATCGACGCCGAGTTGTTCGACCAGCGGATCGGTGAGATAGGCGGGCTTGTTGGTGACAATACCCCAGTTCAGGCCTTTGGCGGTGATTCGCTGCAGTAGTTCCGGCATGCCGGCGAACAGGGTGGTCTGGTCGCAGATGTTCTCGAGGTAGATTTCGAGAAAGCGTTTGCGCAATGCGTCGAAGCCGGCATCGCCGGGGTGCGCATCGAAGCCGACGCGCAGCAGGGCGTTGGCGCCGTTGGACACATGGGGGCGAATTGCAGCGAAGGCCAGAGGGTCCATGCCCCGTTCCAGGCGCAGGCGATTGAGGCTCGCGGCCAGATCCGGTGCGGTGTCGGCGAGGGTGCCGTCCAGATCGAAGAGAATCGTGCGGATCTCAGTCATCCGCGCGTTGGGAAAACGCGATGTAATTGACGTCCAGGCCCGGCGCCAACCAGTAGTGTTTGGTTACCGGGTTGTAATGCATGCCGGTGAGATCGCGCACCTGCAAGTCCGCCGCCCGCGCCCACTGCTCCAGTTCCGAGGGGCGGATGAAGTTTTCGTATTCGTGAGTGCCTTTGGGCAAGAGATTCAACACATACTCCGCGCCGACGATGGCGAACAGCCAGGCCTTGGGGGTGCGATTGAGGGTGGCGAAGAACACCGCGCCGCCGGGTTTTACCAGTTGCGCGCAGGCGGCCACGGTGGAGGCCGGGTCGGGCACGTGTTCGAGCATTTCCATGCAGGTGACCACATCGAAGCTGCCCGGCTGCCGCGCCGCCAGTTCCTCGGCGGTAATTTGCTCGTAATGCACACGCTCGCCGCTTTCTTTCAGGTGCAGTTCCGCCACCGCCAACGGCGCCTTGCCCATGTCGATGCCGGTGACCTGTGCGCCCTTGGCCGCCATGGCCTCGGCGAGAATGCCGCCGCCGCAGCCCACATCGAGAACGGTCTTACCGCTGAGGCCGACCCGTTCGTCGATGTAGCCCAAACGCAGGGGATTGATCTCGTGCAGGGGGCGGAACTCGCTGTGCGGATCCCACCAACGCGCGGCCAGGGCCTCGAACTTGGCGATTTCGGCCGGATCGACGTTTTGGGCGGTGGCGGACATTACTATCTATATAAGATGGCGTGCAAGGTAATGGGATTTTATCAGGAAGGCGGGGACTTTTCGTGCGCCTCAGGCGCCGCGAATCCGGTCGCGCCAGGTGCTGGCCTGGGCGAGGATCCCGGCCTCGTCGAGGGTAATCAGCGCGCCGTGGGCGAGGACCTGGCGGCCCGCGACCCAGACATCGGTCACCTGATCGCGCCCGGCGGTGTAGACGATCTGCGAGACCGGATCGTAGATCGGCTGACTTGGCAGGCGCGCAAGATCGATGGCGACCACATCGGCGGCCTTGCCGGGGCGCAGCGAACCGATGCGATCTTCCAGGCCGAGGGCGCGGGCGCCGTTAAGAGTCGCCATGCGCAATGCGGTGTGTGCGGGAATCGCGGTGGGGTCACCGCTGACGCTTTTTGCCAACAGGGCCGCGGTGCGCATCTCGGCAAGCATATCCAGGTCGTTGTTGCTGGCGGCGCCGTCGGTGCCCAGTGCCACATTCACGTCCTGCTGCACCAACTCCTGCACCGGACAATAACCACTCGCCAGTTTGAGGTTGGACTCCGGGCAATGCACCACATGCACGCCGCATTCCTTGAGCGCCTCGATCTCCGGTGCCAACAACTGGGTCATGTGCACGGCCAGGAGCTTGGGGTTCAGCAGGTCGAGACGGCTGAGCCGTTCCAACGGCCGCATGTCGAAGCGCGCCATGCTCTCGTCGACTTCATGGGCGGTTTCATGCACGTGCATGTGGATGCGCAAATCCAGTTCGTCGGCGAACATGCGAATCTTGCCCAGGGACTCGTCGGACACGGTGTAAGGGGCATGGGGCGCGAAGGCGGTGCTAACCAGTTCTGAATGGCGGAACTCG
The DNA here is from genome assembly GCA_947259975.1 of uncultured Gammaproteobacteria bacterium. Lineage (GTDB taxonomy): Bacteria > Pseudomonadota > Gammaproteobacteria > HyVt-429 > HyVt-429 > CAMYOD01. The sequence continues at coordinate 52,049 of CAMYOD010000077.1, forward strand.
TCGTGCACCGCGAGCCCCTTGTCGAGATACTCCTGCGCGTCCTGCGCCCAGGCGGTGGGGAATTCGATCATGATGAGGCCGACACAGGCGCGCATGCCGGCAGCGATGCACACCCGCGCTACTTCATCGGGAAAGAAATACATGTCGTTGAAACAGGTGGTGCCGCTTTTCAACATCTCCGCGATACACAGTTGCGTCCCGTCGTGGATGAACTGTTCGTTGACCCATTTCGTCTCCGCGGGCCAGACATGATGATTGAGCCAGTCCATCAGCGGCAGGTCGTCGGCCAGGCCGCGAAACAGGCTCATGGCGGCGTGAGTATGGGTGTTGACGAGCCCGGGGATAAGCGCGTGGTTGGACAACTCGACCACGGTGGTCGCGTCATAGGTCGCGACGGCCTGCGCGGTGGGCAGCACCGCGACGATGTCGCCGTGATGAATGGCGACGCTGTGATGGTCGAGGCAGGCGCCGTCCGGTTCCACCGGAATCACCCAGCGCGCCTTGAGCAGTGTATCGATGGTTTCCATGGCCGCGCACACGATAGCGGTGCGTTGCCGCCGGGGCAAGGGATTTGCGCGCACCGCGCAGCCGCTCGGCGGCGCTTGTCTTCCGCCGAAGGCGGGGCTATGTTGCCGACATGAGCGATCCCCATCACGATAGCGTGCAAGCCATAGTCTGGCGCGAGGATGCCCTGCAGCTACTCGACCAACGCCTGCTGCCACAGCAGGAGACGTATCTCACCCTAACCGAAGTTGCCGAGGTTGCGGCGGCCATTCGCGACATGGTGGTGCGCGGCGCGCCGGCGATCGGCATTACCGCCGCCTATGGACTGGTGTTGGCGGCGCGGGAACGCTACCGCGAGAACCCGGACGACTGGACCGTCGCGCTGGGCCAGGACGCCGCCTTGTTGCTGGCGGCCCGGCCCACGGCGGTGAATCTCAAATGGGCATTGGCGCGGCTGCAGGCGCGGGTGAAGGCCGGCATCGACGGCGATCCGGAACCTGTGCTTCTAGTTGAGGCACAGGCAATTCACGCCGAGGACGTGGCGGCGAACCGGCACATGGGCGCCCTGGGCGCCGCGTTGCTATCGCCGCACAGCGGCGTGCTCACCCACTGCAACACCGGTGCGCTCGCCACCGGCGGCTACGGCACCGCGCTCGGAGTGATTCGCGCCGGCGTGGCGGTGGGAACGATCGAGCGGGTGTATGCGGACGAGACCCGGCCCTGGTTGCAGGGGGCGCGATTGACCGCGTGGGAGTTGTTGCAAGACGACATTCCGGTCACATTGATCGCGGATGGGGCCGCGGCGCTGCTCATGCAGCAGGGGCAGGTGCACTGGCTCATCGTCGGCGCGGATCGTATCGCCGCCAACGGCGACGTCGCGAACAAGATCGGCACCTATACCGCAGCGTTGGTGGCACGTCACCATGGGGTCAAGGTTATGGTGGTGGCCCCCACCAGCACCGTGGATCTGGACACGCCGGATGGGGCCGCGATTCCCATCGAGCAGCGGGACGCAGCGGAATTGTTGCGCATCGCCGGGGCACCCATCGCACCACCCGATGCCGACGCCTGGAACCCGGTGTTCGATATCACCCCCGCCGCATTGATCGATGCCATCGTCACCGAAAAGGGGGTCGTGCAAGCCCCCGATACTGCCAAGCTTCGCGCCATGATGGCGAGCGATTCGCCCGCCATTGCGACCGCCAATGCCTAGTATTTTCCTCACCTAAAAAGAGCCTCGCCGCACGTGCGGCGGGGGTGCGGTTCGTGGTAGAATTCCGTTTTTATTTCTGCGCCCGACCAACATAATAAACTATTGTTTTTAAACATTATTTTGCTTTCCCGGAAACCCCGCCGGGAATCCATCTGCTGGTAACAAAAAACACCTCATGACCGAGACCTTCGCGAAAGAAACGGTACCCGCCAATCTCGAACAGGAAATGCGGCAGTCCTACCTGGATTACGCCATGAGCGTGATCGTCGGCCGGGCCCTGCCGGACGTCCGCGACGGGCTCAAGCCGGTGCACCGCCGCGTGCTCTATGCCATGCACGAGATGGGCAACGACTGGAACAAGGCCTACAAGAAGTCCGCCCGCGTGGTCGGTAACGTCATCGGTAAATATCACCCGCACGGCGACACCGCGGTTTACGACACCATCGTGCGCATGGCGCAGAGTTTCTCTCTGCGCTATCCGCTGGTGGATGGTCAGGGCAACTTCGGCTCGGTGGACGGGGACTCACCGGCGGCCATGCGTTACACCGAAATCCGCCTGGCGCGTATCGCCCACGAACTGCTCGCGGACATCGATCGCGATACCGTGGATTTCGGGCCCAACTACGACGAAACCGAAACCCAGCCCCTGGTGCTGCCGACGCGCACACCCAATCTGCTGGTCAACGGATCCTCGGGGATCGCGGTGGGCATGGCGACCAATGTGCCGCCGCATAACCTCAACGAGGTGATCGATGCCTGTCTCGCGCTGATCGACAATGCAGAAATCAGCATCGACGAACTCATGGAGCGGGTGCCGGGACCGGATTTTCCCACCGCCGGCATCATCAACGGCAGCCGTGGCATCCGCGAGGCCTATCGCACCGGGCGCGGCAAGATCTATGTGCGCGCGCGGGCGGAAATCGAAGTCGATGAAAAACGCAATCGCGAGACCATCATCGTCCACGAGCTGCCCTACCAGGTGAACAAGGCCCGGTTATTGGAGAAGATCGCCGAACTGGTCAAGCTCAAGCGCGTCGAAGGTATCTCCGAACTGCGCGACGAGTCGGACAAGAACGGCATGCGTATGGTGATCGAACTGCGCCGCGGCGAAGTCGGCGAGGTGGTGCTGAACAATCTCTATCGTCACACGCAGATGCAGACCGTGTTCGGTATTAACATGGTCGCCCTGGCGAACAATCAGCCGCGTCTGTTCAATCTCAAGGAACTGCTGGAAGAGTTCGTACGTCACCGCCGTGAGGTGGTTACCCGGCGCACCATTTACGATCTGGGTAAGGCGCGGGATCGGGCGCATCTGCTGGAAGGCCTCGCGGTGGCGATCGCCAACATCGATCCGGTGATCGCGCTGATCAAGGCGGCCGCCAATCCGGCGGAGGCGAAACAGAAACTGATGGCGCAGGTCTGGAAGTCGGGCGTCGTCGCCGAGATGTTGCAACGCGCGGGGGCGGAGATGTCACGCCCGGAGGGCCTGGCGGATAACTACGGTTTGCACGAAGACGGCTACCGGCTCTCGCCGGAGCAGGCTCAGGCGATTCTGGATTTGCGCCTGCATCGTCTTACCGCCCTGGAGCAGGACAAGATTCGCGACGAGTACGGCGAGATCCTCGACCGCATCAAGGACCTGCTGGAGATTCTCGAGAGCCCGGATCGGCTCATGCAGGTGATCCGCGAGGAATTGAACGAGGTGCGGGAGCGCTATGGTGATGTGCGGCGCACCGAGATTGTCACCACTGCGATCGATCTCACCACCGAGGACCTGATCGCCGAAGAGGACGTGGTCGTGACCCTGTCCCACGCCGGTTACGTGAAGGCGCAGCCGGTGGCGGAATATCGCGCACAGCGTCGCGGCGGCAAGGGCAAGACCGCGACACGCATGAAGGAAGCGGATTTCGTCGACCATCTGTTTGTCGCCAACACCCACGACACAGTGCTGTGCTTCTCCGATCTCGGCAAGGTGTACTGGTCCAAGGTCTACCAGCTGCCGATTGCGGGCCGCACTGCGCGCGGCCGCCCGATTGTCAACTTCTTCCCCCTGCAGCCGGAAGAAAAGGTCACTGCGGTCTTGCCGATCCGGGAATTCGAGGAAGGTAAGTTCGTGTTCATGTGTACTTCCGACGGCACCGTGAAAAAGACCGCGTTGAAGGATTTCTCCCGCCCCCGCGCCAGTGGCATCATCGCCATCGATCTGCGCCCGGGCACGCAACTGGTGGGTGTCGGTCTCACGGAGGGCGTGCAGGACATCCTCTTGTTCAGCGATGCCGGCAAGGTGGTGCGTTTCGCCGAGAGTGACGTGCGGCCCATGGGTCGCACCGCGCGCGGTGTGCGCGGCGTGGGGCTGAAACCGGGCCAGAATGTGATTTCCCAGATCATCGCCAGCACCGGCCCGGGCGAGGTCGCGACGGCGGTGCTGACCGCGACCGAGAACGGCTACGGCAAGCGTACCCGGCTGGACGAATTTCCTGTCCACAAACGCGGCGGGCAGGGCGTGATCTCGATCCAGGTCAGCGAACGCAACGGTGACGTGGTTGCCGCGCGCCTGGTCGAGGACGAGAGCGAGGCGATGTTGATCACCACGACCGGCACCCTGATCCGTACTCGCGTCGGCGAGATCTCGGTGCAAGGCCGTAACACGCAGGGGGTGCGCTTGATCGATCTGGATGCCGACGAGAAGCTGGCCGGTCTGGAGAAGGTCGAAGAGTCACCCCCCGAAGCGGACGAATCCGCCGAAGTGGACGATTAAGTCACACTTACAATTTAACCATCGCAGGATTAACAATTAATGAGCCGAGTATTTAATTTCAGCGCGGGACCCGCCGTACTGCCCGAAGACGTTCTCGATACCGCACGCGGCGAGATGCTCGACTGGCGGGGCAGCGGTATGTCGGTCATGGAGATGAGCCATCGCGGCGCCGAGTTCATGGAGATCGCGAGTCAGGCCGAGGCCGATCTGCGCGAGCTGATGAACATTCCGTCGAACTACAAGGTGTTGTTCCTGCAGGGCGGCGCCACCAGCCAGTTCGCCATGGTGCCGTTGAATCTGCTGCGCGGGAAAGGCGGCGCCGACTATCTCAATACCGGGCACTGGTCGAAGAAGGCCATCGCCGAGGCGAAGCGCTTCTGCGAGGTGAACGTGGTCGCCTCCACCGAGGAGTCCAAATTCACCACGCTGCCGTCCCAGGATGCCCTGCAGTTCGATCCGAAAGCGGCCTACGTGCATTACACGCCCAACGAAACTATCGCCGGGGTCGAATTTCACTGGGTGCCGGACACCGCTGACGTGCCCCTGGTGGCGGATATGTCCTCGACGATTTTGTCGCGGCCGCTGGATGTGTCTCGTTATGGCGTAATTTATGCCGGCGCACAGAAGAACATCGGTCCCGCCGGGGTCACCGTGGTGATCGTGCGCGAAGATCTGATCGGGCAGGCGGCAGAGAGCACACCGTCCATGTTCAATTATCAGGTGCATGCCGAGGCCGGCTCCATGTCGAACACTCCGCCCACCTATGCCTGGTACATGGCGGGCCTGGTGTTCGCCAAACTCAAGCGCGACGGCGGGTTGGCGGCGATGGCGGCGACCAATCAGCGCAAGGCCGGCAAGCTCTACGATTGCATCGACAATTCGGGCGGGTTCTACAAGAACCCGGTGGATCCGCATTGCCGTTCGTGGATGAATGTGCCGTTCACCCTCGTCGATGACGCGCTCGACAAGACCTTCCTGAGCGAGACCAAGGCGGCCGGCATGGTGCAGCTCAAGGGTCATCGTTCGGTGGGCGGGATGCGCGCGAGTATTTATAACGCCATGCCGGAAGCCGGTGTGGATGCCCTGATTGATTTCATGAACGATTTCAAAAATCGCAATGGCTAATTCTTATGTATAACGTTCTCATTCTGAATAACATCGCCGATGTAGGCCTGGAGCGCCTGCCCAAAGAGAATTACAAGGTCGGTGAAGATGTGTCCGATCCGGATGCGATTCTGCTGCGCTCTTTCAAGATGCATGACATGGAGATCCCCACCTCACTCAAGGCGGTGGGTCGTGCCGGTGCCGGTGTCAACAACATCCCGGTGGATAAGCTCACCAAGCTGGGGGTGCCGGTGTTCAACGCCCCGGGCGCCAATGCCAATGCGGTGAAGGAGCTGGTGGTCGCGGGCCTGCTGCTGGCGGCGCGCAATATCTGTCCGGCCTGGGATTACACCCGTGCCCTGGAAGGCGAAGATGCCGCCATTTCCAAACAAGTAGAGGCGGGGAAGAAAAAATTCGCCGGTATCGAACTGCCCGGGCGCACCCTCGGCGTGGTAGGGCTGGGTGCCATCGGCCGCTCGGTGGCGAATATCGCGCTTACCATGGGCATGAAAGTGGTTGGCTTCGACCCGAAATTGACCGTCGAAGGGGCGTGGCAATTGTCCGCCGACGTGGAGCGCGCGGAGAACCTCGAAGCGTTGCTAGCCAAAGTGGACTTCGTAAGCTTCCATGTGCCCTTCAGCGAAGCAACTCGTGACATGCTCAACGAGAAGACCGTCGGCGCAATGAAGGACGGCGCCACGATCCTGAATTTCGCCCGCGACGGCATCATCGATGACAAGGCCGTGGTGGCCGCGCTGGACGCGGGCAAGCTGCGAACCTATGTCACCGATTTCCCCAACGGCCTGTTGCTTGGGCATCCGCGGGTGATCGGCTTGCCCCATCTGGGTGCCTCCACCGCCGAGGCGGAGGAGAACTGCGCGGTCATGGTGGCGGAGCAGGTGCGCGACTTTCTCGAAAACGGCAACATACAGAACTCGGTGAACTTCCCGGCGGTTCGTATGCCGCGGGGATCAGAACATCGCCTGGTGGTGGCCAATGCCAACGTGCCGAACATGCTCGGTCAGATCTCCACTGCCATGGCCGAGGCCGGGCTCAATATTCACGATATGATCAATCAATCCCGTGGCGACATGGCCTACACGGTAGTGGATACCGACAGCCCGGTGCCCGCCGAGGTCTTGAAAAAGATCGCGCACATCGATGGCGTTGCGATGGCGCGCTGTCTATGATGTAGGCCGGCATAAACACGAATAACACGGCGCAGGATGAGCAACGACAAATCACTTAAGGACCTGCGGGCGCGGATCGACGAAATTGACGAACAGCTTCACGCGTTGATCAATCAGCGTGCCGAGCTGGCGCAGCAGACCGCGGCACATAAGCAGGCGACGGGCGAGACGGTGTGTTATCGCCCGGAGCGTGAGGCGGATATCCTCAGGCGCGTCATCGAACGCAATCAGGGCCCACTGCCGGACGACGATGTTGCGCGCATCTTTCGCGAGATCATGTCTGCCTGCCTGGCGGTGGAAACGCCGCTGACCATCGCGTTTCTCGGCCCGGAAGGCACCTTCACTCAGGCCGCGGCTCTCAAGCACTTCGGGCATTCCGTCAACACCGTGCCGCTCGCCGCGATCGACGAAGTGTTCCGCGAGGTCGAGGCCGGCAATGCGGATTTCGGCGTCGTGCCGGTGGAAAACTCCACCGAGGGCGTGGTCAGTCATACCCTGGATATGTTTCTCAACTCCAACCTCAAGATCTGCGGCGAGGTCGAGTTTCGTATTCATCATCATTTGCTGTCCGCGGCGGACAGTCTGGCCGATATCAAGACCGTAATTTCGCACCGGCAGTCACTGGCCCAGTGTCGCGAGTGGCTGGCCGCCAATCTGCCGGGGGTGGAAATCATGGACGTCAGCAGCAACGCGGAGGCCGCCAAACGGGTGGCGGGGGATCCGCAGGCGGCGGCCATCGCCGGCAGCATGGCGGCGGAACTCTATGGCCTGAAGATCCTCGCCGGCAATATCGAGGACAGCCCCGAGAATACGACACGTTTTCTGATCATCGGCAGCCTCGCGGCGGGCCCCAGCGGCAATGACAAGACCAGCTTCGTGGTCTCCAGCGCCAACCGACCCGGCGCGCTGTACCGGCTGCTGCAGCCGTTGGCACGGCACGATGTGAGTATGAGTCGAATCGAATCGCGGCCGTCGCGCAAGGGCCTGTGGGAATATGTGTTCTTCGTCGACGTCGAGGGCCATATCGCGGATGCCAATGTGCAAGCGGCGGTCAGCGACCTGGAGAATGAAGCCGGCCTGCTCAAGTTGCTCGGCTCCTATCCGAAAGCGGTGCTTTGAGTCATGCGTGCCGCCGATCTGGCGAATCCTGGCGTCTGTAAACTCGAGCCTTATCAGCCGGGTAAACCCATCGAGGCCCTTGAGCGCGACTATGGGATTCGCGATGCCATCAAGCTGGCCTCGAACGAGAATCCCATCGGACCGTCGCCGCAGGCGCTGGATGCGGTGCGCGGCGCCCTGCCGGAGATTGCGCGTTATCCAGAAGGAGACGGGCCGGAACTCAAGGCGCGCCTGGCATCGCGGCTCGGTGTCGCGGCGGAGCAAATCACGCTGGGTAACGGCTCCAACGATGTGCTCGATCTGGTGGCGCGCACCTTCGCCGGCCCGGGCCACGAAGTCGTCTTCTCCCAATACGGTTTTCTGGTCTACGCCCTGGTGACCCAGGCCGTGGGGGCGCGACCGGTGACGGTGCCGGCGCAGGACTGGGGTCACGATCTCGAGGCTATCCTCGCCTCGGTTAACGCGGCCACCCGTATCGTTTATCTCGCGAATCCGAACAATCCCACCGGCACCTGGTTCGGTGCCGCGGCCCTGGAGCAGTTTCTCGAGGTCATGCCCGAGCATGTGATCGTGGTGCTGGACGAGGCCTACTTCGAGTACGTCGCCGAGACCGACTACCCCAATGGCATCGAACTGCTGGACAAGTATCCGCAGCTCGTGGTGACGCGCACCTTCTCCAAGGCCTACGGTCTGGCCGGACTACGCATGGGCTATGCGGTATCGAGCGGGGACATCGCCGACCTGCTCAACCGGGTGCGTCAGCCGTTCAATGTGAACAGCCTGGCGCAGGCGGCCGCGCTGGCCGCGCTGGACGATGAGGCGCATCTGACGAATGTCTGCCAACTCAACCGAGACGGTCTCGCGCAATGTTACGCCGGCCTCGCGGACTTGGCGTTGCCCTATATTCCGTCGGTGGCGAATTTCGTCAGCGTGGAAGTAGGCGATGCGAGCGGGGCGATCTATGAGGCGCTGCTGCGTGCCGGGGTCATCGTACGCCCGCTGGCGAACTACGACATGCCACGGCATCTGCGTGTTAGCATCGGCCGCGCCGAGGAGAACCGGCGCGCGCTGGACGCGCTCGCCGCGGCATTGGGGGCAACGTGATGATCACGGCAGTGGCTCGATCTACCCAGTTGCCGCACGCCGCCTGGATGCCCGCCGCGCTTAATCTCGCGGGACGTCCTTGTCCCGCTCGAATCGCGACCTTGCGCTTCGCTGCCCCTGCGTCGCGCAAGGTCGGACGACGCTTGGCGGGCCTTCAGTCGCCGTGGAAGATAAACTGAACCCTTCCCGCTCCACGGGGTTCCTTGCAGTATTTTTTACGCAAAATCATAATGATATCTTTGGTAATTAAGGTTTCACTTTAATGGAAAATTCGACCCCCAACGGCCCCCGGATCGCGATCATCGGCGTCGGCCTCATCGGCGGCTCGCTGGCCCGCGCCCTGCGTCACGCCGGTGTGGTGGGCGAGGTGGTGGGTGCCGGGCGTGACCCGGCGCACCTGCGCGAGGCGCAGTCTCTGGGGGTCATCGATCGTGGCGCCGACTCTGTCGCCGCCGCCGTGGACGGGGCCGACATCGTGATCATTGCCACGCCGGTGGGCACCGTAGTTGAGGTGTGTGCGCAGATCGCACCGGCGCTGGCACCGGACGCGGTGATCACCGACGTGGGCAGCGTGAAGGGCAGCGTAATCGCGGCGGCACGAAAATCGCTGGGCGCGGCGTACGCGCGATTCGTGCCGGGCCATCCCATCGCCGGCACCGAGCGTTCCGGGGTCGCGGCATCCTTCGCCGAACTGTTCGACGGTCGTCGCGTGATTCTGACGCCGGATGCGGACACCGATAGTGCCGCGCTGGCGCGTATCCGTTCCCTCTGGCAGGCGACCGGCGCCACGGTGCTGGAGATGTCGGCCACGGATCATGATCGTATCCTTGCCCACACCAGCCATCTGCCGCATATGCTGGCCTATGCGCTGGTCGACCTGTTGGCGCGGGCGGACGACAGCGATGCCATGTTCGATCTCGCCGCCGGGGGTTTCTATGACTTCACGCGCATCGCCTCGAGCGATCCGACCATGTGGCGTGACATCTGCATCGCCAATCGCGACGCACTCATCGCCAGCCTGGACAGTTACCAGGCCTTGTTGGGCGAGTTGTCCCGCGCGGTCGCGGCGGGGGATGCGGAGCAGCTGCTCGCGACGTTTCGGCGCGCGAAACAGGCCCGTGACAGCAAGCTGTCGCCGGCGTCGCAAAGCGCGTCACCGGAATAATCCGCGCACCGTTGGTCGCTATGTCATCCCGTGCGTCATCCCCGACCTTTGAGGTGGCCCCCGGTGGCCAGCTGCGGGGCACCCTGCGGGTGCCGGGCGATAAGTCCATCTCCCATCGTGCCGTGATGCTGGGCGCCATCGCCGATGGCGTGACCCGTGTCAGCGGGTTGCTGGAGGGGGAGGACGTCCTGGCGACGCTGGCGGCGTGTCGTGCCATGGGGCTAAGCGCGGAAGGCCCGGTCGATGGCCGCCTGACGTTGCACGGGGTCGGTCTGCACGGCCTGCAGGCGGCGGGCGGACCGCTGGACATGGGCAATTCAGGCACCGCCATGCGTCTGCTCGCGGGCCTGCTTGCGGGCCAGCCCTTCGACAGTACTTTAATCGGCGATGACTCTCTGTCGCGCCGACCCATGACCCGGGTGGCGGAGCCCCTGAACAATATGGGTGCGCGTATCGACACCGCCGCGGGTGGTTGTCCGCCGCTGCGCATTACGGGTGGGCACGGGCTGCACGGCATCGACTACACGCTGCCGGTGGCCAGCGCGCAGGTGAAATCCGCCGTGCTGCTCGCGGGTCTGTACGCGACGGGCACGACCCGGGTTACGGAGCCGGCGCCGACCCGGGATCATACCGAGCGCATGCTGCAGGGTTTCGGTTACACGGTAGAGCGTGCAGGTGCGACGGTACAACTCACCGGTGGCGGCCGTCTGCGGGGCTGCATGCTGGAAGTACCCGGAGACATCTCGTCCGCGGCGTTTTTTTTGGTGGGGGCCTCGATCGCAAAGGATTCCGAATTGTTGTTGGAGCACGTGGGCATGAATCCGACCCGCATCGGTGTCGTGAACCTGCTCAACGCCATGGGTGCGGACATCGACGTGCGCAACGAGCGCACCGCCGGCGGTGAGCCGGTGGCGGATCTGTTGGTGCGCAGCGCGAATCTGCATGGCATCACCGTGCCGCAGGATCAGGTGCCGCTGGCGATCGACGAATTCCCGGCCCTATTTGTCGCCGCGGCCTGCGCCGAGGGTGAAACCGTGCTGCGTGGTGCCGAGGAGTTGCGGGTGAAGGAGAGCGACCGTATCGCCGCGATGGCCCAGGGTCTCGGCGCCCTGGGGGTCGACGTCGAGGAATTTCCGGACGGCATTGCGATTCGCGGCGGTGGGCTCGAGGGCGGCACGGTGCATAGCCAGGGTGACCATCGTATCGCCATGGCCTTCGCCATGGCGTCGCTGGGCGCACAATCCGCGATCACTATCGGCGATTGTGCCAATGTGGCGACGTCGTTTCCGAATTTCGTCGACTTGGCCACCACGGCGGGACTCGAATTGCGGGTCGTCACCCCATGAGTCGCCGATGACCAGGATCGTACCGGTACTGACCATCGACGGGCCGAGCGGGGTGGGCAAGGGCACCGTGAGCCAGATTCTCGCTGCGCGCCTCGGTTGGCACTATCTGGACAGCGGCGCGGTCTATCGAGTGCTCGCGGCGGCCGTGGCAGAGGCCGGCATCGATCCGGCAGACGATGCCGCGGTGGTGGCCTGTGCCCGCGCGCTTGTGCTGGAGTTTCGGGTCCGGCCCGAGGCGGCGGCCGAGGTGTGGCTCGACGGGCGCGAGGTCAGCGCGGCGATACGCACCGAGGAATGCGGGAATATGGCCTCGCAGCTGGCGGTGCGCCCGGCGGTGCGGGACGCCCTGCTGGGGCTGCAGCGCGCGCAGCGCCGTGCCCCGGGCCTGGTGGCCGAGGGACGCGATATGGGGACCGTGGTATTCCCGGATGCGGGACTCAAAGTCTACCTCGACGCGAGCCCGGAAGTGCGGGCCGAAAGGCGCTATAAGCAGTTGAAGGAAAAGGGATTGGATGTTAATCTTCCGCGCCTCATTTCAGGGATTGGCGAGCGCGACGCGCGCGACGCCAATCGCGCGGTGGCACCGTTACGGCCTGCTGTGGATGGCTATCATGTCGACAGCTCAACACTTTCCGTGGACGAGGTCGTCGCGCGAATTTGGGATCGATTGCATTCGGCTGACCAGACGGTGAGCTGACGGGTACCAGATTCTTTAAACAATCTGGATTTTTGCGTCCGGTGTCGATTGGCGCGGTAACCGCCTCGGCAAGGGGCATTCATTGTTTTGTTAGGTCTGCGACAAGGTATGAGCGAAAGTTTTGCTGAAATGTTCGAAGAGAGCCTGGGTAAGGCGGAGATGCGCCCCGGCCAGGTCACGGTGGGTGAGGTGGTCCACGTCGATGATGACTTCGTCATCGTCAATGCAGGATTAAAAACCGAAGGCGAGATTCCCGCCGCCCAGTTTCGCAGCGCTAACGGGGATTTAACCGTCCAGGTCGGCGACGCGGTCGAAGTCGCCATTGAAGCCATCGAAGACGGCTTCGGCCAGACCCGGTTGTCGCGGGAAAAGGCGTGTCGCGCCAAGGCCTGGGACGATCTGGAGAAGGCGTCGGAAGAGGGCGCCATCGTCACCGGTATGCTCACCGGCAAGGTCAAGGGTGGCTTCACCGTGCAGATCGAAACCATTCGCGCCTTCCTGCCGGGATCGCTTGTTGATGTACGGCCGGTGAAAGACGTTACCTATCTGGAAGGCAAGGAACTCGAATTCAAGATCATCAAGCTGGACCGTCGCCGCAACAATGTAGTGGTATCGCGTCGCGCGGTGGTTGAGACAGAGATGTCCGCGGAGCGCGAGACCCTGCTCGCGAATCTGGAGGAAGGCCAGATCGTCAAGGGAATCGTGAAGAATCTCACCGATTACGGTGCGTTCGTGAATCTCGGCGGTATCGACGGCCTGCTGCATATCACGGACATTTCCTGGAAGCGGGTCAAGCATCCCTCTGAAGTTCTCAATGTGGGGGACGAAATCGAAGCCCGCGTACTCAAGTTTGATCGTGAGCGTAATCGCGTCTCCCTCGGCATGAAGCAGATGGGTGACGATCCGTGGCTGGATCTGCCACGTCGCTACCCCGAAGGTACGCGTGTGTTCGGTAAGGTTACCAATCTCACCGACTACGGTTGTTTCGTTGAGCTGGAAGAAGGCGTCGAAGGCCTGGTCCATGTCTCCGAAATGGATTGGACCAACAAGAACGTGCAACCCGCGAAGGTGGTCCACGTCGGCGATGAAGTCGAGGTGATGGTGCTCGATATCGATGAAGAGCGCCGCCGAATTTCGCTCGGCATAAAGCAATGTCAGTCGAACCCATGGAAAGAGTTTGCGGATAACAACGACAAGGGTGACAAGGTTCACGGTACGATTAAATCGATCACCGATTTCGGTGTCTTTGTCGGCCTGGACGGCGGTATCGATGGTTTAATTCACCTCAGTGATCTATCCTGGGATAAACCGGGTGAAGATGCGGTGCGGGATTTCGCGAAGGGCGATGAGATCGAGGCGGTTGTGTTGTCTGTCGATCCGGAGCGCGAGCGTATTTCGCTCGGGGTCAAGCAGGTTAACGCCGATCCCTTCACGACCTATGTCGCCGAGCATGGCAAAGGCAGCTTGGTCAACGGTAAGGTGGTCAGCGTCGATGCCAAGGGCGCGGTCATACAATTGACCAGCGCTGTGCAAGGTTACCTGCGCGCATCGGAACTTGCGCGCGAGCGGGTGGAAGATGCCCGTACCGTGCTCAACGAGGGTGACACGCTGGACGCCAAGATCACCAGCATCGATCGTAAGAATCGCGGGATCTCGCTTTCGGTCAAGGCGCGCGAGGCCGACCAGGAGAATGCTGCCGTGCAGGAGTATGCAAGCCGTGGACCGGCCGCAAGCACGACCTTGGGTGACAAATTGAAGGAACAGCTGGCTGAGAAGAAGGACACCGAATAATCACATTGAGAACGGTGGGGGATAGCGGGCCAAGATGACGAAATCTGACTTGATCGACGCACTCGCAGCACAGCAGCCACAGTTGGTATTTCGTGATGTCGAGCTGGCGGTTAAGGAGCTCCTGGAGCAGATGGCCGACGCGCTTGCCACGGGTGATCGTATCGAGGTCCGTGGTTTCGGCAGTTTTTCCCTGCATCACCGTCCATCGCGCGTGGGTCGTAACCCCAAGACCGGTGATGCGGTGAACGTTCCCGATAAGTATGTGCCGCATTTCAAACCCGGCAAGGAACTGCGCGAGCGGGTGGATAACGCAGCGCGCCGGGAACGTGAGAATAACACCGGTTAAGCGACGCCGATTACACGCGCGTCCCCGCCGCCGCGCCCTGTAGTTCCAATTTCATCGTCGCCGACCTGCGGCGCATTCACCTCGTCGTACGCGACCGCGTCGCTGTGCCGGTCGATGCCCTCCGATACCGTTTTGCCCGTACATTGCGTATAGTATCTGGCCGATTCTCCCCATTTCTTGCTGAATTGAAGCGTCGTCGCATGGTGGATCGGCGCCCGCAGGGTGGGTGATAGGTATGTCTACGGTAACAGCGCCAGGAGACTCTCGATAAGAGCCCGGAGGTAGCATGAAAACACTTTTTAATTTACTCCTCATCATCGTCCTTGTTGTGGTGGGAGTTACGTTTCACTTACACAATCAGGATACGGTCACGGTCAAGTACTACTTTGATATCGAGCGGTCCGTCCCCATGTCCTTGTTGCTTCTGGCCACCTTATTGATCGGCGTAGTGTTGGGGTATCTTGGGACGCTGAAAAGCGTGTTCCGCGCGCGGCGTCAACTCTCACGCAGCCGCAAGGAAGTATCGAAGATGGAACAGGAAATAACCAATCTTCGCTCGCTGCCGATCAAGGATTCCATCTGACGTGATCGATATACTGTGGCCGCTACTCTTGCCACTTGCCGCCGCGTCCGGTTGGTTGGCGGCAAAGTGGGATCACAAGAAGCAGGCAAAGAAGTCCGAGTACCAATTACCCTCGGCCTACTTCAAAGGCCTCAACTACCTGCTGAACGAACAACCCGACAAGGCCATCGAGGTCTTTGTCAAAGCGCTCGAGATCGATTCGGAAACCGTCGAGACACACCTGGCGGTCGGCAATCTGTTTCGCCGGCGTGGTGAGGTCGAGCGCGCGACACGAATTCACCAGAATCTGATCGCGCGGCCGAATCTCGATAAGGATCAACGTTCCCAGGCATTGTTCGAGCTGGCGCAGGACTACTTGAAAGCCGGCCTGTTCGATCGCGCGGAAAACCTGTGTCTCGAGCTGGCGGAGGTGCAGCAACACGGCGAACAGGCGTTACGCAATCTCGTACACATCTACGAGCAGGAAAAGGAGTGGGATAAAGCGATTTCCACATCCCAGCGTCTGGCGCGGGTTTTGGGTGAGAAGCGCGACGATGTCATCGCACAATACTATTGTGAATTGACAGAGGAAGCGCGTGCGGCGAACGATCTCGTGGAGGCGGAGGCGATGGCGCGTCGCGCATTGTCCGCGGACCGGCGTTGCGTGCGCGCAACCATGTTACTCGGGCATCTGCGCGTGCGTCAGGGTGAACTGAAGGAAGCGGTCAAGACCTGGCGCAAGGTGGAAGATCAGGACCCGAAATACCTCGGTGAAGTGGTTGACTGGATCAGTGATATCTATCGTGCACAGAATGACGAAGACGGCCTGCGCACGTTCCTGCGCGCAGGCCTGGAGCGTCGCGGCGGCGTGAAGTTGATGCTCGCGCTGGCCGATGTCCTTGAGCGTAACGAAGGCCCGAAACAGGCAGAGGAGTTCGTCGTCGAGTGGCTGCGAAAAATGCCGACAATTCAAGGCCTCTATCGCCTGATCGAACTGAAATCGGCGGTTGCGAATGATAAAGGTAAACAGGATCTGGAGCTGCTGCAGACAATCATTGCTGACTTACTCGAGAAACAACTCCCGTATGCCTGCGAGAGCTGTGGTTTCACGGGCAAGTCCCTCCACTGGCAATGCCCGAGCTGCAAAGGTTGGAATACCATGATTCCGATTCTGAGCCCGGTTGCACAATGAGATTGCTCCCGTGTCAGCACCGCGTATCATAGTCGCCCTGGATTTTCCGTCCCAGGTGGATGCCCTGGACTTCGCCGACCGGCTCGTGCCGACGCAATGTCGCGTGAAGGTTGGACTCGAACTCTTTACCGCGGCCGGGCCGCAGATCGTCGAGGCGTTGCGTCAGCGCGGCTTCGAGGTGTTTCTCGATTTAAAATTCCACGACATTCCGAATACGGTAGCACAGGCCTGCCGCAGTGCAGCGGACCTCGGTGTCTGGATGCTCAATGTGCACACCCTGGGCGGGCCGCGCATGTTGAGTGCCGCCCGCGAGGCAATTGCCGCCGCGCATGGCACGCGACCGCTACTTACCGGGGTGACGATTCTTACCAGCCATGACGATGCGGAACTGGTCGACATCGGGCTGGCGGAGGATGCCGCGCACAACGTGACGCGACTCGCGTCCCAGGCGCAGGCGACGGGGCTCGACGGGGTAGTGTGTTCAGCCAATGAGGCCGCCATGCTCCGCGATTCGCTGGGGCCGGAGTTCGTGTTAGTGACACCGGGTATACGACCGCAAGGTGCCGCGGTCGGGGATCAGCGGCGCGTCACGACCGCCGGCGCGGCGGTTGCCGCGGGGGCGCACTATCTGGTAGTCGGCCGCCCGATCACACAGGCGGACGAGCCCATGACAGCGCTCGCGGCCCTGCGGGCCGAGATCGGCGAGGATTGACATCTGATGGAGGTGGGTTAACATAACACTGTGCACTCATCGGATTGGGTGCATTTCAATCAACGGAAAACATGGAGGTTACAAGGATGACACTTCTGAAATCTGCAGTTCTCGCGTGCGTTATCGCACTCACCTCAATCGCCGCCAGCGCGGCCCCGGTCAACGTCAACAAGGCGAATGCGGCGACACTCGCGGACGCGCTCTATGGCGTCGGCATGCGCACCGCGGAAGCCATTGTCAGCTACCGTGATGAGCACGGGCCGTTCCATTCGGCGGACGACCTGATGAACGTCAAGGGGATCGGACCGAAGCTGCTCGAACGTAATCGGACGGATATCCTCCTGGACCAGCCCGAGCGGAATGTAAAAAAATAGACGTACGGTTTTGACGCAGTAACGTCATTTCAGGGGCGCCCGTCACGGGCGCCCCTTTTTTGACCGCAGGCGGCTTTCGCTTGCGTGTGCCGGACTCGACAGCACCGCAAAAAACCGGATAATCGCTCCTGTTTGAGTGACATGGGCGCTGGGCGCCCATTTGTTTTTTGGATAGAGAACCGCACATGAAGGTCACAGTCGTCGGTACAGGTTATGTCGGGCTCGTCACGGGGACCTGCCTCGCGGAGGTAGGAAATCACGTGATCTGCGTCGACAACGATGTCGATAAGGTCATCGACCTGCGGGCTGGCAAGATTCCGATTTATGAGCCCGGCCTGGATGCGCTGATCAAGGAGAATACCCAGGCGGGGCGGCTGTCATTTACGACGGATCTCGACGAGGGTGTCCGCCAGGGCGAAGTCATTATGATTGCTGTCGGCACGCCGCCTGATGAAGACGGTTCCGCGGACCTGCAGCACGTGCTGGCCGTGGCCAAGGGGATCGGCCAGTCCATCGACGATTATCGGGTCGTGGTCACCAAATCCACGGTGCCGGTAGGCACCGCGGATAAAGTCAAGGCAGCGATTCAATCGGTGCTGTCGGCGCGCGGTGTCGACATCCCATTCAGCGTGGTTTCGAATCCCGAATTCCTGAAGGAAGGCGCCGCGGTTGACGATTTTATGAAGCCGGACCGTATCATAGTCGGCGCGAACGATGAGCGGGCTGAGGAGAAGATGCGGGAACTCTATGCGCCGTTCAATCGTAACCACGAGCGTGTAATCCATATGGATATCCGCTCCGCGGAACTGACAAAATATGCCGCCAACGCCATGTTGGCGACCAAGATCTCGTTTATGAATGACCTGGCCAATCTTGCGGAGTTGCTGGAGGCAGATATCGAGGCCGTGCGCCGCGGTATCGGTGCCGATCCGCGCATCGGCTACCACTTTATTTATCCGGGCTGTGGCTACGGCGGCTCCTGTTTTCCGAAGGACGTGCAGGCCCTGTACAAGACCGGCGAACAGTACGGCCATCGCTCCGTAATTCTGGCGGCGGTCGAGGCGGTCAACAAGCGCCAGAAACGTATCCTGGTGGACAAGGTTGCGGCCCATTTTGGCGACGATCTAACAGGACTTCGCTTCGGTCTCTGGGGTTTGTCGTTTAAGCCGGACACCGACGACATGCGCGATGCGCCCAGTCGCGCGGCAATCGAGCTTCTATGGGAGCGGGGCGCCGAGGTCGATGCCCACGACCCGGTGGCAATCGAAGAGGCGCGCCGTATATATGGCGAGCGAGACGATCTGCGTTTCCACGAGGATCCCTATAGCGCCCTGGATGGGGTCGACGCACTTATCGTCGTCACCGAGTGGAAGGTCTACCGATCGCTTGATCTCGAGGAGATGGCGCGCAGAATGCGGCAGAAGGTGGTGTTCGATGGCCGCAATATCTTCGATCCGCAGCAATTGCGTAAGGCCGGATTCGTCTACTACGGTATTGGTCGCCAATAAGCGAGCCCATGTTCGATTTCGATAGCCTGGCCGATTCCCATGTCCTCGTGGTCGGGGACGTCATGTTGGATCGGTACTGGTTCGGTGACGTCGACCGGATCTCGCCGGAGGCGCCGGTGCCGGTGATCTCGGTGGGTCAGCGCGAAGAACGCGCCGGCGGCGCTGCCAACGTGGCGCGCAATGTGGCCGCGCTGGGTACGCGCTGCACGCTCCTGTCCGCGGTCGGGGACGACGAAGCTGGCCGCAGCCTGGCGCAAATCCTCGGAGCCTCGGGCATCGATTGTCGCATGGGTATCGATCCGGAAACCGCGACGACAGTCAAACTGCGTATCATTTCCCGCAACCAGCAACTCATTCGCATCGATTCGGAGACCCCACCGAGTCATGAAGTGCTGCACCGTTGTTTGAAGGACTTCAAGGACGTAATTGACCAGTGTAATGCGGTGATCCTGTCGGATTATGGCAAGGGTGGTCTTTTGCATATCGCCGAGATGATTTCCACCGCGCGCGATGCCGGAGTTCCGGTCATAGTCGATCCCAAGGGACTTGATTTTGCCCGTTACCGGGGCGCCAATCTCATCACTCCCAATGTCCGCGAGTTGGAACAGGTGGTGGGTCCCTGGGCATCGGACGATGCACTGGCCTCTGCGGTAGGCGCACTGCTCGATGATCTGGATATCGATCAACTGCTGCTTACCCGCAGTGAACAGGGCATGTCCTTGTTCGGTAAAGGCGGTTCTGCGTTACACAGCCAGGCACGGGCGCGCGAAGTCTACGATGTCACCGGTGCGGGTGACACGGTGATTGCGGTGGTGGCCGCGGCGGTGGGCGGCAAGATCAATATCGACGACGCGCTCGCGGTTGCGAATGCCGCGGCGGGTATCGTCGTCGGCAAACTTGGTACCGCCGTTGTAACCCTGGCGGAACTGAAAGAAGTATTTGCGCAACAGGGAACGGCATGATCGTCGTCACCGGGGGTGCGGGCTTTATCGGCGGCAATCTTGTTCGCGCGCTGAATCAGCGGGGTGTCGATGAGATTCTGCTTGTGGATTCTGCGGCGGCGATTGAATCACGGGATCTGCATGGATGCCGTTACGCGGAGTGCATGGACGAAGAGGAATTCATTGCAACCGGCCTGAATGGCCGGTTGGCGTCGCGGTTTACCGCGGTGCTACACCATGGCGCCTGTACCGATACCTTATGTACGGATGCGGATTATCTGCGTGCCAACATCCTTGAATACTCGCAACGCATATTTTCAGTATGTCAGGAACGGCGCATCCCGCTGGTTTATGCTTCTTCCGCGTCGGTGTATGGGGCCGGCAGTGAATTTCGTGAACAACAATCCTGTGAGCAACCGCTCAATGGCTATGCCAGCTACAAGTTGGCGTTCGACGAGTTTGTGCGCTCGCACCTGACAGCACTGCGCGCGCCCGTAGTTGGGCTGCGGTACTTCAATGTCTACGGCAGCGACGAGCGCCACAAGGGGCGCATGGCATCCATGGTCCACCAGCTGCAGAAGGCCTTCGCAGCGGAGGGTCAGGTGCGGCTGTTCGCCGGCAGCGATGGTGTCGGCGACGGTGAGCAGGCGCGGGATTTCGTGACCGTCGAGGACGTCGTCAAGGTAAATCTCTTTTTTCTGGATGACCCCCGTCATAGCGGGATCTATAATGTGGGTACCGGTGCCGCCGCAAGTTTCAACGCCGTGGCGCAGCAGGTAATCAATACGATGCGCGCGGCGCGCGGCGAGACGTCGCTTGATCTGGCAACGATGCGGAAGACGGGAATTTTGACCTATTTTGAGATGCCGGCGAGTATCCAGGGGCGTTATCAGCCGTATACCCGTGCGGACATTCGCAGGCTGCGGGACGCGGGTTACCGAACGAACTTTGCCCCGGTACGACGCGGGGTCGCGGATTACGTGCGCAGACTTGTCAATGAGGCACCGGTGGCGGAGATAGTGGAGATCGATGAGAAACTGGTATCTGGTTTACTGTAAGCCGCGCGGCGACGAGATCGCGAAACTGAACCTCGAGCGACAGGGGTACGAAACCTACTTGCCGCTCATTCGCCAGCGCCGCCGCCGCGCGGGCAAGAGTGCGATTCGCGTCGAATCCATGTTCCCGCGTTATCTGTTCATTCATCTCGATACCGAAACCGACAATTGGGCGCCGATTCGTTCGACCCTGGGGGTCACCTCGCTGGTGCGTTTCGGCCCCGACCCCACGGTGGTGCCGGAGGAGTTGGTGCAATTGCTGCGGGAATCCGAGGACGGGCAGGGCATACACGAACTGCCCATCGGTGACTTCAAAAAGGGCGATGCGGTGCGCATCGCCGAGGGCCCCATGATGGGGTATGAGGGCGTATTTCTCGCCAAGACCGCCCGCGATCGGGTGGTGGTGCTGCTTGACATCGTCGGCCGGCAGGCCCGCGCGAAAGTCGATATTTCCCAGCTCGAATCGGCCCACTGACCGGCCAATTCGCCGGTTGACTCGTTCGCGTCCGGCTTCTATAGTGTTCACTAATTGAACAGCGTTCGGCGGCGGTGACGTGCTTGGAGCGAAACGGGCAACATAGACCCGACAAGACCACGGCGCGTTAAAGGTCCTACCATCAGCTATTTTTTTTAATTTCAAGAGGTTGACGTAAAAACCTCGGTTAATTTATAGTGTTCAACCCATGAACGAGGGAGGCACCAAGGAGGACCGGCTGACGCTGGAACTCCTTAACGCGATCGAGCAAGAGAGCGATCTGAGCCAACGGCGTCTGGCCCGGCACATGGGCGTGGCGCTGGGCCTGGCGAATTCCTATCTGAAACGCTGTGCCCGCAAGGGACTGATCAAGATTCACGACGCCCCGGCGAACCGTTACCTGTATTACCTCACCCCGCAGGGTTTCTCCGAGAAGGCCCGTCTCACCGCAAAGTATCTTTCGTCGTCGCTCACGTTTTATCGCGCGGCCGCTGAATCCTGCACATCCATCTACGGATTGTGCCAAAAAGCGGGTTGGCAGCGGCTGCTGCTGTGCGGCCTTTCGGATCTGGCCGAGATCGCGATTCTGCGCGCCTCCGAGTCACCCGTTGAGATCATTGGCATCTACGATCCGGCGTCCGACAAGAAACAATTTTTCTCCAAGCCGGTGTGGCGCCAGATTGCCGACTCCGAACCTTTCGATGCCTGTGTGTTGACTGACCTGCAGTCACCCCTCGCCACGTATGAGGTGCTCGTCGATGCGGTGGGGACGGAACGTCTGCTGGTGCCCAAGGTATTGGGTCTTAATGGCGCCGCCGGGGACGGTGAGCACTAGAAACTAGGAAGACCATCGGCAGGGAGTGCCTGATTAGCCTATGCGGAACTCGTAAATGTGTTCTGCAGGGCGGTAGCGTGCTTTTTAATACACTGCGAACAGTTTTCTCGTGCAATGAGTGAAATTAGAGACATATCCGATATCCATGTTGCGGTAGCTGGTCTCGGCTATGTGGGTCTGCCGTTGGCGGTGGCACTCGGTGAGCACCTGCGTACTATCGGTTTCGATCCGAATGGTGAAAAGATCGCGCATTACCGCAAGCAGCATGACCCAACCGGCGAAGTCAGTGGCGAGGAGTTCGACCGTGCCACGAAACTGATGGTGAGCGATGATCCCAGGGATATAGCGCAAGCGGATGTCGTCATCATCGCAGTTCCGACGCCGATTGATCATGCGCGCCGGCCGGATTTCCGAGCCCTGATCGGCGCCAGCGAGACCGTGGGCCAGCATATGAAACGTGGCGCGATCGTGGTCTATGAGTCGACGGTATATCCGGGAGCTACCGAGGAGGTGTGCGTGCCGGTGTTGGAAAGAGTATCCGGAATGATCTGGAAAGAGGATTTTCATATCGGTTATTCGCCGGAACGCATCAACCCCGGTGATAAAGAACATACTCTGCGCAGCATCGTGAAACTGGTAGCAGCTGACGACGCATCCACGCGGGATCTGTTGGCGGCACTGTATTCGAGTGTGGTGGAGGCCGGCGTATATCCTACGTCGTCGATCAAAGTGGCCGAGGCGGCCAAGGTCATCGAGAACACCCAGCGTGACCTAAATATTGCATTGGTGAATGAGCTTGCCCTGATTTTCAATCACCTTGACCTGGACACGGAGGAGGTATTGGAGGCAGCAGGGACTAAGTGGAATTTTTTGCCTTTTCGGCCCGGCCTGGTGGGTGGTCATTGCATCGGCGTGGATCCTTATTACCTGACCTACAAGGCTGAAATGCTAGGTTATCACCCTGACGTGATACTCGCCGGGCGACAGATTAACGATGGTATGGGCAAATTCGTGGCGGAGCAAACCGTGAAGAAAATGATCGCAGCCGGCAGCCATATTCGGGAAAGCAAGGTCAATATTCTCGGTCTGACGTTCAAGGAGGATTGTCCGGATCTGCGAAACTCCCAAGTGGCATCCATTGTGTCTGAACTTCAGAGTTATGGTGTCGAAGTCCATGTCCATGATCCGCTGGCCGATCCGGACGAGGCCGTTCACGAGTATGGGATGAGACTTGAGGCATGGGACCATTTGCCGCGGGCCGATGCGATGGTGCTCGCCGTGGCGCATCGTCCCTACCGGGAAAAACCACTGTCCCGACTTGCGGAGAAGGTTGTGGCGGGTGGATGTTTTATTGATGTCAAATCGGCCTGCGACGCGACGGCACTGGCGAATCTAGGTCTCTCGGTCTGGCGGCTCTAGCAATACACGCGACTGCCGACCAAACTCAAGAATCAAATTTTTGCTAACGGGTAATAGGCAATGAAAGTCATGATTACGGGTGCCGCCGGGTTTATCGGGTCGACTCTCGGTCTGCGCCTGCTCGAACGGGGCGACGAAGTGGTGGGTGTCGACAACTTGAACGACTACTACGATGTGAATCTGAAAAAAGCGCGTCTCGCACGCTTGCAGGAAAAGGAGGCTTTCGAATTCAAGCACCTGGACATTGTCGACCGCGGCGCGATGGCAGATCTGTTTCAGCAACATTCGTTTGATGCGGTGATGAACCTGGCGGCCCAGGCCGGGGTGCGTTATTCGATCGAGAATCCCGCCGCCTATATCGATGCCAATCTGGTTGGTTTCGGAAACATTCTTGAGGGCTGTCGCCATGGCGGCGTCAAGCACTGTGTATTCGCCTCTTCGAGCTCGGTCTACGGTGCAAATACCAAATTGCCTTTCTCTGAGCATGATAACGTGGATCACCCGGTATCGCTTTACGCCGCGTCGAAAAAAGCCAACGAATTGATGGCCCACAGCTATTCACATTTGTACGCGCTACCTTGTACGGGGTTGCGATTTTTTACGGTCTACGGCCCCTGGGGTCGGCCCGACATGGCATTGTTCAAATTCACAAAGGGCATTCTCGAGGACACGCCGATTCCGGTATTCAATGAAGGCAACATGGTTCGAGATTTCACCTATATCGACGATATCGTTGAAGGTGTCATACGGGTTATTGATAATCCGGCCCAACCAGACCCGGAGTGGGGCGGTGATGCGCCGGATTCGGCGACCAGTTATGCGCCCTGGAGGGTTTATAACATCGGCAATAATAATCCGGTCAAGCTCATGCGTTATATCGAAGTGCTGGAAGAAAGCCTGGGCAAAAAGGCGAAGTTGGATCTGCTGCCCATGCAGGACGGCGATGTGCCGGCCACCTCCGCTGACACCGCGGACCTCTCAGCCGGAGTGGGTTACAAGCCCGATACCCCGGTTGAGGTGGGCATTCCACGATTCGTTCAGTGGTACAAGGAATACTACGGCATCAAGTAGGCCAAAACCGAATAATAGAATTGAACAGGGTGGTTTGAGATGAAGAAAGCACTGATTACAGGAATTACCGGACAGGACGGCGCCTACCTGGCCGAGTTTCTACTTGGAAAGGGTTATGAGGTCCACGGCATTAAACGGCGGACTTCGCTTTTTAATACTGAGCGCATAGATCATCTTTATCAGGATCCACACATCGATGGCCGGAAGTTCGTGCTCCACCATGGTGACATGACCGACTCGACAAGCCTTATTCATATCACGGAAAAAGTGCAACCGGACGAAATCTACAATCTCGCGGCGCAAAGTCACGTCGCCGTATCGTTTGAAGAACCGGAGTATACCGCCAATGCAGACGCACTGGGTGCATTGCGTCTGCTTGAGGCGATTCGAATTCTTGGCCTGGAAGACAAAACGCGATTCTATCAGGCGTCAACGTCGGAACTGTTTGGCAAGGTGCAGGAAACGCCGCAGCGGGAAACCACGCCGTTCTATCCGCGTTCACCCTATGGCGTTGCGAAGCTTTATGCGTACTGGATTACGGTGAACTATCGAGAGGCCTACGGGCTTTTTGCGTGTAACGGCATCCTGTTCAACCATGAGTCGCCGATTCGTGGCGAGACCTTTGTGACGCGTAAGATTACTCGCGCGCTTGCCCGTATCGCGTACGGTCTTGATGATTGCATCTATCTCGGAAATCTCGGCGCCAAACGAGATTGGGGTCACGCGCGGGATTATGTCGAGATGCAATGGCTGATGCTGCAACATGATACGCCCGAAGATTATGTGATCGCGACCGGCGAGCAGCGCACGGTGCGGGATTTCGTCAACGTGGCGGCAGAAAATATCGGCATCAAAATGCGTTGGGAAGGATCCGGTGAGAGCGAGGTTGGCATCGTTGACGGCTATGATGATTCGCAGGTCCCTACCGACGCAACATTGGATAGTCTCGTGGGCAAGACCATCACGCGAGTGGATCCACGATATTTTCGGCCCGCGGAGGTGGAAACCCTACTCGGCGATGCAAAGAAAGCACGCGACGAACTGGGCTGGCAAGCAAAAACAAGCTTTGATGAGCTGGTGTCAGAGATGATGGCCGTGGATATCAAGCACGCGGAGCGTGAAGCCTTCTTGCGACAACACAAGCGTTGAGTTTATCTCGCCACCGCAAGCCGAACCGGATGTAAACAGATAGTGCCAAAGTGGCTGCATCGAAATTGGTATTTCGGGATCATGTTGGTGATCCTGGATATCGCTGCGCTGTATGTAGCACTTGGCTTAGTGCATGAATGGCGCCTTGGTTATTGGGTACGGGAAGTCGATCTCAGGCTCGGCGGCGTCATCGTGCTGACCATATTTTGTTTGTATGTCATGAGCGCCTACCGACTAGACCGTGAATTATCGGCGGCACTCAGGACCTCGATTCGTGCATTTGTCGGCGTAGCTGTCAGCGGAGCAATCATGGCATCGGTGATTTACGTGACAAAGGCGACGGATACCAGTGAGTTGTTTTATCGCGGCAACCTTCCAGCCGCACTGCTTCTGTTTGCGGTCTGGGCCGCAGCGGTACGCTATTTAGCGAGCCGAATCGATCGAAGAATGACCCGCGCGCCGCGCTGGTTGGTGATTGGGTCCGGGCCCACCGCGGAGCTGTTGAGAAAAGGGCACCGATTCACCCGCGAAGCGGGCAACATGGAGTTTCTGCCGCAACAGAATATCGATTTAGCCAGGGTGCAACTGGATTATTCTGACGGTCGGATCAAGGTTGAAAACTCGTCGAAGTCCGTATTCTCGGCAAATATTTCGGGAATCCTCTTGGCTACCGAAGAAACTTTGCCGGAGCCCTTGATCGCGCAGCTAATGCGGCTGCGATTGGCGGGTCTACCCATCATGCAGTTTTTCGATTTCTACGAGCGGTATTTGTGGAAAGTGCCGGTGCTGGAACTGGAAGATACTTGGTTTGCCTTCGCGCAAGGTTTCTCGCTCCTCCATCACGAGGTGCAATTGAAGGTCAAGCGCGCGCTGGACATGTTGTTCGCGGCGATCGGATTACTGGCGTTCTTGCCGTTGATCGTGTTGATCGCATTGGTTGTACATGTTACCAGCCGGGGCCCAGCATTTTACAACCAGCTTAGGTGCGGCTATCGCTCAGAGCCGTTTCGCTTGCACAAGTTCCGAACAATGGTGGTAGGCGCAGAGACGGAGGGACCGCAGTGGTCGCAGCCGGATGATCCCCGTATCACGCGTGTGGGACGTTTTCTACGTCGCACGCGTCTGGACGAACTACCTCAGTTGTGGAATGTGCTGGTGGGCGAGATGAGCTTTATCGGTCCCCGTCCGGAACGCCCAGAATTCGTCGCGCAGCTGGAGCACGACATACCTTATTACGATCTTCGCCATCTGGTGAAGCCGGGAATCACCGGGTGGGCGCAGGTAATGTTTCCCTATGGGGCCTCGGTTGACGATGCGCGCGAAAAACTTGAGTACGACATTTATTACATCAAGAACTATTCATTGGGCCTCGATCTGTACATTCTGTTTCGCACTCTGCGCGTAGTGTTATCACGTGGCGGCCGTTGATGTCGTGACCTTTAAGTGGCGCAGGACCTCCTGGCGCGCCGGTAGGTATACTTCGAACCCGCCCCGATTCCTCAATTGAAATCTGTTTTGGCGTTCTGGGCGTTTGCTCGTGGTTTTCCACGGCTTCTGGCCCTCACGGTTACGTTGCTCGGTGTCGATGCCTTGGTCTCCGGATTCAGCGTAATCACGATTGCGCCCTTGGCGGATTTGCTGCTGGAGCGGCCGACCGAAGAATGGTTGGGGATCACTAAGTTTCTGCAGCGTGCCCTGGGGTCAGTGGGAATCGAATTGTCCTTGGTCTCCGCGGCGATTGTGGCCGGTGCCGCGGTGCTCGCAATGAGTATTCTCAGTGTCCTGGTGCGTTGGAGCACCCTGCGCATGCGCATGGTAGTGGTCAAGCGGCTGATCAATGAGTCGTGCGAACGGATTTTCGATGCAAGCTGGAAGTTCTTCGCATCGGTGCGAAAGGGCGACCTGATCAACACATTTGTGAATGAGGTCAACAAGACCGGTAATGCCTTCCAGTCGTTATCGTTGGCCATAGCTAATATTGTCCGCATACTGGCCTTTATAGCTGTTCCCTTGTGGATTGAACCTACACTGGTAATGGTCTGTGTCATCAGTTCGGTTCTGCTATTGTCACCATTTTTGATGTTGGGAGAGTGGAGTTATCGTTTCGGCAGTCAGAATGTGCTGGCAGCCAATCGATATACGTCCCTGGTGCGTGAATCACTCGAGGCGGCTAAGGAGGTGATCGGCTTCGGGCAGAAGGATCGCACCATTCAGCAGGTAAACCGGGCTTATGACAGGTACGCGTCGACACGCGTAAAATCAGATACATTTAGCTTCTTCGCTTCCCAGATGTACGAGCCGGTTGGTTTCCTGGCATTGTTGATCACTCTGGGTGTGGCCCGTGCAAACGATGTGGCGGTCACCTCAATCGCGGTCGTCCTCTGGGGGGTCCTACGCACCATACCTCCGCTTAAGCAGACTATTCACTTGAAGCACCAGCTGGATAACACCTTGCCGAGCCTAGAGCAGGTACGCAGTCAACAGGACATGGCATTGCAATTTCCGCAGGTATCCGGCGGTCGCGACTTTTCGGGGATTGAACAGGGCCTGAAGTTAATAGATGTCACATTCGCATATGATCAAGATACGCCGGCGCTCAAGGGAATAACTCTTGACGTGCCACGGGGTGCGACTGTGGCCCTGGTCGGCGAGTCCGGTTCAGGCAAGTCGACATTGACGGATTTGCTAATCGGGCTGCAGCGACCTGATTCAGGCAGTATCCTGCTCGATGGGGTTCCGCTGCACGAATACGATCTGAGTGCATGGCGCAGACGAATTGGTGTTGTGCCACAACACCCCGTGCTGTTCGATCTTTCGGTGCGTGAAAATTTACTATGGGCAAAGCCCAACGCCAGCGAAGACGAGTTATGGGCGGCCTGCAGCGCTGCCGGAGTAGACCGGTTTCTGCGCGAGCTTCCGCAAGGGCTGGATACCGCCATCGGCGACACTGGTATTCGCTTGTCTGGCGGCCAGGCGCAGCGACTCGCCCTCGCGCGCGCGATCGTGCGGCAACCAAGTTTGTTATTGCTCGATGAGGCCACGAGTGCGCTGGATAGCGAAAGCGAGGCGGCGGTCCTGGAGTCGGTGCACGATGTTGGTGGTGAGCGAACCACGATTGTGATTGCCCATCGCCTGTCCACAATTGCGAGCGCCGATCGAATCTATGCGATGCGTGCGGGCGAAGTTATTGAGGTCGGTACGTTCGATGAACTTGTGGTGACGGACGGCTACTTTTCCCGTTTACTGGAACTGCAGAGACTTTGAGGACCGGTTGCGGATGGACATGAAATTTGGTCAAGCACAGCACGGTCCGGCATATGTGATTGCCGAAATCGCCCAGGCGCACGACGGGAGCCTGGGTACCGCGCATGCCTTTATCGACGCAGTGGCCAAGGCCGGTGCAGATGCGGTCAAATTTCAGACCCATATCGCGCACGCCGAGAGCACCTACGATGAACCCTGGCGTGTGCACTTTAGCCGGCAGGATGCAACCCGCTACGACTATTGGCAACGCATGGAGTTCACCGCCGCCCAGTGGCAGGAACTGGCGGAGCACGCGCGGGAGGGCGGGTTGGAGTTTTTGAGTTCACCCTTTTCGGTGGCGGCGGTCGAACTCCTGACTGCGATCGACGTGCCCATGTGGAAGATTGCATCTGGCGAGATCACGAATCCCGAACTGCTGGAGGCCGTCTGGGCGACGGGTCAGCCGGTTTTGTTCTCGTCTGGCATGAGCGAGATGAGCGAACTCGATACGGTGGTCGCCGAGACTCGACGACGCGAGATTCCGTTTGCGGTCTTTCAGTGCAGTTCGAGCTATCCCTGTCCACCCGAGCTATGGGGTCTACATGTCATGGAAGAATTGCGCCAACGCTACGACTGCCCGGTCGGCCTGTCGGATCACTCCGGAACGATTTTCGCCGGGCTCGCCGCCGCATCCTTGGGCGCGAACTTTGTCGAGGTGCATGTCACCTTCAGCCGTCAGGCCTTTGGCCCGGACGTGCCGGCGTCGGTGACCATGGAAGAGTTCGCCGAAATGGTCAGGGGTATCAGAATGATCAATACGGCGCGCGCAAACACGACGCCGAAGAACGAAGCGGCAGAACAGGCCGCGCCACTGAAGACGATCTTTGGTCGCAGCTGGGCACTCAAGGAAGACCTGCCGGCCGGTGCGGTGATCGGGGTAGAGGATTTGACTTTAAAGAAACCCGCGAATGGCATCCCCTATACCGAAAAGGACGCAATCCTAGGGCGTCGGCTGGCGCGGGATAAATCTGCGGATCGCCTATTGCGATGGGAAGACTTCGAATGAACAGCGAAACGACGCGACCAACCCTGGTGTTTACCGGCCCAGAGCACAGTGCACGCGTGGTGCGTGAGCGGCTCGGAGATATGTTCGACGTCCATGCGGTGGACGCCACCCCGGAGTCTCTATTGCCGAAGTTCCGCCAGTGTACCGCTTTTCTGGATGCTTCGATGAAGGTGCCTCTGACGGCCACGGACATCGATGCGGCTGGGCAACTCAAGCTAATCGTGACCGCCACCACCGGCGCCACCCATATCGATCAGGTAGCGTTGGCCGCACGTAACATTCCTTTGCTGACGCTGAAAGGGCAGCGTGAGGTATTACGCGAACTGACACCGGCGGCGGAACTCAGCTGGGCGCTGGTCATGGCCTGCGCGCGCCGACTTAGGGGTGCGCTGGCCCACGTTCGGGACGGCGGTTGGGAGCGTGTCGAGTTCCCCGGCCTGATGCTCAAGGGCCGTACCATCGGGATCATCGGCATGGGTCGTATTGGTGGCTGGATGGCGCGTTATGCCCATGCCTTCGGTATGCGCGTAGTGTATTTTGATCCAAATAATGAGGATGCGCCGGAGTATGCGCAGGCCGTCACGTTGACGGAGCTGGTCGGACAGTCGGATGTCGTTTCTATTCATGTACATGTAGGCGATCGGACGCTGGGCATGATCGATCGTGATCTGATTGCCCAGTTTAAATCAGGCTCTATTTTTGTTAACACGTCTCGCGGCGAGTTAACCGATGAAGCTGCCCTGGTCGAGGCTCTGGCAAACGGGCACCTCGCCGCCGTCGGCGTCGACGTGCTGACAGACGAGCCGAACATTCGTGATAACGTGCTCTGGCAGTATGCACAGTCGCACGACAATGTGGTTATTACCCCTCATATCGGGGGCTTCTGCCCCGATGCGGTGGATTTCGTAGTGGGTTATTCCTGTGACCGAATCCGCGACTGGTTCAACGCCGCATGAGTGAACATGTCGTATCGTTGGTTAAGGGTTTGGCCGACGCCGGCATCGAGTATGCCTTCGGTATCACGGGGAGCGGCGCAAGCCTGGGTCTGATTACCGGGCTGCAGGAACGGGGTGTGCAGTATTATCCGGTCGGTCACGAGGGTGCGGCGGCATTGATGGCAGGGGCCTGTTGCCGCGATGGTCGCAGCCGCGCCGTTGCGGTGTCGATCAAGGGTCCCGGTTTCATCAATATGGCGCCGGGGATGCTCTCAAATTGGTATGAAGGTCGGCCCGCGCTGTCGGTGAGTGAAGCCTACGCTACGAACACGCCGCCAGCACGACAACATAAGCGTGCTGATCATGCCGCAATCGCCGGCACCCTGGTCAAGGCCTACGATCGCTGCGACGGGCGCCGAGAACAGGTCACCGAACTCGTAACGGTGGCGCAGGCCGAGTATCCAGGACCGGTGCATCTGGATCTGGGTCTGCAACCGGAGGCGCAGCGGAGTCAGTTTGCCGTTGACGCATCTACCGCCGCGACACCTGCCGATGCCGTGACCGAGGTCTGCGAGCGCATCGCGGCGAGTCGACGACCCGCCGTGATCCTCGGTTCGGTTGCGCGGCGTGTGTTGGCAGACACAGACTGGAATTCGTTGCGCGTGCCGGTAGTTACCACGGCATCCGCCAAGGGTGTGATGAATGAGACCAGTGACTTCGCCGGCGGTGTCATCACCGGTGAGATCACCGACTACGCGCCGGAGGCGGGCGTGCTCGCCGAAGCCGACCTGCTGGTCGGATTCGGTTTACGGAACAACGAGGTCGTCAAGGCGACCCCAATGGGCGCACCCATGATACTCATTGACTGCGTCGGTGGTGATGCCCAGGCCGGCTTCGAAGCGGAGACCGTGTTGCTCGACCGTGATCTCGTCAGGCCTGCGGAACGCACTGTTGCCGCGCTGCGGGAAAAACATTGGGGCGAGGACATTGTTGCAGTTCATCGGCAGCGCTGGAAGGAATTGTTGCTGACGGATGAATGGTTGCCGGCATCGGTGTTTTCCAGGCTACAGTCACAGATCGATACCCGCCCCGTGCTTGTGCTCGATACCGGTTTTTTCTGTACAGTCGGCGAGACTGTATGGCAGGCCATGCAAGCGGATGGCTTTTGTGGCAGCTCTGTCGGGCGGTTCATGGGCACAGCGATACCCACCGCAATCGGAGTTGCAATCAGTACGGCACCGCAACCCGTCGTCTGTGTTGTAGGCGACGGCGGTATTTCACCCTATGTCGGCGAGATCAAGCTGGCGGTTGCGGAGCGACTGCCCATTTTGTTTATGCTTTTCTCAGACGGTCGTTACGGTAGTGTCGCGGCATTCAGTGATATCAACCCCCTGGTCGAACGTGCGGTTAATTTTTCGGCCGCGGGATGGTGGCGAGTGGTCGAGTCGCTCGGCTGTGCGGCGCGGCCGGTAAGTGATTTTGCCGCGCTCAGCAACGCCTTGTCTGCATGGGAGCCAACGGCGGGACCTTTCTTTATCGAGTGCGCATTTGAGCCCGAGCCCTACGCAGCGATCGCCAAGCGCCTACGTTAGACATTCATGTCCGCGGCTAAACACCATATTCTAGTTCTCGGTGCGGGATCTGTCGGTAAACGCCATATGCAGAATCTCAGCACACTGGGTTGTGAGATCTCGGCCATGGATCCCCGCGACGAGCGTTTGAACGAGGCCAGCGACGTCGTCAGATTAATAGATCGCTACCGGTCGCTCGACGAAGTTAGCGGCCACTGGGAGCGCTACAGCGGTGTGGTCGTGGGATCGCCGCCGAACGTGCACGTTGCGCAATGCATCGCCGCCATCGAGGCGGGTGTGCCGGTCTTGCTCGAGAAACCGGTTTGTCCCGATTTGATGGGCGCACAGCGACTCGCGGACCATGTCGACAAGGCATCCGCAGCGCTTTTGCTGGGTTATACCTACCGCTGGTGGCAGCCGTTGCGCTTGTTTCGAGACCGGCTCCAGGCGAACGCGGCGGGCAAACCGCTACACGCGAAATTTGTGATGAGCGCTCATCTTGCGGATTGGCATCCCTGGGAGCGGTATCAGGACTTCTTTATGGCGAGCCGCGATCTCGGTGGCGGCGCCTTGTTGGATGAAAGTCACTTCGTCGATCTGATGCTGTGGTTCTTCGGCATGCCGGACACGGTCTACAGCCGTGTCGAGAAGCTAAGCGAACTGGAGATCGATACCGACGACAACGTCGACATCATCGCGACCTACGCAAGCGGTCTGCGTGTCTACATCCATCTGGATCTTTATGGGCGACCGCACGAGAAATATATCTCCGTCACCGGCGAAGAGGGCACGCTGGAGTGGAGCTTTGATCCGAACCGAATTCGCATGGCAAAGAGCATGGAGCACACATGGGACGAGGAACTGTTTGCCTTCGAGCGCAATGACATGTTCGTCGCCGTCGCCCGGGAATTTCTTGGCGTGATTGAGGGGGATCAGCAACCCTCCTGCAGCATCGATGACGGTGTCAATGTGCTGCGCGTGCTTGAGGCCTGCCGGCAGAGTTCTGTCAGTGGTCGGGAAGTCGGGCCGGCACCAGTCTGATGCTCGATGGCCAGAGAATACTGGCGGTGGTCCCGGCGCGCAGCGGCAGCAAAGGTATCCCCAACAAGAATATGCGAATACTGCAGGGCGTTTCGTTGATCGGGCGTGCGGGGGACTGTCTCGCGCAGTTGCCATGGCTGGATGCCAGAATCATATCGACGGATAGCGCGGAATATGCGGAAGAGGGTCGGCGTCACGGATTGGAGGCACCGTTTCTGAGGTCGGCGCGATATAGCGGCGATACCGCCACGGCGTTGGAGGTAATGCGCGACGCGCTGGAACGCTATGAAGCCCACTCCGAAACCGAGTTCGATATCCTATTGTTGATTGAGCCGACTTCGCCATTACGTATCCCTGCGGATATTGAGGGTGCCACCCGTGTGTTGCTGGATAACCATTGTGATTCGGTCATTTGTGTGAGTCCAGCGGATACCAAGTGCCACCCACTTAAAATGCTGACGATTGAGGATGACCGTATCGGTCTTTACCAGCCGGAGGCACAGAACATTACTGCCCGTCAGCAACTGAGTCAGCTCTATGTCCGCAACGGGGTGTGTTATGGGGTGACCAGGGACTGTTTGTTGAATAAGCAAGCAATCATTACCGAAAACACACTGCCCTATGTCATTGAGCGCCGATTAGTGAATGTCGACGAGCCCATTGATTTGGAATGGGCGGAATTTCTTGTCACACGGCAGGCTGACGAGACCGTGACACAAACCCATTAGAGTTCGGGACCAAGTTATTATGGCAAACAAGAGAATTGCGGTCGTTCTGGTGGATCGGGCGAACTACGGTCGCCTGCGTCCCGTCATGGAGGCCATGCGGGACGAGCCGAACATCGACATGCAGCTCGTTGTCACCGGTACGATGTTGCTCGACCGCTTTGGAACCGCGGTAAACGTGGTCGAACAGGACGGTTTCGTGGTCGATGAGAAAATCTATATCGAACTCGAAGGCTCCGTACCCGCGACCATGGTCAAGAGCATGGGGTTGGCCATCATCGAACTGGGTAACACCTTTGCTCGCCTGAATCCGGATTTCGTCCTTTTGATCGGCGATCGGTACGAAGCCTTCAGCGCCGCGATAGCCGCTGTGTACCAGAACATCTGTCTGATCCATATCCAGGGCGGTGAAGTCACCGGCTCGATAGACGAATCAGCGCGTCACGCAATCACCAAGCTTGCGCATTATCACTTTCCGGCCACTCAGCGGGCCGCGGATTTCATAGTTGCGATGGGGGAGCCGCACGAGAAAGTGTTCATGTGCGGTTGTCCGAGTGCAGATGTAGTGGCGCGCGCAGTTGTTCATGAACCAACCGACACCGCTGAGTATCTGGACCGACTTGGGGTCGGGCCGCACATCAATCTGTCCGAACGATTTATCGTGGCTCTGTTTCATCCGGTGACGACCGAGTACCAGAGTGCCGAAACCCAGATGGACGAATTATTAAAAGCGCTGCACAGGAGCGGTGAACAGGTTATCTTGATCTGGCCCAACATCGACGCGGGCAGCGACGGCGTTTCACAGGCGATACGTCGATTTCGCGAGTTCAACCGCGATGCGAAACTCCACGCCTACAAGAATTTCGAACCGGAACGCTACATACCGCTACTGAACCGAGCCGCCTGCCTGGTGGGAAATTCATCCAGTTTTATCCGCGATGCCTCCTTTCTAGGTACGCCGGTAGTATTGGTTGGCTCAAGGCAGGATGGACGTGAACGCTGCAAGGCGGTAATGCGTGTTGATGCAGAATGTGAGCAGATTCTGGATGCGTTAATCCAGCAGTTACAGCACGGACCCTACGCCCCGAGCACACTCTATGGTACCCCGGGGGTGGCAGCACGGCTCACGAAGGAGTTGCTTGGTCTGGCTGAGTTTTCCCAAAAACGTCTAGCCTATGGCCAGAATCCGCGTTCAGATGTTGATGAAGATATCACGTAATCGCTTTATTGAAAAATGGACCTACATCTGAAACCAGAGGCCGATCTCTCAAGATGAGTAACAGAGGAAGCAGTCCGCATTGCTACTTTGTTGTTGGCATTCGATCGAACTTCCGTGGACTATTGAAGGATGCCATCGAAACGGCAAAACGCTACGGTTATGTAGCCCGAATACTTGATATTCATCAGATTGTGAGTGGTTGGGAGAAGCATCCGAACGACTGGGATGAAGTCGGACTGCAGGACGAAGTGGTTCTGTTTTCGACAACACGCGAATTCGGCCGATTTGTCGCAAAAAATGTTGACCATGAATCACCCGTTCTTTTCTTATACCCGCCAGATCGTTTTATCAGAAAGTTCTGGTTCAAGTTTCAACGACGGAAGGCGCCCGTTGGATTAGTGACAATCGGCCCAGTCCCTAGTTTGCAACACTGTTCGCAAGCGGGTTTGATGGGACTGCGAAAAATTCTTTTTCTAATGTTGCGACCCTTGAAAGCGCTATTTAAGCCGTCCCTGGCTTTTTGGGTTGTATCTGGTACTGCTTGCACTAATAAAGACCGCCGAATGTTTAGGTCTTGGCGATCCGCACAGCTGATATATGCGCATTCAATAGACTATGAACTGTTTCGGCTAATGAGCATGGATTCGAATAACCTAACGCGCAACGACGGTAGGGTGGTCCTGCTCGATCAAGGCTGGTTCAGCAAGCCTTTGCCGGAGTATTATCGAAAGCCATCAATCTATCCGCCAACAACATATGACAACTACCGTCGAGGCATACTCGATTTTCTCGCCAGAATTGAGAAGCATACCGATTGTCCGGTAGTCATTGGCTGTCACCCGAAAGCGGATCTTGCTGAAACACAGCGACTGTATGAGGGATATGAAGTGGTGCGAGGCGCCACCAAGGAGTTGGTGGCGAGAGCGAGCATGGTGGTTGCGAATTCCACGACAAGTATCCAGTTTGCGGTTCTTTTCAGAAAACCGATATTGCTATTTACAAGTGATGAGTTGGAAACCTCGGTAATGGCACCATTGGTAGCAGGCTATCAGCATGAGCTTGGGCTAGAACTCGTGAATATTGATCGTTTGTCAGGGGTGAGTGAAATTATTGACAGAGTCGCGATAGACGAAGAACGATACGGGGTCTATATCAACCGATACATCAAGCAAGATGCATCACCGCAGTTGCCCCTATGGGAAATCGTGTTTCAAGGTTTGGCAAAATCGACCGGCGGGCCCCTACCCAGCGCCACATGATGAGAAGTACGAACCAAATGGAAGGCGTCGTACTAACGCCGCTCTCAATTGTTCCAGCCCCCGGCGGCGACATCATGCACGCGCTAAAGTCGAGTGAGGCGCCGGAGTACCGCTTTGGGGAAGCATATTTTTCCTGGATTGCCCCCGGCGCCATCAAGGCATGGAAGCGGCATCGCGAAATGACGCTGAATATCGTGGTTCCACTCGGCAGGATTCGTTTTGTCGTGGTCGACGATCGCACGAATTCAACAACGCGGAACAGCGTCGCCGAATTTGTCCTCGCGCCTAAGGGTCACTACGCCCGTCTCACAGTTGCACCTGGCCTATGGCTTGGGTTTCAGGGCCTGGCTTCGTACGACAGTCTCCTGCTCAATCTCGCGGACGTTGAGCATGATCCGGCGGAAATCGATCGTCTTGCGCCGGATAGATTCAAGTTCGACTGGTAACCAAAGCGGATGTACTCAAAACAATGAAAGTCGTAATACTTGCAGGTGGTTTCGGTACACGATTGGCCGAATATACCGATGTGATTCCGAAACCCATGGTGACTGTCGGTGGTCGGCCGATTCTCTGGCATATCATGAATCTGTATGCACGGGCCGGGCACAAGGATTTCTTTCTCGCGCTCGGTTACAAGGGTGATGTAATCAAGGAATATTTCCTTAATTATTATTCGTTGAATGCGGACGTCACGGTCGATCTGAGTGATGGCGAGGTCACCTGTCATAATTCGGCCACGGTGGACTGGCGGGTGACGATGGTCGATACGGGTCTGAAATCAATGACCGGCGGCCGCGTGAAGCGCATGCAAAACTACGTGGGTAATGAAACATTTTTGTTGACCTACGGAGACGGTTTGGCAGATATTGATATTCGTCAACTGGTCGATTTTCACAAGCAGCATGGCCGCCTGGTGACGGTGAGCGCCGTTCATCCTGGGGCCCGGTTTGGCGAACTGGTGTTGAACGGCGAACAGGTGCATGCATTTGCCGAGAAACCGCAGGTCGGCCAGGGTTGGATTAACGGCGGATTCTTCGTAATCGAGCCGGGGTTCTTCGAATACCTCGTGGACGACGACACGATACTCGAGCGTCAACCCCTCGAACGTGCCGCCGCGGATGGGCAAATGATGGCCTTTCGTCATGATGGATTCTGGCATTGTATGGATACAAAACGCGATCACGATTTTCTCGAAGATATGTGGGCATCCGGTGATGTGCCCTGGAGCCGATAGACAAGATGGCTGAGGCGGGCCGACTTTTGATCACCGGTGGCACGGGTTTTCTGGGGCGCCACCTGGCCGTGGCCGCCGTAGGTCGAGGCTATCGCGTAAGCGTGACATCGAAGTCTGACGCCGCGGATGTGTTGACGCCGCGTGGTGCAGAAAGAATCAACGTCGATTTGCGGGACAAATCGGCGGCTAACGCAGCCTTTGCCGGGCACAGCTTCGAATACGTCATTAACTGCGCGGGTTATATCGATCACACGCCATATTCCAAGGGCGGCCGCGATCTCATCGAAAGCC
The DNA here is from genome assembly GCA_947259975.1 of uncultured Gammaproteobacteria bacterium. Taxonomy (GTDB): domain Bacteria; phylum Pseudomonadota; class Gammaproteobacteria; order HyVt-429; family HyVt-429; genus CAMYOD01. Next base: position 90,263 of record CAMYOD010000077.1, read on the forward strand.
ACTTTGTCGGCTTGTTGAATCTACTGGACGGTATTCCGTTGGGGGCCGTTCGCGCATTCGTGCAATTGGGAAGTAGCGACGAATACGGCGGAGCCCCGGCGCCGCAGCGCGAAGATCAGCGCGAGGCGCCCATTTCACCGTACTCGTTCGCCAAGGTGGCTGCCACGCAATTCCTGCAAACCCTGTACCGCACCGAGGGTTTTCCGGCGACGGTGCTGCGATTGTTTCTGGTGTATGGGCCCGGCCAGAATGAGGCGCGGTTCCTGCCGCAAATCATTCGCGGCTGTCAGGAAAACCGGGAATTTCCCGTGTCCGCGGGCGACCAGTTGCGCGACTTCTGTTACGTGGATGATGTCGCGGACGGAATCCTCGATGCGTTATCGGCTCGTGACGCGCGGGGTGAGGTGATCAACCTAGGTTCGGGGAGGCCGGTGACCATCCGCGAGGTAATCGAAACCGTGCAGGCTATCGTCGGTACGGGCCGGCCGCAATTCGGCATGGTCCCTTATCGTCCCGGCGAGAACATGGCCCTGTATCCGGATACCAAGAAAGCTCAGAAAATATTGAATTGGAAACCGCGATTCGAACTTGCTGACGGTCTGCGGCACACGATCAGTTCCTGGTGCGACAGCCGGACTCGGGCAGCATCGCGAGGGAATCGCGCATGACACCAAAGATCAGTGTTCTGATGAATTGTTACAACGGCGCCAGGTATCTGCGCGAGGCGATCGAATCGGTCCTTGTGCAGACTTATCCCAATTGGGAGCTGATTTTTTGGGACAACCAATCAACCGATGCCAGCCGCGAGATTGCGGAGTCCTACGGCCCACATCATACGATATTGGGTGAAGCGCGGCGGCTTGCCTCTACGTATTTTAGCGGTGAATGGATCGGCTTTCTGGACACCGACGACGTCTGGTTTCCGTTTAAGCTGGAGCGTCAGGTCGCGGCAATCAAAGACGATCGCAGTGGCAAGCTGGGTCTGGTCTATGGCGTTACCGAACCCTTGGTCGAGAGCGGTATTGCACCCCCACATCGCTTTGCATTCCAGAGATTTGTCGGCGCACAGCAGCCGGAAGGCGAGATTTTCGGTGAATTAATAAAGTGTAATTTTATCGCCCTTCCATCCATGTTGGTGAAGTATTCGGCATTTACAGAGGTTGGCGGTTTTTCGGGGCGTTTTCCGGTATCAGAGGACTATTTTTTATCGCTTCGGATTGCGCATGATTATCACGCGCGGGCGGTGCAGGAGCCCATATGCCGTTATCGCATCCACGGCGATAATGCATCGCTCGACACCAATTACGGCGGCGTTGCCGAGGATCTAAGAGTCATTGGTCATTTTTTGCCGGAATTGCCCGCGGTTCGTGCACTACCACGCCTGAGCATGAGATACCTCCTTCACCGCTATCGGGATTTCAGGTATCGGACATGGCCGAAGCGTCTTCGGGCTAGAGGCGGTTGAGGGGCATCCATTACGTTCCGTTTGTGGCATGACTCAGTATTCGCATCGTGATCTGGTGGAGCTGTACCGTGGTTTCGGCATATCCCGAGGTGATATCGTATCGCTCAAGACAGACCTGACCCGTCTAGGTATGTACGAGAAGCCCGCCAAGAACGAGATTCTTGAAGGTCATTTCCGGGCCCTGGATGAAGTACTCGATTTCGATCGGGGTACGGTTGTCGTGGCCACGTCCACAACCAACCTTTGCAACACAGACATTCCATACGACCCGATCCGATCACCGAGCATTGTGGGCCTGCTGACCGAGTATATTCGTAGTCAAGCCGGCTCGGTTCGTAGTTACCACGCATTTGAATCGTATACGGCGCTCGGCAGACATGCCGGCGAGCTATGCGGAGATGTATCAAAATACTCCTACGGTCTGGATACGCCGGAGGACCGCCTGATCAATATGGGTGCGAAATGCGTTACGTTGGGCGTGGGGGCCAAGAGATGCTGTTCGACCGTGCACCACATGGAAATTCTATCGGCCGTACCCTACCGCTACGTTAAGGAATGCGATCATCCAGTACAAAAAAACGACGAGCTCGTGGTGGACCGTTTTTTCCGGCACGTCTGGTATCTTGATAGCGATATTCGGAAGAATACCGATCGCCTGTTCGCACGGATGGATGCAACCGGATTTCGCATCGCGACGGCGGTTATCGGGTCCGGTCACGCGCAGTGTTATTCGATGCCAGAACTATTCGAACATGGTATGGCGGCGTTTCGTACGGACCCCTATATTCCTCTCGAGTATGAGCCCCGAAAGAAGGTGTGGACGATATGAAGCGGCTCATTAGGTAACTGAAAATGTACGGAATTGAGCGAATCGCGAGTTATATACCCGAGGAGCAACTCGAAATTGGCCCACTGGCCGAAGCCGTGTCTGCAGACCCGGAATTTGTACGGACCAAGCTTGGCGTCACTAGATTGCCGGTTCTGGATAGCGAACTCGATACGTCGGATCTCGCGGTTGCCGCCTTGAATCGATTAATGGCGGGTGACAGCGTCGCGCGAGATGAAATTGGTTGTCTTATCGTCTGTACCCAGAATCCGGACGGCGAAGGCCTGCCTCACACGTCAGCATTGGTGCAGGCAAAGGCCGGACTCCCTTCGTCTGTCGCCGCCTTCGATATTTCGCTCGGCTGCTCCGGCTATGTATACGGTATTGCGGCGGTCACAGGTTTTCTAGATGCAACGGGCATGGAGAAGGGCGTGCTGATCACTGCGGATCCATACTCAAAGATCGTGAACCGAAACGATCGAGACACTGCCTTGCTGTTCGGAGATGCGGCCACGGCAACGCTGGTGTCCCGCAATGGCCCATGGAAAATGATCGCAAGCGATTTTGGTACCGACGGTGCCGGGGCGGAAAATCTCGTCAAGCGTGACGGTCAGTTGTCGATGAACGGTCGCCAGGTGTTCAACTTTACGTTGAGCCGTGTCCCCGACCAGATCCGCAAAGTCGTCGCGGACGCGGAACTTAGGCTCGATGATATCCAGGTATTTGTCCTGCATCAGGGAAGCCGTTACATCGTCGAAAGCATTGGTCGGCGTCTCGGTGTGCCTGCCGCCAGGGTGCCGGTAGCAATCGAAGAAACCGGAAACACCGTATCCTCATCCATACCGCTAATCCTCGAGACAGTCCTGGAATCCAAAAATAACAAACACATCGTCATTTCGGGTTTCGGTGTCGGGCTCTCATGGGGGTCGGCGGTTTTAACCAGGAACAGCAGCCAATGAAGCTTTCAAACGAAAAAGTTTGCGAAATGATCAAACAGACACGGTCAGAGCTTAGCGATGAGGAGTTCGACGTGAATGCCTCTTTGCGGGGAATTGGTCTTGATTCGCTCGATATAATGGCGGTCCTGTATCTGGTTCAAGAGCAGACAGGGGTCGAGGTACCGGATGAAGAGATCAATAACCTAGATACGATCGCGAAGATCGTAGAGTACGTAAATTCGCGATAGATCGGAATCAGTGGTTACGTTTCGGTTCGTGCCGTAAGCATGAAATTGGCTTCGATAAGAAATCTAGCACAGCTGACGATACGGCAGTTAAAATTCCTGTTGTTCTACCCCAAGATCGGGCCGGATATGTTTCTCACCCATTGGCTTCTTTATATGAGTGCGACACGGCTTTGGTTCCAGAAAAGAAAGCTTAAGGAAATTGGCAGTGGGTCGGAAATACGGCCCTATGTCACTTTGAATGGCACCGATCGCATCATCATTGGCCGCAATGTTGTTGTCAAACCTGGCTGCATCATAAGTACGAGCCCCGGGAACGGTGCTTTGATCGAAATTGAAGATGATGTACTTTTCGGTCCAAATGTCAGTATTTACGCGCATGATCATTTATACGCGGATACTTCGACCCCGATCCGGAATCAAGGTCTCCGGCAGGGCGCCGTTCGAGTTAAGCGAGGTGCGTGGTTGGGCGTGAACAGCGTGATTCTTCCAGGCGTTACGATTGGAAAGAGCTCAGTCGTTGGCGCGGGCGCAATCGTTACGCGCGATGTACCGGACGGTAGCGTCGTCGCAGGCAATCCGGCACGCATTATCAAACATATTGAGTCGTAAACGATTTTAGGCACACTAGCTATCTTAATTGCAGGATTTCAATGTTTAATGACAAAGTAATTTTTTTGACAGGTGGAACCGGATCGTTCGGCCAGGAATTTTCACGCGCCGTACTACAGCAGTATAGACCGCGCAAGCTAATCATCTTTTCCCGTGATGAACTCAAGCAGTTCGAAATGCAACAAAGGTTCGACCACGGTTGCATGCGCTATTTCATCGGCGATGTGCGTGATTATGCCCGCCTGCGTCAGGCCATGCGGGATGTAGATTTTGTAGTACATGCGGCGGCCCTAAAGCAGGTTCCGGCAGCGGAATACAATCCGATGGAGTGCATCAAAACCAATATTCACGGCGCCGAAAACCTGATTATGGCCGCCATCGAGAATGACGTGGAGAAAGTAATCGCACTTTCCACCGACAAGGCAGCCAACCCAATTAATTTGTATGGCGCGACCAAGCTGGCCTCCGACAAGCTTTTTGTCGCCGCGAACAATATGGCAGGCGGGCATCCGACGCGTTTCTCGGTGGTCAGATACGGGAACGTAATCGGTTCACGAGGTTCGGTTGTTCCGTACTTCAGAAAGCTGATGGCGGAAGGAGCTAATCATTTGCCGATCACCCATCCCGACATGACGCGATTCTGGATTACCCTGGAACAAGGCATCGACTTCGTTTCAAAAAGTTTCGAACGCATGCACGGAGGCGAGATTTTTGTTCCCAAGATTCCATCCGTCAGGATCACCGATCTTGCCGAATCACTGGCACCAGGACTGCCCATACGTACGATAGGTATACGTCCAGGCGAGAAACTACACGAGGTGATGTGCCCGGCCGATGATTCGCACTTAACAATCGAGTTTGAAGATCATTTTGTGATCTCACCGAGCATCTCGTTCCATGACCGCAACGCAGACTATGCGACGAATGCGTTGGGGGAGAAAGGGTCTGCGGTTGCACAAGGTTTTGAGTATAGCTCGGGAAATAACGCACATTTTCTCTCGATCGACGAGTTGCGGAGCCTTAACGAGCAAGTCTGACAATTGATTCCCTACGGAAAACAGACACTGTCGCAGGAGGACATCGATGCCGTCATCGATGTCCTTCGCTCGGATTACCTGACCCAGGGGCCGGCTGTACCGGCCTTTGAAAATGCACTATGCGACCGCGTTCAGGCGGGTCATTGCGTTGCGGCGAACAGTGCAACGTCCGCGTTGCACCTGGCCTGCCGTGCGCTCGGGCTCGGGCCGGGCGACTGGTTATGGACGTCTCCGATTACGTTTGTCGCCTCCGCCAATTGCGCATTGTATTGTGGCGCGGGCGTCGACTTTGTCGATATCGACGAAGACACATGGAATATGTCGCCGGCCGCGCTTGAGGATAAGCTGTTACGTGCCGAAAGTGAGGGACGTCTACCCAAGATAGTCGTGCCTGTCCATCTCTGTGGACAGCCCTGCGATATGGAGGAAATACATGCACTTGGTCGGCGCTTCGGATTCAGGATTATTGAAGACGCATCTCACGCAACTGGCGCGCAATATCGCGATTTGCCGGTGGGTGCATGTGAACATTCAGATATCACCATCTTCAGTTTTCATCCGGTAAAAATCGTCACCACGGGGGAGGGCGGCGCCGCTCTGACAAACGACGAGAGGCTCGCGCAAAAAATGCGACAGCTGCGGAGTCACGGTGTGACGCGCGACCCGCAGGAAATGACGCAATCGCCCGATGGACCCTGGTACTACCAGCAAATTGATCTTGGTTATAACTATCGCCTGAGCGACATCCATGCAGCACTGGGTATTGCTCAGTTGCGCCGACTGACAGAATTTGTCGCAACCCGACGTCGGATCGCCAGCCGCTATGACGATGCATTCGTCGATGCGCCGCTGACTTTGCAGCGTCACCGTCGGGATTCGCAGTCAAGCTTTCACTTGTATGTGATACGTCTGGATATTGATCGAATAGCCGCTTCGCGATCCGAGGTCTTCAGCGCGCTGCTTGACCGGGGCATAGGCGTGAATGTGCACTATATTCCAGTACATCTTCAGCCATACTACCGTGACCGGGGATTTCGGCCCGGAAGCTATCCGAATGCAGAAAGATATTATTCGGAGGCGATAAGTCTGCCGCTCTTTCCATCGCTTGACCAAGATCGCCAGGGCCATATTATCGATTCGGTATTGCGCATTGCGCAATAGTGTACGTCGCGACAGTCGGTCGACAGAAGAATGAATATTGCTGTTATCCCGGCCCGAGGCGGAAGTAAGCGAATTCCAAACAAGAATATTCGTCCGTTCTGCGGCAAGCCGATTATTGCTTACTCGATCGAGTTGGCGGTGCAAAGCGGGTTGTTTGATCGTATTATCGTTTCAACGGACAGCGATAAAGTTGCCGGGGTCGCCGTACAACACGGCGCCGAGGTTCCCTTCAAGCGGCCAGAGACGCTTGCAGATGATTACACTGGAACTGGCGCAGTCGTCACTCACGCACTGCAGTGGTGTCGAGAGGAAGGGCTGGCGGTGGATTTTGCATGTTGTATCTATGCAACGGCGCCGCTGCTGCAGTTGCGATTCTTGCGCGAAGGGTGGGAGCGATTACGGAGTTCCGCCCAGGCCTATGCGTTCGCGGTAACGGCGTATGAGTTCCCTATTCAGCGAAGCCTGCGCCTGGAGGGCGATGGCGTTGCGCCGATGTTTCCCGAGCATACCGAGACGCGATCACAGGATCTCGAGCCCGTCTATCACGATGCGGCGCAGTTTTATTGGGGACGTGCCGAGGCCTACCTGAAATCGATCCCGATGTATTCTCCCAGGTCGAGCCCGATCGTGATACCGAAACACCTGGTTCAGGACATCGATCGCGAGGAGGACTGGATTCGTGCGGAACTCATGTACAGGGTTTCGCAAGAGAGGATTGGGCAGTCATGCGAGTAATGTTCCGGGCTGACGCGTCCGCGGCTCTTGGAATGGGCCATGTGATGCGTTGTTTGACGTTGGCTGAAGAGTTCGGTCGCGCGGACGCCGCGGTGGGGTTGATGGCTCGGCCGATGAACGATCGCATACGCGCGATGGCGGAAATGCGCGGGACCCAGTTTCATGCGCTCACCTGGGAGGGAAGTAGCGATGAAAGCAGCGTCTCATCATACGACTGGGAAAGTGATTTGGCCGCGAGCGTTGCGATCCTGCGTGAGTGGCAGCCTGACTGGTTGGTTGTGGACCATTACGGCCTTGATGAACGCTGGGAGCGCGCAGTCCGGGCGGAAACGGGGAAATTGCTCGTCATCGACGATCTTGCCAATCGTGATCACGTTTGCGATGTGCTTCTCGATCAGACATACGGACGCCGGGAATCCGACTATGCCAACCGGGTGCCCTCCGAATGCACTCCCCTGTTGGGGTCCCAATATGCCTTGCTGCGCCCGCAGTTCCGACAGCATCGAGTGGAGGCGACAGTGCGGCGCGAGACCTGCGAACAGATCAATCGGGTTTTGATCACGATGGGCGGGATGGATAATGCCAATGTTACAGGTACCGTAGTTGACGTACTCAGTAATTTCGATTGGCCTGCACTGCCGAGTGTGGATGTGCTGTTGTCTGATGCCGCGCCCCACAAGAGTGCCGTGCAACAACAGGCGAATGCGTCGCCTCTGAATGTCACCGTTCATGCGGGCGTCGATGATGTGGCCGGGCTGATCCTGGGCGCTGATCTCGCGATCGGAGCGGGCGGTACGACGACCTGGGAGCGCTGCTGCCTGGGTTTGCCATCCATCCTTACCGCTGTCGCCGAGAATCAGCGGACAGTGGTCGATATCGTCGACCGCGCCGGTGCGGCGATCGTAATCGAATGGCCGGAAAGCTATGAGCAGGCGGTGGGCGCCGCAATTGGGCGAGTGCTGGGCGATTGGCGTTTTTATCATTCTCTTTCGCGGCGATCATCGTCTATCTGTGACGGTCTCGGTTGTGCTCGAGTGATGGCGGCGCTGGGTGAGTCCACCGTGCTTGACGCGCCATTGGCTCTGAGGCCGGCGCAGACCGCGGATTGTGATTTATTATTTCACTGGCAGGTACAGCCGGGGGTCCGGGCACACTCGCGTAATCCGGAGGTTCCTTCCTATCGGGAGCACACAGCATGGTTTGATCGCGTTTTCGCAGACCCCGGCAGGCATATCTTCATTGCTGAAACAGGGGGTGTTCCCGTGGGCATGTTGCGCCTTGATCAGGACAATGCCGAAATGAACAGGGCCGAGATATCAATCCTGGTCGATCCCGCACTGCACGGCAGGAAAATCGGTCAACGGGCAATATCCGCTATACAAGAACTATTTCCAAACCTGCAATTGATTGCCGAGGTCGCGACCGAAAACGTGGCGTCGAACAGGCTTTTTCGATCCTGTGGCTTTGAGGGACCGGTTGAGGGCTTCTATCGCTGTGCCCCGCTCTCGGAAATGTAGCGGACCATAATGATGCAAATCGAAGCGCGAAAAATCGGGCGCCAGTATCCGCCATATATCATTGCGGAGTTGTCCGCGAATCATAATGGCAGTCTGCAAACCGCTATCGAGACGATCGTTGAAGCAAAAGCGGCCGGAGCCGACGCGGTAAAGCTGCAGACCTATACACCCGACACAATGACGATAGACTGTGATTCCCAGGATTTTCAAATAGATGGGGGCCTGTGGGATGGTTACAGCCTCCACCAGCTTTACCAGGAGGCACATACACCGTTCGAGTGGCATAAAGATCTGTTCGCAAAAGCTCGGGAAATTAATATTACTATATTCAGTTCGCCCTTTGACGAGTCCGCTGTCGATCTGCTTGAGGATCTTGGCGCTCCAGCCTACAAGATCGCGTCGTTCGAAGCCGTCGACTTGCCTCTTATCCGATATGTTGCACGAACCGGAAAGCCGATGATTATTTCTACCGGTATGGCATTGGAGGCTGAAATCAATGATGCAGTAGTAGCCGCACGAGAGGCGGGATGCACGCAACTAGCGTTATTGCATTGCGTTAGCAGCTACCCGGCGCCGATAGATGAATCGAATCTACGAACCATACCCGAGTTGGAACGAAGGTATGGAGTTGTTGCCGGATTATCGGACCATTCGCTTGGGTCGACGGTAGCAATCGCGGCGACGGCTCTTGGTGCCAGTGTCATAGAAAAGCATTTTACCCTGTCGCGTGCCGAGCCCGGCCCGGATTCGGCGTTTTCTATGGAGCCACCGGAATTCAGGAGTCTTTGCGACCAGGCAAGGCAGGCATGGGCCGCAATCGGACAGGTTGCGTATGGGCCAACCGCAGCCGAGGAGAGCAATAAACGTTTTAGACGGTCTCTCTACGTGGTGCAACATGTAGCAGCGGGCGAGCGAGTCACGACACAAAACGTGCGACGCATCAGGCCGGGTTTCGGGTTGGCGCCGCGTCATTACGACGAGGTGCTGGGTATGCAGTTCAGACAAGATGTTGCGCGGGGAACCGCACTCACGTGGGATCTGCTCAAAAAAGGCGATGCGTAAACAAGCGTATTACCAGGTTGTTAGACAAGATACTTAGCGAAGGTGGTACCAATGGATGAAAAAAAACCTGTTGATGTTCATTACGATTCGGTTGCCGAAAACTATCACGAGCAATACGACCGAGAAAATCTTTATGACCTAAAGAAACCCTACCCGGCAAACTATTTCCGCATGCAGTATATGCTGAATTCGTTTGCCGAGACGGGCGCGCAACGGGTTATCGAGGTCGGCGTCGGCGAGGGAACGCCGTTGGCAAACCTAGCTACAATGGGCGCGGATTGCTGGGGGTTCGACATTTCGGAAAACATGGTCGCGCGCGCCAAAGAGACATTCAAAGAGCGTGGTCTTGATGATTCACATATCTCATGGGGCGATATAACGGACGTCAACACCTATATGCATATGCTGAGAGGGGGTCGATTTGACGGCGCCATGGCCATGGGAGTGATGCCGCATGTCCGGCACGATGATCAGACCCTCCAGAATATCAAGCGCTTGGTCAAGGAGGACGGGCGAGTTTTTATTGAATTTCGCAATAAGCTTTTCTCACTGTTCACGTTTAACCGGTACACCTTCGAGTTCATCATGGACGACCTTTTATCAGAGGTGTCGCAAGAGCTTAAGGCAAGCGTGGGCAAAGCGCTGGAGGGTATATTGAGGATGGATCTGCCGCCGGTACGCCGGGATACAGAGGCGGCGGGTTATGATGAAATATTGTCGCGCTTTCACAATCCGCTCGAAATCGAAGAGTTGTTCAGACGCAACGGCTATGACGATATTCAGTTTCATTGGTACCATTATCACGCGGCACCACCCCTCGCGGGGATGGAGGTCCCCGAGCTGTTTCGCGCCGATTCCATAAATCTGGAATTTGAACCATCCGGCTGGAAGGGACTGTTTCTTTGCAGTGCGTTTGTAGTTGAGGCGACCGCGTGACGGCGGAGGAATTCGTAAACGCCGCGAAGTCCGAAATGCTGGAGCTCGGCAAGGAGCTCTTTCCGATCTGCCGCAGTATTACTGGCGACGGGTTTCGTGAATCGCTCGCTATTGTCGCGCGGCATATGCCGCTGCGTACGACGGAAGTTGCTTCCGGCACCCGGGTCTTCGACTGGACCGTACCCCAGGAATGGAATATCCGGGACGCTTGGATCAAGGACCCGGACGGGCGCAAGATCATTGATTTCAAGGAAAATAATCTTCATGTGGTGTCCTACTCCGAGCCCTTTCGCGGGTTTCTCGACAGGGAATCACTGAATGAGCACTTGTTCAGCCTCGAGGATTTGCCGGATGCAATCCCTTATGTAACGTCGTATTACAAGCGCCGGTGGGGGTTCTGTACGACCCATCGTCAGCGCATGCAGCTTACCGAGGGCGACTATGAGGTCTATATCGACTCGGAACTCGCCGACGGTGGGTTGACCTATGGCGAGGCGGTGCTTGACGGTAAGTCGGATAAGGTTGTCCTGATCTCCACCTATCTCTGCCATCCGTCGATGGCCAATAATGAGTTGTCGGGACCGATCGTGAGTAGTTTCCTGTACAAGTATTTGCAGGCACGATCAGATCGCCGATATACCTACCACTTTGTCGTCGTTCCAGAGACCATTGGCTCGATCACCTTTATAAGTCGCAACCTTGATTACCTGAAAAACAAGGTTATCTGCGGTTTCAACTTAAGTTGTATCGGGGACGAACGGGCCTACTCGATGGTAGCGAGCCCGTCGCAAGACACACTGGCAGATAAAGTCGCTCATGCAGTACTGAGCCGACGAGAAAATTTTGTCCACTATTCGTTCCTTGATCGCGGCAGCGACGAGCGGCAGTATTGCGCACCGCGCGTGAAACTTCCGTTGGTGACCCTTTGCCGTTCGAAATTCGGGGAGTATGACGAATACCATACTTCGCTCGATAATTTTGATTTGGTGACCGAGAATGGACTGGGCGGGGGATTGGATGCGGCAATCGAATGCATCGAATTGCTTGAAAACAATGGATGCGTTGGTACGACTGTAAACTGTGAACCGCAGATGGGGAAACGCGGGCTTTACCCTACGACCTCAACGCGCAACGCGCGCGGTGACGAGACCAAGCTATGGATGGATATTTTGGCCCATGCTGACGGCAAGCGCGATCTGGCGGAACTGAGCACACTTCTGGCACGCCGTCCACGGGAGGTTATCGACGCCGTGAAACTGCTGGAAGAACATGGGCTGCTGGACGTAGTGCAAGCTTGAAGTCATGCCGTTGACCGTTGTTATCTCGGAGTTGGGCAGCTTGACGATGCTTCTAGGCCTATATCATCGTTGCCTCGGTCGTCCGGTATATTTCTACCAACCTTTCTCGGAGGCTTTTGCCGGGCGTTGGCGGCGCGTACTCAATTTTGTCGGATTCACGCGGATCGATTTTCAAAGCGCAGCGCGTGTCGACACCAACTATATATTCGGTGACCGCTACGATGTGGTCGGGCCAATCGTAGCGCGATTCCTGCCACCGGTGGTGTACACAGTAGCAGACGGTTTACTCGCCGGCATTGCTAATCATGGCGCCAAGCTCAGGACGCTGGTGCGCGCGCATATTGACTCCGCATGTGCAGCAGCGGCGGAGATTGCGACATGGTGCGCAGGCCGGGAGCGGCGCGGTGAGCTGCTGATTATAGGGCCGTTAGGCCTATGGCCGCGCCGCTACCTGGAAGCCGCGGTGTCCGATCTGCGCGTCGGCCGGCTCGCGCCATTACTGTACGGCCTCGCGGTGAGCAACAAGCTTTTGGTCCGATTGTGGCGCCGAAGATCGCGACTAAAGAAGCGTGTTGATGCCGCGCAGGAGACGTGCGACGTGCGCCTGCCGGGCGACGTTACCGGCCAAACGAGCTACGAGCAATCGGTGTTATTCTTCCCGCACCAGACGATCAGGTATGGAAATCTGTTCCTAAAGGATCATTTCTACAATTCTGACAGGAACTCGCCATTTCATTCGAGCAAGATCCTGCACGTTGAGTTAGGGGCGCTGCCGGCGGGCACCGTAACAGAGGATTTGTGCGAGATCTACGAGAGGCACGACATCAGGTATTGTCGTCTCAACGCGGATGTGAGTCTGCCCAGCGTGTCGACCGTGCATGAGTTTGTGCGCCATTGCTGGCGGCGGGGCGGATTCACCTTTATCTTGCGCAACCGCCAAGTCCTGATGGCGATATTGCGGAGCTGGTCCAGGTTTCGGTCATTCTGTACTGCATTGAAGCCGTTCAACAAGGCAAGGATTGCATTAGTCGGTTACGAGATGTTGTTTCCCAAGGAGCTTTCTCTTGCGCTCGAAGCACGTGGCATCAGAACCGTTGCCACGCAGGAGCGCTTTTTGGCTTCAACCTTTTATCGAAACTGGAATTACATCCTCGATACCTATCTGGTAGCGAGTCGGCGCGTATGCGAGGAAATTGACGCGGATGAGTCTAAGTTGGTCAAGAACTGCATTCCCGTTGGGCTCGTTCGCGCTGATCTGATTCTGCAATTACCGGGCGTTGAAGCACCCGCGACCGACGATGAGGGAACGCCGGCGTTCGAGCATCTCGTGGTTGCCTACGATTTCCCGTCTCTGGATGATCGTTTCGCGAACATGCGCCGGCCGGTGGCGAACTGGGCGTCGAATCGGCAATTCTATGAGGATATTTTGCGACTGGCGCGCGAATTCCCGCACGCGCGATTCGTCGTTCGCAGCAGGCAATTGAATTGGCTTCGGCTAGCCTATTTCCAGAACGTGATAAATGCCCTCGGGCGCCAGGACAACGTAGTGATCAGTGAGGACTTCGCACGCTATGCAGTTCAGTACCGGTTGGGTGCGAGTGCCGATCTGGTGATTGCAAAACATTCATCGATCGCCGAGGAGCTTATCGCCGCCGGCAAGCCCGTGATTCTGCATGACTACATCTGCAACGCGAGCACGACATTCAGTCAGGCCTATGCCTACGAGGGCGTGGCAGTGTTCGCCAGAAGCTACAACGAGCTAGCGAAAATGACGCATGCCGCACTGGAAAACGGAGACTTTCTCGCGCCGGGCGAAACGACGCGCCTGCGAGACGCTGTTAACAACGGACTTGCGGATGGAAAGGTTGGTGCACGGATTCAACAGGCGCTTTCGCGCATGCATGATGAACAGCCGGTGGACATGAATTCAGGCGCATCAGAGCCTAGAAAAGCGATCGCCTAGATGCGTTTCACGGTGCATCGATACTGAATAAACACGTCAGGACGGATATCGGGGAATTCCTATGTTAAATCAAGCAAATGCGGTGGTGAATGTCGGCGGCGGTGATGTGCACGAGGTCAAAATCGGTAAGGATCAGCCGCTCGCTGTTTTGGCGGGACCTTGTGCCATTGAGAGCGAGACGCACGCGATGACCATGGCGGAAGGCATCCGTAAAATTGCCGACCGAGTGGGTGTCCCGCTGATTTACAAGTCATGCTTCGATAAGGATTGCCGGTCATCACCGGACTCCTATCACGGTTGCGGCATCGATAGCGGTCTGAAGATTCTGGCGAAGATTCGGGCTGAGTTTGGTATTCCGGTAGTCACAGACGTCAGCAACGTCGAGTGGGTTGCGGAAACTGCTGAGGTGGCGGATATGCTGCAGATCCCGGCTTATCTTTGCCGGCAAACCCATCTTCTACGCGCCTGCGCCGCAACAAAGAAACCCTTGCACTTGAAAAAGGGTCAGTTTATGAATCCTCGTAATATGAAGAACTCACTGGCCAAAATCTATCGTGAGGAAAACTTTCAGGTGGTGTTGACCGACCGCGGTACATTCTTCGGTTATGACGATCTGGTTAACGACTTTCGCTCGTTGCAGATCATGAAAGAGTTTGGCACCCCTGTGTGTTACGATGCGACCCATTCGATTCAACAGCCAACCGGGCACGGCAGTGTGTCGCAAGGGCTGCGGGAATTCATTCCCGGGCTCGTCCGTGCCGCCTGTGCAATGAACGTCGACGCACTGTTTATGGAGGTTCACGATAATCCGGACCAGGCGTTAAGCGACCCCGCCACACAACTCGATATCCAGTTTCTGGAGGCCATATTGCGTCAGTCCAAGGAAGTTAGTGACGTATCCCGGGCGGTCATACAACAGTATCCGACGGATGGGATAATCTGAAGTACAGCATCAATCGGTTAAATATGAGGAAACGATATGACTGTAGCGGTCCTGATTCCGGCAAAGGGTAAAAGTAAACGCATTCCGCAAAAGAACCTCCAGAAAATAGGAGATGAAACGCTCGCCGAGCGTTGTGTTCGTAAGATGCTGGAGTGCAAGAATATCGATCGACTGATTCTGGATACTGACTCGGACGAGATTATCGAGCTCGTTGATGGCTATCGGCAACAGGACGAGCGTCTTGTGATACGGGAGCGCTCCACGGAATTGATTGGAGATGACGTAGGCACGCCGGAACTCTGCGTTAATCTGTTGAATCAGGAGCCCAATATTGATTATCTCGGCGTCATGCACGTGACCGCACCCTATTTAAGCAGTGCGAGCATCGATAAGTGCGTGGAGGTTTTTGTTACCTGTAATGCAGCGTATGACAGTCTGTTTACCGTCGAAGTATTGCATGACTATATCTGGAAGGATCAGCCGCTGAACTTTAACGTCGATTGTCGCACAAGTACTGACCAGGTCGACGTTTACTATAAATTGACTGGCGGATTCTTCATTGCACCAAGAAAATACATTCTCGAGCATAAGACGTTCATTGGTCGCAATCCGATCCTCTATCCGGTGTCTGTTCTAGAGGGCCTGGATATCAATTATCCCAATGAACTTGAGTTGGCCCGGGTGATCCATGCCGGTCTCGACGCCCTGGGCCACGACGAGGAGCATCTGAAATGAGTGCGGAGGGTTTATCGCGCCTGACATCTGCTGTCATCTATGACGTCATGACTTTTGATTTGGCGTACGACCGTCAGTTCGCTCTCAAAAACGAGATTCGTCTGGCTACGGGAACGAAGGTAGTAGGGCCCGCTTTCACGGTGGCGGGTCAATTCACACCCAATCGATTATCCAAATACGAGGAACGCGCACGGGTTATCGATATGCTGGAGCATATGTCCGCGGGCGTGATTGAGGTTCTACAGCCAAATTACGCCGGCCCCCTGGGATCGTGGGGCGACTTTACCGCAACATTGGTGAGAAAGTTTGGATGTACAGGTGCTGTCGTGGACGGCTTTACCCGGGATATCAAAGGTCTGAATGAAATGCAATTCAGTCTATTCTGTAAGGGAACGAGCCTTGTCAATGGATTTGGCAGTGGTTGGCAAATCAGCGACTTCCAGTGCCCGGTAGCGATGCCGGGCCCGTTGGAAGTACCGGTTACCGTGAATCCAGGCGATTATGTCGTCGGCGACGATGACGGAGTCGTCATCGTACCGCGGGAAATGATTGATGACGTTGTTGAGCATGCCATCCGTCGACTAGATCGGGAAGAGGATCTTAAAGCCCAGTTGGCACAGGACGGTCTCACCCCCGCCGATCTGAAAAAAACAATATTTGAGTGGTAGCACAGGTGCGACCGTGTGGAACGTATTGGAGTTCCACCACCGCCGGCGACCGTGAATTGCAAAATTTCTACGAGCACATTATGTCAGGGTGAGCACCCTGGATAGTCATCAAGCAGGGACTATCGATCTGGGTTTTCGGGCCGAATTCGATGTGGGTGTCGGCCGCATGTATGACCAGATTAGCCTTGAGCTTAGGCAACCATTTTGCAGGTTCGTCGAACGGTTGTCGTCCTCATTTTGTATGCAGGTAGATTGGTGGGTGGGGCTACCGTCCAGCCGCGATCAATATAGCAGCCAATTGTTCCACGTCTGTACTGCATTGGTGCTTTTGGATCACTTGATTAACAGCGGTCACCGAATCGATAAAATCATCGTCGATGATGCAGCAATGCAGCAATGTGTGCTCGCGCTACTGCGCCGACAAAATGCGCACATACAAGTCTCTCGTCGGCAGACACCGACACAGCGTTGGGTTCGGTATATGCGTGAGATTCTTGCACCATTCCGCGCCATCGCACGCATCTGGCTCGAAACATTCATAATTCGCCAAGGCAGAGTTGACCATGGTATCGCCGATGTCGCTGATCTGATACTCGTGGACACGTTTGTTATACCGCCCTCCGATTTGAACCGTGACCGATACTACCCGGGTCTGTGGGAGGGACTGCGTGAAGAGCAGCGCGTGCGTTTACGCTTCGTGCCTCAATTTCTCATGTATCCGATCAGCAAGTTGCGGCGGATCGTGCGAGAGGCCCGTCGCGCGCCCGAAAAGTATCTCATCAAGGAAGACCTTATCACCGTCACCGATCTACTTTGGGTCGCGGCGCACTGGTGGCGTATTCGCCGCTGGAAAATCGACAACGTCCGCTTTCACGACAATGATCTCTCACCGGTTGTAAGGCGCGAATTGTACTCGGGCATCGGCTTTCGGTCCGCGTTGCGCGGCCTATTGAATTTTCGATTTGTGATGCGTGCTCGCCAAGCGGGCTTGCAAATCGCCCGAGCAATCGACTGGTTTGAAAATCAGACAGTCGATCGTGGCTGGAATCTGGGGCTTCACACTTACTATCCGAAGGTGCCGCGCATCGGGTACCTGGGATTCTCCGCAACCTCTCAGGCCGCGCGTCCGGCACAATATGAGGCGGCCGCGGGCGTAGTGCCAGATGAGTTCGCTGTCATGGGTAATGGACATATTGCCGATATGAGCGAGTTTCACGCTGAGGTGCGGACGCAGATTGCGCCTGCGTTTCGGTATGGCTGGTTGTGGCAGGAAGATGGCGAGATGCCCACGGCTGACGCGGGTGTCGCAGATACGATTCTGGTTATGTTGCCGATTGAAAAGGGGGCGGCTTCGTTCTGCCTGGACCTCGTGTGCCAGCTTGCAGCGAGGCGGCACCATTTTTGCTTTGTGGTCAAGGCGCATCCGATGCTACCGATTGCGGACATTGAGTTACCGACGAGTACATTACCGGCCGCAGTCATGGAGACGAACGAGGCGATTCCTGAACAGCTCAAGCGGGCGGGATGTGCAGTTTCCGGGGGCAGTACCACCGCCGGACTCGAAGCCCTGGCCTCCGCGGTACCGGTAGTTTTCGTGGCGTCGCCTGGACATCGGTCCGAGCTGCCGATACCAACGGCACTGCCACATGCGAATTATCGGGTGGCGCAGGATATCGACGCGTTCGAGCAAGCGCTCGACGACCTGCGCGAACGACGGATACAGCAGGCCGATCGATTACGTTCGGACGCTGCTGCCGTCAAGCGGGATTTCTTTGCACCATTGTCTGACGCCACACTCGGCGATCTTGTTGGTGTGCGTTAGATGAACATCGCGTAAACCGAGGCACAATACGTCATCATACTAGCTTGGTCCGGAGCACGTTCAATGTATTTCAATGATGTATACAAGCACCGCAAGGTCCTTGTATTTGGTCACACCGGCTTCAAGGGTTCGTGGTTGGTCGCGTGGTTGCGTGAGCTGGGTGCTGATGTCGTCGGTGTATCGAATTGCGTTCCTACACAACCTGCCCATATTGAGGTGACAGGGCTTGATCGCGCCGTGAAGGGACACACACTCGATATTCGTGACTTGGCGGCAGTGTCGCGCGTGATCGAAATGGAACAACCGGATTGGGTATTCCATCTTGCTGCCCAGTCATTGGTCAAGTATTCGTACGATGAACCGATCGAGACTTTTACGACGAATGCGATCGGTACGGCTCATATTCTGGAGGCCTTGCGACGCCAAGGTCGTCCATGTATTGGCATTATTATTACGAGCGACAAGTGTTACGACAACGTCGAGTGGATATGGGGATACCGGGAGACAGATCGCCTGGGTGGCAAGGATCCGTATAGTGCGTCGAAGGGTGCCGCAGAATTGGTGATACGATCCTACGTGGAGTCATACTTCTCAGCCAAAAACTGCCCGATTCGTCTCGGTATCGGACGCGCAGGAAACGTCATCGGTGGCGGTGATTGGGCCGCTGATCGAGTGGTTCCGGACTGCATAAGGGCGTGGTCAGAGAGTGATAACGTATCGATTCGGAACCCAAATGCAACACGCCCCTGGCAGCATGTGCTCGAACCCTTGAGTGGATACCTTGCGCTGGGCGCGCAGCTTCATGCGGATGCGACGCTGCAAGGCGAAGCCTTCAACTTCGGACCATCTGCGGACATGAGCCACTCCGTGCGCGATTTGGTCGAACAGATGTCGCGTGATTGGCCGGGTGTGACTTGGCAAGACACGTCAGACCCACATCATCCACATACGGAAGCGGGTCTACTGAAGTTGAATTGCGATAAGGCCCTCGCAAAACTGGGTTGGCGCGGCGTGCTCACATTTCCTGAGACTGTTTCCATGACCACGAGCTGGTATCGAGATTATTACTCGAAAGGCGCAGGGAAAATATTGGCGCTGACCACAGATCAAATCCACCATTTCTGTGATCTGGCGTCGGCGCGCGGTATCGCCTGGGCAACTCGGCTCGATGGTTAAGGCATTGCTCCCGTGAAGGTTGGGATTATCGTTGGAAATCTGGCCCTTATGGCGGGCGGTGAGCGCGTCGCGAGCAATATGGCGGATTATTTTGTCGCCAAACTCGATTATGAAGTCGATCTCGTCTCCATAAGTCAGCTGGATAGTCAGCCCGCCTATCGTGTCAACCCGCGCGTCGGAATAGCGTCTCTTGGAATCAACCTCAGCGGAAAAAGTCTGCTGGCAAAGTTTCTAGCAAAACTCAAATCGGTGTTCGCCATGCGACGCTACCTGCGCAGTCATTACTATGACGTCGTGCTGGGAACGGGAACCTATCCAAGCCTGCTTATGTGCTTTCAGGGACGGTCGGAGGCCATGTTGGTGGGCTGTGAACACCTGTCTTATTCGGCGTGTCCGCTACTGTGGCGAATCATGCGACGAATTATGTACCCCGCACTCGACTGGGTCGTCACGCTCACAATGAGTGATAAGCCAAATTATCAACGCTTTCACAAGAATGTGCGCGTCATTCCCAATAGCCGCAGCTTCTTTCCTGAGCGCCCTGCTGAACTGGAGAACCCGCGTATTTTGACCGTGGGCCGGATCGATTATCAGAAAGGATATGACTTGCTACTCGAAGTAGCCGCTATTGTGTGCACGGCCCGCCCGAATTGGCGCTTTCGAATCATCGGGGACGGGCCGCTTGCTGATGAAATCAAACGTAGCACGGAGGAGCGTGGGTTATCCGATGCAATTGAGTTCTGTGACGTGTCGAGTGAAATCCAAAAAGAATATTTGTGTGCGTCGCTCTATTTGATGACGTCACGTTTTGAAGGCCTCCCCATGGTCCTGCTTGAGGCTCAAGCGTGCGGGTTGCCAATAGTGAGCTTTGACTGCCCGACGGGACCCTCGGATATAGTCACCGAGGGAGTAGACGGTTATCTGATTGAGCCATTTGATTGTGATGCAATGGCAGAGCACGTAACCCGGTTGATTGACGATCAAGACCGTAGGACGCGATTCGGACGTGCAGCACGCACAAATTCGGATCGTTTCGCTGAAAAACAAGTGTATGCGGCATGGCAGGATCTATTCGAACAACGGCCGAAGATCTCCGCGTCAGCTGTCAGACCCATTGTGTAATTACCTTAACTAGCCATCTGTTACGAGACGACGTCTGTCGGAATGCGAATCGGGCTCAACCTTTTAGCCGTTCGGAGCCAACACCAAGTCGGTGTCGATCAGTTTGTGCGCAATGTCGTTGGAAACCTTCAACTACCCGACGATGCTGAGATCACGGTAGCGCTGCGTCGGACGGTGGCACTCGAAAACGCCCTTGGAGATGATTTCAGTCGGCACAATAGAAATATCCGCCTTTCACGTTGGTCGGTGGGACCCACACCAATGCGCATATTGATCGAAATGTTTATTTTACCGCTACGGCTTTTCAATGATGACATCATACTGTCAATAAACAACTTCGGTCCAGTGTTCGGAAAGCGTCTACAGAAGCGAGTCGTCGTTGTGCACGATGTCTGGTTCTTGTCCGACGCATATGATGGAAGCAAGGTGCTTGCGGGGCTATTTCACCTCCTGTTGCGTATACAGCAGCGCGTGGCACAAAAAGTAGTGACGGTTTCAGAATTCTCGCGACGCGCACTAGTGAGCTGCATGCGCATTAGAGGCGCGGACGTCACGGTGGTAGGTAACTGCCTGCCGACGTCCGATGCCGTAAACCACGCGCACAGTGCACTCGTGAATGCTGATGAGGCCGCTTGTGGTAATAGTCCATATTTTCTATTAATCGGTTCCGATCGTGGGAACAAGAATATCGAGCGCGCAGTGGCAGCCTATGCACATTATTGCGGGAGCACAGACGAGGCAATTCAGCTGGTGGTTGTGGGAACGTATGGTGACGATTTTGTTGGCAAGTTGAGACAAAAGTATTCCGAGATCTTCGATAAGGGACTACGGATAG
This sequence comes from uncultured Gammaproteobacteria bacterium, assembly GCA_947259975.1. Lineage (GTDB taxonomy): Bacteria > Pseudomonadota > Gammaproteobacteria > HyVt-429 > HyVt-429 > CAMYOD01. Next base: position 111,359 of record CAMYOD010000077.1, read on the forward strand.
AAGGTTATGTGACTCGCGAGGAGTTTAAGGATCTTCTACGTGGGTCGACGGCAGTGGTGTTTCCGTCACTCTATGAAGGTTATGGAATACCCGTGGCCGAGGCGCTCGCCAACGGGAAATTTGTTCTTGTGTCGCGAGGCACAGTATGTGAGGAACTCGCGGGCGAGATGGGGGTCGTAGTCGATGGTCATGACGTTACTTCTATTGCGCAGGGCCTAGAAAAGTTGCAGCAGTGTGCGTCACACAAAGCACTGCCAAAAATCCATAGGCGGGTTACCGACTTTTTCGACTGTGCGGCTCGAGCGCGCACATTGGCGCAAACGCTAATGTCCTGAGGAACAAGTCGCCCATGCCATTCTCTGTGCTTATGTCGATATACAGCAAGAGCAGGCCAGATGATCTGTCCGCCTGTCTTGAGAGTATTGCGATGCAGTCGCTGCAACCAGCCGAAGTAGTCATAATTTACGACGGACCGGTGGCGACGGAGACGGATGCCTGTGTCAACGACTATGCCAGCCGTCTACCTATAAAGACCATCATATTCTCGGAGAATCGTGGCCTTGGCGCGGCGTTACGAGACGGCATAGAGCACTGTGAGAACGAAATCATTGCACGCATGGATACGGACTGCGTGTGTTGCCCGGGACGATTCGAGAAGCAACACGCTTTAATTACGAGCCATAATGACGTGAGTGTAATCGGCGGTATTATCCGCGAGCACCTAGAAGATCAAACAGAACGACAGGTAGTTGAGAGACAGTTGCCGGAATCGTCGAGCGCGATTGCGCGTTGGGCGCGATATCGCAATCCATTGAATCATCCCACCGTCATGTACCGCAAACAAGCAGTCCTGGAGGCGGGCAATTATGTTCCGATCGACCTCTTTGAAGACTATTATCTCTGGGCACGCATGCTCACTGCGGGCTTCAAATTCTTGAATTTGCCCGTGGTGCTGGTGGAGACGACCGTCGACGACGCGTTCTTTAGGCGCCGTGCCGGATGGTCCTACCTTTGCGTGGAACTTCGCCTTGCGCAATTGCTTCGGCGCGCCGGCTTCCATAATCTCTGGGATACGTTGCGCTTCGTGGTGACACGTGCGCCAACGCGACTTATGCCGCGATCGGCGCTCGCCTGGCTTTATCGTTATTCATTACGCAAACAGTCGACTGCAATTGTGCGGCCATGAATGTGTTTGTTGCGTCGAATCGGCCCCAGTCGATTGGTATGTAGGCTCGAATCATGATCGCCGCGCATGATATGGCGTTTTACTTGTTTCTCGTGCAGGGCGTAGCCATGGTGGTAACCGTTTATTCGCCACAATCACCCGCGTTATTACGCCGCGCGCTGCTGGCGCAAGTCGCCTTGATCGCTGTGTTTTGGTTTGTCTGGAGTGGTTACTCAAGGGATGCGTGGCGATATCTTTCCGCGTTTGACGGTAATCCTCTCAGTTTCGAGGAAGAACATCTCTTTTGGTTGGCGGGCCATGGCCTGAGTCGTGTATTTCCGGACCCATGGTCATTGAAGATCCTAACCGTCGTGGGCGCGCTGATCTTCTGTGCTGCATTGGTGACATTCTTTCGCGGCAAGTCGCACGAGTACCCGATCATTGGTCTTTATGTCGCACTTCTGGTGCCGGGTTTTATTTTGTTGTTTGGAAACACCTTGCGACAGGGCATGGCCGCCGCAATGGTCCTCTTAGGGATGAACCTTTTATTTGCAAGTAGATATGCATTATTCGCGTTAAGCGTGATTGTGGCGTTCCTCGTTCATCAGACGGCGTTAATTCTCGCGGCGGCGATCCTGATGGGTAGGTATTTTACGGTGTGGGCGAAGTATCTTCTTCTATTGGCGCCCTTCGTTAGTTATCTCGCCGCATATGGGTTGAGTTTGGCGGGGGAAGATCTGGGCGCCATCATTCGATACTCAGATCGAACCGAAGGCGTTTTCCATTTCGAAAAATTTCTGGTCAGCTATTTGCTTGCATGGCTGGTGGTTATCATGGGGCAAAAAGGAGAGGGACCGTGGGCATGGCTTTATGCGGCCTATGTATATATGGTTGCGATCAGCGCCTGTTTTCTAAAGTACGAAGTGCCGTTTGAGCGTTTACTTCTATACTCGGACATGTTGTTGCCCTTCGTCATACCAGCGCTGGCCCTACCCTGGCTGAGCTCCAGAAGAGCAAAAGGTATTGGGTTCGCGGCCGGAATGCTGGCCGGGCTTGTATTGTGGACTCACCCATCTGTTGTCACCGCGCTCGGTTATGCGGTCTAGACGGCCTATGAGCGGGAGGCCAGGTCTCTCCTGGTTTATGGCGTCCGACCAATGAATGCCGACCATCGGCAGTCAGTTTACGATCCCCAAACCTGGATTTTGATCGGTCTCGTCATTGGGGCGTTGATCGTGGCCGCCTGGCGCTGGAATCATCCTCCATTATCACCGCGATTCGAAATTCGGCTTGCTAAGGCGGAAACCAGTCTGAGTCTCGGCGACGCGCGTGGGGCAGCCCATGCTTTTCGTTACGCTTTAACGCTAGATGAGACCAACGCCGCGGTTAGTATTCGATCACAGATTGCACACGTTCTCTATTATGTTCGTAAATATCCTACGGATACGATGCTGGCGCTCGGAGTGAGGCAGCTAGAACGAATTCGCGAGCAGGATCCGCGTGCGATGGCAGCCCTTGGTAGTCTGATGGCCCGCAATCATCGCGAGAGTGAAGCAATTTCGGTGCTGCGGCGTGCCATAGAACGGTGGCCTGAAGCCGCGTTTGCACGCTGCGAGTTGCTCGCGAGTCTTTGGGCTGTGGGAGAGATTCGTGAAGCACAGGAGGTGTTCGCGCAGGCACTGAGGCAGGACCCTGGGCTGGAGTGTTTTGTGACGCCAAGTCGCGTCGGCCCGAACGATGCGATAGAGCGGCGAGAAATCGTACTCGCCTACGAGGCACTTCGACGCGCTCATCCTAGCGCCCTGAGTCTTATCGTTAGAACGGCTCAGGCGAACATTCAGGCGGGCGACTTGGGTGCTGCGATCGACGCTCAAAGAGAACTTGTCCGCGAGCTTGAAAAACTGAATGAGAGAGAGGATGAGAATCACAGGGTTTGGTTTTTTGACACACGGAGTGGCACCGTTTTCCTGAATTCTGTGCCCAGCAAGAAGGCGTATGCGGCGTATACTTTATCCTGGCTATACTTCCTGCACGGGGATTCGCTCGCAGCTAAGAAAGTAGTTTACCCAAACACGGACCGTCGAACATTAAAACGTGCGCGAAATCTGGTTGCCCATGATCTCGCGACGCTCACCGACTATCAACCTATGTGGCGAGAGAGGGTCGGGCAGTACCGACAACAATTTCGAATTCCCCGTATATCCCGCGCGCGACCCATCGCGCCGGAGTGGTTGCGACAAAAGCTCGCGAACTGATCACGCCCGAAAGTAGAGTCGAGCACGCCGAGACCTCCCTCAATGACGAGCTTTTTAGCCTTAGTGATTTATACTGGGTACCTATTCTTACCGGGTTGGGTGATCATCTGGCTGGCGGGCTGTCGTCGCCACCTTTACCTGTTGTCCTACTCGCTCAGTTTTACACTACTTATATTGACGCAGGTTCCACTGCGCCTCGGCGGCGGAGACGTATTAGTCTGGGCGATTGGATATCATTGCACGGTTGCGCTAATTATCGGGGCGCTCATGATGCGCCGTAGACTAGCCGCGCGATCCGTTGTTGTTGGGGCTGCCTCGACAATGCATCTTAAACAACATTCCAAGATCGTGGCGGTGTTTGTTCTCAGCCTATTGGCGTATGCTGGTTACCATATCGCCGTCGGTGGTTATGCCGAGGTTCCGGCAGATATCTTCAATCATCTAGTACGTACCAATTGGGAATTCCTCACCATCGAGCGTGGTGGATTGCTTGATTATGGAGTCTCTTTGGCGGGTGTCAGTAACCGCGGATTGGCGCATAGCCTCCACGCACTCGTGGCAGCCGCCGTCGGTGTTTTTCCGTACGAGATTCTGACCACTGTCACCCTGATAACGTCGGCAATATTTCTTGGCAGCATTTTCTGGTTTTCGTGTTGGCTATTTGCGTCCGAGCGTGTTGCAGTATCCGGGAAGATTATGTTGTCAGTTCTTGCGCTCTTATTTACTGCGGCATGGATGGGAATAAACGTGTTTTCATTCATAAGATATTACGCTTACGCGCCCGTAATGCTAAACATGATCCTGTTCTTCACCGTTATAACGTTGGTTGTCGATTATTTACGCAGGCCGTCGGCATCGATACTGAATTTAGTCGGCGCATCTATGTTCACTATCACCATGTTTCTGGTGCATATTCAAGAAGCCATTTTTGCAGTGGTGTTCGTCGGCTTGATACTGCTCTACGCGGCATGGCGGGACTTAAAAAGGCGCAAATCACCGGCCGTCAATACTGCTGTGTCGATACGCGTGCGTATCTTGGGCGCATTGACGCTTGTAGCGGGTGTACCGTTGGTGTGGTACTCGCTTTCTCAGCGTGCGGCGAACGAGGCCAGGGTCCCAATGTTGATCGAACTCAAAAAGATATTTCCGTTTGTGGACAATTTATACATTCTCAATCCGTGGTTTCAGTTCTACCAGGTATTGGCGCTTTTCGGTGTAATGGTCTACCTCTACTATTTCTATGCCCACAGACGATTCGCAAATAATTACTTTATTACCGTGGGCATGTGGCTGCCGCTTTTGACGGTATTTAATCCACTATTCGTTGAATTATATTTGCGCTATGCAACATCGATTACACTGTGGCGTTTACTTTTTGTCGTTCCATTGGCCTTTGTAGCAGCACATTGGGTGGTGTGTATATGGAATCTTATTCGTGATCAACGTGCACTATATCTGCGGGCAGCCGCAACCGCGCTATTGGCGGCGATATTCATGTCGCTGCTTCCATTTGAAACGCGATACCTGCATAACCAGTACAGTCGCCACCATACGCTCGCGACTTTGGCGCCGTCACAGACCCATGCGTGGATTGACGACGTGATCCAGTACCTCAATACCGTCGATCAAGAACACATCATTACCGACCCCGTCACATCGTACGTTTTACGAGCGACCACGCGGCACGGCCTGCCGGGGCGAAAGTTCCGCGTCGGTGCGTCGGGTTACGATCTGCGCACGGGCGGGAATACAATTACACAATCATTGAGCAAACATAAGCAGGGGCTGATTGTCGTTAATCGTCGCAACGGCCCGGCGAGTCGTAACGGCGAAATCTCAAGACATTGGCCGGCCGATGTCCTCAAGGTGACACAGTGGTATACGCATGACTTGGAAGCGCAGTTGGCGGCGCATGCAGATCGCTTTGTGAAAATTTGGGAGCAAAACGACGTTACGATCTTCAGGATCCAGTCCTAGGAGCAAGGTCGGTATGGCGAACATGGTTTTAGGCGCATTGGAGTTGATAGAATGTCTATGAGTGAGTCCAATAAAGATTCGATTGATCGTCCCGCGGGTAGCAATACTGTTTGGCATCATGCATCGGTAACTCGCGAGCGGCGCGAGGCACTTAATGGGCATCGTGCTGCGGTGGTCTGGTTTACGGGACTTTCTGGATCAGGTAAGTCGACATTGGCGCACTCGGTCGAAGAGGAATTGCATCGACTGGGTTGTCGAACGTATGTATTCGACGGTGACAATGTGCGTCATGGATTGTGCGGCGATCTTGCCTTCTCTGCAGCGGACCGTACGGAAAATATCCGTCGCATCGGGGAGATGGCCCGATTGTTCGTAGATGCGGGCGTAATCGGGCTGACCGCATTTATTTCTCCGTTTGGGGTTGATCGTCGCTTCGTCCGGGATCTGGTCGGCGCGGACAGCTTTCTCGAGGTTTATTGCAAGTGCGCCATCGAGGTCTGCGAGGCGCGCGATGTGAAGGGGTTGTATAAACGGGCGCGCGCCGGGGAAATCAAGGAGTTCACGGGCATTTCTTCTCCCTACGAAGAACCTGAGCAGCCGGAGCTCGTGGTGGACACAGGCGCCGAATCCCTTGAGCGCTGTGTCGCCAAGGTTGTCGCGCTACTAATCGACCGTGGAATCGTGCAACGCGACAAGGTGATGGAAAAAGAAGGCAGCACGTAACGTTGGTGCGCAGGTTGACTCGCACCGAGGCCAATTTTAACTTGTATATCTGGAGGCGATTTTGCGTATTGTTGTAACTGGCGGGGCGGGATTTATTGGATCGGCCCTGATCCGATTCCTTTTGCGTGAGACTGACGCAACGGTCGTCAATGTGGATAAACTGACCTATGCGGGCAATCTTGAATCACTGGATAGCGTGTCCGGGTTACCGGGATACTCTTTCGAGCAGGTAGATATATGTGACGCAGATGCCATGGCGCGGATCTTCCATGACTATCAACCGAGCGCAGTTATGCATCTGGCGGCCGAGTCACACGTCGACCGATCAATCGACGGGCCGGCACAGTTTATCGAAACGAATCTGGTAGGCACGTATACATTGCTGGAGTCAGCCCGTAAATATTGGGACGCCGTTAAGGCCGACGGTCGACAGTTTCGCTTTCTCCATGTCTCTACCGATGAAGTCTACGGAACACTTGGCGAGGATGGGCTTTTTACTGAGGAGACGAATTACAAGCCGAATTCGCCTTATTCGGCCAGCAAGGCAGGGTCTGATCATCTTGTGCGCGCGTGGCACCATACTTACGGATTCCCCGTGGTCACGTCGAATTGCTCGAACAACTATGGCCCTTACCAGTTTCCGGAAAAACTCATCCCGGTAGTAATTCTGAACGCACTTGCCGGTCGGCCAATCCCGGTGTATGGCGAAGGTAAGAACATTCGCGACTGGTTGTACGTAGATGATCACGCCCGCGCCCTGTACACGGTTATGACCGAGGGCAGGGAGGGTGAGACCTATAATATCGGTGGCCATAATGAGAAGACTAATCTCGAGGTAGTTCAGACAATCTGCGAGATTCTCGATGCTATGACTCCGTCGGAGACCTTAGACAGCTATAAATCCTTGATCACATTTGTGGCTGACCGACCGGGGCACGATCAGCGCTACGCGATCGACGCAAGCAAAATCGAGCATGAGCTTGGCTGGGTACCGGCGGAAAGTTTCGATTCCGGACTCCAGAAGACGGTGCGCTGGTATCTGGACAATCAAGACTGGTGTAACCGGGTTGTGGACGGCAGTTATCGTGGTGAGCGGCTAGGATTGGGGGGCACGTCATGAAAGGTATCATCCTGGCAGGCGGTGCCGGCACACGGTTGCATCCGGTTACCCAGGTAACCTCCAAGCAGCTTTTGCCGGTGTATGACAAGCCGATGATTTATTATCCGCTATCGACATTAATGCTGGCAGGTATTCGGGATGTTCTCGTAATTTCTACACCGGAAGATACGCCGCGATTCGAGTCACTTCTGCAAGACGGCAGCCAGTGGGGAATGAACATCAGCTATGCCGTGCAACCCACTCCGGGCGGCCTGGCGCAGGCTTTTTTGATCGGCGAGGAGTTTATTGAGAACGCGCCCTGTGCATTGGTGTTGGGCGACAATATTTTTCATGGACACGATTTCTCCAATATTGTCCAACGCGCGGCCACTCGGACCGAAGGTGCCACCGTGCTGGCCTACCCGGTCCACGATCCGGAACGATACGGGGTCGTCGAGTTCGATGCGGATGGTCGGGTCCTTAGCCTCGAGGAGAAGCCACAGAAGCCCAAGTCACGATATGCGGTCACGGGGCTATATTTTTACGATCATAAAGTCTGTGAGCTTGCGCATACTCTGAAGCCATCGCATCGCGGTGAGCTCGAAATTACCGACCTGAATCGCTTGTACCTCGAGGCGGGCGAACTCGCAGTGGAACTGCTTGGTCGCGGCATGGCATGGCTGGATACCGGTACACATGAATCACTGCTCGAAGCATCCACGTTTATTGAGACCATCGAGCGGCGCCAGGGTTTGAAGGTGTGCTGCCCCGAGGAGATCGCCTACCGTATGGGCTATATCGACCGTGACGCGCTGGCGGCGTTGGCACAAAAATTCAGCAAGAATGGCTACGGCCGCTATCTGCAGGAGCTCCTGGATCAACAGGTCTTCTAACTGTTCAAGCAGCCTCCACTCGTACTGGCCACCACGTGAACCGTCCAGGCGGGACCGTGCGTGGGCTCTGATCAGATAGGATTGCACTTGCTCGTGTCCCCAATCAGCAGTTTCAGACGTAATCTGGCCTTGGTCGGGCAACTTACCAGGCGTGAGGTCCTGGGCCGTTATCGCGGCTCTTTCTTCGGGCTGGTGTGGTCTTTCTTCTATCCGCTGCTGATGCTGGCGGTATATACATTCGTGTTCAGCGTCATATTCAACGCGCGGTGGGGCGGTGCGACTGACGATCGCGCAGGATTTGCGATCGCTGTTTTTGCGGGCCTCATTATTCATTCGCTGTTTTCCGAGTGCGCCATTCGGGCACCGACCCTGATTCTCGGCAACGTGAATTACGTCAAGAAAGTGGTTTTCCCGCTGGAAATTCTGCCGTGGGCGGTCATCGGCTCAGCCCTGTTCCATGCCGTGGTGAGCGCGATCGTGCTGCTGGCGTTTTTCTTGTACATAAACAGCTATCTGCATGTCACGTTCCTTTTGTTCCCTATCGTGATCATACCCTTGATCATCCTGATTGCCGGCGTGTCCTGGTTTCTGGCGGCGATTGGCGTGTATGTGCGTGATATCAATCAAATCGTCGGTGTCTTGACAACCGTGCTGCTGTTTCTTAGCCCCATATTCTATCCGCAAAGCGCGTTACCGGAAGCATTTCAACCTTATCTGCTGTTCAATCCGCTGACTTTCATTATCGAGCAGGCGCGCAATGTGTTGTTGTGGGGTAAATGGCCGGATTGGGCCGGCCTCGCGATATATACCGTATTCAGTGTAATTTTTGCACAGCTTGGATTCCTGACGTTCCAGAAGCTCCGCAAGGGTTTTGCAGATGTCCTCTAGTAATATTGCGCTCGAGGTGCAGCAGCTCAGCAAGTGTTACCACATCTATAGCAATCCCAGGGATCGCTTATGGCAAACATTCCTGCGAGGAAACAAAAAGCTATACAAGGAGTTCTGGGCTCTCAGGGATATAAGTTTCAGTGTGCAAAGAGGTGAGGCGGTTGCAATTATCGGCGCAAATGGCTCCGGTAAGTCGACGCTCCTGCAGATCATTGCGCAGACGACCCCGGCAACTGCGGGTGAGGTCGTTGCTAACGGACGCGTGGCGGCACTGCTCGAGCTAGGAGCAGGATTTAATCCGGAATTCACCGGACGGGAAAATATACAAATGAACGGTGCGATTATGGGCCTGTCGCGTCGCGAGATTGATACCCACATGGATGATATCGTGGAATTCGCCGAGATCGGCGAATTTATCGATCAGCCGGTCAAAACCTACTCCAGCGGAATGTACGTGCGCCTGGCTTTTGCAGGTTCGGTGTCTCTTGCGCCTGACATACTTATTGTCGACGAGGCGTTGTCGGTCGGCGATATCAAGTTTCAGCGCAAATGTTTCCGACGATTGGAGGAGCTTCGGCAGCAACAGACCAGCATCTTGCTCGTTACGCATGCGACCGAGACTGTCATCAATCATTTTGATCGCGCAATCTTGCTGGACAAAGGCAAACTGCAGGAGATTGGTGAGCCAAGTCGTGTCGTGCACGCCTACGTAACGCAGCTCCTCGGCAGCAAGCCTGCGTCTGTAGAGACAATGGCTGGCAACGAGGATGATTTGGCGGCAGGCGGGCGTTCGCCCCCCAGTAGCGATTTGAATCTAAGTTATGAAGTCGATGGTTGTGCGATGCGCGCTTCTTATAATCACAGCGAATATCGCTGGGGTGACCAAAGAGCACGTATCATCGACTATATATTGACCTGTGACGGCGAGACGGATGTAGCAACGTGCCGTCAACGTGGCGCACTGAAGATCGATATGGTTGTCCATTTTGCCGCTGCCGCGGAGCGCCCGGTCTATGGCCTGCTGATCCGGACAGTGGAGGGAACGAAGGTATTTGGGACCAACAGTCTGCAACAGGAGCTTGAGGTTGAGCGGAAACAGGCAGGGGATTTGGTGAAGGTAACATTTGCGTTGCCGGCAGATCTCGGTACGGGTGACTACTTCGTATCACTGGGTGTAGTGGATCATCCGTTGGCTGATGATATTGTGCCAATGGATCGACGTTACGATCTGATTCAGTTAGTGATTGAGGGCAAGATCGGCGGCTATGGCGTGGCCCTGCTCGACGTCAATGTAAATGAACAAAGGCTGGATCCCGGGGCCGTGGAAGTCGCCACGAACTGAGCCTGGGTCGCCTGTCAGGCGACATTCGTAGTCACGGTGTTAGTCTCTATACATATCCCAAAGACAGGGGGAATCAGTTTTCAGGGCCTCCTCGAGGCGCTGTTTGGTGCACACCTCGTTCTCGACTACGGCGACAAGATCCTGTTGCCTAATATGTGGTGGCGGCGGCTGGGACGCCCGGTGGGAGTTCGCGCCGTGCCGGTACCTGCCGATACGGCATGCATACATGGTCATTTTCTGGCCCGCAAATACGATCGAAAGTATCCGCATGCGCTGAAGGTGACATGGTTTCGCGACCCGGTGGAGCGCCTGATTTCACACTATCAGTTTTGGCTCCGTAAGCCGGACCCTGACCATCCCTTGTTGGCACAGTGGGGCGGAACTCTACCTGCGTTGAGTGATTTTGCCGCAGCGCGCCCGCTACGCAATGTATATAGCACCTATCTCGATGGCGTGCCGTTGAGTCAATTCGCGTTTGTAGGCATTACAGAGCAGTACGAGCGCAGCCTCGTGCTATTCCATAAGTTGTTTGCTAGCGACGAATCATTGTCGATCAAGCCCGAGAACGTGAATGAGGCACGGGGAGGCGCACGTTATGAGGTGGAACCGCAGCTGCGTGAGCGCATTTGTGCACTGAACGCACGCGACCTGCGGCTCTATGGCGACGCGGTAAAAAAATTCGAACATCTATGTAGTGAGTATTCGGTGTGAATCCTGATTCGCCCGCGACCGTGCTGGATAGCTCAGTCTACAACCTGGATCCGGAGACCGGTGTCTGGCGACGGGGGCGCGAGTCCACATTTGCGTACAGCGACGGGGACGACGCGGAAAATTATCTGCAGCAGGTGTTCGAGCAAACGCAGGATGTCTCCTGCGCATCAGATGAACTCGTTCGCGAAATCCGCGATTGGCCGAGTGAGTACCATTTATCGCCGACACGACACAATCTGCTGCGAGGACTCCATTTCTCGTCGCAGGATCGCATTCTTGAAATTGGCTCCGGATGCGGCGCCCTCACTCGGTTTCTGGGTGAATCCGGCGCCGATGTCCTGGCGCTGGAAGGCAGTTCGCGACGCGCGGGTCTTACCGCGAACCGTTGCCGTGACCTCGATAACGTGTCCGTCTGCAACGACAATTTCCAGGATTTTCAGGCCAGTGGCCAATTTTCCGTGGTAACGATGATCGGTGTACTGGAATACGCGCCCATCTTCTTCGATTCCGACGATCCGGTAGGCGCGTTTTTGCGTCGCGCGAGTGACCTGTTGGATCTCGAGGGTGTTTTGGTGCTCGCGATAGAAAACCGGCTGGGTCTGAAGTATTTCAACGGCTGTAGCGAGGATCACACCAATCGTTATTTTGATTCTATCAACGACCTATATGAACCCAAAGGTCCGCGGACATTCGGCTACCAGGAACTGTCACGATTGTTGAACGACGCCGACCTGAGTCACCGCGAATGGATATATCCCTTTCCGGACTACAAGCTTCCAACCGCACTGGTACGTGAGTCGGCGACGGATAACAAAGTGCTGGATGTGGCGACAATCGCGGGTCATGGCATAGCCAGAGACTATGTACGCGAGCGCCGACCCTTGTTCAGCGACCGGCTGGCGTGGTCTGCGATCGCGCGTAACGGTTTGCTACCGCATATGGCCAACTCGTTCCTGGTGGCGGCGAGTCGGGTCCCGATAAAGGCGGAGTTTATGAATAACGCCTGGCAGATCAAGACGTTTTCGAGTGTCCGCAAGAGCCCGTATCGCACCGAGAACACGGTGGAGCGAAGGAACGATGCGTGGATTGTCAACAAATGCGATCTACATGGGGCGCCGACCGCAACGGGACCACTGCGCAGGATTCCGTTGACAGAGCAGCCGTATATCACGGGTGAACTATTGAGTATGCGCCTGGAACGTATCACGTTTGAGCCCGACAGCCATTCACGCTATCTGCGGTACCTGAAGGCGTATCTCGATTACCTTGCGGCACATATTGCCAGCGCACAGGAGCAAACCAAGCCTCTTGGTGATCGTTTGCTTCCGCCGGATCACTTCGACTGCATACCTGGCAATCTCATCGTTGATAGCCAGGGCGATTGGCATTATATCGATCGCGAGTGGGAGTTCGAGATGCCGGTGACACTCGGCTACCTTTTATTCCGGGCTATGATTCACGATTTAACGCGGGTCACCGTATATGGGTCGTTTGATGTTTTTGCCGGCGCTACCAATCTGCGTGAGTTTATTGAGCTTGTATTTTCGAAACTCGGTATTCAATGTTCTGCGACGAACTGGCGAACATGGATAGACAATGAAGGGCGCGTACTCGACCAGTTGCTGGTGATGCCCGATCCCGCGCATCCATTGCATCGCCTGGATGCTGCACTAGAGGACCTCTTTGTGCGTGTGGCGGATCCTCTGGCGTGGCGGGGCGTGCCGCATGAGGGCGCTGGTGCGACGGAGAACCTGCGGCAGCAATTGCGTGATGCCCTCTCCGTGAAACAGGAAATCGAGATGTCGACAAGCTATCGGATTGGACGCGTACTGGTGGGCGTCATACACCGACCGATGCAGGCTGTCGTGCGGCTGTTCAGACGTGACAAGGTGGTGTAACTGTGGGCGTGGGCGGCATTAAAGTCACCGTAATTTCGCACTTCTGGAACAACGCGGCGATACTGCCTTACTGGCTGCGTCATCATGTTCGTCTGTTTGATCATGGCATCATGATCGACCACGGCGCATCGGATGGATCTGTCGAATTGATCCGGCGTTATGCGCCGTCCTGGGAGATCCGCCAGACGGAGCGCTGTCAGGAGGCGTTTATCGCCAGCGCAGCGGATCGGGAAGTAATGGCGATAGAAGAAGAGGTTGCGGGATGGAAAATGGTCCTGAATGTCACCGAGTTCCTGATCACTACCGATGTTAAGGCCTATATCCGTTCCCTGCCTCGTCATGTGCATGGTGTCACGACCAGCGGGGTCGTGCTCGTCGAGGCGCCGCAGACGCGATACGCCAAACTATCGGATGAGCCGCTCTTCCTGCAGAAGACTTTCGGTTACTTCGAGTCGGAATTGGGAAAAAAGCCCGAAGACTATGGTGTGCCGGGCGTTTGGCGTAGTCGTCTTCTGCACGATTACCCGAATGGTAAATACGAAACCGGGCGTCATGTCACGAAGGTAGACCACATTAACGATCCGAGACTTTTTCTTGCGTGGGCGGGTTGGGCGCCCTTTGAACTGATCAAGCAGATGAAGATGCAGGTACAGACCCGTATACCGCGCGAAGAGTTCGCGAATGATTTCTCGGTACAGCACCTGTTGAAATCCGAACAGGATTTGGATGACCGGCTCGCGGAAGAACAGGCCCGTAGTCACGACCTGTTATCCGACTCGCATTATGCAGCCGCACTGCAGCGCATGCGTGCATGGTATATCTCGGGCCGGACATCGGATGGGTTCGCGGGCTGGGTTCGTGCCTATGCCCGGCGGGCGCGGCGCTGGGCGACCAGTCTCGGCTCACCGCGCTCGGCGTGACACCCGGCAACGGCGTTGTGACCAGATCGCTGCCGCGCATCGAAATCGTCACGCTGACGCATAATTCCGAACGATATGTCGACGCCTATTTTCGCGCGCTGGCAGCGGTTGACTACCCGTCTGAGCGACTGCGTTTGACCCTTCTCGACAATGCCTCGACAGACGGTACCGTCACGCGACTCAAGCAGCATTCGGAAGACGCCGCGCGCGTTCCCGTTTCCGTGCAGCTCGAAGTATCGTCTACGAACCTGGGGTTTGCGGCCGGCAATAACCTAGTTTTGCGCCAGCTTCTCAAGGAGGCGCGAGCCGATTTCGTGCTCCTGCTGAATCCGGATACGGAGATCGATTCGCAATGTATCAGTCGGTTGCTTGAAACAATGCGGAGTGATTCACGCATCGGGCTGGTGGAGGCCCGCCAGACGCCACGTGAACACCCCAAGTGGTATGACCCGATCACACATGAGACCGGATGGTGCTCAGGGGGCGGCGTATTGGTGCGCTGTGAGGCGTTACGAGAGGTCGGGCTCTTTGATGCCAAGTTTTTCCTGTACTGCGAGGATGTGGATCTTAGTTGGCGCATGTGGTTGCGCAATTGGAAATGCCTGATCAACCCGGAGGCGGTCTATCGCCACTACACGGAGGATCTGGATGAGGCACGAGACCGCAAGGTGCAGTTGTTTTATACACTACGCAACAGTTTCTTCATGCACCTGAAATACGATTCGTGGAAGGGTCTGCGACAGCACACCAGGTTTTTTAATCAGGTGATGAATGCACAAAGCGATCCAGAGCTGCGCGCTATCTACAGCAATGCAAAGCGGGCCTATTATCGATTTGTGCCACAGTTGCTCTGGGATCGTGTGCGATTGGGTTGGCGCAAGAAATCACCCTGGATCGTGTTCGACGGGTTCAATTTTGAGCGTCGTAGAAGCTATACAGACACCGCCGATGGCGGGCGTATCGTTTATGACAGCTGACATCGATTTCGGGGCGCGAAATCCTGTATCTCCGGACCGGAGAAATATTTGACTGCGACATCATCAAGCAGCCCCGTGGTTTCGGTGGTGATCCCTTGTCACAACCACGGCCAATATCTCGACGAGGCAGTGGCGTCTGTGCGCGCCCAGTCCTATCCGCATTGGGAGATCATCATCATCGATGACGGTTCGACTGACCCGGATACCGTCGCCGTCCTCGATCGACTCGGGCAAACGGAGTCGATCGCGGTTTTGCGAACGGAGCAGAACGGACCCGCCATTGCGCGCAACAACGGAATCGGAAAAGCGCGAGGACAGTACATATTGCCACTCGATGCCGATGACAGTATCGGTGTCGACTATCTGAAACAGGCGGTTGCGGTGCTCGAGTCGCAACCTGAAACTGGAATCGTCTATTGTCATGCCGAGTATTTTGGTGCCCGAAACGGACCATGGGAACTTTCAGAGTACTCATTTCCGGGAATCCTGCTCGATAACTGTATTTTTTCGTCGATGGTGTATCGGCGTGCGGACTGGCAGAGGACAATCGGGTACAACCCGAATATGACACACGGCTGGGAGGACTATGACTTCGTTCTCTCGTTGGTCGAACTCGGTGTCGGTATCGTGCGGTTACCAGATGTCCTGTTTTATTACCGAATCACCCCCGGGTCCCGTGATCACGCAATGACATCGGCGATGCAGGTGGACGCCTATGCGCAGATGTATCGAAATCATAGGGATCTGTACGACTCGAATATCGAATCTGTGTTTCGTGAGATGTTAGATCTCCGCAGAGCCCGTCGACATGAGCAAGTACTGGAAGAGCAGTTGGATGCGGATGCGCAGGCACGAAAGGAGCAAATCAAACATTATCGCGATCGCATTACACAATTGGAGGAGACCGTATCAGGGTTACAGACGTCGGGGTTACACGCTGCAATACAACACCTGCGAATGCGTCGAACAGCGCCCACAGCGTCGTCTACGCCCGTGACGCATCAAAGCTACGAGCAATGGTGGGAGGCCTATAGCGCGGGTAACTCCGAGCATCCGCCGCTTCCCGTGCCTACGGGTACAACCTCATCGGAACCGTCATTCGCGCTTGTGACGTATGTCAATGGGCCAAATTACAGATATTTGTCGGGCCTGATTCGCTCGCTGCAGGATCAGAATTACGCCCATTGGCAATTGGGTGTCGCGATTGCCGGTGTCGCGCAGGATGTCATTACGCAAACACTACCCGAGGACGGGCGTGTGCACTGTATCGCGGTGGCGGAGGATCGCGCCCAAGGCGCCGCACTCCAGGCCGCTGCCGAGTCCGTACACGGCGACTACCTTGGCGTGCTGGTTCCTGAACTTGAGTTTGCCAGTGATGGGCTTACAGCGCTTGCCGCGCCCGTTGCAAACTACGGTGCTGATTTTGTTTACGGTGACAGCGATGAGATTGATCAATCCGGTCGCCACGTGAATCCGAACTTCAAACCTGATTTTTCGCCGGATCTTCTGCTCGGAGTTAACTATATCGATGACAGTTTTGTTTTGAGCAGAAGGCTATTTAACGAGATATCCGGTTTTGATCTGGGTCGATCCGAGGGGGCGCGCTCGGATTTGGTCTTGCGTGCCACTGAGCGCGCGAGCTTGATATTCCATACGCGCAGGATCACGCACCACAAGCGTGCACTCGACAAGCAGCCAGACCAAGCGCAGCGCAGTGGTGATGAGGTCGCTGTATTGCAGGAAGCAATTCGCCGCCAGGGCGTGGATGCCACGCTGGAACCATTGGAAAAGGGGTACGGTTTTCGCGTACGACGCGCCTTACCGACGCACCCGTTGATCAGTATCGTCGTTCCCTGGTCGCCTGCGATGCCGATGAGTACACCGGCGGCGGTTTCAATCCTCGAGAAAACTGCGTATTCGGCACTTGAGTTCATGATTTCCTCGCCTTTGCAAAAGGAAGAGGCTGCCGCGTGGGCGGCGACTCGTGACGTTATTTGGTGTCACCAGCCTGCCGCGACACATTGGGCGGACCTGGCAAATGCAGCGGGCGGGCAGGCCAAGGGCGAGCATCTCGTTTTCCTCGATCCGCGCGCGAATCTCGTTTCGGCGGACTGGCTGGAACCCATGTTGGAGCACTCCTTGCGCGCAAATATCGGAGCAGTTGGCGCAACGATTTATGATGAAGCTGAGCGAATCTTCTCGGCAGGCCTATATATTGATCCACAGAATGTCGTTGGTCACGCCCACCATGGTCTTCCGCGTGGCGCGGGCGGATACCAAAACCGTCTGCAACTGGCGCAGAACGTAACCGGCGTCAGTGGCGCCTGTTTGATGATTAAGCGAGATCTTTTTCATCATGTTTCCGGGTTTGACACCAGAAATTTCGCGACTTGCTATCACGACATGGATTTGTGCCTGCGCCTGCTGAGCAGCGGGTACCTCAATATGTTTACCCCATTCTCGGAGATGGCGATACATTCAGGCCGAGAGGGGATGGGGGCATCTGACGTTGACAAGTCATGCGAGGAGACCGAGACGGACTTTTTCCGCGTGCGGCATAAAGAGATCTTCGGCCACGGCGACTATTACTTCAGCCCGGCACTCGTGGCCCTCCGCGATCAGCTGCTGTCATAGGCCCGGCGCAAGTTATGACCTCAATCACTCGTAATCAGTCAACCGTTCCGGATAAAGCGCCGGTGGACTCGCCAGCGTGCCATGTGGAGCTGCTCTGGGCCCCGCATGGCACCGAGCCAACCGGCATGTGGCATGGCGCGGGAAAGGCACAGTTGGTGGATCGCCGGCAGGAAATAGGTTTTGATTTACCAGATGAATTACATGAGAGCCCGTGGTTACGAATCGTCCTGCATGCCGCGCCCGGTTTTTTCCATATCTACCGCGTGGCGCTGGTCACGAACAATGGGACCGCATCCCCGGATACGGTCTGGCAGACACAGACACTGCAGGATCTGGCCGCTGTTACCGACATATATTCTGGAAAGATTTGTCGATCGGCGGTTGGCGAGGTGATCATGTCAACTGGCGCGAACCCTGAATTAATTATCAAACCCCCCCGTGAGCACGCTCGCGCCAAGGCGAGCACCTATCGCGTGCTTATCGAGCTCGATGCACCTCATTCCTGGGATTATGCGGCGGCAAAGGAATTCCTCCTGCAGGAGGAGCAGGTGTTGCGGGACCAGCTAACGGAGCAGGCGACACGTTTGGCAAAGTTAGAGAAGGCTGCCACCGAGCTGGAGACGATAAAGCGCTCAAAGGTTTGGCGGATTGCGGAAGCGCTCCGCAAGGCGGTGTATCTCACCGGGTTAAGTCGTTTTCCGCGACTGCAGAGTTCATTGCTCGCGGTTACACGGCGCGGGCTTGGCCCCGCCCTGCAGGCCCTGACTGCAGGTGTGCGACAACACGGTCCCTTCGGTTATTGGCATCAATCGGGCGTGGCGGCGAGAACTACAGAGGCACACGACACGAATTTGGATTACCGGCGATTTCGGCAGTTGCATCAGCTTACCGACGAGCGAGCGGCCACAATCGCGCATGACATCACCGCGTTTGAGCGACGGCCCCTGATTAGCATCGTAATGCCTGTTTATAACGCGCCGCTGGAGTGGTTGCGGCGGGCGATAAGCTCAGTCGAGACCCAGCTTTATGAGAACTGGGAGCTATGCATTGTCGACGACTGTTCCACACAGCAGCGCGTTGTGGACTTCCTTAAGTCACTAAATCATCCGCGAATGCGGGTTCGGCTCCTCAAGCAAAACAAGAATATCGCCGGCGCGACCAATGAGGCAATCGCTATGTGCACCGGAGAATATATCGCCCTTCTTGATAATGATGACGAGCTGACGATTGATGCATTGTTCGAGGTGGTAGCAGCGATTAATGCCCAGGATCCGGATATGATCTATTCGGACGAAGATTTTATCGACCTGGACGGTGAGTTAAGCAATCCACACTTCAAGCCGGACTTCTCGCCGGATCTACTGCTGTCGCATAACTATATTACTCATCTGCTTGTATTGCAGCGCGGGTTACTCGACCGAGCGGGTCTACTTGACTCTCGCTATGATGGGGCGCAGGACTATGATCTGGTTTTGCGCGCCAGTGAGATGGCGCGGTGCGTTCATCATATTCCGAAGGTGTTATACCACTGGCGGCAAAGCGAGGGTTCGACAAGTTTCGATGAGGAAGCTAAACCCAAGGCACTGGTACGAACGCGCAGGGTGTTAGAAGAGACTCTGCGTCGTCGGGGCATCGAAGGCACCGTCGAACCGGCCAACATGCGTTACTTTTTCCGCATCAAGCGAGAAATCCCGGACGATGTGCCGCCGCTGGTGAGTATTATCGTCCCCTTTAAGGATCAGCCGAAACTGCTCGAGGCGTGTGTGCAGTCGATCCTCAATAGGTCGACATACAGCAACTTCGAGATTATCGGTATTTCGAACAATAGTGAGCGACCCGAGACGTTTGCGTTGATGCGCCAGCTCGCAGCGGAGGATCGTCGGATTCGCTTCCTGGAGTATAACGTTCCGTTTAATTTCTCGAAGATTAATAACTATGGAGTATCGCAGGCAAAGGGCGAATATGTAGTATTACTCAATAATGATGTCGAGATAATCAGTTGGGACTGGATCGAAAGTATGCTGGAGCATTCGATGCGTGTTGAAGTCGGAGTGGTGGGCGGAAAGCTTTATTATCCCGACCACAGCATTCAGCATGCCGGCATCATCGTGGGTATTGGCGGTTACGCTGGCCATGCGCACAAGCACTTTCTTGGCAATCGTACCGGCTACTTCAATCGACTGCATCTGATTCAGGATGTCAGCGCAGTAACCGGGGCGTGGATGATGGTGAAAAAATCGCTCTACGAGGAACTGGGGGGTCTGGACGAGAAACATCTCGGAGTTGCATGCAATGACGTCGATTTTTGCCTTCGGGCGCGCGAATTGGGTTACTACAATATCTTTACACCCTACGCGGAGGCCTATCACCATGAATCGAAAAGTCGCGGCTATGAGGACACCCCGGAAAAGATCGCACGTTTCGAGCGCGAGAAGGGCTATTTTCAGGAGCGGCATAAAGAGATCCTCGAGCGAGGTGATCCGTTTTACAACCCGAATTTAGCCCTGGATTCAGAAGGTTTCGAGTTACGTCTGAACTAGACGGCGCACTCTCGTAAGTTGATGCAATGCACGAACTGATTTGGAAAATGGAATCAGCCTGGCCCCAGACGATCGAGGTCGGCCGGGGCAGCGTGATCGCGGCAAAAGGTTACTGCTTTTTTGTCAACGGGCCACTACGAGAACTCACCCTTATGCTCGGATCGCAGCGCCACTCGATCGCTTCGATCGGTGAGCCGCGCGACGATGTGTTTCAGGCCTACGTGGGGCTTGACCAAGAGGGATACAGCCGTCTGTCAGGATTCTGGGACACCATTCCGCTTTCGGCGGACCTGTGTGGGCAGACCCTGCCGGTTGCGCTCGAGGCAACAGATACGCATGGCGATAGGGCGCGAGTTGAGTTGGGCGAGCACAGCTTCGTGGCGCGCGCCGACGTCGAGAAACCCGATTTTGCCGCCAAATCAGGGCCAGATTCAGGCGTGGCGATATGTATGGCGACCTATGAGCCGGATCTCGAGGCCTTCGCGCGTCAAATTGATTCGATTTTGGCGCAGACCCATGACAACTGGATTTGTATCGTCAATGACGATGGCTCCACGCCGGACAGATATGCTCGGATCAAGGAGCTGTGCGGCAAGGATCCAAGGTTTTTCGTATACCAAAACACGAACAACCAGGGTTTTTATCGCAATTTCGAGACCTGCCTCAAGCGTGTTCCCGATACAATATCGTTCGTGGCGCTAGCCGATCAGGATGATTATTGGTATCCGGAAAAATTGCAGCGCTGTTTGGAACGGTTCGATAGTGAGACCCAGCTCGTCTATTCGGACATGCGTATCATCGACGAAAATGGCAGCGTGATTTCGGATACCTATTGGAAGCGGCGCAAAAACAACTATACGAAACTCGACGTCCTTTTAATCGCCAATACCATTACCGGCGCGGCATCGATGTTTCGTGCCGCACTTATCGACCAGCTGATCCCCTTTCCTGAGCGTATTGGACATAGCTTCCATGATCATTGGATCGGCTTGGTCGCACTCGCGACTGGGCGAATCGAATACATCGACGAGCCCCTCTATGACTATATCCAGTACGAGGACAGCGTCATCGGTCATTGCGATTTCGCCCCGGTTACCGTGCAACGGCGGATGCGAGGCGTGGCGCGGTGGGTGGGGAAGTTGGCAGGCGCCATTGCGCGTCGAATGCGGCGTGGCCTGGCCTTCGGGCGTATCAAGGAGAATGTTCTCTTTCTTCGGGATCGTCTTGTCGACATCTATGAACATGAGTACCGGCGCTTGCAGTTGCTTGGCGAGGTATTACAAATACGCACCGGAGCAAGCGACGGCAAAGCGGAACGTTTTCGTAACCTTTTCAGCGGCCGCAGCAGCACGATGCTTGCGTTGTTAGGCGCACATACGCGCATCTGGTTCCAGCGCGAGACGACTAACGATGCCGAATTACGTCTACTCTTGGCCTACATAACCTATCGAATGAATCGATTTGTTGTGCGCATCGCGCGGCCGCGCTACGTACGAAAATCGCAAGCGCTTCTCGAAGCTGATGCACGAAACAACGCGCAAGTCGTGGATTTTCTACGCGCAAAGATTGCGCCTTTAGTTCTTGATATTCAGGAGACCCAACCCCGTCGAATAAACATTATTGTGCCTGAGGTAAAATTTGACGTGCTTTTCGGCGGTTATCTCGGCAAGCTTAATTTGGCGCGACGTCTTATCGAAGAAGGCCATCGTGTGCGCATGCTGGTGGTGGATGATTGCGAGATCGATCCGGCAGCACTGAACCGGCTGGGCCTATTGGACCCGAGGTTGAGTTCTGCCTTATGCCGGCTTGAGATACAGGCTTGTTATGATCGTACGCAGACGATAGGGATGCATCCGCGGGATGTGTTGGTGGCCACCACCTGGTGGACGGCGCATATTGCTCACGCGGCACTCCAGCACCTGACGGCGGAGCGTTTTCTGTATTTGATCCAGGAGTATGAGCCGTTTACATCCCCCCTGGGAACCTACTATTCATTGGCCGAGCAATCCTATCGGTTGCCGCATCATGCTTTGTTCTCGTCGCAAATTCTTCGAGATTTCTTTGCCGAACAGGGTATTGGCGTATTTGCAGATGACTCTGGAACGGATGCGCGGCAGGCAGCCTTTGAAAATGCGGTTACGGCACCGTCGGTGAGTGTCGAGAAGCTCGCCAGCCACAAACAAAAACGTCTTCTGTTCTATGCCCGTTCAGGCACGCATGCGGCGCGCAATCTCTTTGAGATTGGCGTCCTCGGCCTCGAAAAGGCGATCGCGGAAGGCACGTTTCCTGCCGACGAATGGGAATTCTGGGCGATGGGCAGCACCTACGGTGAGCTGCCGTTGGCAGACGGGCGAACGCTTAAGATGGTAGGTAAGCTGGCGCTGGACGAATATCACAAGCAATTGGCTGAGTTTGATCTGGGTATGAGCCTGATGTACACACCCCACCCAAGCTTGGTGC
Organism: uncultured Gammaproteobacteria bacterium; assembly: GCA_947259975.1. GTDB lineage: Bacteria > Pseudomonadota > Gammaproteobacteria > HyVt-429 > HyVt-429 > CAMYOD01. The sequence continues at coordinate 133,841 of CAMYOD010000077.1, forward strand.
CAATTGAAATGGCTGCCGCGGGACTCGTGGTGGTCACGACTAACTGTATGAACAAGACGGAGGAGCGCTTGCGCGACATTTCGCAGAATATTCTTGGTGTCGACGCGACCGTAGAGGCTGTCGCCGCGGGCCTGCGGGCGGCCGCCGCGCGGGTGCCGGATCTTGAGGCGCGTGTGGCGGGCGCACATGTAAACTGGTCCACCCGCTGGGAGGCTACATTTCCCAAACCTTTGATCGACGATGTTTTGGGATGGTTTAGCGCCGCGACGATCGATATGGCGAACACACCTGAAATCTCCGCGGAAGCTGGTCCGCAAGACATCACCGGTTCGGCCGTTGGCGAGTGAGATTCGCATGCGATGCCGGAGCGATCGAAAATCCCGAATTTAACGTGACTAAGGAGCTTAAACCTTGGATCTCTCGGTAGTTCTACCCGTTTACAACGAAGCGCCCAACCTCGATGCATTACACACAGAGTTAACGGATGCGCTGGTGAATATCGGTCTACAGTATGAGATTATTTATGTGGATGATGGCAGCAAAGATGCAAGCTTTTCGCTTCTAAAAAAGATCAAGGAAAACGATGCCAACGTACGCGTAATCCGGTTTCGGCGCAATTTTGGTCAGACGGCGGCGCTCGCCGCGGGCTTCGATCATGCCGCCGGCGAGATTATCATTACGTTGGATGCGGATCGTCAAAATGATCCACGGGACATACCCAAGCTGCTCGATAAAATCAAGGAAGGCTATGACCTGGTCAATGGTTGGCGATTCGATCGCAAGGACCCGTTCCTGAGCCGCAAGCTTCCATCAATGATCGCGAATAAGATCATTTCCACAACCACGGATGTGAAGCTGAATGATTACGGATGTACCTTGAAGGCGTTTACGAAAGACGTCGCCAAGAATATTGAGTTGTATGGTGAAATGCATCGTTTTATTCCGGCGATCGCCAGCTGGATGGGTGTTTCGATCGGTGAGGTCAAGGTAAACCATCGGCCGCGTGTGGCCGGGACATCGAAGTATGGTATATCGCGAACACTTCGGGTCGTGTTGGATCTTATTACCGTCAAATTCCTTTTAAGTTATTCGGTGCGGCCGCTGCAGTTTTTTGGCCTAATCGGAATTGCGTCGGGAGGCGTTGGGCTACTGATCGCCTTGTACCTCACAGTACAGAAGTTGTTTTTTGATATGTCGTTGGCGGATCGACCGATCCTTCTATTGGCGGTCTTACTGATATTCATGGGACTCCAGTTCATTACCTTTGGCTTGTTGGGCGAGATGCAAACTCGCACGTACCACGAAAGTCAGAACAAGCCGATCTATGTCATTCGCGAAGTGTTAAGTTAGCCTTATCTCATGACTGTTCTTTCGGACGCGCGGGTGGCGGTCATTGTCGTGAACTGGAATTCCGGATCGCTGCTAAAAAAATGCATCACAGCGATTCATCGACAGACGCGGGCGCCTGCGCATATAACGATTATTGATAACGCCAGCGGCGATGAATCCCTCGCCGCGATAGAAGAAGACTATCCCGACGTACATATCGAGAAGCTCGAAACGAATGCCGGTTTCGCTGCCGCCAATAATGTAGCCGCGCGAAGTGTTGCAGATTGCGACTGGCTCGCGTTTGTCAATCCGGACGCATTTCTCGAACGCGAATGGCTCGAAAAAATGTTAACGGCAGCGGCCAGGAATCCTGAGTATGCCTTCTTTGGTTGCCGGCTTGTGCAGTCAGGTTCGCCCGATACGCTGGACGGCACGGGAGATGTGTATCACGTTAGCGGACTAGCGTGGCGAAGAGGCTATGGTAACCCGGTGGATACGGCGCCGACGAAAGATCAGGAAATATTTGCACCGTGTGCGGCCGCAGCCCTGTACCGGCGGGATGTATTTCTCGCCGCCGGGGGGTTCGATGAGCATTTTTTCTGCTATTTCGAGGACGTCGATCTGGGCTTTCGGCTGCGCCTTGCGGGCCAGCGTTGCCTATACGTGGCAGGTGCAAGCGCACAGCATGTCGGCTCCGGGACGACTGGCAAGAGTAGTGATTTCTCGGTCTATTACGGCCATCGCAACCTTGTCTGGACCTTCGTGAAGAATATGCCCGGGCTCTGGTTTTGGGCCTATTTGCCGCAGCATATAATCCTTAATATAGTCAGCGCCTTGGTTTACTCGGCGCGGGGCAAAGCAAAGGTCATATTGCGCGCGAAGCGAGACGCGATCCTGGGTCTGGCCTGGGCGTGGCGTGCGCGGCGGCAGCTGCAGTCGCAGCAGCGCGGTGAACCAGCAATACTCCGGCGTGTAATGCTTAAAGGCTTTTTCCGCCCCTACGTGAGGCGACATGTCTAAACCTGATCTGATTTCCGTCATTATCGTCAATTTCAACGGTGGCGCGCTCCTGACGGAGAGCGTGCGCTCGGTATTGGCCTCTGATGTCCCGGTTGAGGTTTTGGTGATTGACAATGCCTCGACGGACAACAGCATTTACGCATTACGGCAATCGCTGGCCGATGAGGAGCGGCTGTCAATCCTGGAAAATCAAAGTAATCTCGGATTTGCATCAGCCAATAATATCGCCGCGCCGCACACGAAAGGAGATTACCTGCTGTTCCTGAATCCGGACTGCATAATCGGGCAGGACACGATCGCACAGATGGTTGAGATTATGGACGCCCACCCCAAGGCCGGGATGGCGGGCAGCCTGATTCTTAATGTCGACGGCACGGAGCAAAAGGGGTGTCGACGCCGGGTGCCGACACCATGGCGTACATTTGTACGCGTCATGGGGATCTCAAAACTGCTGCCGGACCATCCCTGGTTCAGCGATTTCGATATGGCAAGCCGCCCCCTGCCGGACTCGCCTGTGCCCGTGGATGCGATATCCGGGTCCTTCATGTTTGTCCGGCGTTCCGCCATGGAGGCCGTGGGACCGATGGATGAGGCCTACTTTCTTCACTGTGAAGATCTCGATTGGTGCATGCGATTTCGGCAGCAGGGTTATGACGTCCTGTTTGTACCGGGTGTGGCGGTCACCCATTACAAAGGTGTGTGTGGCCGCGATCGACCTATCCGTGTCATGTGGCATATGCATAGCGGAATGGTCCGATTTTATCGAAAGTTTTTCCGCTATAAATACTCGATCGCGCTCATGTGGCTGGTGTTTGCCGCGGTATGGGGCCGATTTGTGGCCTTGGCCACACTCACCAACCTGCGTCGCCTGATTCCAATTCCAACGCGCGCCGCCGCCATGCAGCAGGCTCTGAGCTTTCCCGAGCCGGCGTTTTTGCGTGCTCAGTCGGCAAAGGCAACAGGCTCACCCGCACGAGGTAGCGAAGGCAGAATCCTGGTAAGTGGGGCGAGCAGCCAGATCGGCCACTTTTTAGTGCCGAAGTTATTCGAACAACGATTTGATGTGGTGGCGCTTGGTAGGCGCCGCAAACGCGTGCCGATCGACCAACGCGTGGAGTGGCGGCAGGCGGATTTAAGTGATGCACAGCTTTCGATCGACAGCCCTGTGCGCACATCCAGTATGATACATCTGGCACCAATCTGGCTATTACCGCAACATGTTACGATGCTCGCCGAGCAGGGCGTGCAGCGTATTGTCGCTTTCAGTTCCACCAGCCGATATTCCAAAAGCGATTCGCCTAACACAAAAGATAACCATCTGGCCCATCGTCTTGAGCAAGCCGAGGCTGAGTGCATCAAGGCCTGCGACGATAACAACGTAAATCTTACGATCCTGCGTCCAACCCTGGTTTACGGCTGCGGAATGGATAAGAATGTCACTTTCATTGCGCGATTTGCCCGATTGTTTGGATTCTTTCCATTGGCGGGTGCGGCGAACGGGTTGAGGCAGCCCGTGCATGCCGATGATCTCGCGCAGGCGGCGTTATCGGCGCTGTCGGAGCCCGTGACCTTCAAACGTTCCTATAACTTGAGTGGCGGTGAGACGCTCAGTTACCGGCGAATGGTTGAAGATATCTTCCTGGCGCTCGGTCGAACACCGCGTTTCCTCGAATTGCCGATCGCATGGCTTGGTGCTGGCCTAAAGGCCCTGGCCAATATACCGCGCTTCGCGTTTGTGACCGACGCAATGGCACAGCGTATGAACGAGGATCTTTGTTTTGATCACTCGGATGCGACGCGTGATTTTGGTTATCTGCCACGACGTTTCCTCGGCGGCGCCCGGATTGTGAACGATACGGCTTCCCTGGTTCATCCGACGCCCAATCAACCGATTGCGGGCAAGACCGTACTCGTCACCGGTGCGAGCGGGTTTATAGGTTCCGCGCTTTGCGATGAATTGCTGAAACGCGGTGCTAGGGTGATTGGAGTCGTACGCTCGATGGAGGCTTCAAGGGCCGTATCGTCGGGGGTCGATCTGAGAGTCGTGGCGGATATTTCCAACAATGTGGCCTGGGCATCGTATCTGCAGGGCGTCGATTGCATCATTCACCTTGCGGCGTTCGTGCATGAGACGCCTACCGGCCCCCTGGTCGCGGCACAAAAACAGTATCAAAGCCTTAATGTCGACGCGACTGAATGCCTGGCACAGGCGGCCGTACAAGCGGGCGTAACGAGGTTCATATACATTAGTAGTGTCAAGGTGCATGGTGAAAAGACGGAACCAGGCGAGGCGTTTTCCGAGGCGAATTCGCCGGATCCAGTTGGACCCTACGCGGAAAGCAAGCTGTATGCCGAATATGCACTGCGCCGTATTGAGCATGAGCATGGGCTTGAAGTCGTGGTCATGCGCCCGCCCTTGGTCTACGGACCCGGCGTGAAGGCAAATTTTCTGCGCCTTATTCGATCAATTGAACGCGGCTACCCGTTGCCGCTTGCAAATGTCGAGAATCGCCGCAGTTTCGTTTATCTGGGAAATTTGGTGGATATCCTCGCAAATGCCGTCTCTAACCCTGCCGCCGCGGGTGAGACCTTTCTGGTAAGTGACGGTGAAGACGTGTCCACGCCCCGCCTTATACGAACCATTACCTACTTCTTTGCGCGCGATGCCAAACTTATCCCGGTACCGGTACAGCTGCTGAAGTTGTTGGGTAATATTAGTGGTGGCACGGCATCCATTAACCGGCTGATCGACTCATTAGTCATCGACAATGGTAAAGCGAAAAGGGTCCTGGATTGGCAGCCGCCTTACACAATGACGCAAGGCCTTGAGCAAACGGTGCAATGGTATACGGAACGGGTTTATCCGTTGAAGAGCCATGCATTTCGTCGCGATAGATCATTCGCGCGGCAGTATCGGGAGCAGTGGTTCCGTACTCACTCACACACATGAGAGGCAGAAGTGGTTCGCTTTGATCTCATACCCCCGCTTGCTTTGGTCGGCAAGGAAACAAGCTCGATTGATTGATATGAACCATACCGCCGCATTGGCCGTCGGTATGTGCGTCATCTTTTTGGCCGTGATTGTGATGACGGGTCTTGCGCGAGGTTTCGCTATCAGGCGTTCATTGCTAGACCTGCCCACGGCGCGCAGCTCACATGGTCTGCCTACGCCCACCGGTGGCGGCCTGATCTTTGCCAGCATGCTGGTTGGCGGGATGGCGGCTTTGGCGCTGCTGGCCACGCCGGACAGGTCGGTATTGAGCGTGCTCGTGGCCGCGACTTTGAGTCTCGGACTCGTAGGCTGGTTCGATGATCACAAAAATCTGACGCCCTGGTTACGTCTTGCGGCCCAGATGGTGGTCGCCGTTGCCGTTATAGCGGTTCTCGGGCCGCTACAGACGGTCAGGATCGCCGGCATAGAATGGTCAATCGGCCATTTTGCCTGGCCATTGACGCTGGTCTGGCTCGTCTGGTTCACCAATCTCTATAATTTTATGGACGGTATCGACGGTCTGGCGGGAATTCACGCGGTCATCTCGGGTGGCGTGATGGCGCTGTGGTTTGGATATCATGGCGATATCAGTTTGGTGTTGGTTTGCCTGCTAATGGTGGTCTCGGTATTGGGGTTCCTGGTCTGGAACTGGCCTCCGGCACACCTGTTCATGGGGGATGTCGGGAGCCTGAGTCTCGGCATTCTCCTGGCCAGCCTGGCGGTCATCGGGATCAATCGGTACGGGTTTTCGTGGTCCGCCTTTCTGGTGCTGCACGGTGTCTTTCTGGCTGATGCGACCATCACCCTGCTGCGCCGCCTCTTCAGTGGGGAGCGGGTGACCCAGGCGCATCGCTCACATTTCTATCAGCGCGCCATCCAATCCGGACTCACTCACCGCCAGGTTACGGTCGGTATTGCCGGGGCAACCCTTTTCCTGGGCATGTTTGCCACTTTGGAAGTGTTAGACTACGGCTCACAGGTAATCTGGTCGGCATGCGCGATCGCCCTGTTGGCGGTACTGGGTACGATGGTCGTGTGGCGCGAAGCGCGCGCTGGCAGCGCACGCAGCGCTTGACGCAGTTCATTATGAGCAATCTCAAATACTATTTTCGCCATCTCAAGAATCGTTGGGTTGTCTTAACGCACGACCTGATAATGATTCCCATCGCGTGGTTGGGCGCCTATTGGTTGCGCTACAATCTTGGGGAGATTCCCGCACACTTTTTCGACCAGGCGATTCTTCTCCTGCCGCTTGTAATCACTGTACAGGGTATCGTCTTCGTATTCTTCGGTTTGTACCGCGGCGTATGGCGATTCGCATCGGTGCCCGATCTGGCGCGAATTGTCAAAGCGGTAATAGCCGGCACCGCGATCGTGGCGATCAGCATCTTTTTCCTGACGCGCCTACTCTATGTTCCGCGGACGGTCTTCGTTTTTTATGGCCTTCTGTTGCCACTGTTGCTAGGTGGGCCGCGCTTTCTCTATCGCTTGGTTAAGGACCGCGAATTCGGCGCCACGCTCGATAAAAAGGCTCTCGTGGTCGGCGCCGGAGCGGCAGGTGAAATGTTGGTGCGCGATCTTTTGCGTAATTCGCCGAAGATTTATCACCCCGTGGGATTTCTCGATGACGATCGTCGCAAACTCGGCAAGGAGATCCACGGTGTCCGGGTCATCGGTACCACCGAGGGTTTGAGCCAAATTGTGGAGGAATGGGCTGTGGACCTCATTCTCCTCGCCGTCCCCAGTGCTACTGCGCAACAGATGCGGAGAATCGTTGAAAAGTGCGAACAAAGTGGCGTGCCGTTCCGCACCTTGCCGAAAATTCAGGACCTTCTCAGGGGTGATGTCGATATCGGCAAGCTACGCGAAGTGCAAATCGACGATCTCCTGGGGCGTGAGCCGGTATCTCTCGATTGGCAGGCCATTAGATCCGATCTCAAGGGTAAGTCTATTCTTGTCTCAGGCGGTGGCGGATCGATCGGTGCTGAATTGTGCCGGCAAATCGCGCGCCTCGAACCGGATGCGCTTATCATATTTGAGCAAAGCGAGTTTAATCTTTACAGCACCGAGCTTGAGCTCCGACGCGTCCATCCGGATTTGAATCTGCATGCCTGTCTTGGTGATGTTTGTGATGCGGCGGCGGTTCAGAACGTTTTCGAAACTCATGCACCGGACATCGTGTTTCATGCAGCTGCCTATAAACATGTGCCGATGCTGGAACACCAGGTTCGTGAGGCCGTGCGCAATAATGTCTTCGGATCGAGAAACGTGGCCAATCAAGCGGACCGATCTGGCTGCGAGACCTTTGTGATGATCTCCACAGACAAGGCGGTCAATCCACATAACATCATGGGAGTCACCAAGCGGGTCGCCGAAATCTACAGCCAGACCCTGGGTCAGCGCTCAAAGACCCGATTTATCACCGTCCGTTTCGGAAACGTGTTGGGCTCAGCCGGGAGCGTGATCCCACTGTTTCAAAACCAGATTGCCGCCGGTGGGCCGGTTACCGTAACCGATCCAGAGGTTACCCGCTACTTCATGACGATCTCGGAGGCGAGCCAATTGATCCTACAGGCGAGCGTCATGGGGCAGGGTGGTGAGATCTATGTCCTCGATATGGGTGAACCGATAAAGATCGCCTATCTGGCGGAACAACTCATTCGTCTCTCCGGCCGGTCACCGAATGATGATATCGAGATCGTGTTTACTGGATTAAGGCCGGGCGAAAAACGTTACGAGGAGTTATTTCATCCGGACGAGGAAACAACCGATACCGGACATGCCAAGATACTCCTGGCGAAAAGCCGTGACGCGAAATGGGACTGGTTGAGCGAGCATTTACAGACTCTCGAGTCGGCATGTTCAGATTTCAATGAAGATGAAATCCTTCGCGTAATTCACGCGTTGGTCCCGGAGAAATCTTCGCCCGTGGGTGATTCGCGCTCATCTGTTCCGAATCTGGTCAAGCAAGCCTAAGCTCTTGAGTTCCACGACCATTATCCCTGTGATCCTGTCGGGTGGTTCGGGCACGCGCCTGTGGCCGTTGTCCCGTGAGCTATATCCGAAACAATTTCACGCTCTGGTGGGTGAGCAGACGCTGCTGCAGGCGACGGCAGCGCGCCTGCAGGGGATGGGTGATGTTTCAGCGCCCATCATTGTCTGTAACCATGAACATCGGTTCATGGTGGCCGAGCAACTGCGGCAAATGAGTATTGAGCCTGCTGCGATCTATCTGGAACCGGAGGCCCGAAACACGGCGCCAGCGGCGGCCATCGCCGCACTGGCTGCACTCGAAATGGATACGGATCCCATCATGCTGGTTTTGCCGGCGGACCACATCATTTCGGATCCGCAGGCGCTGCATGCCGCAGTCACGACGGCAGCGGAATGGGCACGTAGTGGCTACATGGCGACCCTCGGCATTCGACCAATTGAGCCCGAAACTGGCTATGGCTATATCAAGCAGGGCGCATGCCTGCAGCGCTCCGCAGACGGGGACAATACGGGATCGACAAATGCAGATAAATCGGTCCTGCCGATCTTTGAAGTGGAGCAATTCGTCGAGAAGCCGGCTCTGGATGTCGCAGAACGTTATCTGGCATCGGGGAATTACCTATGGAACTCCGGCATGTTCGTTTTTAGTGCGACGCGTTACCTGGAGGAGCTCACCACACACCGGCCTGAGGTCGTAGAGGCCTGTCGTGGCGCCATGGCGGATGCCCAGGTTGATCTTGATTTCGTGCGGATCGACGCGGCGGCGTTCAGTCGTTGTCCAAGTGATTCGATTGATTATGCTGTCATGGAACATTGTCAAAGAGCCGTCGTGGTCCCTTTGGATGCTGGCTGGAGCGATGTGGGGTCGTGGTCGAGTCTTTGGGATGTGGTGCGCCAGGATGACAACGGTAATGTCATCGTCGGTGACGTCATGTCCGTCGATGTGCGGGACTCCTATATTCATGCGCAAGATAGGCTGGTGGCTGGCATTGGACTCGATGAACACGTAATTGTAGAGACGAGCGATGCGGTCTTGGTGGCGCGCAAGGATCGCATGCAGGACGTGAAACAGATTGTGGAGCAACTGCGGTCTGCCGATCGTGAAGAGCACCGGGTTCACAAGAGGGTGCGTCGTCCGTGGGGTTCCTATGAATGTGTCAACATGGGTGAGCGCTTCCAGGTGAAGAAGCTGGTAATCAATCCAGGCGCGAAACTTTCACTGCAATTTCACAAGCACCGTGCCGAGCATTGGGTCGTTGTCCGGGGTGAAGCGAAAATAATTCGCGGCGAAGAAACACTAACACTGGGCGAGGATCAATCGACCTACATCCCGCTCGGTGCTATGCACCAGCTGGAAAATGCGGGCGATGTGCCGCTCGAGGTGATCGAGGTCCAGACCGGTTCCTATCTCGGCGAGGACGATATCGTGCGTCTTGAGGATCGATACGGCAGGGCGTAACAAGTTGGATGGCGCGCGCGTGGTGTGGCGGGTAACTTATTGATTATCCGAGGTAATACGGATCCGGCGGTAGGGGTGAAGCTGAGTGCAGCATTTTTTTCGGGCGACCGTCGCGACGTCCATGGAGCAGGTCGTTGAGGTCAAGCCCGAATATGGCAACGCCAGCCGAGGTCATTTCCGTATTGGAGCACGCGGACTGTCTCTACGATGAAGCCGCGGTCGAAGGCGTGCTTGATACCATGGCGATCGACATCGACCGCCGCCTTGGTGACCGCAATCCCTTGGTTATATCGATTCTGCTCGGCGGATTGGTGGTGTTTGATCGCTTGCTCTCACGCCTCAGCTTCCCGCTTGAAATCGATTATCTTCATGCATCCCGTTACCAGGGCGCGCTTACGGGCGCCGAATTGCAGTGGTTGGCGGGACCTTATTCGGACCCCAGGGCGCGAACCGTCCTGCTGATCGACGACATTCTCGACGAAGGGATTACGCTGGCGGCCATCGAAAAGCGGTTTATCGAACTGGGTGCTGCTGAAGTCTTTAAGGCAGTTCTGGTACAGAAGCAACGTCCGCGCAACATCGAGGTGAGCATCGACTTTCTTGGCTTGGAAGTGCCAGATCGGTATGTATTTGGCTATGGCATGGACTATCGGGGCTATTGGCGTAATTTGCGCGGCATATATGCAGTCGGGGAGGATGGATGAGTTCATTGGCTGTAATCGGCGGTAGCGGTTTGACTCGATTTGAGGGCGTGACTGTGACCCACCGTGAAGTAGTGCGCACTCCCTATGGTGAAACCTCGGGACCGTTAATCTTCGGCGACCTGTCCGGCAATGAAATCGTTTTTCTGGCGCGTCATGGATACGGACACACGATTCCGCCGCATCTGGTTAATTATCGTGCCAATCTATGGGCATTAAAGGAAGCCGGTGTCGAAAATATCATCGCGGTGAACGCCGTGGGCGCAATTAATGTCGAGCTTGCGACCGCAACTTTGGTTACTCCGGACCAGATCATCGACTATACCCATTCCCGTGAACACACTTTTTTTGATGGACAAAACGACCCTGTGATGCATGTCGATGTGACTGAGCCCTATTGTGCGCAACTGAGAGAACTGCTGATTGAGGCAGCAGACGAAGCGGAGATTGAGATTGCGCATAGCGCAACGTATGCGGCAACACAGGGCCCGCGTTTTGAAACTGCCGCGGAGATCGAACGCCTCGCGCGCGACGGTGCCGATATCGTGGGAATGACCGGCATGCCGGAAGCGGCGCTCGCACGGGAGTTGCAGTTTTGCTATGCCTCGCTCGCGGTAATTGCTAACCCTGCGGCCGGGCGCACGGATTCCGGGATCGAGTTGGCCGATATCGAACAAGCCCTGCGCGCGGGTATGCTCAAGGTGCTTGCCGTACTTCGGCAAGCGATCCCGCTGGCGACGACACGACTCGGTATTCAGAACTAGCCGCCGGTAGTGATGCGAGTTATTTCTTTGCCGGAATCAATGCCACGAGTGCACCGAACTTGGGATGGTCGAAATAGTGTACTTGCTTCGGCCGTAAGCGTATTTTCTGACTAATCGTAAATCCGGATTCGGAGTCGTAGATCGAGGTCGGCCACGTGTTACCTGCCGATTGAGATGTGATCCCGTCGGGAAAATAATTCAGCGCCAGGTCAAGCTGCAGAAACCGCGCCTGATAGAAATGTGCGGTGCCTTCAAGTGAAGACGAGGCGTCGGTGATCCGGACTGGCCGGGACTGTTTTTTACCCGCCGATTCCTGTTGCCAGCGCTGGCGATGTAGAAGTCGATAGTCGGCATTGGCGCGCAATAACTGAACTGCGGTATCAAGGTGCCAGCCGCTAGCGTGCACCCGTTCGCCGGTGGCGGCCGATGACAGAGCGGGCAAATCACTGGCACGAAGGAACACCTCTCCCGCACTCGTATCGGGCCCGGTATTCTCGAATACGACCAGTTCGATTATGTAGTCTTTGGCTTGCGCCGCACTGGTCAGAATCAGGCCCAGTACGGTAATAATCAATCTCAAATGTGACGTGTATCCACGCATGGATAATTTACCCGGTTTTTCGATGCAGTTGCGCCGGATCGGAAGTATGTCGGAAATCGCAGCGGAATTCGAGGCAAGACGAGGCTAATGGCAGTACGGCCAGTATTGAAGATGGGCGAGCCGCGACTTTTCGAAGTGAGCGAGGCCGTGTCGGAAGAAGAGTTTGAAACCGTTGAGCTGCGTTCACTTATCGCGGATATGTTCGATACCATGGCCGCGCTGGAGGGGGCGGGACTCGCTGCGCCGCAAATCGGCATATTGAAACGGGTCGTAATCTTCGGCGTGGCTGAGAATTCGCGCTATCCCCAGGTTGAGCCTGTGCCAATGACAGTCCTCATTAATCCGGTAGTTGAAGTCCTGGATACCGCTACCGAGGAGGATTGGGAAGGTTGTCTCAGTGTGCCGGGTATGCGCGGCCTGGTCGAGCGCGCGTCGCACATACGTTATTCGGGCTATTCTGAAACCGGTGCCCCCCTGAGGCGCGAGGCAAAGGGTTTTCATGCGCGGGTGGTCCAGCACGAGTGCGACCATCTCGATGGAATTCTTTATCCCATGCGTATCCCCGATCTCCGCAACTTCGGTTATGAGGATGCGTTATTCCCGGAGCAGCCGCACTAGCGCTACAGAGCGGATCGTTCAAATTGCTGTAAGAGGCCGTCGAGGAATTCGAGCCGGTCCTGCACATTCGGCAGGTCGTTTGTGATCCTTAATCGGGCGGGTCCATCGAGTCGATACGTACCCGGATCCTCCTCGAGCAAGCGAAGGATGTCGGTCGGATCAATGTCAGGTTGATCAGAGAAAATGATAGAACCGCCGGAGTCCCCGATATCGATCTTCTGTATGCGCAGACGCATGGCACGTTGCTTCAAAGCGGTAACGGCGAAGAGCGTGGTTGCCGGGTCGGGCAGCATACCGAAGCGATCGATCATTTCGGTGCGCAGTTCCCCCAGCTCTTCGGCATCGTTGGTATTGGCGATGCGTTTATACATCATCAACCGCGTATGCACATCCGGGAGATAGTCCGACGGGATGAGTACCGGTACGTGCAGATCGATCTCCATGTGAGTCATGGCGGGCGGCTGGTCCCTGTCATGCAGCGGGATCGTCCCGGCCTTTAACGAGGCGATTGCGCGATTCAGGAGATCCATATAAAGGGTGAAACCGACCTCATCAACAAGACCGCTCTGTGATTCGCCGAGCAATTCGCCGGCGCCGCGAATCTCAAGATCGTGGGAAGCAAGGGAAAAACCCGCACCCAGCTCGTCGAGGGCCGCGATGGCCTCAAGCCGTTTTGCGGCGTCCGCGGTGAGTGCCTGACGCGAGGGCACCAGCAGAAAGGCATAGGCGCGATGGTGCGAGCGACCGACTCGACCGCGTAACTGGTGCAATTGGGCGAGACCGAATCGATCTGCACGGTTCATGATGATGGTGTTCGCCGTAGGGACATCGATGCCACTTTCGATGATTGTGGTACACAGCAGTACATTAAAACGTTGGTGGTAGAAGTCCTGCATTACCGCTTCAAGTTCACGTTCCGGCATTTGTCCATGGGCAATGCGAATTTCAAACTCCGGTAACAAGGCCTCAAGTTCCCCGGCGATACGCTCCATCGACCTGACATCATTGTGCAGAAAGTAGATTTGTCCGCCACGACGCATTTCGCGCAGACAGGCCTCACGAATCAGGCTACCGCTCCACTCGCTCACAAAGGTTTTTACCGAGAGCCTTTCGCGCGGCGGCGTTGCAATAATGGAAATGTCGCGCAAGCCGGCAAGGGCCAGATTCATGGTGCGCGGTATAGGCGTGGCCGTAAGCGTGAGGATGTCGACCTCGCTGCGCAATTTCTTCAAGCGTTCTTTTTGCCGCACGCCGAAACGATGCTCCTCGTCGATAATGACGAGCCCAAGATCACGAAATTTAATATCGGTTTGTAACAGTCGATGGGTGCCGATAATGATGTCCACCGTGCCCTGCGCCAAAGCCGACAAGGTCTTGGTGATCTCGGATTTGCTGCGAAAGCGCGACAGCAATGCGATGTTGATCGGCAGGTCGGCGAATCGATCGGTAAAATTCTGATAGTGCTGTTGCGCAAGTAGTGTTGTGGGTACAAGTATTGCAACCTGGCGCTGGTTTTCGACCGCGAGAAATGCGGCACGCAGCGCAACTTCGGTCTTGCCGAAGCCGACATCACCACAAACAAGACGATCCATGGGGCGGTCGCTTTCCATGTCGCGCAGAACCTCGTCGATGGCCTGATCTTGATCCGGCGTCTCTTCGAAAGGAAACTCGGCGGCGAATGCGGTGTAGGCATCATCGCGTTCCGGGAAGGCATAGCCTTTGCGCGCAGCACGTAACGCCTGTACTTCGAGTAATTCCACGGCCGCGTCATGAGCCTTCTGCCGTGCACGTTGTGTGGCGCGCTCCCATTCCTTGCCGCCGAGGCGGTGCAGCGGGGCATGTTCAGGGTCGGTGCCCGTGTAGCGGCTTATTAGATGTAGCGACAGGACAGGTATATATAGTTTGTCGCCACCCTGGTACTCAAGCGTGAGAAACTCGGACTCGCCACCGAGCACGTCCAGGAGCTGGAGCCCACTGTAGCGGCCGACACCGTGATCTTCGTGGACAACCGGATCACCGATCTTGAGTTCGGCCAGCGAGCGAATAATGGCTTCGGGATCGCGTCCACGCCGTCGGCGTTGGCGCCGCTGAAAAACCTGCTCGCCGAAAAGCTGCGGTTCGGTGATGACCGCGATGTCCGGATCGACGAGCAACAAGCCGGATTCGATGGGCGCGACCGTAAGCCCCAAAGATGCGTCAGAGCGCAGGAAATCATCCCAATTTGCAAACATCTCGGGGAATATTCCGTGGCCATTGAGCGGTCCCTTGATGGCTTCGCGGCGACCCGCGGTCTCGGCGACGAGCAGGATCCGTCCACGGTACGCGCGCACAAATTCCAACAGTCGGGCGTAGGGCGATTCGGCCTTCAGATTAACGGGCAATAACGGCGGGTTTTTGGTGCACAGATTAACGGCGCTTGTGGCGTCACCGGGCGACGGTAAGTCGGGCACCGACACACGTCGGAAATCTGTCAGGCGCTCATCGAGTTCGGTGGTGCGGAGAAAAAGGTCATCCGGTGGTAATACCCGGCGCTGCGTATCGGCGCTGGCGTTGCCAAAGCGCTCCTCGTACTCACGTTCGAAGCGTTCGGCCGCATCCGTGATCGACCCCAACAAGAGAAAGGCCGTGGATGTCGGCAGGTAGTCAAACAGTGTGGCAGTCGCAGCAAAAAACAGTGGGAAGTAGTAGTCGAGACCCGCGGGCACGAGGCCGCTGCTCACGTCCCGGTACAGCGAGATAGTGCGCGGGTCGCCCTCGAAATGCTCGCGAAATGATTGACGGAACATGCGGATACCGGAATCATCCAGCGGAATTTCCCGCGCCGGCAGCAGTCGGATCTCGTCGACCGCAGCCAACGAGCGCTGCGTGTCCGGCTCGAAATGACGAATCGACTCAATTTCCTCACCATACAGATCGATACGGAAGGGTCGCCGACTGCCCATGGGAAAGATGTCGACGAGGCCACCGCGCACCGCAAATTCACCATGTTCCATGACCTGACTGACGCAATGATAGCCGGCGGTTTCCAATTGCAGACGCAACTGTTCGAGATCGAGGTGTTCTCCCGATCGCAGATGAAACGTGCTCGCCGCAATATAGTTTTGTGGCGGCAGTCGCTGCATCAGATTGGCAACCGAGAGTATGACGACACCGCGGGATAAGTGTGGCAAACGGTAGAGAGTCAGTAACCGCTGCGAAACGATATCCTGGTGCGGGGAAAACAGATCGTATGGCAGACATTCCCAGTCGGGGAAGGGCAGTACCGGTGGCGGATCGTCGTGTCCGGCGTAGAAGCGGATTTCACGCTCAAGCCGTAGAACCGCACGGGCGTCGGGCACGATGACGACGACCGGCGCATCCTGGGAGGCGGCCATGGCCATGGCCGCCAGCCCGCGGCTGCTACCAAGCAGGCGCTGCCAGACCAGAGGCCGTGCGGCGGTTTGCGGTAACGGTGGCGCCAATGCGGACGCCGTGTCGGGTACGCGGTCGGCGCTTTCCTGCGAGGTCATAATCAAGGGTGTCGCGAATGGGCGCGCATTGTAACCTTTGCGCCGTGCGGCGCGCAAAACGATTGTCATGGTAACGCCTGATTACTGGGCCCTGGTGCCTGCCGCCGGTGTCGGTGCGCGTATGGGCGCAGCCCGACCGAAGCAATATCTGGAGTTGTGCGGTCGTACGGTCATTGAACATACCTTGCTGTGCCTGCTGCGGCATTCGCGCATCAAGGGTGTCGTCGTGGTGGTGGCGGCAGACGACGATCTTTGGCCGACGGTGGCACTGCGCGATGTGAAGTTGCTTGGCAGCGCGACGGGCGGCGCCGATCGCGCCGCGTCGGTCATGAGTGGACTGCAATTTTTGCGTGCTTACGCGCGCAACACCGACTGGATCCTGGTGCACGATGCGGTGCGCCCGTGTCTGCGTGGTGAGGACATCGACGCCCTGATCGATGGGGTGGGTAATTACCCGGACGGGGGTCTGCTGGGCGCGGCAATCACGGATACGGTCAAGCGTACCGACGAAATGGGTTATGTGGAACGCACGGTGACGCGAGAAAATCTGTACCGTGCGCTGACACCACAGATGTTCAGTCTCGATGCCCTGTGTGCGGCACTGGATGCCGCGGTGGTCGCCGGCGTCGATGTAACGGATGAAGCGACGGCCATGGAACACGTCGGGGTCCAGCCGCTGGTGGTGCCGGGGCACAGTGACAATATCAAGATCACGGTGCCTGCGGATCTGGCAATCGCCGAACTGTACCTGGCGCGACAACAGGAGACGGACAATTGATACGAATCGGGCACGGGTTTGACGTACATCCCTTTACGCAAGGCCGGCCATTACGCCTCGGCGGGGTCGAGGTGCCTTACGATCGTGGTTTGGCGGGCCATTCGGACGCGGACGTATTGATCCATGCGGTCAGCGATGCCTGTCTGGGCGCCGCAGGCAAGGGCGACATCGGACGACACTTTCCGGATACAGATGACGCGTTCAAGGATATCGACAGTCGCGAGCTATTGCGACGGGTCGCGGAACTGCTGTTCGAGGCGCGCTGGCGAATCAGCAATGTGGACAGCACGATCGTGGCACAGGCGCCCAGGCTGGCACCCTATCTCGCGCAGATGGAATCCCATATGGCTGCAGACCTGGGGGTTGCCACCGAGCAGGTCAACGTGAAGGCGACCACCACCGAGCGGTTGGGATACCTCGGTCGCGAGGAAGGCATTGCGGCCCACGCGGTGGTGCTCCTAAGCCAGGCGTAACCATACGCGCGCCCGTCTACCCATGACGATCGAGCAGAACATACACCGCACCGGTGCCCCCATCCGCCGGGCGCGCCGAGCAGAAAGCGAGCACGGTTTGCGTGCGTCGTAACCAGCTGTTCAAGGCGCCTTTGAGTACTGGAATGCGGCCGGCCGAGCCGTGCCCCTTGCCATGGATGATGCGCACGCAACGAAAACCTTCAAGCTGTGCCTCACGCAACAGGCTATTGACGGCAACGCGCGCCTCGGCGACGGTGAGACCGTGCAGATCAAATTCGGCCTCGATGGCGAATTGGCCACGGCGCAGCTTGCGCAGGACACTACGGGGTGCGCCAGTGCGTAGATATGTCAGTTCGTCGCCGGTCTCGATGTCCGGGTGGAATTCCGGTTCACCCAGGCTGTCGATGACTTGGGCCTCGTCACGCAAGGCCTGCTCAGGGACCGGTCGCCGCCGCCGGCGGAACGGCGCGACACGATCTTGTTTCAGTCGCTGCGCCCCGCGTGCGGCCTTACGAAACAACGACCCGTCGTCGTCAGACATTGCGCTGGACCGTGTCGAAAACAGTGTTACGTAGCTATTTTTGCCCCGCCAGGAAACGTTCTGCGTCGAGCGCCGCCATACAACCCGTGCCGGCGGACGTGACTGCCTGCCGATACATGTGGTCAGCGACGTCGCCGGCGGCGAATACGCCGGGGATGCTCGTGGCAGTGGCATCACCTGCGCGCCCACTCTTGACCACGATGTAGCCATGTTCCATGTCCAGCTGGCTTTCGAACAAGGCGGTGTTCGGTGCATGACCGATCGCGATGAACACGCCGGTCACATTAATGTCTTTTTTATTGCCGTCTTTATCGTGGATGCGCATGCCGGTGACGCCTGTTGCATCACCCAGCACTTCTTCCAGCTCATGGTTCCATTCAATGGATACGTTGCCACCGGCACCGGTCTTTTCCATGAGCCGGTCGATCAGGATGGCCTCGGCGCGAAACTTGTCGCGCCGGTGCACCACGGTCACGTGGGAAGCGATATTCGAGAGATAGATGGCTTCTTCGACCGCGGTGTTGCCGCCACCGATAACGGCGACCTCCTGACCCTTGTAAAAAAACCCGTCACAGGTTGCGCAGGCCGAGACGCCCTTGCCTTTAAAGGCTTCCTCCGACGGCAGGCCGAGGTATTTTGCGGACGCACCGGTGGCGATGATCAATGCATCGCAGGTATACGTGCCGGAGTCGCCCGTTAGCTCAAATGGGCGCTTGGAAAGATTCACATTATTGATATGATCAAAGACGATCTCGGTTTTAAACCGTTCTGCATGGCGCCGCATGCGATCCATGAGGTCGGGCCCTTGCAGACCTTCCACGTCGCCGGGCCAATTATCGACTTCGGTTGTCGTCATCAGCTGCCCGCCTTGCTCAAGACCGGTAATCAGGACCGGGTCGAGATTGGCGCGCGCGGCGTAAACCGCCGCCGAATATCCGGCGGGACCAGAACCGAGAATGAGCAGACGGCAGTGCTTGGTTTGACTCATTTTTTCGTAAACTCCAATGGGTACAATAGCTACCGAGAATATGGAATGCGATCAATTGCTGTAAGCGGGGGTATAGTTTGCCGGCGCCAATACTACGCCAGGAGTTAGGCAAAGGCCAAAAACCGTATGCGTATCGGGATACCAACAGAAATTAAGCCGCTCGAGGGTCGAGTCGGGTTGATACCGGAGGCTGCCGGCCAACTGATCCAGCATGGCCATACGGTGGCAGTGCAGGCCGGTGCCGGACGTGCCAGCGGCTACGATGATGCGGCTTATGCGGCCCTAGGCGCGCAGCTCTTGCCGACCGCTGCGGACGTGTACGCTGCCGCCGAACTTATCGTCAAGGTCAAGGAGCCCGTCGGCGAGGAAATCGGCCACCTCGCGGCGCACCACCGGCTGTTCTCATATCTGCATCTGGCAGCGAACCTGAATCTTGCGCGGACCCTGGCGGATCGCGGATTGACCGCAATTGCCTTCGAGACGGTGGAGCATGATCATTATCTACCCTTATTGGCGCCGATGAGTGATATTGCCGGCCGACTCGCGGTGCAAATCGGCACAACACTGCTGCACGCCCCCCAGGGCGGTCGTGGAATTCTGCTCGGCGGCCTGCCGGCGGCGGAGCGAGGCTCGGTGGTGGTATTGGGCGCGGGCAGTGCGGGCGGCAATGCGGTACGCGTTGCCGCGGCGATGGGCGCACAGGTTACCGTATTCGCGCTGCGACGTACGAGTCTCGAGCGTATGCGGGAGATTGGGCGTAACGTGACTGCACTGTATTCCTATCACGATGCGGTTGAGACCGCGGTGGCGCAGGCGGATCTCTTGATCGGCGCCGTTTTGGTCACCGGTGCGCGGGCGCCGCGTCTGGTCAGCGCCGATCTGGTGCGCCGCATGAAGCCAGGTAGTGTTATTGTGGATATCGCAATCGATCAGGGCGGGTGCGTGGAAACAATGCGCCCGACCGACTATACGGCGCCGACCTATGTCGAGTACGGGGTGACCCATTTTGGTGTCACCAATATGCCTGGCGCGGTACCGCGTACCGCATCGCAGGTGCTGTCGGCCGCCTTGATACCCTATGTCCTGCGCCTGGCGGAGGCGGGCTGGGAAAACGATCCGGAACTCGCTGCGGGAGTCAATGTTGATCGCGGACAGATTGTTCATCCCGCTGTAAAGAGCGCCCTGGAAGAAGCCAATACCTAGTTCAGGTTGTAAATGATGTCGCAAGCTAGATGGAAGCGCCCAGCGCGCGCACCAATGACGCCGAAGATCGTACCACTTGTGCGCGAGGCGGGTATGTATATTCTGGGTGCGCTGGCGGTTTATCTGTTGATCTCACTGTTGACCTATTCCGCGCAGGATCCGGGATGGTCGAACAGCGGCACCGGGGGTCCAGTGCAGAATCTGGGTGGCAGTTTTGGCGCCTGGTTCGCGGACGTATTCCTGCAAATCTTCGGGTACATGGCCTATCTCTTTCCGTTTATGGCGGGGTGGGCGGCCTGGCGTCTGTTTGTAAATCGCGGTCCGCAGCCACAACCGGAATTGCGTCACAAAATTCTACTCGCGGTCGGGTTCTTCCTCACGGTCGTGGGTGGTTGCGGACTCGAAAACCTTCATTTCGCCCAACTCACCGCGGATAAGCCGTTCGTTGCGGGCGGGTTCATTGGTAGTTCACTGAGTGAGGCCTTCGCACCGGTGTTTGGCGGGCTCGGCACGACCCTGCTGACGCTCGCCATGTTCCTCGCCGGATTTACGTTGCTAACCAGTTTGTCCTGGCTGTGGTTGATGGATATCACGGGCAAGTACACCCTCGATTTGTATAGGTTGCTGAAGCGTTTGTCGGCGATGATTAATGATCATGTCGCCGGCATGAAGGCGCGCAACACGCGGCAGGATACCGTGAAGGAGTTGCGCAAACGGATGAAACGCGAAAAACCGCCGCGTATCGAGCCGCGGATCCGCGAACAGACCGACAGTGGGCGTCTGGAGCGGGAACGCCAGGTGAATCTTTTCGAGACCCCGGCGACCGGTGTGCGCCCGCCACTGTCGTTGCTCGATCCCGTGCAGGAGAAGACAGGAGGATTCTCTACGCAGTCTCTCGAATCCATGTCGCGTCTCGTAGAGAAAAAGCTACGGGATTTTAGTATCGAGGCGCAAGTGGTCGAGGTTCATCCCGGCCCGGTGATTACCCGTTTCGAGATTGATCCGGCGCCGGGCATTAAGTCAAGCCAGATCGGGGCGCTGGCGAATGATCTGGCGCGTGCGCTTTCGGTGGTGAGCGTGCGTGTGGTCGAAAACATTCCGGGCAAGACGCATGTGGGTCTGGAGATTCCCAACGAGACCCGCGAAACGATCCAATTACTGGAAGGGTTGTCGTCACAAGCGTTCGAGGAGGCCAATACGCCATTGCCGTTGATGTTGGGTAAGGACATCGGTGGCGGTCCTGTCATCGCAGACATGTGCAAGATGCCGCATTTGCTTATTGGTGGGACCACCGGATCCGGCAAGTCCGTATGTATCAATGCGTTGGTGCTGAGCATGATCTACAAGTCCACGCCGGAGGATGTGCGTCTGATCATGATCGATCCAAAAATGCTGGAGCTGTCCGTGTATGACGGTATCCCGCATTTGCTGACACCGGTGGTGACGGACATGTCGCAGGCCGCCAACGCACTACGCTGGTGTATCGAAGAAATGGAACGTCGCTTTCGTCTCATGGCGGCACTATCGGTGCGCAATATCGCGGGCTATAACCGCAAGGTCACGGCGGCGAAAAAAGAGCGGCGGCCGCTTATGAATCCGTTACTGGAACCGGATCAGGAACCCGAGGAACTGAGGCCTTATCCCTATATCGTCGTCGTCATCGATGAGCTGGCGGACCTGATGATGGTCGCCGGAAAGAAGGTCGAAGAGTTGATTGCGCGTATTGCACAACGGGCGCGTGCGGCGGGTATCCATTTGATCCTGGCGACACAGCGTCCGTCAGTGGACGTGATCACCGGATTGATCAAGGCCAATATTCCGGCGCGGATTGCATTTCAGGTATCCGCGCGCGTCGATTCACGCACCATTCTGGACCAAATCGGCGCCGAACATTTGCTTGGGCAGGGCGACATGCTGTATCTGCCGCCGGGAACGGCCGCCGCTATCCGTGTCCATGGGGCCTTCGTGAGCGATCAGGAGGTGCAAAAGATCGCCAAGCATTTGAAGAAGGGCGGCAAGCCGGAATATCACGACGAGATTCTTGAGGGGCCCGACGAGTCTGCCGGATCTGCGGGCGCAAGTGATGGTGGCGGTGAAACCGACCCCCTCTACGACGAGGCCTTACGTCTGGTTACAGAGACTCGGCGGGCATCGATTTCCGCGGTACAGCGCCGCTTGCGTATCGGTTATAACCGGGCGGCCCGCATGATCGAGGCCATGGAAGCGGCGGGCGTGGTGGGCCCGTTACAATCGAACGGTAAACGTGAGGTACTGGCGCCACCGCCACCCAAATAGCGGCCACGACGCAGCGGCGCGAGCAAACCCAACCCTGTAACTATTTGGCCAGCAGGCCGTTAGAAAGTAATACACATCAATGTTGAGAGCAGGCATGACGACAATTCGATGGAGCGGCGCTCTGATTTGCTTTTTCTGGTTTGCGACCGCATTAGCAGCACCATCGGCAACCGATGCTCTGGCGCGGTTTTTTTCCGAGGTGCAATCCTTCAATGCGCGTTTCGAGCAGGTGGTTCTGGATGAGGGCCGCAACGTCCTGCAGGAGACGTCAGGCAAAATGTGGATCGCGCGGCCGGGCAAATTCCGTTGGGAGTATGACCCGCCTTACCAGCAGCTCATCGTCGGTGACGGCAAGAAGGTATGGGTTTATGACCTCGATCTCGAACAGATCACGGTGCGAGACATGGGTGGCGCGCTGGGCGATACGCCGGCGATCCTGCTCGCGGGCAAAGGAAATCTTGACGATACCTTTGTTGTCAAAAAGCTCGGTGACCAGGGTAAGCTGGGCTGGGTGCAACTGTTGCCGAAGCGCACGGACGGTGGTTTCGAGGATATTCGGTTGGGATTTGAGGCCGGCAGGCTGCGGATCCTCGAATTGATCGATGCCTTCGGGCAGATGACCCGTATTACACTGCACAATGCCAGCGAAAACACGCAATTGAACAAGCAAAGATTTGTTTTCGAGCCCCCGGCGGGCGTCGACATCATTCGCGAGGAAGTCCAATAGGTCGTGCCTGCTCCGGCATGGTATCGCCCAAAGAACCGGCGACGCGCCGATCAGTCGTTACTGTGACCGAAAACAAAATGGATCGGGACTTGCGGCCGCTGGCGGATCGCATGCGACCGAGGTGTCTGGAGGAATTCTTCGGTCAGTCACATCTACTGGGCTCCGGCAAGCCCTTGACCGAGGCGCTGGCGGGAAATGCACCCCATTCCATGGTCTTTTGGGGTCCGCCGGGCAGCGGCAAAACCACCCTCGCACGACTGCTGGCGACGCGCATGGGCGCGCGCTTCGAGGCCCTGTCCGCCGTGTTGGCCGGGGTCAAGGATATCCGCGCGATCGTCGCGATCGCGCAGCAGGAACTCGCCGCCGGGCATCGCACGGTACTGTTTGTTGACGAGGTGCATCGCTTCAACAAGTCACAGCAGGACGCCTTTTTGCCGCACGTTGAAGACGGCACCCTGCTGTTTATTGGCGCGACGACGGAAAACCCATCTTTCGAGTTAAATAACGCGTTGTTGTCCCGGTCCCGGGTCTACGTGCTGCAACCGCTCACCGGCGACGAAATTGCGCAGGTCGTCGAAGCGGCGATCGTAGACCGTGAGCGCGGGTTGGGATCGCTGGAGTTGCGTGTAAGCGAGGAGGCGCGGGAAATTTTTTGCGCGGCGGCGGATGGCGATGCCCGACGCGCACTCAACCTGCTTGAAATCGCCGCGGATCTGGCGACGGAGCAGGCAGATGGACCGGTGGTGACGGCCGCGGTTGCGAATGCGGTGGCCGCGGATACGCGACGTCGCTTCGACAAGGGCGGTGAGGTTTTCTACGATCAAATCTCGGCATTACACAAATCAGTACGTGGCTCCGATCCGGATGCGGCGCTTTACTGGCTCGCACGCATGTTGGATGGCGGTTGCGATCCGCTTTATATCGCACGTCGCGTGTTGCGCATGGCGAGCGAGGATATCGGCAATGCGGATCCGCGGGCATTGCGCCTGGCCCTGGACGCGTGGGACGTGCAACAGCGACTGGGGAGTCCCGAAGGGGAACTGGCGATCGCACAGGCCGTAGTCTTTCTCGCCTGCGCGGCAAAGAGCAACGCGGTATATACCGCGTTCGCCGCGGCACGATCGGACGTAAGTGAACACGGCTCCCTCGAGGTACCGCTACATTTGCGCAATGCGCCGACACGGCTCATGCGGGAGCTTGACTACGGCAAGGGCTACCGCTATTCCCACGACGAACCGGAAGGCTATGCGGCAGGCCAGGAGTACTTTCCCGCGGGAATATCACGGCGCCAATACTACCGCCCGACGGCGCAGGGTCTGGAGCAGAAGATTAGCGAGAAGCTGGCGCGCCTGCGGCGTCTGGATACTGCGGCCCGGGCAGACGCCGCTAAGGCCACAGATAATTCACGAGACCCGAATCCTTGAACCAACTCGTGGCGATTGCTGTCGGTGGCGCCTGTGGCGCCTTATTGCGATTTTGGGCCTCCACCGGCGTTCACGGGATTTTGGGCCGTGGTTTCCCCTTCGGCACATTGATTGTGAACGTGGCTGGCTCGTTTCTTATGGGGTTCCTTTTCGTGGCATTGGTCGAGCGATTCAATATGAGTCCAGAGTGGCGCGCGGCCTTACTGGTCGGAGTGCTCGGTGCATTCACGACCTTCTCGACATTCTCCATCGAGACGCTGAATCTGATCGAGGAGGGTGCGCGGCTCAAGGCCGTGCTGAATGTTTTTCTCAGCGTCAGCCTATGCCTTGGCGGCGCTTGGGTGGGTGTCGTTTTGGCGCGCCAGATCTAGACTGCGGACCTAAACAGAAATCGCGAATCTCAAACCGGACGGATATTATGAATACACAGCAAGTCACTTTTGTGCGTATTTATCTCACCGAGAAGGACCGGCGTCTGGACGAGCTCGTGCAGCGTCTGCACGACCAGGAGCAGGTCCGAGGCGTTACGGTGTTTCGCGGAATTGAAGGGTTCGGTGAATCGGGCACGGTGCACGGCGCCACGCTCGTTGACCTGGCAATGGATCTGCCTGTGGTGATCGAATTCTTTGATGATGCGACGAAGGTCGAGGTCATCCTCGAACACCTGATGGGCGTGCTGGAACCTGGCCATATAGTGAAGTGGTCGGCGGAAGTCTGTGAATAAGCAAGCCAATAGACGCGAAAAAACCGGAGTCCTGAATGCTTGATCCACAATTATTGCGTAGTGACGCGCAGGCGTGTGCCGAGCGCTTACGGATACGGGGTATTGAACTCGATATCGATCGGTTCGCTACGCTGGACGGTGAACGAAAACGCCTGCAAGTCGCGACGCAGGAACTGCAGAGCGAACGCAATAAACAATCGAAACTGATCGGGCAAAAGAAGGCCGCCGGAGAAGATGTCAGCGCGATACTCGACGCGGTCAGTGAGTTGGGCGCGCGGCTGAAACAACACGAGGGCGAGCTTGACGCGCTGCAGGCAGAAATCAATACATTTCTGCTCGAGATACCGAATCTCCCGCATGCCACGGTGCCGGAAGGCCAGACCGAGTCGGACAATGAGGAGCTGCGCCGCTGGGGCGAGCCGCCGCAATTCGATTTCGAACCGAAAGACCATGTTGATCTGGGTGCAGGCCTCGAAATGATGAGTTTCGATACCGCGGCGAAGATTGCCGGCGCGCGTTTCTCTTTTCTGCAAGGGCCGATGGCGCGCCTGCATCGCGCGCTGATCCAGTTCATGCTCGATATGCACACGCAGGAACATGGCTATCAAGAGGTCTATGTACCGTATATCGTGAATTCGGACAGTCTGTTTGCGACCGGTCAGCTGCCCAAGTTTGCCGCCGATCTGTTCGAGCTCCGCGGCGAAGAGGGCTATTGGTTGATCCCGACCGCCGAGGTGCCGGTCACGAATATTGTGCGCGACGAGATTCTCGCGGCGGACACGCTGCCGCTGCGTTTCGTCGCCCACACGCCGTGCTTCCGCAGTGAAGCGGGATCGTATGGCAAAGACACCCGCGGCATGATTCGTCAACACCAGTTCGAGAAGGTGGAACTGGTACAGATCGTGCATCCAGAGAACTCCTACGACGCCCTCGAGGCGTTGACCGGACATGCGGAACGGATCCTGCAGGCCCTCGAGTTACCCTACCGGGTGGTGGCCCTGTGCGGCGGCGAT
The DNA here is from genome assembly GCA_947259975.1 of uncultured Gammaproteobacteria bacterium. Lineage (GTDB taxonomy): Bacteria > Pseudomonadota > Gammaproteobacteria > HyVt-429 > HyVt-429 > CAMYOD01. Next base: position 159,994 of record CAMYOD010000077.1, read on the forward strand.
CTCGGCTTTTCCGCCGCCAAGACCTACGACCTGGAGGTGTGGTTGCCGGGCCAGAGCCGCTATCGGGAGATCTCGTCATGCAGTAATTTCGAGGCCTTCCAGGCACGACGCATGCGGGCGCGCTTTCGGGATTCGGCGACCGGCAAGCCGGCGTTGGCGCATACGCTCAATGGTTCCGGCCTGGCGGTCGGACGGACCCTGGTGGCGATCCTGGAGAACTACCAGGAGGCCGACGGCCGGGTACGGATTCCTGCCGCGCTCAAGAAGTATATGGGAGGTGCCGATACTCTCTCCAAGTGACGCTTGGCAGCGTTTGGAGTTGGGTATGGCATCGCCGATGTCCCGTTTCATCATGACCCGGTCACACGCCCGTAGATAATTTAGATCGTGCGGGCGAAACCTGATCGATGATGTACGTTAGGCCGGCGGTGCAAACTGTACGGTCCTGGCGGTAGCGTGCTTTGTATTGATAAGCCGCGTTGAACCGCATCCAATCTGCCAATCAATGAAAATCCTATTTTCACAATTGGGGTCGCTTCGGACCCGGTCGATCCGTTGTGCGGAGCACTCTGTATGCACGGTTGTCGGTTGCGCGCAGCGCTATGTCGGTATGGCGAAATCGAACAGGTATCAACAAACGGCCGCCGCGGTTCCGGGCGCTGTGTGCGGTGCTCGCATTGATTTGCGTGTTGTTGATTACGGACGAGGCGATCGGGATCCCGCAGGATCTGCTGGATACTGTGCAGCGCAAGTATGGCAAGCGCGCAATAAAGATCCTGATGCAATGGCAAGAGCTTGTGAATAAGAACGGTGCAAGCAGTGACGAGGAAAAGCTGCGCGCGGTGAATCGTTTCTTCAACCGCAAGATAAGGTTCATTACCGACAAGCGGCATTGGGGCAAGAAAGACTATTGGGCGACCCCGCTCGAGACCATGGGAACCCGCGGTGGTGATTGTGAAGATTTTTCAATTGCCAAGTATTTTACGCTGCTCGAGATGGGTGTGCCGGATAAGCGCATGCGCATCACCTACGTACGGGCGAAGCGCATCAATCAGGCACACATGGTGCTGACCTATTACCCATCACCAGGAGCCGAGCCGTTGGTGTTGGACAATCTGACGGATCGCATCAGACCGGCATCGAAGCGCAAGGATCTGAAACCGGTATACAGCTTCAACGGTTCGAGCCTCTGGATGTCGAAGGAGCGTGGCGGTGGGCGCGTGGGCAGCTCCGGGAATATCGGTTTATGGCGCGAGCTCCAGGCGCGTCACAATAATTCGTGGAAACATTAATGTGAGCGACGCGCAAGAATGACCCTATCTCGCCAATTGGCCATTTTGATTTCGCTTCTGTTCGTGTTGGTGTTCGCGGGCACTTTGTATATCAGCGTCCATAACACGCGGCAGTATCTGGCGGAACAATTGCAGTCACATGCCCAGGATACCGCCACCTCGCTCGGGCTCTCGCTGGTGCCGCCACTGGCCGAGGGCGATGTGCCGTTAGCCGAGACCATGGTGAACGCGATTTTCGATGCCGGGTACTACAAGGAGATTCACGTCGAGGATCCGACGGGCGGCAAGCTCGTGGAACGGAATCTCGACGTGCAGATCGAACGCGTGCCGGATTGGTTCGTGCGCATGATCACGCTCGAGGCGCCGCAGGCGATGTCCGAGGTCACGACCGGTTGGCGCTATGCCGGCAAGGTGCTGGTGACCAGTCATCCGGGTTACGCGTATCGGGAGTTATGGGCACGCGCGGCGCAGACATTCTGGTGGTTCCTGGGTGCACTGGCGGCTGCCGTGGTTCTGCTGATCGCAGTGCTGCGCTTCGCGCTGGCACCCCTGCGTCAGGTAGAGAGCCAGGCGGTGGCCATCAGCGAGCGGGAATTTCCGATCCTCGAGAAGCTGCCCTACACACGGGAGTTACGCCGCGTCGTGACCGCGATGAATCGAATGTCGCAGAAGGTCAAGCGCATGCTCGGCGATCAAACGGCATTGACCGAGCGGTTACGTGAGCAGGCGAACCAGGACCCGGTGACAGGGCTCGGAAATCGCCGCAACTTCGATGCACGGCTGCACCATCTCGTGGAGTCGGGCGAGCAGTTTATGTCGGGCGCGATCTATCTGATGGAACTCTATCAATTCAAGGCCTATAACGATCGCTGCGGTTATGAGGCCGGCGATGAGCTGCTGCGGCAAAGCGGAATCATCGTGCGCCGCGTATTTGGCGACGGTGAGCGCAATGTGGTCGCCCGTTTAGGGGGTGCGAGTTTCGGTATCATTGCGCGCAACGTGACGCCGGAGGAGGCGCGCGACCTGGCTGATCGTCTCACCCGCGAACTCGCGCAATTGCATGATCAAGGGTTTGGCGAGAAACTGAATCTCGGGCATGTGGGTTGCGCCTACTATCGCGGCGGCCGCGCGCCCTCGGAGCTGCTCGCGGAAGCCGATATGGCGTTGCGCGCGGCAGACCGCCAGGGCGCGAATGCCTTTCATATGTACGAACCGCAGGATCTGTCCGCGACGGAGATTCATGGTTCGCAGCAGTGGTCGCAGATACTGCGTGACGTTATTCGGCGCCGCGACGTGGTGCTGCACTTTCAACCGACTGTGGCCTGTGACAGTCGCAGCGTTCTGCATTACGAAGTGTTGGCGCGCATCGCGGGTGACGGCGAGGTGCCCGTATCAGCAGGTGTGTTTATGCCCATGGCGGAACGCCATGGTCTGACTCAGGATCTGGATCGAGTCATTGTCGAAGCCGTAATCGCCAGCGTCGCGGGCGCGAAACCGGAGAACGTGAAGTTCGCCGTAAATCTGTCGCCCGAGTCGATTCACGACGCCGGGTTTATCGATTGGTTGTGTCAGGCGCTCAGGACGAATTCTGATGTGGCGCGGCGGCTGATTTTCGAAGCGCCTGAATATGGCGCGACTGCGGACCTCGCCGGGCTGCGGTCCTGTATCGATCAGGTAAGGCAGACGGGTGCGCAATTTGCACTCGATCATTTCGGCGCCGGTTTCACCAGCTTCGGATATCTGCGCGATCTCAAGCTCGACTACATCAAGATCGACGGCAGCTATATTCGCGGCTTGCCGGCAAACAAGGACAATCAGTTTTTCGTAAACGCCCTGGCGGACATCGCCCATGGCCTCGATATCCAGGTTGTCGCGGAATCCGTGGAAACCCCGGACGAATGGGGACTGCTGGCGGCCCTGCACATCGATGCGGCGCAGGGCTTTCACTTGGGGCGGCCGCAGCCAGAGCCGGGGTAGGCGGGGGAGGCCGGCGGCGAAGTGTGCGAAATTCACTTGTACTAAAGGGCAAAACAACCGATATTTAGTATATATTCACGTATTTATGTAATGTTTTTCAGAAATCAGTTCACGTTCGTCCGGGACCCAAAGTGTGGGTATAATGCCCGCATAATCGAGGTTCTCGTGGGACCTGTGGGGGGATAAGAGCAATCATGAAACACACAGTCGATTTGAAACTTTTTAGAATTCTCCGGGGCGCCGTCGTGGGTCTCGGTGTCATGTTATTGGCGCCACTCGCCCAGGCGGAGATCGTCGGCGACGCGCATATCCAAAGCGATGCGGATAACGTGCGCCTGGATATCGATAGTCGCACCTACGGCGAGGTATTGGAGTTCTTTGATGAAGGCTACCCGACGGCTTCGGTGTTGTTGCACGCGGTCAGCATGGGTATCAGCATTGACGATGCGGTGTATCTGGCCACCAAGGCGAACGCGGACGATGCCGCGGAAATCTATTCCACCGCCATTGGTATGTTGCCATCATTGCCGGGCTGGGTCTGTCACGCGGGCGGTTCCGCATCCGGGCGCTTTCATCGCGACATCAAACTAACGGATCTGCCGCCGCAGCCCACCCTGCAGTCGGTGGCGGACCGCTTCTTCGATAACAACGAGCGGCTCGCGCCGTTTCCGGATTGGCAGGCAGGGCAGGCGCACATGAACGTGTCTGTGGCCGAGCTCAAGGCCAAGTTGGGTCCCGCATTTTGGTACCAGTTGGGCAATTCGACGGGCGGCTCCCAGCCGGTGTTTGTGTCCCTGTATCGTGGCAACCGGGCCATCGTCGTCGACGACAATCTGGGCCAGGTTGCCAAGGCCGAACAGCAGGGTGTCACCGAGCTGCCGGTGGTGATCGTCTACAACGACGGACAATTCAGCGCTGTCAGCGAGCTGGGTCCCGATGCCACGCTCAACGAAGTGGCGAATCGTTTTTTCAGTGGCGGGGTTGAGCTGACTGCGGTCCCAAAATGGGAGAAAGGAGATTTCCACCTCGAGGTCCTGGGCAATGAATTCGGCGAGACATTTATTCTGCCTAAGAAAGAGGACATTCCTGCAGACAAGTGGGCGGCCATTGTGTCGGACCTGCAGCAGAACGGTTTCAAGAAACAACCCGCCATGGTGTCGCTGATGAGCAATAATCGCATGTGGCTGGACGAGCCCGAGCGTATCACCGCGGCGCAGGATCTGGGCATGGAAAAAATCCCAACGCTGTTTCTTTATCACGGCATCAACCGCCTGGCCTGCGGGCTGCCGGCATCCACTTGCGCGGATCTTATTTGTGATGCGGCGGTCGCGGCGGGTGCGGATCCGACCGTATGTGACGAAGCCCCCGGCGCGGGCGCAACACGTACGCTGGCCGCGCCACCGCCACCCCCCGGAGGCGGCGTCCCAAGCGACTCGTAGGGCTCAATAATTAGATCAACCCACGGAGAAACAAAGAATGTCGATAACAAGAATCAAGGTTGACGCGAAAACGGGTTTAGGGCGAGTAACGAAGCTTCGTCGCGCCGTGGCAACGGCGCTGTTGTGTGCAGCCGTTGCACCGGCCACCGTTTTGGCGTTGGATTATGTCGAGCCGCTCGGCGCGTCAACCCTGCGGGATACGGAACCGGCCCTGTTTGACGATGATCTCGAGGTGTTTCCGGGCTTCTATCCTTCGATCACCTTCAGCATTTCACGGACCGACAACGCCTTCCGTACGGAGACCGACGAGCAAAGCGATACCTACTACGGGTTGGCACCGTCGCTGTTATACAAGACCGATTTCGGGCGTCACCGCTTTCAGGCTTCCTATAATGGTAGCTACACCAGTCACGATGACTTCTCGACTGAGGATGCCACCACCCATCGGTTGCGCGCATTGTTAGGGCTGGACGTCACCGAGATTCTGGATATCGGCCTGCAGGCCAGCTATATCGATGGCCAGGAATCTCGTGGCATCGCCGGCTCTCGTTTCGTTGGCGCCATACCGGAACCGGACGAGTATGAAGAGAGGGCGGCGGAGCTGAACGCGACATTGGGCCGGCGCACCAACCGGCTGCAATTAACCGGCGCGGTGGGTATCTCCGAACTCAGGTACACGAACAACAACCAGGAAGGTCGCGACCGGGACACGGATTACGTGCGCGGCGCGTTGTACTGGAACGTGACGCCGGTGACCGCGGTATTCGTGGAGGCCGCCGAAGCAGAGATCGACTACGTCAATCCGGCCAGCGCGCCACTGAATCTGGACAGCACCGAGACCAGTTATGGCGTCGGCGTCGTCTGGATACCCACGGATATCACCCGGGCGCAGTTTAAGATCGGCAACCTTGAGAAGGACCTGGATGATCCGACGCTGGAGGATTCAGACGGTACCTATTATTCGGGCCGCATTACTTGGGCACCACGCACCTATTCGACCTTCGATCTATATGGATCCCGCTCGACGGAAGAGAGCACCTTGCCGGACTCCAGCTTTATCGAAAGCGATCTTCTCGGCCTCCAATGGAATCATGGATTCACCGATCAATGGCGTGGGCGGGCGTTTGCGGAGTTGATCGATGATCAGTTCAGCACGGGTCGTAACGATGACATCACGAACTATGGTCTGGGCTTGGCCTACCGTATGCTTTCCTGGCTTGATCTGGGGCTCAATTGGACACATACGGAACGGGATTCGGACTTCGTCGGCGTGGATTTCGAAGAGGACGTCATCAGCTTTACGGCGACCGCGGCACGACAGCAATAGTCTTTGTCCGCAGAGCATTTTCACGCCCGCGGTCGGTGTCCCGAAACGCGATAGGGATCGTAGTGCGACAAGGCAGCCCGGGGGGTCGGCACCGCAGTTCGGGCGGGACCGGCCCTGTCTGATCGACACTCACGCTGCGGATTTATGGCCTATACTTTATAGCTACTATGACGGTGCGCCGGATACCTGCAAAACCTGCCAGAGCACCCTTACCCGGGCGCGCCTGAGGCCGGGCGCCGTTCAACTGCAGCCTGTAAATGCTTTTTAGATCCATCCTCCTTTCATGAAGTCCAACGAAGTCCCACTGGTAGCCTTCCCGGAGCGTGCGTCAAAAGACGAGCCCGGTGGTGTCCTGCCGCTTGCGGAGAATCGCGTCGAGCGTCCACAGTTCGCCGAATACTTGCGAATTGTCCAGCGACACAAGATGGGCATTTTGATCCTGGCGCTGCTGGGAGCGCTGGTGGGCCTATTCCGTGCCATGTCGGCGGTGCCCATGTATCAGGCCTCGCTGACGATGTTAGTGCAACCGGTCATGCCGGAATCGACCAGTAACCAGCGTACCTACTATCCAGTGATGGGCTATCTGTTCTACGAGACGCAATACGACGTCATTCGGAGTCGTGCCGTCGCCGAACGTGCTGTCGATAAGCTGGGTCTGCATTTGCGCCCACAGAGCGCGCAAAAGCCCGAGCTTTCGATGTGGCGTGTGCTGCTGGAAAAGCTCGGTATCCGCAATCCCGAGGATAAAACTGCCGAAGCACCATTGGAACCGCCGCGCCTTGCTGCTGACGCTGACGCGACCGGCTTGTTAACTGGGGTCGGTATTACCCCGAAGCCACCGTCCGAGCTCGAGGCACAACAGACGGCGCGACGTAATTCGTTGGTGGGTATGGTGCGCGGTGGTCTCCAAGTTGATGGCGGTAAGCGCAGCCAGATTATTGTCATCAGGTACAGTTCTGCCGATCCCAAGCTCGCGGCCGAGGTCGCAAATGCCGTCGCCGACGCGTATGCAGATATAGGTTTGGAATCCCGGCTCGATGAAACCCGCCGTGCGACGTCGTGGTTGACCGAACGCATCGATGAGCTGCGCACGAAGGTCGCGGATTCGGAGGCGGCCCTGCAGGCCTTTCAGGCCCGGGAGGGGTTGGTGGGAACTGATAGGCTGAGAGAACTGACCAGCAGCCGGCTGGCAACTCTCAACAAGGAACTGGTCGCGGCGCAGGCCCGGTATGCCGAGCAATCCAAGCGCTACGGCAACAAACATCCGAAAATGATTGCAGCGAAGGCCGAACTCGGAGAGGCGCGGGCACGCTTGCGCCGGGAATCGTCACAAGTCGTCGGCGCGCAACAGAAGGAATTTGAGCTCAGCAAACTGGAACGTGAAGTGGCGACAAACCGCGAACTCTACGAGACCTTTTTGCAGCGCTTCAAGAAAACAGATATTGCCTCCACGGCGAAGAATCTGAACGTGCGCGTCATCGATCGCGCGCGTGTTCCCGGTGGGCCCTATGCCCCAAACAAGAAGAAGATGGTCTTGACCTCGCTCTTTATGGGATTGCTTCTGGGCGTGGGGCTGGCGGTTTTGCGCGAGCAACTGGACAACACCTTCAAGACTTCCGATGACATCGAGGAGAAATTGGGCCTGCCGGTACTGGGCATACTCCCGCTGCTGGATAAGACAAACAAAGCATCTGCCCCGGAGCGGTTCTATATCGGCGATTCACGATCATCCTTTGCCGAGGCGGTTAATCACATTCGCACGGGTGTCCTGTTTTCGGATGTGGATCAGCCACCCCAGGTCATACTAGTCACCTCGTCGATACAAAGTGAGGGCAAGACCACCTTGAGCAGCAACCTGGCGCTCGGTTTCAGTCAGCTGGGTCGGACGCTGCTAATCGATGCCGATCTGCGTAAGCCCAGAGTCGCGAAGGTGACGGGTCTCGATAAGGAGCGAGGGCTGGTGGAGGTCGTGGCGGGAACGATCCCGCTGAAAGACTGCATCGTCAAGGATAAGGAATCGCCGAATCTGTATATCCTCAAGAGCGGCACCATTCCACCGAATCCACTGGAGCTGATTTCATCCAGCCGGTTCGCAAGTCTACTCGCCGAGCTGCGCAAGAACTTCGATCACATCGTAATCGACACCGCACCGCTGTTGCCGGTCAGCGACGGCATTGTCCTGGGTCACATCACGGATGGCGTCATCATGGTGCTGCACGCCGGCCGCACCACGCATGCCATGGCGCGCGAAGCGGCAAAGCGACTCCGGGCCGCCAATGTCAGACCGTTGGGTGTAGTGCTGTCCCAGCTCGCGCAGAAAAAATTCGGATACCATTATGGCGACTATCATTATGCTGGCTATTACTACGGCTACGGAAACGAACCGGCGGCCAAGACCTGATGTCCATCATTTTCCGAGACAAGAAACCACGCACGCCGCCATTGCGCGGTATTGCCAGACGTTACCGTTTTGATTCCGCTCTGACGAAGTTTGATATACAGCCCGACCGAGCTGGGCTTCGCCAATCAACCCCCAATAGAGCTTGATGCGTTATCGTTTCGTCTTGCCGCTGCTCGGAGTCGTGCTATTAGCCTGGGCTGCGGTTTGGTGGATCGCCGACCTGAATGCGGTGCGCGGCCAGCGCGTGCTGCAGCAGTGGGAGTCGGGTCAGGCTTCTTTCAGTCGTGATGCCTGGGACAGGGCGCGAGACCGGCTTCTGCGCGCGAGTCGCCTGAATAGGGTAAACGCACAGTATCGCGCCGATCTTGGTCGATTGTTCGAATTCCATGCACGTCAGTTCGCCGCGGAATCGGTGCGCGCCAGGGAGCTGCGGCACGAAGAATTGCGGCATCTTCGTAGTGCGGCCGAGCTGCGTCCGGCATGGGCGCCGGTGTGGGCCGAGATCGCCACAACTAAGGCATTGATGCAGCCCTACGACCTTGACCAGGAGTTCTTCCATGCCCTGGAGCGGGCGATGGATTTTGGTGTCTGGGAGGCGCAGGTGCAGTACAAAGTCATCTGGGCCGGCATGGTGAGTTGGAATCAACTACACAGCACGCTTCAGGATCGATTGAAGGCCATCGTGTTGCGGGTTCTCGAGCATAATTGGCCGGACTCGCTCTATGCCATCGAGGTCGCGGTGCAGACCGGTTGGGAGTCACAGCTGCGCCCGCTCCTATCTGAGCCGTGGCAAGTAGGCACCCTTGAACTGCTCCTAAAGAAACGCGGGAAACGTAGAATCTAGAAATTTTAAGCAGAACGGATTCCAGTCATTAATAACAACGCTGAAACCTCCTCACGGCTGTCGAATGACGCGCCGCTATTTGCAAGCTATGTAGCACTATTGATCTGGTTGCCGATTCCTTTCGGCAGCAACCGGCCGTGGGCCTGGGGCGCCATGGAGATTGCGGTGTTGCTCTTGTTCGGTCTGTGGGCGTACGGTTATGTCCGCGGCCGATTTTCGCTCCCGGATGCAGTACGCAGCGCCCGCCTGCCGCTGATTTTTCTCGCAATATGGGTTGGATATGGATTGCTGCAGATCCTGTTACTGCCCGTGGACTGGGTCGCCCAGCTGAGTCCCGCCACATATGAGATTTACCAGTACGCGGCTCTGGTCGAGCCCCGTCAGTGGATCCCGCTCACGGTCGATACCGGTGTGACATGGGTGGAAAGTCTGAAACACATCAGCTATGTCGGCCTGTTTTTTCTGACACTTGTGTTAATCAACAGCCCCTTCCGTCTGCGTCTTCTGGCGGTAGCGCTGATCACAATTGGTATCGGAGAGTCCATCTTCGGTTTGTTCGCCTATTTTTCGAATCTAGACTTGCTCGGCTGGGATCATCAGACGCGGTCGGTCAAGGAAGTACTGGTGCGTGGAACGTATGCCAATCGTAATCATTTCGCCGCATTCCTGGCGATGATGACCGCGACAGCGCTGGGGTTGGTTATTGCGGGAATGCGGGTGCAGCACGAAGAATCCGGGTGGCGCGCGCGACTCAGCGACTGGATGCAGGATTTGCTCAGTCTGCGCGGTCTTCTAATCGGCGGTATCATATTATTATTGGCGACATTATTGCTTACCACCTCCCGCGGTGGCGTATTCAGCTTCTCTGCGGCATTCGTGATCGTGATTACCTACGCCTACTTGACTGTCGGTCGCTCGGCACCGGCGGTCAGGCTCGCGCCGCTGGTGTTTGGGGCTGTGGTGCTTGCCATTTTCTGGCTCGGGGCGGAAGGCCTGCAGGAGCGCCTGCTTACGACTGATCTGCAGATGGAGGGTAGATTTCCGCAATGGCGTATAAGTGTCGCTGTCGCCAACGATTATCCGATCCTCGGAAGTGGTGCAGGCACGTATGCGACCGTATTTCCTCTTTATCGCGATGGCTCCTTGCCGCCGTTGTTCTTTGAACATGTGCACAACGATTACCTTGAGTTACTTATCGAGCAGGGAATAGTCGGCTTTGTCCTGCTGGGTTGTGCCATCGTACTCCTGCTGTCACTGGTGTTAGACGCGTACCGCCGGCGCCACGATCTACTCATGCGTGGCATGCTGTTCGCTTCCCTGGTGGGAACCGGTACGCTGCTGATACACGGATTGCTGGACTTTAATTTCCAGATTCCGGCAAATGCCGGATATTTCTTCGTGCTACTCGGGATTGGCGTCGTGGCGGCGACATTACCCCACGAATCGCGCCGTAGGCGGCGTCGGAACTAACATACAAGCGAGTACTACCACATCATGGCAGATAACAGACATCTTCCCGTCGCGCGCAGAGTAATGGTGACTGGTGGCGCCGGATTTCTCGGATCACATTTATGTGAACGGCTACTTGAGCGGGAGTGCGAAGTACTGTGTGTGGACAATTATTTCACAGGAACACGCAAGAATATTGAACATCTTTTGGATAATCGGGCCTTTGAAATCATCCGTCACGACGTAACGTTTCCGCTATTCGTCGAGGTCGACGAGATCTATAACCTGGCCTGTCCGGCATCGCCGATTCATTATCAGCATGATCCGGTGCAGACGACCAAGACCAGTGTACACGGCGCCATCAATATGCTGGGGTTAGCGAAACGGCTCAATGCAAAAATCTTTCAGGCCTCCACCAGCGAGGTCTACGGTGATCCCCAGATTCATCCGCAACGGGAGGAATATTGGGGGCATGTGAATCCGATAGGCCTACGCTCCTGTTACGACGAGGGCAAGCGGTGCGCGGAGACCTTGTTCTTCGATTACCATCGACAACATGAGCTGCGCATCAAGGTGGGGCGGATCTTCAATACTTACGGCCCCCACATGCATCCCAACGATGGTAGGGTGGTCTCAAACTTCATTGTCCAGGCCCTCATGGGTAAACCCATAACCATTTATGGGGATGGGTCGCAAACGCGGTCATTCTGTTATGTGGATGACCTGGTTGAGGGGTTTGTGAAATTTATGGCCGCGGATGATCAAATTATCGGGCCGTTGAATCTGGGTAATCCGAGCGAATTTACCATTCGCGAATTGGCGGAGGCCGTCATCGAGCTGACGGGCTCGCGGTCCCAGTTGGTGTTCGAACCCCTGCCGTCAGACGACCCTACGCAGCGCTGCCCGGACATCTCGCTAGCCAAGGAGAAACTGAATTGGTCGCCGACCGTCCCGTTACGCGAAGGCCTGGTAAAGACAATTGCTTATTTTGATGGGCTGCTTAAGGGTAGTTAGAGCCCCAATTCGAATGCCGGATCGTGCACGTTCGACGGTTGTGGCACTGCAGAACAACAACGCCAAGTAGTCACATGTGTGGCCTAGCCGGTATTTTTTCCTATCATTATGCGGCGCCCCAGGTCGACCGGGATGAGTTGCAGCGGATACGTGACCATATGGCCGCGCGCGGACCGGACGGTCAAGGCGAGTGGTTTTCGGACGACGGGCGGGTCGGCCTGGCCCATCGACGTCTCTCCATCATCGATCTCACCGAGCGTGGCGCACAACCCATGGCCACCGCGGATGGCAGCCTGGTGGTGACGTTCAACGGTGAAATCTACAACTATCGAGTGTTGCGTCAACAGCTGGAAGACAAGGGTTACCAGTTCTATTCGGAAAGTGATACGGAGGTCCTGTTACATCTTTACGCAGACCGGGGCGAGGACATGGTGCACGAGCTGCGCGGCATGTTTGCCTTTGCCCTCTGGGATTCCCGAAAACAGGCGCTATTTCTCGCCCGCGATCTCTACGGCATCAAGCCACTGTATTATGCCGATGACGGTTGGACGCTGCGCCTCGCCTCGCAGGTCAAGGCGTTACGGGCCGGCGGCAGAATTGCTGATGATTTGAATCCCGCGGGCAGCGTTGGGTTCTATCTGTTCGGTAGCATACCGGAGCCTCACACGATCTATCAGGAGATTCGAGCCCTGCCGGCGGGTACGACGTTGTGGGTTGATGCGACCGGCCCGGGAACGCCTCGGCCATACTCTACAATCGCCGGCATCTTTACCGGTGCCCAAGGCGCAGCCGAAAGTACCTCCCTGCAGGATGTGCAGATTCAGGTTCAAGAAGCGCTGCAGGATTCTGTGGCACATCATCTTGTGGCTGATGTGCCGGTGGGTGCATTTCTGTCGGCGGGCATCGATTCCGGGGCGCTCGTCGGGCTCATGCGTGACGCCGGTCAGAGTGACATCCAGACCGTCACTCTGGCATTTGAAGAGTTTCATGGGCGTGCCGAGAACGAAGCGCCGCTTGCCGAGGCGGTGGCACGCCAGTATGAAACTCGGCACACCACACGAGTCGTTACCCGCACCGAGTTCGAGGCAGACATGCCGAAGATACTCGAGGCCATGGACCAGCCCAGCATCGATGGCATCAACACCTGGTTTGTAAGCAAGGCGGCGCAGGAACTGGGTCTCAAGGTGGCCATTTCCGGCTTGGGCGGCGATGAATTGTTTGGCGGCTATCCATCGTTCGGCGAGATACCGCGCTGGGTGCGTACGCTGGCAATCCCAAGTCGGATACCTTTTCTGGGCGATATTTTCAGGCGGATCATGACCCCGCTTTGCCGTGTCACGGGCCACAATCCAAAGGTGGCCGGAATGCTCAAATACGGTGGCCGCTATGCGGGCGCCTATCTGCTCAAGCGGGGCCTGTTTATGCCCTGGGAGCTCCCCGCCGTTCTGCCGCGGGACACGGTGCGTGAGGGCTTGCGGCGGTTGGTGCCCGTCGAGCACGTGGATGCGCTGCTTTCGCCTGATCCCAGATACGCCTTTGCACGTGTCGCGAGCCTGGAGGCCGGCGTTTACATGCGTAATCAGCTGCTGAGGGATACGGATTGGACCAGTATGGCCCATTCGCTTGAGGTGCGTGTGCCACTGGTTGATGCGACGTTGTTGCGTCGGCTTGCGCCATTCCTGTGCCGGGAGAGCCGGTCAACTACAAAGCAGTCACTGGCGAGGGCGCCCAAACAGCTGCTGCCCAGCGAGGTCAGGGCGCGCGCGAAGACCGGGTTTACGACGCCGGTGATGGACTGGCTACAGGCATCGAGCGTCCTTAAACCCTGGGAGCGCGTGGCGCCGCTTCGGTCCACTCATTGCCCATGGGCGCGCCGATGGGCCTATACCATCGGTGACGACGCGCTCGCATGAAATCCGGACAAGCGTTGCATTCGGTGGTGCTCACGGGTGCGAGCGGTGCGCCGTCCCCGGTATACGATGAGGCGCCGACCTAGATGCGCATGCTCGCGTTGGTGACCGACGGCTTCGGTGGCGCAGGCGGTATCGCGCGATTCAACCAGGACTTGCTGCAGGCGTGCAGCGAGCTGGATGAGATTGATGAGGTCGTGGTGCTGCCCCGATATGGCGATACAGAGCATCAGTCACTTCCGCAGAAGGTGCAGCAGCTGCCGCCACAGCCAAGCCGCTTAGGGTACGTGACGGGCGCGCTCAAAGCAGTGCGCCACGCCGGGCCCTTCGATGTGGTGTTCTGTGGCCATCTATATCAAGCGCCCTTGGCCGCGATCCTTGCGAAGATCGGCGGGGGCGCCTTGTGGCTGCAGCTCCACGGCATCGAGGCGTGGATGGGACCGTCTCGACTCTGTCGCTGGGCGGCGGAAAGAGCCGCTCTGGTCAGTGCCGTAAGTCGCTATACCCGGCGCCGGTTTCTCGCCTGGGCCATGGTCACTCCGGAGCGAGTGCGTGTGCTGCCCAATACGGTACACGACCGGTTTCAGCCCGGACCCAAGCCGCAATCATTACTGGGGCGCTACGGCCTTGAGGGAAAGCGTATCCTCTTAACGGTCGGACGCCTGGCGGCGGCGGAGCAGTACAAGGGGCATGACAAGGTGATCGGCGCACTTCCGGCGCTATTGGGCGAGTTCCCAGATCTGCGCTACCTGATTGCCGGCAGCGGTGATGATGCCGAGCGCCTGCGTGGACTCGCGCGTTCATTGGGGGTCGAGCAGCAGGTGCAGTTTCTCGGCGATGTGGATGACAAGGAGCTGGTCGAGGTCTATCACCTCGCGGATGCCTATGTCATGCCAAGTACCGGGGAGGGTTTCGGTATCGTCTTCCTCGAGGCGGCCGCATGCGGCATACCTGTGGTTGGTGGCAATCGCGATGGCAGTCTGGACGCGTTGGTAAACGGCCAGCTGGGGGCCGCGGTCGATCCCGATGATCAAGCCAGCTTGGTGCGGGCGATTGTGCACGCCGTCGAAAGCGGGCGGCGTCCCAATGCTTATCTGTCTCGATTCAGCCGGTCTAATTTTTATGGTCAGGTACAGCGTATGGTTCAATTGATCGACAACCCGGAGCGAGTACTCTCTGTATGAGCACGAAGCGCGAAGTCCTGCACGAGCAATATTTCGGCGAGCAGCACCTGACGGTGATTGAGCCATCCATGGGATGGCGCATGCTCGATCTGAAGGAACTGTGGGCGTACCGCGAGCTACTCGGGGTGCTGACCATGCGGGACGTAAAGGTCCGTTATAAACAGACCGCCTTGGGCGCGACGTGGGCGATCATTCAACCGTTTATGACCATGGTGGTGTTTTCCATCTTTTTCGGTCGATTGGCCAAGATCCCGTCGGACGATCTGCCATATCCCATTTTTGTCTATACGGCGTTGTTACCGTGGACATTTTTCGCCAACGCGGTTTCGACATCAGCAAGCTCTGTCGTCGGATCCGCCCAGCTCGTGAGCAAGGTCTATTTTCCGCGCCTCATCATACCGTTATCGTCCGTAGGCGCGGGTCTGGTCGACTTTGCCGTCGCATCCAGCATCTTGCTGTTGATGATGCTTTACTACGATATCGGCTGGACCATCCATCTTCTTGTCGGTCCATTATTGATATTCGCGGTGATCTTTACCGCGCTGGGTGTCGGCACACTACTGGCTGCCGTAACCGTAGCCTATCGGGATTTCCGCTATGTCGTACCGTTTATGGTGCAATTCTGGCTGTTCGCGACCCCGGTGGTCTATCCTGCGAGCCTCGTGCCGGAACGTTGGCAATGGCTGCTCTTTCTGAACCCGATGGCGGGACTCATCGAGGGCTTCCGGTCCGTATTTCTCGGTCGCCCTTTCGACGTCAGCGCAATCGCGATTTCCAGCACCGTCGCGGTCATTGTGTTTGTCTGGGGCATCGCGTATTTCGAACGCGTCGAGCGCCGATTTGCCGACATCATTTAGCCAAATCATCATGCATAGGAAAGATAACCGTGAGTGACGTCACCCTGCGCGCCGAGGGCCTGAGTAAGCAATATGTGATCGGCGGGCGTGGCCGGGCACAACTGACGTTCCGGGAGATGCTGACCAGCATCGGCGATAAGGCATTGCAACGAGTCAATCGAGACGGCGAACGTAAGTCAGATCGAGAATTATTTTGGGCTTTGAAGGATATAAATTTTGAGATCGAACGCGGCGATGTGGTCGGCGTAATCGGCCGCAATGGGGCCGGAAAGAGCACCCTATTAAAGGTGCTGAGTCGAATCACCGAACCCACCGAGGGGCGGGTTGAGATACGTGGGCGCATTGCGAGCCTCCTTGAGGTGGGCACGGGTTTTCACCCAGAACTCACCGGGCGTGAAAACATCTTTCTCAATGGCGCGATCCTTGGTATGACACGCTCCGAAATTTCAAGGAAATTTGATGAGATTGTCGACTTTGCCGGCATTGAGCGATTTCTGGATACGCCCGTCAAGCGATATTCAAGCGGCATGTATGTACGTTTGGCTTTTTCGGTCGCGGCCCACCTTGATTCTGAGGTTATGGTTGTCGACGAGGTCCTGGCGGTTGGTGACACCGCCTTCCAGAAACGTTGCCTGGGTAAATTAAGAGATGTAACTGGATCCGGAAGGACCGTCCTCTTCGTAAGCCATAATATGAATGCGATCGATAGTCTCTGCAAGACGGTTATAGTGCTCCGAGAAGGTCAAGTGATGTTTCATGGTGACGTGCATGATGGTATCGGGGAATATCTCAACAGTATTTCCGCTGCTACCACGGCGGGGGTGGGAGTAGAACAAAATGTCGTCTTCATTAGTAATGAGACAAATGATCGGGACGAATGCGATCTACAAAAAGTGTCATTGTGGAATGCGAACCACGAACCGTTAGCCCGGGTCCGAACATGGGATGATCTGATCGTGCGCGTCGAATTTAAGGTCAACAAACCACAAAACGTTGGCTCAGTAATATTAAAGATTTCAGGATCAGCCGGGGAATCCATATTACTTCTGTCTACGCAACCGGACGGAACCCTGGTTCTACCTTTCGAAGTAGGCCGATATGCAGTGGAGTGCCACATTGAGAAACTTCCGCTTGCTGCAGGCGAGTATCGACTGAGTGTCGGATTGGCGATTCCTACAGTCCGTTTTCTCACATGGGAGGAGGACGCCGCCATCTTGCGGGTGTTTCCGCGGGACATCTATGGCTCCGGAAAGCCACCGGAAAGTCCTCGTACCATGCTAGCGGTTGAGCATGAATGGAGACGCGTCGACTGATATGCGAGAGACGTTGCTGTGCGAGACGCTGGTAAAAGGTCAACTTTGATTTGAATGCGCTTTCCCGCAAATTATCTGTAATGGTCCAATACCGGTCAGCTCGATACCTCCCGACGAGATCGTTGTAGTGATCGTGTGGCTGGCATCATATCCGAGATCGGGAAACACGCTCTTCCGGCTACTTTTAAAACATCTATACGACACTGAAAGCTTTTCCATTCACAATGACGTTCTTTTCCAGCAGCTGGGAGCGTCAAACGTGGTGGGACACAAATTATTGACATCGTCGGTGGCTGACCTTATGAATGATGCGGAGATTCATTTTGTAAAGACGCATCAGTTGCCAGGCGATAATTCGCCCGCCATCTATCTGGTCCGGGACGGTCGTGATGCGTGCGTATCCTATGCCCATTACCGGGTGGACTTTGAAGGGAATTTATCCTGGGTTGAGAGGCAAAGAGCGCGCGTTTGCAGGCGGTGGCAGTTCAATTCTGCGCTCAGGGATGTGATCGAAGGCAATACACCCTATGGTGCGTGGGGGCGCATGTAAAAAGCTGGGTCAATCGTGGCAATCACGCCGAGACTATCCTCGTGCGATACGAGGATCTGCTGGCGGCGCCAATTGATTGCATCCGGCACACCGTATTGAGGGCACAACTACAATTGGCCGAACGACCGGACCCGGCGGTACCCTCGTTTGCAGAGCTACAAGCCCGTTGGCCGCGGTTTTTCCGCAAGGGCGGAAGTGGTGGCTGGCAAGACGAAATGCCGCCCCGGCTACAGGAAATGTTCTGGAAATATAATGAAGAACAGATGAGGCTTCTTGGGTACAACGGCAAATAGACAGGGTGGCGTTGATAGGATGTACGACCGGCAAAGTCAATATGCCTTCATTCGCGAGAGGTTAGGAAAGAAGGCGGTCCGGGATGACAAAAGTAAGTCGTTAACAGTCTAATGGGGTCACGACGATTCGCAAGCCCGATCTTGCAGTGGGCAAAAGATTTACTTAGGCCAAGTTGGCATCGACTTCGATGGCTATTCAATCGCCCGCCTCTCCCGGCCAACCACGAGAGAGTACTCCTTCATCTCGGTTCCGGAAATCTAATGGACCCCAACTTCATCAACATTGATGTTTATCCCTATCCAAATGTCCATTTCGTTCGGGACGTCACGTCACCGCGATTATGGAAGGAAGAAGGCGCAGATGTGATTTATGCGTCCCATGTGCTCGAGCACGTGGAACGCAGTAGGGTACAGTCAACGCTGGATAGTTGGCACCGCATCCTAAGGGTTGGCGGATTGCTGCGACTTTCAGTTCCCGATTTCGATGCGATTGTCGAGATTTATACGAAGCGAGGAAACGATATAGAAACTATTGCCCTTCCTCTCATGGGTGGTCAACTCAATCAGGCAGATTTCCACTATGCAATATTCAACCGTGCAAGCCTTGCAGACGCGTTACACAAGTCAGGATTCGCTGTCGTGCGCGCATGGGATCCGAAGAATTGCAATGATCATATATTCGATGATTATTCTATTCTTGAGTTCGACGCCGGAGAGAAGAAGATTCCGATTAGTCTCAATCTTGAAGCGATAAAATCGTAGTCAAAGTCTGCGGCTATGCGTCCTTCAAGACTCAATGATTTGCCATCTCCGCCACCGGGAAAAACAGGTTGGCCATGGGATGAGGAAGCAGTCGAACTTCCGGATCGGATGCCGGATGGATCGCAATGGCCAAAGATCAGCATTGTCACCCCTAGCTACAATCAGGGGCAATACCTCGAGGAGACGATTCGATCCGTGCTGTTACAGGGATATCCGAACCTCGAATACATAATAATTGATGGAGGAAGCACGGACAACTCAGTCGAGATCATTCAGAAATATGATCAATTCTTAAGATTCTGGAAAAGTGCGTCAGATAGGGGGCAGGCGGATGCAATTAATCAAGGATTTACCCGCGCATCTGGCACTGTTGTCGCGTTCATTAACAGCGACGACTACTATCTTCCTCGAGCACTGGCGAGCGTAGCGAAGCAGATGGTGCTTCAGGACGCAGGCTGGTGCGTAAGCGCCGTTAAGGGCCAACACGAGCCACCGGCACGGATGGAGCTAATGCCGCTTCGAATACCCCACAGCGTGCGGCAGGTCGTCACGCGGGATTATGTCGTGCCGCAGCCAGGGATGTTTTTTTCGAGTACGATCTTGGACGTTGTCGGAACATTTGATAGAGACCTTCATTATTGTTTTGACCATGGGTGGATTTGCAGAGCGGTAGCTGGAGGCCATGTTCCCGGTATGGTAGACGCCATTACCGCTGTGTATCGACTGCAGCCAGCAAGCAAGACGATGCGGCAAGGAATTGAATTTCTACGAGAGAATATTGAGATCGCGACGGACGTTTTGGGGGAGCTCAATTCCACAGACACGCAAGAAGTACAGAAGGTTGTGGGAATGTGGCGTGCAAACTATGCGATGCAGAGCGCATGGGATAAAGCCATTTCACAAGGCACACTGCATGGTATCTGGGCGCTTCTAACTGCAGTGGGCAGGCGACCCGGTTTGTTTCTCTATCGATCGACGGTCACAAGTTTCCTGCGCCTTGTTGGGAAACTGGTATTTGGTGCGCGTACGGGGAATCGCCCGAAAGATGCTTGACCTGGTAGCTGGATCAGGATGTTGAAGGTCTTACACATCGTCCCACATCTGGATCGAAGCGGTGGAGCTATTGCAGCACTTAGTCTGCATCAAGGGCTCCAATCGATCGGTGTCGAGTCTGAAATACTGGGGGTTTACGAGGCGGAATCGAAGACCCGTAAACTGACACCGATCCGAGCACAACCACTCCTGCGCACGATAGGGAATCGGGTCCTCGCGCCTATTGAAAGACAGCTTGCATTACCGGGAGTGCTTCGCTTCACGGATTGGCTCGGTTTCGACGACAGAATACTTCAGGGTGTCGATATTGTGCACCTACATGTAACTCATGTGGCTCAGCTGAGCCTAGGGCTTTTGCGCGGACTAGGGACAAGGCGGAAGATTGTCTGGACGTTACATGACCTTTGGCCCGTGACGGGTAACTGTATTTATCCCCTGGGTTGTGAAAAGTGGAAGTCTGCGTGTGGCGCGTGCCCACAGCTCGGGGTCTACCCGAGGTTGAGGTGGGATACGACCAGAGTATTGCATAGCATCAAGACGAATCTATTGAGGCACCTACGTCCACATTTTATCGCGCCGTCCAGATGGGTTGAGAAAGAGCTGGCGGATATTATTAAGAGCGGCTACGGGACGGTGTCGCATGTGCAGCACGGCATAGATACAACAATTTTTCGCTGTGTCACATCAGTCGACGACCGTGCATCACTTGGTGTCCCTGAGGATACACGGGTTATATTTCTCCCCACAGCCCGGCTCGATGACCCAAGGAAGGGTGCTGCCGATTTGGATAGACTAATCGGTGAACTCGCTTGGTCGCCACATAAGTATATGATCTTAATGTTCAGCGCGGTTACGTCAACTCATGCAGATCACCTTCCTAATGTTTCACTGAGGCGCCTACGACCTGTGACAACTAATGAGGCAATGGCGCGCTATTACCGCGCGGCTGATGTGACGTTATCGTTCAGCAGAGTAGAGACCTTCGGATTGTCACTTGCCGAAAGTCAAGCCTGTGGGCGAGCGGTTGTAGCCGTCGAAGCCCCTGGTGTAAACGAATTGATCGATAACCCGCTCATGGGCACGATGGTAAAGGCAAACGAAATAGGAAAAATGATAGCCTATATTGGCAACTTTTCTTCAGAAGAATACAAAGTAAAAGAACAACGCGCGACCGTAGCAGCGCGGCGCTATTCTTTGATCCGGTCAGCTCAGCTGCATTCACAGGTCTATGATCGGATAATCTCTCGCGCGCGAGCGGCAAGCCCGATTCATGCCTCATCTTAAATTGTTTAACGCCGGGGCAGCCCATTGAGGGGTCTGGCAGACGTCTTATAAATTAGGTTCCCGGTACGGACCATCTCAACCATTCGAAGTTCATGAAAAATAGCGAAGACAACAAGCGCTTGATTTTCCTCGGTGCAGGCGCCGTGTTCGAGGAATACTATTTACCTGCACTAAGTGCGCTAGGTTGGCTCGATCGGGCATTGGTTATCGATAGCTCCGAAGCGGCGATCGGCAGAATTAGACAGCGGGCACCATCACTAATGGTGCGAAGTGTCGCTTATAATAAATTTTTCCGATCGTATCCGCTTGCACAGGAGAGAGATGCGAAAGTCGTCGTTGCGCTCCCAAATCGGCTGCACTCGGATGCTGTAGAAAGAGCATTGAAAGCAGGATTCGGCGTGTTATGCGAGAAGCCGCTCGCTTTGACAGCGGCGGAGTGCGAAGCGCTCGCTTCGATGGCGAGCCGATATAGACAAGAGCTTGAGATCGGGATGGTACGCCGTTACCTGCCAGGAGTGCGAGCGGCAGCGATGGCGATAGATGAAGGGTACATTGGTCGGCTTAGCCGAGTCGAAATGTCTCACGGAGGCCCTTATGCATGGATGTCCGAGACGGGAGATTTCTTCGATCCAAGAAATGGTGGTGTGCTTGCTGATATGGGTGTCCACTATCTCGATGTTGTCTTTGGTCTTTTGGGCGAGCTGGAGCTGGTGTCGTATCAGGATGACTGGCGCGGAGGCGTGGAAGCAAACTGCGAGTGTAGCCTAACATCCAAGGCTGGTGTGAGTGTACAACTGATATTGTCCAGAACCCGGAAGATACGATCGAAGATAGTAATTGTCGGTGCGGAGGGGCGCGTAACGATAAGAGAGGAACGTCCGGAGGTATGTGAGTGGGAGCGAAATAATCAGTCTTTGCTAAGGAATCACATATGCATCGAAGAAGAAGATGGGCAATATAGGGAGATACCGGCGCTGCACAGGTGTTTCATAAAACAGCTGTTGGATTTTGAGTGCGATAGGAAGTCGGAACGGCGGCTCCCGCCGAGAAGTGGCGTTGATGGAGCCAAAGTAATGCGCGTGATTGAACAGGCCTATGGGGGCCGTGCGCTTCGGCACACAAAGCCGGCCCCGGCGGATAAAGGGAGCCAAATCCAACCGTCGCTATCGCCAGGCAAGGCAGTGATTACGGGGGGCAGTGGTTTTATCGGTGGGCGATTGGTTAGGAGGCTCCACCAACTTAAATTCGACGAGATTGTGGCACCGGTACGAAACTATAATACATGCGCGAATTTGGCGCGCTACGATGTGGAAATGCCACGATTGGATATTCTTGATAGGCAAGCGGTAGAAAACGCTGTTTTGGGCGCTAGGTATGTTTTTCATCTGGCATATGGCAGAGAAGGGGCAAACGCAGCGCGAGTCACGATTGAGGGAACAAAGAATGTTGTCAACGCGGCTATTGAGGCTGGCGCCGAGGTGGTGGTGGTCTTGAGTACGATGTATGTTTTTGGGCACCCACACACAGACGAGCTTGTCGATGAGACATGGAAATACGCGCCTGCAGGGGGTGAATATGGGACGAGCAAGGCGCATATGGAAAAATGGTGCTTACGAAGGGCGTCGTCGTCAGGCCGTACGCGTATTGTTGTACTTAATCCGTCATGCGTCTATGGAATTGATGGAAAGACATATACGACCATGCCATTCGATCTAATAAGATCTAGACAATTTGGATTGATTGAAAATGGCACCGGTATTGCAAATTACACTTACGTAGAAAGTCTGGTTGACGCAATTATCCTGGCGGCGCGCACGGCAGAGGCACATGGCGAACGTTTCCTGATCAGCGATGGATGGTGCACGTGGCGTGAGTATATGCATCAACTTATGACAGAACGTGCGTCGGAACTCAAATCGTTCTCAAGGAAAGAGCTTTTGATTGGCCCAAGGACAGATAAGGCGAAGATCTCGGATGCCTTGCGTTATCTGTTAGGTGATCTCGAATTCATCGGAATTGTCAATCGAATTCCAGTGATTGGGCGCGTCAAGAGGCTTGTTTTTCAGCGGATGCCTGGAGTCAGAAGCTACCTGGTTCGAAGTCGCGCGAGAGATGTGACAGGACCACTGGTGTCCGTTGATGCGGAGAAGGAGGTCAGGCCACCTATTTGGGTCGCGGATCTTTTCGGGCCAACCCACACACGGTTCTCGGCCGATAAGGCACGGAAGGTATTGGGTTGGACTCCACGCTGGACCCTACAGGAAGGAATGGAGGCGACCAGGGCGTGGTTGAAAGATACAGGAGTGATCTGACTACTTCGGCTGTTACCACAATGTTGATTCTTCGCTCGGGCAGAGAGTGTGCCGCGCGCAACGTAGTTCGCGTATTCGCGTATTTTTCAGAACGTTAGAGCAAGTACCCCACTTTGTCATCCAAAAAAGTAACGCCGCTGATCTCGGTCATTGTGCCTTGCTTTAACTGTAGGCGATTCCTTGCAGATACAGTAAATAGTGTTATCGCACAGCAACGCGATGATTGCGAAATTATTTTGATCGACGACGGGTCCACGGACGGTACTACTGAGATAATGAAGCGCTATGCGGGAGTGGCGCGACTGGAGTTCGGGCCTAATCGTGGCGCGAGTGCGGCTCGGAATAGAGGGACAGAGTTATCAGCAGGCAAGTATATACAATACCTTGATTCTGACGATCTTCTTGCAAGAGGCGCCTTGCAAATGCGCGTCGAAGCGTTGGAGACATCCGCGGCAGATGTCGCCTATTCGGATTGGCAGGAATTGGACTCGGGTCAAGCCGGGGGCGAAATCAAGGGCAAAGTCGTAGCCAGAAGGATTGAGGATATCGATGACGACCCCGAGATTGCCGTGTTCACCGATTTCTGGGCCCCGCCGGCCGCGCTACTTTATCGTCGCGATATTGTCGATAAGATCGGTGGCTGGAACGAATCGCTGCCGATCATCCAGGACGCGCGTTTTCTGCTTGATGCAGCACGGCATGGCGCTAAGTTTGTCCATGTCCCGGGAGTAGGTGCGTATTATCGAGTGCACCGGGATATGAGTCTTTCGCGCCGCGACCCAGCGGCATTTGTGCGCGATGTTTACGACAATGCCAGCGATATCGAGGCGCATTGGTCAACACATGGCGGGCTTACCGACACGCGCCGACATGCCCTGGCCCGCGTATATAGCTACACAGCGCGCGGCTTCTTCCTTAACGATTCCACGATGTTCAAGCAGAATATTCGACGCCTGTATCAGGTCGAGCCCGGATTCCGTCTAACTTGGCCAAAGGTAGCGAGCCTGGCGCGGCATTTCCTAGGACAGAAGGCAACCGCGGCACTCTTAAGCCGTATGGGCCGACCTCCAATGCGGCCGGGGCGCCCGACGACTGGGATGGATCCGTCTTCGTGAGCCCATGAAAGTTGTTCATTGTCTCGGGTGGTACTTTCCGGATTCGACGGGGGGTACCGAGACCTACGTGCGGTCACTCGTTCACGAGCTACAAAGCAAAGGCATCGAGAACCTGATCGCAGCGCCGCGGGACGGTAACCAGGAGGACTACTACCAGATTGATGGCATTCCCATCTATCGTTATCCGGTCGGTCCGCGCCGAACTCGGGAACAATTCGAGGGCCAGCAGCCGTATGACGGATTCGAATACTTTCAGCGCTGGCTCGAGGAACAATCACCAAATATATTCCATCTTCATTCTAATACCTTTGGCAGTAGCGTGCAGCACCTCAAATGGGCTAAACGTATCGGCGCAGTCACATTAACAACCATTCACGTACCCGGCCCGGTGTGTATCCGAGGCACGATGATGTTAAACGGGAGGATGGCCTGCGATGGGCATATCCGTCAGCGGCGTTGTACAAAATGCTGGTTACAGTCAAGAGGATTAAAGAAGGTTGCAGCGGAGCTGCTCAGTCACTTGCCCAAAGAATGGGGCCGGCGCGTGGGGCGTGCCGGCATTCGCGGCCGCCTGGCGACAGCATTGCGGGCAACGGAGATGGTGGACCGACATCGACGCATCCTGCATGAGATTGCGGCAAACTCAGATCGTATTGTGGCGGTATGTAACTGGCTCAAGGATAGCCTATTAAGAAACGGCGTCCCCCAGAGTAAACTCATACTGTGTCGACAAGGTATCGCAAAGGCCCCCGATCTTGCCCAGTCACCACGTGTAACACCACCTGTGATAGCTGGCCTAACGGTAGGCTTCGTAGGTCGATGGGACCCGGTAAAGGGGATAGATGTACTCGTGGGGGCAGTAAAAAGCCTTCCTCCTGACATACCTGTTCAACTGATCATTCACGCGATCGCATCGAATGAAGAATCGCATGCCTATCGGCGACGAGTCGAGGCCATGGCCAAAAGAGATCGTCGCATCGTCTTTGCGGGTGCGTTGA
>CAMYOD010000078.1 GCA_947259975.1 uncultured Gammaproteobacteria bacterium
ACTTTGCCGCTCGACCGCTAACAAGCGTGGGGAGGACTCTATTAGCTTTCGCTTATATTAGCAATCGCTTATATAACAGAATTTTGCAATTGGCCTATAGGCCGGCTTTATGGGCCTGTGTTGCAAGGCTTTCCGGGCGATTTGCGTGGTCAAATAGGGGATATTGTCGTTCGAACAGGCAAGCATTTTCCCACCGGGCGGCGCGTCTCGCTAGGCGAGTTACAAGTTACAAGGCGCAAGATACAAGGAAGATCTCTTGTACCTTGTATCTTGCGCCTTGTCCCTGCCTTTTAGATCGTCGCCTGATCGCCCTTCTTGCCGAGCCAGGCCTTGCGGTCCGGGGCGCGCTTCTTCGCCAGCAGCAGGTCCATAATCTTATTGGTCGTGTCACCGGCCTTGATGGTGAGCTGCACCAGGCGGCGGGTATCCGGGCTCATGGTGGTCTCGCGCAGTTGTTGCGGGTTCATCTCACCGAGGCCCTTGAAGCGCTGCACGTTGACCTTGCCCTTGAGGCCTTCCGCCTCGATGCGCTTGAGCACCTGCGCCTTCTCGTCGTCGTCCAGGGCGTAAAAGACCTGCTTGCCCACGTCGATGCGATACAGGGGCGGCATGGCCACATGCACCCGCCCCGTGGCCACCAGGGGCTCGAAGTGGCGCACGAACAAGGCACACAGCAGGGTCGCGATGTGCAGACCGTCGGAATCCGCGTCGGCGAGGATACAGACCTTGCCGTAGCGCAGCCCGGACAGATCACTGGAACCCGGGTCCACGCCGAGGGCCACCGCGATGTCGTGCACCTCCTGGGAGGCGAGCACTTCGGCGGGATCCACTTCCCAGGTGTTAAGAATTTTTCCGCGCAGGGGCATGATGGCCTGATGCTCCCGGTCCCGCGCCTGCTTGGCGGAACCGCCGGCGGAATCCCCTTCCACCAGAAACAACTCGCTGCGCTCCGGATCCTGGCTGCTGCAGTCCGCGAGCTTGCCCGGCAGCGCCGGGCCGGCGGTGACCTTCTTGCGCGCCACCTGCTTGCTCGCCCGCGCCCGGGCCTGGGCGCTGTCGATGGCGAGTTGCGCGATGCGCTCCGCCTCCGCGGTATGCTGGTTGAGCCACAGACTGAAGGCGTCCTTGGCGGCGCCGTTGACCAGGGCCGCGGTCTCCCGGGACGACAGCCGGTCCTTGGTCTGGCCGGTGAACTGGGGATGCTTCAGGCGTACCGAAAGGATATAACTGCAGCCGCCCCAGACATCGTCCGGCGCGATGCGCACGCCGCGGGGTGCGAGATTGTGAAACTCGCAAAACTCCCGCACCGCCTCGGTGAGTCCGGCGCGCAGGCCGTTCACATGGGTACCGCCCTGGGGCGTGGGAATCAGGTTGACGTAACTCTCGGCCAGGGGTTCGCCGGCCTCCGCCAGCCAGGCCACCGCCCATGCCACCTCCCCCTCCGCGTCCTTGTGCTGTCCGCTGAACGGGGTTTCCGGCACCACCGCCACGCCGGCCAGCTCGTCGAGCATGTATTCGTTCAGGCCCGACTCGTATTCCCATTCCTCGTTGTCCTCCTTGTTGGCCTCGTTGACGAAGCTTACGTGCAGACCGGGACACAGCACCGCCTTCGCCCGCAGCAGGCGTTTCAGGCGCGGGATATGGAACTTGACGGTGTCGAAGAACTGGGGGTCCGGCAGGAATTGAATGGTGGTGCCGGTGTTGCGCTGGCCCACCTTGCCCACCGGTTTGAGCTTGGAGCGCTTGTCGCCGTTGGCGAACTCCATCTGGTATTCCTTGCCGCCGCGGCGCACCCACACGGTCAGGCGTTTGGACAGGGCGTTGACCACGGAGACCCCGACGCCGTGCAAGCCGCCGGAGTAGCGATAATTTTTCTGCGAAAACTTGCCGCCGGCGTGCAGGCGGGTGAGGATCACTTCCACGCCGCTGACTTTCTCCTCCTTGTGCAGATCCACCGGCATGCCGCGACCGTTGTCGGCGACGGAGAATGAGCCGTCCTTATGCAGGGTCACGTCGATGCGATCGGCATGGCCGGCAATCGCTTCATCGACGCTGTTATCGACCACCTCCTGGGCGAGGTGGTTCGGACGCTCGGTCTGAGTGTACATGCCCGGGCGCTTGCGCACGGGTTCGAGCCCGGTGAGGACCTCGATGGCCGAGGCATCGTAAGCAGTGGTCATGAATTGCTCAATCTAGAAAAACTCAGCGTCAACAGCGCTCAAGGCTCTTCCTGCCGATCCAGAAAGCGCTGCAGGATCTCCCGTTTCGTGCGCGGTTGCGTGAGACCGGTACAGAAATAATCCTCGTGTAGCGTATCGCGTACCGCGTTGATGGAGCGTCGCTGAATGTCTTTCCAGGCCGTGTTCGTGGCCCGCGTCCATTCGGCCGTGCCGACACTGTAGGCGTAGGTCTTGTATTGCCGGGTGGCGCAGCGGAAGCCGTCGAAAAAGGTATTGCGCACGCCACCGCTGGAGGTGATCACATAGACCGCCCGCACCACGCCATCGTCACCGACCTGCAGGGTAGATCTATCCAGATTCGCGGTCACGTTGGTCGGCCCGGTCATCTCGATAGCCAGCAGGTCTTGGTTCGCGGGAAACGGCGGCAACGTGGCGGCCTGTTCCTGCCACGGCTTGCGCGGGGCGGGGGTGTATTCGAACTTGTATTCGTCTTCGTCCTGCGCGAGCACCGTCGTCGGCAACGCGTGCCCGCTTACGATCATAATCGCGGCAATCGACAGAAGACGTGCTTTCAATAATCCGGTTCCGATTTGAGCGATGCAAACACCGCCCCTTACTAGGGCTGGCGGCAGTATACCGATTTCACCGGCGAGGTTCGATAACGTCACGCCGGCTGAGAGCGCGAGCCGCCTTATGGGCGCGGCACAGGATGGAACCGCCGCCGGGAAGGCTTACGCGAGATCCTGAGCCAGTGAGTCGCGTACCGGGGCGGGTACCCGGTCGATCGCATGGGCGTAGTTTTCGTGGGTAATGGCAATGCCGATGTCGGCACCGTTCTTGATTGCCTGCACCATCTCCGGCGTCAACTCGAAGCGCAGAAAATGCACCGACGATGTTTTTTCCGCGCTGGTGCGTTCCAGGTCCTCATCCGCGATCGCGCCAACCTGACCGACGCCGTCGACCGACACATAGATACATTCCTCGATACCGATCAGGCCGGGCAATGCCTGGCGGCGCTCTTCCGCGTCCGTGTACTCGAGCATGAAGGTCGCCTTGAAATTGCTGCCGTCCGGAATCAACGGGTTGTAGGCCGCCAGTTCCTCCTCGATGCCGGCCGTCTCGAAGATCCGCTCGACCCGCAGCATCTCCTGGATCTGATACTGCATAGTGAGCCGGTCCTCGAAGTACAGGGTAGCGTGCGGACCCACTTCCACCTGGCGGTGTTTCTTGTGCGCCATGACTTCATCACGAAACGCCGGGCGCAGCTCGGCGTACTTTTCCAATGAATAGAGGTCGTCGCGTTGCAGTTTGCCAATCATAAAACGTGCTCTCCGTTAATCTTTGTGTTCCAGACTCACAATGGGCGCGTCGGTGAAAAGATAGTCCTTGAGTTCCTTGTCGAAGGCCGGGTCGCGGCGCCGTATCCATTCGAGCACCATGGCCGCGTGCTCTTTTTCCTCGTCCCGGTTGTGCGCAAGAATCGCTTTCAATTCGGCATCATCACAGGCGTCGACGCGCTGGTTATACCAATCCACTGCTTCCAATTCCTCCATTAGGGAGGTAATGGCCCGATGCATATCCCGGGTCGTATTACTCAGTTCGGCGATAGGTTCATGATAGCCCTCGTTTGCCATAGTCGAATCCTCACTCAAAGTCCGTACGCGATGCGCAACAGGGTCAGGGGGTGCTCCGGCGCCTTGCCGCTCTCGAGCCCGTTTTCAATCTGGTGCCCGGCCATGGGGCAGTCGCTGCCATAGTGATCCGGCTCCGCCTTGGCCACCCGGTTGAACACCGGCCGGCAGATCTTCATCGAAATATCGTGGCATTCGCTTTTCACCGCGTAGGTGCCGTCGTGGCCCGAACAGCGCTCGATGGTATCGATCTCGGTGTCCGGCACCAGCCGTAGCAATTCCCGCGTCTTCATGCCGATGTTCTGCACCCGCAGGTGACAGGCGACATGATAGGAGACCTTGCCCAGGGACTGTTTGAAATCGGTGTTCAGCTTGCCGTGCTTGTGACGCAGCATGAGATATTCAAACGGATCGTAGATCGCTTCCTTGACCTTCTGCACCTCCGCATCATCGGGGTACATCAACGGCAGTTCCTGCTTGAACATCAACACGCAGGACGGCACCGGCGCGACGAGATCCCAGCCCGCATCCACCAGCTTCGCCAACACCGGGATGTTGGCCTGCCTGGCCCGGTCCACCGCCTCCAGGTCGCCGAGTTCCAGCTTCGGCATGCCGCAACACTGTTCCTTCTCCGCCATGGTCACGGGTATGCCGTTGTGCTCGAACACGGCCATCAGGTCTTCGCCGATGTGTGGCTCGTTGTAGTTGCCGTAGCAGGTCGCGAACAACGCCACCCTGCCGTGGGTCGGCCCCGCTGCTTCGGCGACGGCGTCGATAGGCGCACGGCGACCCGCACGCTTGTGCAGCGTGTCGCTGTGGTATGCGGGCACGATGGCATCGGGATGCACCCCCAGGGTCTTGTCCAACAGCTTGCGGGCAGCGGGCATGCGGTTGGTCGCATTCACCGCATTGACCACGATCGGGATGCCGGCCAATTTGCCGATGCGGTCCGTGGACGTGAGCATGCGGTCACGCCGCTTGGCACGCCCCTTTTTAAAGCCAATCGCCTTGGCGCGCAGCATCAGGTGCGGGAAATCCACGTTCCATTCATGGGGCGGCACATAAGGGCACTTGGTCATGAAACACAGATCGCACAGATAACAATGGTCGACCACCTGCCAGTAATCCTGCTTGGCGATGCCGTCGACTTCCATGGTGTCGGATTCATCCACCAGGTCGAACAGAGTTGGAAATGAATGACACAGGTTCACGCAACGCCGGCAGCCATGACAGATGTCGTACACGCGCTCGAGTTCTTTGAAAAGATCGTCCTCGTCCCAGAATGCCTGCTCCTGCCAATTTACCGGATGCCGCGTGGGTGCCTCGAGACTGCCTTCGCGTCGCTCTGTCATTTCCCTTACCTGTTCGTTTTCGTAAAAAAAGGGGACATTCTACTTTTGTTGAATACTTGGGCGCTGTCGGCTCGTAATGTTGCGATCTAAATTGAGCGAAGTGCCCAGTTTTACAAAAAAGTAGAATGTCCCCTTTTTTGGTCTTTTATTTTGCTACCGGTCGAGACGACGGAGCCGGCTTACGCCGGCTCCGCATTTACGTCAGACGGTCGCGGTTAATCGAGTCCGTCGAGGGCCTTCTGGAACCGGTTCGCATGGGAACGCTCGGCCTTGGCCAGGGTCTCGAACCAGTCGGCAATTTCGTCGAAGCCTTCGTCGCGCGCCGCCTTCGCCATGCCCGGATACATGTCCGTGTACTCGTGAGTCTCACCGGCGATGGCCGCCTTGAGATTATCGGAGGTGCCGCCGATCGGCAGGCCGGTGGCCGGATCGCCGACGTCTTCGAGATACTCCAGGTGCCCGTGCGCATGTCCGGTCTCGCCTTCGGCGGTGGAACGGAAGACTGTGGACACGTCGTTATAGCCTTCCACGTCCGCCTTGGCGGCGAAGTACAGATAACGCCGGTTGGCCTGGGACTCACCCGAGAATGCGTCTTTGAGGTTCTGTTCGGTTTTGCTGCCTTTAAGCTCCATTTTCTTCTCCAAAGCTATGGTTTTTGGGACAAATTCACCGCCGCGTTAGCGATTTAGACTAATTCTAAATTAGCTACCACGTGGATGTCAAACTGGATTCGAAGTTTACGCCGCGTCCGCTGCTGCAACCTTGATTTCCGTCAACCGGCGCCTGCTGGATTGGTGTAGAATCCCGCCACAACGTCCTGACGGAGCCTCCCGTGACCAAACGCAAGTCACCCACCCCGGACCTTGAAGCCTCGATCTCGGAACTCGAGAAAATCGTCGAGCGCATGGAGAAAGGCGAGCAATCCCTGGAAGAATCACTGCAGGATTTCGAGCGCGGGGTCGCCCTCACACGCAGCTGCCAGCAGACCCTGAAAGAGGCGGAGCAACGCGTGGAGAAGCTGATGCAACAGGACGGCGAGGTCACCACCGAACCCTTCACGCCCGAAGAATAAGTTTGGATCCCATCGAAGTTCGCCTGGAACGCTATCAGCGCCGGGTTGCCGACGCCCTGCTGCGTTGGCTGCCCGACGGCAGCAGCCCGCCGCGGGAGTTATACGAGGCCATGCGCTACGCCACGATTGATGGCGGCAAGCGCCTGCGCGCCGTGCTGGTCTATGCGGTTGGGGAGACCCTGGGCGCAAGCCTCGACGATCTGGACGCACCGGCTTGCGCGGTAGAACTGGTACACGCTTATTCGCTGGTGCATGACGATCTCCCGGCGATGGATAACGACGATCTGCGACGCGGTAAACCCACCTGTCATCGCGTTTTCGGTGACGCGACCGCGCTGCTGGCCGGGGATGCCCTGCAAAGCCTCGCGTTTCAGATTCTTGCCCAATATCCGAGTCAGGCAGTGAACGCAGCGCAGCGCCTGAAGATGATCGAGGCCCTGGCGGTGGCGGCAAGTGCCGAAGGCATGGCCGGCGGCCAGGCCATCGACCTCGCGGCGGTGGGCAAGACCCTCACCCTGCCGGAACTGGAAAACATGCATATCCGCAAAACCGGGGCCCTGATCCGGGCCGCCGTGAGCATGGGCGTGATCACGGCCGGCGCCAGCGACACGGATACCGCCCGGCGGCTCGACCACTACGCCAAATGCATTGGCCTGGCGTTTCAGATCCGCGACGATATCCTCGACGTGGAGGCAAGCACCGAGGAGCTCGGCAAGATCAGCGGCGCAGACCAGGCGCGCAACAAGCCCACCTACCCGGCCTTGCTCGGCCTCGCCCAGGCCAAGCGCGAGGCCGAGCAGATGCGCGACGCGGCTCTCGCCAGCATCGAACCTTTGCGCGATAATGGTCGATTACTCCGCGATATCGCGCATTACGTCATCGAACGCAGCCACTGAGACCCATGCCCGAGGATCACACAATCCGCCTGCTCGATCAGGTCGATTCCCCCACCGATCTGCGCATGCTGGAACTGGAGCAATTGCCGCAGCTGGCGGCGGAAGTCCGCCAACAGGTCATCGATACCGTCGCCACCACCGGCGGTCACCTGGCCGCAGGGCTGGGTACGGTCGAACTGACGGTGGCGCTGCATTACGTCTTCGATACCCCCCATGATCGACTGGTGTGGGATGTAGGCCACCAGACCTATCCGCACAAGATCCTCACCGGTCGGCGCGAGCAGTTGCACACCCTGCGTCAGGCGGGCGGACTATCGGGCTTTCTGCGTCGCGACGAAAGCGAATACGACACCTTCGGCGCGGGACATTCCAGCACCTCCATCAGCGCCGCCTTAGGCATGGCCGTCGCGGCGGCGCAATCCGGCGAGGACCGCCAAGTGGTCGCGGTCATCGGCGACGGCGCACTCACCGCCGGCATGGCCTACGAGGCGCTGAACAATGCGGGTGACATGGATGCGAATCTGCTTGTCGTACTCAACGACAACGACATGTCGATCTCGAAAAATGTCGGCGCCATGTCGAACCATCTGGCGCGCATACTTTCGGGCAAGGTCTACACCAGCATGCGCGAGGGCGGCAAGACCATGCTCGGCAGCCTGCCGCCGATGCGCGACCTGGCGCGGCGCTGGGAAGAACACATGAAGGGCATGGTGATGCCCGGCACGCTGTTCGAGGAACTCGGCTTCAATTACATCGGCCCCATCGACGGGCATGACATTCCGACCCTGGTAAAGACGCTGAAGAATATGCGCGGCCTTTCCGGGCCACGCTTCCTGCACGTGGTCACCCAGAAAGGCAAGGGCTACGAACCTGCCGAGGGCGATCCCTGCGGCTATCACGGCGTCACCCCGTTTGATCCCAGTACCGGAAAAATGGAGAACAAACCGGCCGGCAAAACCTATACCGCAGTCTTCGGCGACTGGTTGTGCGATATGGCGCACGCGGATGAACGCCTGGTGGCCATCACACCGGCGATGCGCGAGGGCTCCGGCCTGGTTAAATTCTCCGAACAGTTTCCCGAACGTTACTTCGACGTCGGTATTGCGGAGCAGCATGCCGCGACCTTCGCCGCCGGTCTCGCCTGTGAAGGTCTGCGCCCCGTGGTCGCGATCTACTCGACCTTTTTGCAGCGCGCCTATGACCAGGTGATCCACGACGTCTGTCTGCAGAATCTGCCCGTACTGTTTGCCGTGGATCGCGCCGGTCTGGTGGGCGCCGACGGTCCCACCCATGCGGGAAGCTTCGATCTGAGTTATCTGCGCTGCCTGCCTAACATCACCATCATGGCGCCGGCGGACGAAAATGAGTGCCGCCAGATGCTCTATACCGGCCACAGCCTGGACGGACCTGCCGCGGTGCGCTATCCGCGCGGCACCGGACCGGGCATCCCGGTGGACACCACGCTGCAGGCGCTGCCCATTGGCAAGGCGCAATTGCGGCGCAAGGGGCAGCGGGTGGCAATTCTTGCCTTCGGCAGCATGCTCACCCCGGCGCTCGCCGCGGGCGAGGCGCTGGACACCACGGTCGTGAATATGCGCTTTGTCAAGCCGCTGGACACGACGCTCATCGAGGAGCTGGCCAAGACCCATGACCTGCTGGTCACCGTCGAGGAAAACGCCGTCGCCGGCGGTGCCGGCGCCGCGGTCAATGAGCACCTGGCCGCGGTGGGTATCGCCGTCCACACGCTTAATCTGGGCCTGCCGGACCAATTCGTGGATCAGGGTGATCATGGCGCCTTGCTGGCGGCCTGCGGCCTCGACGCCGATGGCATTCGGGCGGCGGTGCAGTCTGCGGCGG
This sequence comes from uncultured Gammaproteobacteria bacterium, assembly GCA_947259975.1. Lineage (GTDB taxonomy): Bacteria > Pseudomonadota > Gammaproteobacteria > HyVt-429 > HyVt-429 > CAMYOD01. Next base: position 8,989 of record CAMYOD010000078.1, read on the forward strand.
CACCGGCCGTTGCCGCACCCCACCGCAATACGTATACTTGACCAACTTGGTCAGGAACACCGGCGGACGCGGTTGCGGCGTTACGGCATAATCCCCCCTCACTTCAAGACAGACGCATTCAGATGAAGGCCACAAAACCCCTCGGCGCAGAAATGGCGGACGTGCAAAGCAGTCCGGATACGCGCCAGATCGCCATCGACAAGGTCGGTATCAAGGACATTCGCCACCCGGTTCGAGTCAAGGATCGCAGCCAGGGCGATCAGGCGACGATTGCCACCTTCAATATGTATGTGGAGTTGCCGCACAACTTCAAAGGTACCCATATGTCACGCTTCGTGGAGATCCTGAATCACCATGAGCGCGAGATCTCGGTACAGTCGTTCAAGGACATGCTCAGCGAGATGGGCGAACGACTCGAAGCGGAACGAGGCCACATTGAGATGACCTTCCCGTTTTTTGTCAACAAGAAGGCGCCGGTATCCGAGGTCGAAAGTCTGATGGATTATGAGGTGTCCTTCATCGGCGAGATCAACCGCGGTAAGCGCTGTATGGCGATCAAGGTGGTGGTTCCCGTCACGAGCCTGTGCCCGTGTTCAAAGGGCATTTCCGACTATGGCGCCCACAACCAGCGTTCACACGTAACCATCAAGGTGCGCACCAAAGGCTTCGTCTGGGTCGAGGAAATCATCGACCTGGTGGAAGATCAGGCCAGCTGTGAGCTTTACGGGTTACTCAAGCGACCGGACGAGAAATATGTCACCGAACGGGCCTACGACAACCCCAAGTTCGTCGAGGACATGGTGCGCGACATCGCGGCGGCGCTAAACGACGACGATCGCATCGAGGCCTACGAGGTGGAATCGGAGAATTTCGAATCCATCCATAATCACTCCGCCTATGCTTTGGTCAAACGTGACAAGAGCGACGAGGAAAGTGCCTGAGGCGACGACATCAGCGTCAATCGTCGATGAGCTCCATGCGCATTCCCTCGCGTCGCATTTCCACGTGACCGAGGAACGACATCCCTAACAGCGACACTACGGGGTGATTCCCTTCGATCACGCCGGCGGGAACGTTATATAGCTTGATATCGCCCACCTGCACGGTCGTCAGTGTTATGTGGTACATGGGCACCATACCGCCGGCCGTGGAAGCGATGCCCTGTTGTCCTGCCGTGTAATCCAACCCCAGGCGTTTCGCTTCGCGGCTGTTGAACGCAATGGTGGTGGCCCCGGTGTCGACCAGGAAACGCACCGACCGCTTGTTGACCGTGCCCTCGACAAAAAAGGATCCGCTCGTATCCGCCCATACTACGGCGCGTTTCGTCTCCGTCTGCGACACACCCCCGACACTGACGGCGACGATGGGCAAGACCATCGATCTGCCGTCGACGCTGACGCGCGCCTCATCGGCGCTGACGTCGGTCAGTGTGACCCCCTCCGGCGACGTCTCGCCCACACGCATTACACGGCGCTGACCATCGATGTGCAGAATGGCCTTGTCCTGACTGACCGCAAGCAGATTCAGTTCACTCACGGCACGGGCGTCGTCAACCGCCAGCAAAAATCCGGCCGCGATTGCGAACGGGATGCCGAATAAGCGGCGGCGACGGTATAATCGCCGCATGTCGCCGGTTTGGATATTTCGTTTCATCGCTTGCGAGGGGCCGGGCTTCCTGGCGGAGTTTTTAGAGCACCGCGAGATCGATTATCAGGTCATTGCCATCGATGCGGGTGATGCCGTACCCCAAAGTATAGCCGGTGCCTCCGCCCTGGTCCTCATGGGTGGACCCATGAGCGTCAACGACCCCTTGCCATGGATCGGGCCGGTGGAACATCTGGTACGCGAGGCGCAGGCGGCGGGGCTGCCGGTGCTCGGCCACTGTCTCGGCGGCCAGCTGATCGCCAAGGCACTGGGCGGCACGGTGGGTCCGAATCCAACCCGTGAAGTCGGCTGGTGGCCGGTGACACGCTGCGCGGGCGCCGGCGCCGACGACTGGCTGCACGGTGTGGTCGACGGCTTTGCGGCATTCCACTGGCATGGCGAAACCTTTTCCATCCCGTCCGGTGGGCAGCGGATCCTCGAAAGCGTGGCGTGCCCGAATCAGGCCTTTGTCATGGGCAATACCCTGGCCATGCAATGCCATGTTGAAGTCACCGCGAGCATGGTTCGCGAATGGGTGCAGCTTTACAAAGACCAGCTCGAGGACCCGGCGGCATCGGTACAAAGCGCCGCCGAGATCACGGCGGCGGTCGATGCCCGGGTCGCCGCAGCGCGCGCGGCTGCAGAACACATATACAGTCATTGGCTCGGCCGGCTGGCACCGACCTGAGTCTGCGCGCCTCGGCCTCGCGCCTGGTGTATCATTGACCGTCCTGCACCGTGTTAGGCGGTGCTGATCTCGACAATCAGATTCCTGGGGGGAAGACTATGCAACGCGCTTTACTCGCCGCTCTGGCACTTTTCGCAATAACTGCCTGCAGTCCGGCGACCCAGGAGCCAGCCTCGCAACAGCAGGCGGCAGATGATGCGAGTTATCGCGTCATGTATACGACGACCAAGTATTCATTCGAGGACGTTGCAGAGAACCTGGATCTGGCGATCACCGATCGCGGCTTCAAGATCGATAATCACGCCTTCATCGGCCGCATGCTGGATCGCACAGCCGAGGCCGTCGGGGCGACCAAAAAAGTCTACGAGCATGCCCAGCAATATCGTTTCTGTCCCTCCACGTACTCCTATCGCATGTTGTCTTCAGATCCACATAACATCGCGTTCTGCCCGTATGTAATTAATTTTTATCATACGCCGGATGACCCGAAGACGGTCTACGTCATGTTCCGACGGCCTCTGATCGTCGGGTCGGATGAATCCAAGGCCGCCCTGCAGTCGGTGGAGGACCTTTTGAACGAACTCATTCAGGAAGCCCTGCAGTAGCACGCGGGCCTTCGCGACCGCGTACGCCACATTCCACGAGCATGCACACTGGCCAACGTCGCCTGTCTCAGGCGACGCATTCGCCGCGCCGATAACGACAACATACGACACCATGCGCACATCAAAGTACCTGTTAGCGACCCTTAAAGAAACGCCGGCGGACGCGGAAATCGCCAGTCACCGCCTGATGTTACGTGCGGGAATGATCCGTAAACTCGCCGCCGGCCTCTACGACTGGCTGCCCCTGGGTCTGCGGGTGTTACGCAAGATTGAGGCCATCGTGCGGGAGGAAATGGACCGCAGTGGTGCTCAGGAGATCTTGATGCCGGCGGTGCAGCCGGCCGAACTCTGGCGGGAATCCGGACGCTGGGAGGAGTATGGTCCCGAATTACTGCGGCTTGCCGACCGGAATGGGCGTGATTTCTGTTTTGGGCCGACCCATGAAGAGATCATCACGGATCTGATTCGCCGCGAGATTCGCAGTTACCGACAGCTACCAGCGAATTTCTACCAGATCCAGACCAAGTTCCGCGACGAGATTCGACCCCGTTTCGGCGTCATGCGCGCGCGCGAGTTTCTGATGAAAGATGCCTATTCATTTCATATCGATGAGGCGTCGTTGCGCGACACCTACCAGCAAATGTTCGAGACCTACGCACGGATATTTGAACGACTCGCACTTGAGTTCCGGCCGGTCGCCGCGACCACCGGTTCCATTGGCGGCCAAAGCTCACATGAGTTTCATGTGCTGGCGGATTCCGGTGAAGATGCCATTGCGCTTTGCAGTAAGTGCGATTACGCCGCGAATGTGGAACTGGCGGCGGCACTGCCACCGATCGGCAAGCGGCCGGCACCGTCCGCGGCGCTGGAGACCGTGGCCACACCGGGTCAGCACTCCATCGACGAAGTCAGCGATTTTTTAAAGGTTACGCCGCAGCAAACGCTCAAGACCTTGCTCGTCGAAGGCGTGGGTGGCGCCGTTGCGCTGGTTTTGCGTGGCGACCACGAACTCAACATCGACAAGGCGGAGCAACTCGCACAGGTGACGAAGCCGCTTACTTTCGTGACGGACGCGGAAATTCAAACCGTTGCTAACTGTGATGCCGGCTCGATCGGACCCCGGGGTATCGCCGCGACGGTGATCGCCGACGAAAGTGCGGCGCGGGTTGCCGACTTTGTCTGTGGCGCAAACGAAAACGACAAACACCTGTGTGGCGTTAACTGGGGACGGGATCTACCGGAACCGGATGTCGCGGATATCCGCAATGTGGTGGAAGCCGATCCCTGTCCGCAGTGCGAGGCAACCCTGACAATCCGGCGCGGGATCGAGGTGGGGCACATCTTCCAGCTCGGCACCAAATACAGCGAGGCCATGAACGCGACTTGCCTGGACGAATCGGGCCGCACCGTGGTGATGCCCATGGGCTGCTACGGCATCGGCGTATCCCGCATCGTAGCGGCCGCCATCGAGCAAAACCATGATGATAATGGGATTATTTGGCCGGATCCCATCGCGCCGTTTCAGATCGGTATCGTCCCGATTGGCGCGAAAAAGGCGCCAGAAGTGGAAAAAACCGCGGAAAAACTCTATACAGAACTTAATAATGCTGGATTTGAGGTCCTGCTCGATGACCGGGACGAGCGACCCGGGGTAAAGTTTGCCGATCTGGACCTCATCGGCATTCCGCACCGGCTCGTGATCGGCGAGCGCGGCCTTAAACAGGGAATGGTGGAGTACAAGTCCCGCCGCGGCGAAAAACGCGACATTAGACTGGACGAGGCGGTGGGACTGTTTACCGGCACGCACTGAGACTGGGGGCAAGGTGAAGAACCTGAGATTGTGGCTATTGGCTGCGCTGATTGCGACGGCGACGCCCACCACTGTGGCCGATGACAGCCTGAGCCTCGCCCTGGCGCAGGCGGCGCGCAGTGCCACGAGTTTTAAAGACGAGTTTCAGGCCCAGGTCTGGCTGGCGGACATGTCACGCCGGCTGCAACGCTGGCTGCCGGATCCTATTTACCGACTCGAACTCCTGAAAACCGTGCACGAAGAGGCCATGCGTTTCGACCTAGATCCGGAGCTGGTCCTGGCCGTCATGCAGGTGGAAAGCGCGTTCGATCGCTACGCCGTCTCGCACATGGGTGCCCAGGGCCTGATGCAGGTGATGCCGTTCTGGAAAAAGGAAATCGGTCACCCAAGGGATAATCTATTTCAGCCCGAAACGAATATTCGTTATGGCTGCACGGTATTGAAGCATTATCTCGATCATACCAACGGTAATGTGCAGCGTGCGCTGGCGCGATATAACGGCAGTGTCGGTAAGAAATGGTATCCGCGCCTGGTGTTTCGTGCGCTCCACAAGCGCTGGCGCAGCTCCTAGGCGTAACGAATCTCGAATCCCTCGCAGGGCGCGTCCGCGGCCTGTTCTACGACAACCCCGTTGACCTGTGCCATTGGCGGCCCCTGCCGCAACCAGGTCTCGAGTCGTGCAAGCGCCGCGTCATCCCCGCAGGCGAACACCTCGACACTACCGTCGGCACAGTTGCGCGCCCAACCGCTCAGCTGCAGTCGCCGCGCCTCGTCCTGGGTGGCGCCACGAAAAAACACCCCCTGCACGCGCCCGGTCACCGAGAAGCGCCGGCATACCATTAGCGTAACTCCACCCGCGCCGGCGTGCCGGCACGCAGCAACTCACCCTGCGCATCGAATTCCACGGTGACGGGATAAGCCGGTGGGGCCTCATCGCCATTGGCGACTGCCTCCATGCCCACCGATGTGATGCGCCCGGCGAAGCGCTTGCCGTCGACGATTACGGTCGCCGCCGTGCCGGGTATGGCGTCGGCCAGCTCATCCAGGGGGCGCGAGAACACCGCCAGATAGCTATCCGCTCTTGCCAATACCACAAGCACGGGCGACTCCAGTGTTGCAATGATATTCTGTCCCACCTCCACGCTACGCTGAATCACGATGCCATCAAACGGCGCGTGCAGTTCACTGTGCTCACGATCGTAAAGTGCCCGATCGAGATGCGCCTGCGCCCGCTTAAACTCCGCATCGGCGCGGGAGAATTCAAGCTTGGCGAAATCGAGTTCAACGGTGGCGAGCACTTCGCGATCATACAGCTCCTGCGCCCGTGCCAGCTCTCGCCGGCTTGCGGTACGGTCTCCCCGGCTACGTTCGACGCCGCTTTCTGCTGCACGCACGGCTGCGTCATAGCGCCGCGTGTCGATACTCAGTAGTCGCTGCCCCCGGGTCACGCGGTCGCCCACACTGACATCCACCGTGCTGATGACGCCGGATACCGGCAAACTGAGTTCGACGCGTTGCCGCCATTGGACGGTGGCTTCGAATGTCGCAGCCAGGACATACGTCGGCGACATCAGCAATAGCAAGAGCATGGCATAGCGTGACATTAGGGTTCACCCTGCAGTGTGTTGTGCGAAGATTCAAGCAGCCGGCCGGTCAGCGCGTCGAGGCGGGCCCACGCCAGTGCCAACTGGAACTCCACCCGGTCCGCCAGCCACTGGGCCTCGGTCAAATGTATCGTGACACCACCCAGTGTCGTCGCCATTTCCAGCTCGTAGCGCCCTCGCGCCTCCTGCAACGCCAGGTCCCGGTAGTCACTGCGCACCCGCGCCGCGCGCCGTTCCACGCGAAGTGTCTCGATCTCCTGCACCAGATCGATCACCACCTGGCGCATTTGATACTCCGCCTGCGTGAGGCCCGCGCGCTGTTTCCGCATTTGTGCCATCGCGGCGGCGATCCGCGCACCCGCGGCGCCCCTTTGGTAAATGGGAATGTGAATATTGAGACTCGCACGCAACTCGTCACGCGATGCCAACCTGCGCTCGTATTCGGCGGCCTCCAGTTCGGCGCTGATCACCGGGCGTTTACTGGCCCGCTCGGCCGCAAGTGCCGCCTCGGCGGCGGCAACTTCGCGCCGCAACTGGCGTAAATTCGGATTATGTTCCAGCGCAAGTCTGAGAATGTCTTCATACTCGGGTGTCTCGCGCTCGTTGTCGGGCAGCTCCGGGCGCACGAGTTGGCTCGGTAAACTGTCGGGCTGATTCAGCACCTGCGCCAGTGCCGCACGGGTAGAGCTCTGCCGTTGCTGGGTTTTGGTGCGTGTGATCAGACCATCCTGATACATCGACTCCAGTTCAAGTAATTTGACGTCGGACAAGATACCGAGCGCATGCCGTTCGCGGGCCTTATCGAAATCGAGGAATCGCACTACCATTGCCTCGTTATCCACGGCGTAGCGCATATCCGCGAGCAAAACATCGAAGTATCGCTGCATGATTTCTATGTAGCGCTGCTGTCGCACGTCCAGGAACGCGAGCTGGCGTGAATCGAGCGTCAACCTCGCGGTATCCTTGCGCCCCTTGGTATAACCGAAATCGTAAAGCGGCTTGTTGATCACCAGGCGTGCGCGACTGTCGTCGATGCGACCCTCGTCCAACGCCAGGGCTGGCTCAGATGTCCGCGGTATCAACTCAAGGTAAGCATCGACTCCACTGTTGGATTTCGCCTGCGCAAGCGCGGCACGTGCGTCGTCCACGACGGCGGCGGCCGCTTCAAGCGTGGGGTGTGAGATGTCGAGCAGGCGCAAGGCCTGCTCGAGCGATAACGGATCGGGCAGTCCCTCGACCGGTAATTCATCCGCGAATACGCCACCCGTCATGGTGAATACAAGAACGAGTGCTAGGCTCGCCGCTCGACGCTGGCACGTCGTCGCCGGACTTGGCTCTCTCATGACTGCCTACGAGGGCTGATCCTGGCCGGCACGCTTGGCGCGCTTGAAGGCCGTGAATTTCTGCTTTTTGTAGTGACCATCGACGATGAACTCGCCAAGCCAAAGGAACTCGGTCATATCACGTGTAACGCCCGTGAAGCGGAAAATCTTCTCGCCTTTCAGATCGTAGAAGATGAACACCGGCGTGGCGCGCACCCGGTTGACCTTGAACGCGAAATCCTTCTCGGTCATTTCCCGGCCGGCAAAATCAATCAGCGGCGTGTCACCCCGGGTATCGACCCGGGCAATTCGGAAACGGGCGCGAAAATATTCTTGCACCTGCGGCTGGTTCAAGATGTTGGTTTTCATTTTATGACACCAGGGACAATCCTTATCGTCGAACATCACCAGGATGCCCTGTTTCGCTTCCGCATTGGCGATCGCGAGCTCTTCCTGCAGATCACCAAATGATGGATGAAAGAAATGCTCGAGGGGATCAAGCCCCGGGGTCGCGGCAGATACGGGGGGCAAAAAGCTGCCGGAGAACAGAGCAAGCAGAAGGACAGCAGTCACAAAACGTTTACACATAGCCACACCGCTTCATTCGTGAGTGTCGTCAGCCGCCGCGACAGGCCGAACCATCGCGTTGACACCAAGGCCATTTTAACACAGCCGTGCAGGGCAACGCGCTCGCCCCCCGCCACAGATCTGCATCGGCATTGGGCCAGTAATGCAATCCATCCATCCGGTCCTTATAATGAGCATGCCTACCCTTCGGAGAAATACATTGACCAGCGCGTACCGCACCGAGAAAGACAGCCTTGGCGAGTACAAAGTTCCCGCGGACGCCTGGTATGGGATCCAGACCGCGCGCGCGATCGACAACTTTCCGATCTCAGGGCGCGCTCCCGATGTGGATTTCATTGTTGCGCATGTGCGAATTAAGCGCGCCGCCGCAGTGGCAAACCATGCCGCCGGCTGGCTCGATCAACAACGCAGCGACGCCATTATCACTGCCGCCGACAGAATTATTGCCGGTGAGTTTCATGACCAGTTTGTAGTCGACCGGTTCCAGGCCGGCGCCGGCACCAGCCATAACATGAACAGCAACGAAGTGATCGCCAATATTGCCAATGTGTCGCTGGGGGCTGAGAAAGGCAGTTACGCGCCGGTGCATCCGAACGACCACGTCAACATGGGTCAAAGCACCAACGACACGATTCCCACCGCAATCCGGCTCGCGGCCCTGACCAAGCTGCCCCGCTTGCTTGAATCGGTCGAGCGCATGGCCACGGCCTACGCCGATATTGCGGGCACGGAAGCAGATACCGTGAAAAGTGGCCGCACGCACTTGCAGGACGCGGTCCCAACGACCCTCGGGCGTGAATTTGCCGCCTACACATGGAGTCTGCGGCGCTGTATCGAGCGTCTGCAGGAAACCCGCGCCGCGCTCGCCGAGATCGGCCTGGGCGGCTCCGCCGCCGGCACCGGCCTCAATACCGCGCCCGATTACGCGGCCAATACTGCGCGTGAGCTCGCGCGCCTCACCGGCGAGCCTATCAGTCCTGCGTCCGACCTCGCGGCACAAATGCAGTCGATGGCGGACATACAGTATCTCTCCAATGCCGTGCGCACCCTCGCCCTCGAACTCACGCGCATTGCGAATGACATGCGTCTACTCGCATCAGGTCCACGCACCGGGCTGGGTGAGATTACTTTAATACCGGTACAACCGGGATCGAGCATCATGCCCGGCAAGGTCAATCCGGTGATGTTTGAAATGTTGAATCAGGTTTGTTACCAGATTCAGGGGCAAGACGCCGCCATTGCCGCGATGACACAGGCGGGGCAGCTGGAGCTGAACGTGATGATGCCGGCCATGGGCTCGGCATTGTTCGATGCGATGGACTGGTTGACCAACGCCATCGATGTAGTCGTCGCGCGCAACCTGAAAGACGTGATGGTGAACCGCGAGCGCTGTCGTGAATATGCGAACACCAGCGTCGGTCTGGCCACATTACTCAACACCAAGATTGGCTACGCCGCCGCGGCGGAGGTCGCCAAGGAATCAGAACAAACCGGGCGACCGGTGCGCGAAATCGTGGTCCAACGGGGGTTGATGGACGGTCAAACTTTTGACGCCATGGTTCTGCGCGCGGCCAGAGAGGGCAGCATCGAGCCCTGATCCAGCGGCCCGCTTCGCTATTGCAGGCCTCTGGCTGGCGATCCTGACAATTTTCCCGCAATTGCATACAATAGAGCTCGTGGGGGTTGGGTCTGCTAAGCGGTGTAGAGAGGTTTCTAAAAACGCCGCGACTCATCTTCAGAGCAGGATACACGCAGGCACACGCATGCCCGGCACTTCAAGGTCGGCTGTCGCGCGTTCGCTTGGCTGTTATGTGGATTGACAAATTTGCCGCGCACGCCGGTCAATCCTCCGCCACCCCCCCTGCGCGGCATCTGCTTGATGCTGATTTCCCATACAGGGCGATATATCCGTGCTGAATGTAACCGTTCCAGCCAAGGCCGATAAGATTACCCGGTCCGTCGAAACCAACGTGCCCGCAACCCGGTCGTGGCTTACCAGTTTGCCCGCACTCGACGTATTTACGAATCTAAACAAGATTCATGCTGCGTTACACGCGCTTAACCGGACGAATCTGGCGCCGGGGCACCGCCTGAACCTGCTCGAGGAGTACCGTGATTCGGTGCGCCTGATCTCCCATGAACTCCGCTCACGTCAGCGTATCAATGCCGTCCCCGTGCCGCGGCGCAGCAAGGAAGTCATCAATCAGCTACGGGAACTGCATATGGAAATGGCCAATGGTTACAAGATCATTCTGGTCGAAATGCAGAACGATAAGCTTGGTAGCTATAACCGCTCACAGTATGCGGTCGCGACGCATCGCGCCATTCGTTATCTGACGCAGGTGCTGCTAAACGCCTACGAATGTTATGCGCCGGTGCCGAACGGCACGTGGCTCGAGATCCATGAACTTCATGCCTTTGCCCGCAGGCAGGGCATCCACCGCGAACCGGTCAACGATGTCTATAACACGCCGGAGCCCAAAAACACCGTCGAGCATGCCTACAAGCAGGCTCTGTTGATCGGGCTGTGCGCACCGTATCAACTGCCGCTGCAAATGATCCATCGCGTCGACCAGTATCTGGACAAGTGGGCCCGCTGGGCGCGCATCTCCCGCTCAAGTGACGATGCCAATACGCAGTGTCGTTTTATTGTTCACGGCAACGATCATCCCGGTATCGCCGCGAGCTCAAACCTGCAGTCGGCGGCGGCCGGTCAATTCCTCGCTCTGGATACGCGCCCCCTGGTACGTCAGGTACACCTTCATCTGAAGGCGCGCAACCTGGGTGTCACCTCCCATGACGACGGCCTCGACGAATCCCTTCACAACGCCCATGCCAAAGAGATGTTGCGTCATCTGGGGATCGCATGGGGCGTCAACCCGACGCGCCGATTCACGCGCGTGGACAAGGACGAACTCTTCGAACTGGCCGTCGGGATTAATGCCACAAATTATTATCTCAACGGTGCACGTAAGTTCGAATTGAGCGCGCCCGAATCCGAACGTGAGATCAATATTCCGGTCGCGGGTTCATTCGCTTACCGCGCGCTGGAAGGCGCCGATGACAAATTCAATATTGTAAGCTGCGACGTAACCGACGAAGGGGCCACTGGATTACGGCTATCGATCCCGGAGCCAAACGGGCTGTGTATGCGCGTCGGCGACTGTGTCGGCTTTCGTCCCGCCGGCAAGACCGGTGCCTGGATGGTGGGTCTGATTCGCTGGGTGCGTGATCAGAGCCCCAAACGCATTGAGATCGGCATACAGAATTTAGCCCCATCCGCAAAACCGGTGGCGCTGCAGCCAATGGTAACGGACGCGCAGCAGACAGAGGATTTCAAGCAAGGTGTATTGTTGCCGCCGATTGATATCCTGAAGCAACCGCAGACACTGGTCGCGCAACAAGGTACGTTTCACGCGAACCGCAGCCTGTTCGTCGATACCGGGAACCAGTTGCGCATGATACGTGCGACGCGATTAGTCGAAAGTACACGCTCGGTCGAGCGATTCGAGTTCGAGTACCTGAAGTCATAAGCGAGCCACAAAAAAAGGGCCCCGCGGGGCCCTTTTTCATACATTACGGCGTGCGCTCAATTGCCGCCGAGATAGGCTTTATCCGTGCTCTCCACAACACCCAGCGACCAGGCGCCGCGATTCTTGGCATGTTTTACCGAGCGCTGAATCTCGCTGGCGGAGGCATTGCGATCGATGGTGAGATTCTGACCGGGATAGATCAGATCCGCGTCCTTGATCTGATTCGAGTTGGCCTTGTAAATAAGCGGCCACTGGTAAGGGTTTCCATAAATGCGCGGCATGCTTGAAATGCCCCACAGGTGGTCACCGCGCGCCACGGTGTAACTGGTGTCCGGGCCGGCAGGTGCCACGGCGGCCGGTGCCGGGGCGGCTTCCGCCGATGCAGCGGCCGGTGCCTTCTTCGCCGCACAACCACTCGCCAGCGCGACTACGATCATGCCCAGAGCAAAGATTCCTGCGGTATTTACGAGGCGGTTCATGACAAGCAATTCTCCCAAAGCAATTTATTTGTTTCGATTTTTAAATCAAAGCCTTACGCTAAGCTACAGCGAAAACTTCTTTTTCCATGGGCAAAAAACTACCATCCTACGTAAGCCCCTGTCAAGAAATAGAAAATTTCATAAAATGGCCACAGTTCGGTCGCAGCCGTCATACCCACAACGCATCGAGGAGCAACCCATTGGCAGTCACCATCTACCACAATCCCAGGTGCTCTAAGTCGCGCCAAACCTTGCAGTTATTACAGGATCGCGGCGAGGAGATCGAGATCATCGAATACTTGAAGGCACCCCCGAGTGAAGCAAACCTCAGAAACATACTCGCGTTGCTGGGTATGAAGCCACGCGACTTGATGCGACGAAAGGAAAAGGAGTACACAGACGCCGGCCTCGACGCACCCGAACTGAGCGACACCCAATTGATCGAGGCGATGGTCGCACAGCCTAAGCTCATCGAACGACCGATCGTTGTTGGCAACGGCAAGGCCGCGCTGGGACGCCCACCCGAAAATGCCCTCACTGTCTTCTAGCGCCATGGATATCCTGATACTTTTTTATTCGCGCCATGGCGGTATCCTCGAAATGGCGAATCATATTGCGCGCGGTATCGAAAAGATCGATGGCATATACGCGCGCTTACGCACGGTACCCGAGGTATCGCCGGTCACCGAAGCGACGGCAGACAGCATCCCGAAAACCGGCGCGCCCTATGCAACCCAACAAGATCTTGAACAATGCGCCGGCCTCATCCTCGGCAGTCCGACACGATTCGGCAACATGACAGCACCGCTGAAGTATTTTCTCGATACGACAACCCCGCAATGGTTGTCTGCCGCACTCGTCGATAAGCCGGCTGCGGTATTTACCTCATCGTCATCCATGCATGGCGGACAGGAATCGACCCTGCTGTCGATGATGCTGCCCTTGCTTCATCACGGCATGATTATCGTCGGCGTCCCCTATAGCGAACCGGCCCTGAGTCTGACCGAGACCGGCGGCACGCCGTACGGGCCGAGTCACGTCGCGGGCCCGGACAGTAACCGCCCCCTGAGCGAGCATGAAAAACAGCTCTGCCAGGCCCTGGGGGCGCGTATGGCAAGGCTGGTGGCGGCCCTGCCGCCGGCGTAGTGTCATCGACCCGGCCCTCGATGTCCTTGCTGCGTACAACCGCCGTCACGAGCTATCTGGGACTCATTGTCCTGACGCTCCTGTGGGAGGGATGGCTGGCCCCGGCCGCGGGCGCCGCGCCCGGCTTCTGGCTCACCGTGAAATCGCTGCCGCTGCTTATCCCGCTGTTCGGGGTCTTGCACGACCGACATCGCGCCTATACCTGGGCATGCCTGTTGGTGCTGGTTTACTTTACTGAAGGTATCGTCATCGCCTTCAGTGAACGGCATGCGGGTCTCGGAATTCACAGCTCTTTGATTTACGCGATCCTGGAGATCCTGCTGTGTGTCAGCTTCTTCGTTAGCGCCGCCTATCGCACGCGTGCCCTCAGGTCGCGCGGTCTCTGATACGCCGCACGAAAGGTATCGTAATCCGGCGCTGTTCCTCGAGGGATGCCGCATCAATCTCTTCCAGCCACTGAAACAGTGCTGTAACGTCGCGCGGGAACCGCGCAAGCACATAGGCCGCGACTTCGTCGGAAAGTTCCAGGCCGCGACTTCGTGCCCGCAACTGCAAGGCATGCTTTTTTTCGCTATCGGATAGACCAATGAGCCGATACACCAGGCCACGGGCCAGACGCGAGACGAGTTCCGGCATGGCCAGCCCCAGCGCATCCGGCGCCGCAGTGCCGGCGGCGATAAACACACCGCCACCCTCCCGTACGTTGTCGGCGAGCGTGAACAATGCCGTCTCCCAGTCGCGGCGCCCTGCGATCGCCTGCAGATCGTCGAGACACAGCACCGCATCGGCCAACTCAAGGCCCTCCAGGAGATTGACCGAGAGGTCGTTAACTCGCGCCAGCGGCAAATAGATCGTTGGCCGGTCGCGCTCGGCGGCGAGACGACAGCTGGCCTGCAATAGATGCGTCTTGCCGCTGCCTGCGCTACCCCATAGATAGACTTCTCCGCCACCGCGATGCATGACCGCCGCAGTCAGGCTGGCTACAACCTCTGCATTGCGCGGCGAAAAATAATTGTCGAATGAGGAGGTATCGCGCAGCTTGATATCGAGCGTCAGCTGTTGTTGCATTCCCTCAGTCCTGATACAGCGCACTCGTTTGGTAGCGAGTGTGAAGGTCCCTGAGCCAGACCATCGCCGCGGCCGCGGCCGGCAAAGCGAGTAATACACCGGTAAAGCCAAAGAGTTGGCCGCCGGCCATCACGGCAAAGATCACGGCCACCGGGTGCAAACCGACCCGATCGCCGACCAGGTAAGGTGTCAGCACCATGCTTTCGAGCATCTGCCCGATACCGAATACCAGAAGCACCCAGAGCAACGGGGTAAACTCCTGAAATTGCAGAATCGCGCCGACGCCCGCAGCCAGCAGGCCGACGATGAACCCGAGGTAGGGCACGAAACTCACCAGCCCGGCGGCAACGCCGATGGGTAGCGCGAGATCCAGCCCGATCACCAGTAGTCCTAACGAATAAATGGCACCCAGGCTGAGCATGACCAGAAACTGCCCGCGCAGGAAGGCCGCCAACACACCGTCAGTCTCCTGTGCGAGTGTGCTCATCGACTTTTCATAACGTCGCGGAATTAGATCGTGGACCCGTGCGACGATATGATCCCAGTCCCGCAGGAGATAGAACGTTACAACCGGTACCAGGATAAGGTTCGCAAACCAGAGCCCAATGCTGACGCCGGAACGGGTCACGTAGGCGACGAAGCGGCCCACCCAGCCACCGACATCCTGCCAGTTCGCCACGATCTGTTTCTTGACCGTCTCGAGATCGATTACGGCCGTCTCGATCCCGAACGTAGCCTGCAGCCAGGGCGCGAGGGTGGATTGCAGCCAATCCAGATAACCGGGCACCTTACCGGCGAAGATTACGATCTGCTGCTGCATGCGTGGGACCAGCACGAGCAGCGACACCAGCAGGATAATGCTCAATATGACGAACACCACGATGACCGCGGCGGTTCGGTTGAACTTACGCGCCTCCAGACGATCGACGAAGGGATCGAACAGATAAGCAAGCAGTGCCGATATAAGGAAGGGTGTAAGGATGGGCGCGAGCAGATATACCAGGTAGCCGAAAACGCCCGCAGCAAGCAGCGCAATCAATGTGGTGCGCGTGTCCATCACTCCGTCTCCGATTCCGTCGCCGCCTGAACATCCTTTTTGATGATCCAGACCCAAAGATAATGGCTACCGCTGGCAATCGTAGATACCATGACCACGATAATCAGCGCGGCGATGAGCCCGTCCAGCGCCAAACCGAAGGCTTGCACCGCAAGGATGAGGACGATCAGGCTGATCTGGGCAAATGTATTAAATTTGCTCAGGTAGCTGGGCCGCATCTGCACCGGACCGTACATGCTCACATACATGAGATACCCGCCGATTATCAGCAAATCGCGAAACGCCACGGTCACCATCAGCCACAGCGGGATGTGACCCAGCACGGTGAGCATGACGTAGGCACTGATTAGCAGAAGCTTATCGGCCAACGGGTCCAATACCGCGCCGACCTGGCTCACGTAGCCAAAGCGCTTGGCGATGAAGCCATCGAGACCATCGGAAATGCCCGCGATGATGAAGACCAGGAAGGCGCCAATGTAGTGCTGCTCATTCAGCAGCAACACCAGCGCCGGCGCCATGGCAATCCGGAACAGTGTGATAATATTCGGTAGGTAAGACATGTCCCCGGGTTCTGTAACTTATTGTGCCGCAAGCATTTGTTCTAATACGATAACACAAGTTTGAAACCAAGGAGTCCTGCGTGCCGAATCCCAAGACCAAGTCACTGAGCTATCGCGACGCCGGCGTCGATATCGACGCCGGCGATGCGTTGGTCGAGGCCATCAAGCCCATCGCGAAACGGACGCGGCGCACCGGCTGCCTCGATGCCCTCGGCGGATTCGGCGCCATGTTCGAGATCCCCGGGAAATTCAAGGAACCGGTCCTGGTGTCCGGCACCGACGGGGTCGGCACCAAACTGAAGCTCGCCATCACAGCAGACAGGCACGACACCATAGGCATCGATCTGGTCGCGATGTGCGTCAACGATATTATCGTGCAAGGCGCCGAACCGCTGTTTTTCCTCGACTATTTCGCCACCGGTCGACTCGAGCCCGCGACCGCGACCGCCGTCATCACGGGTATCGGCCGTGGCTGCGAATTGGCCGGCGCCGCCCTGATCGGCGGCGAAACGGCGGAAATGCCGGGTATGTATGCCGCGGGTGACTATGACCTCGCCGGTTTTTGCGTGGGGGCGGTGGAGAAAAGCGCCATCATCGACGGCCGCGACGTTCGCCCCGGCGACCAGATTATCGGCCTGACGTCATCCGGCCCGCATTCAAACGGTTATTCACTTATACGCAAGATTGTCGCGGAATCGAATGCGGCCTGGGATGACGATTTTCAGGGTCGACCCCTGGTAGACGTGTTACTCGAACCAACGGTGATCTATGTGAAATCCCTGCTCGCACTGATGCAGGATGTACGCGTTCGTGCCCTGGCACATATTACCGGCGGCGGCATCCCCGGCAACCTGGTCCGGGTGCTGCGCCCCGGCGCCCAGGCGGTCATCGATAGCCGGAGCTGGCGGCGGGCGGCGATCTTTGACTGGCTGCAGGAGCACGGCGGCGTTGCGGATGACGAAATGTATCGAACCTTCAATTGTGGCATCGGCATGATCATGATTGTAGGCGCCGAAGATGTCGATCGCAGTCTGGCGATTTTAACGGAACAACGCCAGCCGGCCTCAGTGATCGGCGAGATCCGTGCGCACACCGGAGACGATCACGTTGTCATCACCTGATCCCACTAAACCCTTGCCGCTGGTCGTACTTATCTCGGGACGGGGCAGTAATCTACAAGCGATCATTGACGCGATACAGGTCGGCACGCTCAACGCCGAGATTCGCGCGGTGATCAGCAACGTGCCTGACGTCGCGGGCCTCGACCGCGCTCAGGCGGCCGGTATTCCAACGCAGGTGCTCGACCACAGCAAGTTTGACGATCGAGAAGCGTTTGATTCCGCACTGATCGAACTCATCGACCGGTTCGCGCCCGAGCTGCTCGTGCTGGCGGGATTCATGCGCGTGCTGTCACCGAGATTCGTGCGGCATTTTGCCGGTCGCATGTTCAATATTCACCCGTCATTGTTGCCCGAGTTTCGCGGTTTGAACACTCACGCACGTGCGCTCGCCGCCAAGCGCTCACGGCATGGCGCCAGCGTGCATTTCGTCACCGAGGACCTGGACGGCGGCCCCATTGTGGCTCAGGCCAGCGTGCCGGTGTTTGACGGCGATACACCCGACGCGCTGGCGACGCGTGTCCTCGAACAGGAACATCGAATATTACCGCAAGCGATCCGCTGGTTCGGCGAGGGACGCCTCACGATCCACGGTGATGAGGTTTGGCTGGACGGTGCGCTACGACCGGAACAAGGGCTGCAGCGCCCATTACGGGAAGAAGCGGCCCGCTAGTCGCTGCCAATTCTCATGTCGCGTCAGTTTTGTTTCGTATTGATGATGGTCTTGCCGCTCGGCGTGTGGGGCGCGGCATTACCGGACCGACTGGAAACAGACTACACCTTGCGCTCGGGAAACCTGAAACTTGGTTCACTCACACGGGCCCTGTGGCGCAAAGGCGAGGGCTATCGCTTCGTCGCGCGGACGAAACCGTCGGGACTGGGCAAGATCCTGACCGATGGTGAGCTTCGCGAAGAAGGTGAATTTAACGTCATCGACGGTGTGGTCCGGCCCGCGTACTACCGACAGGAGCGCTCCGGCGAGAAAAGCTACGTTCGCCACGTCGAGTTCGACTGGGCGGCCAGTCTGTTGCGATTTGCGGATGGCCGCCAGGAACCGCTGCCGGCCAACACGCAAGATGCCGGCAGCATCGCCTATGCCCTCATGCTGAGCCCGCCGGTGAGCGGATCGCCCCACGAGGTTCATGTGACAAACGGGAAGCGACTGAAGAAATACACCTACCAGAGAGTGGACGAGGAAAGAATCACGACCCCGCTCGGCGAGTTCGATACCGTACGCATCGTGCGTGAGAATCCAAGGCGCAAAGAAACCGTAACCCTGTGGTATGCGCCGGCAAAGGGAAATTTAACGCTCAAGATTCGCAAGGAACGGGAGGGACGACCCACCACGACCCTGATGATTGACCGCCTGGCGGGCCTGTGACGATTTCCGCGCCCTAGTGCGCTTTTGAATCGAACTCCGCCACGAGATCATCGTCCTGCTCTGTTATACGGACGTGGCCGCCCGCGGCCAGCTTGCCGAACAGCAGCTCCTCGGCCAGGATCTTCTTGATCTTCTCCTGTATCAACCGTTCCATAGGCCGCGCACCCATGGCGCGATCGTAGCCGTTGACCGCCAGCCAGCGCCGGGCGCCGGCATCGACCTCGAGTGTCACCTTCTTGTCGACAAGCTGATGCTCGACTTCGATGAGGAATTTATCCACCACGTGCCTGATCGTGTCCTCATCAAGTGCGGCAAACGGAATGATCGTATCGAGACGATTTCTGAATTCGGGCGAGAACATTCGCTTGATCGCCTCCAGATCATCGCCACTATGATCCTGCGGCTTAAAGCCCATACTGGATCGCGCCATCTGTTCGGCGCCCGCATTCGTTGTCATGACAATGATGACATTGCGAAAATCCGCTTTGCGACCGTTATTGTCGGTCAAGGTACCATGATCCATTACCTGCAAGAGCAGGTTAAAGACGTCCGGATGCGCCTTCTCGATTTCGTCGAGTAACAATACGGCGTGCGGGTGCTTGATGATCTGCTCTGTCAGTAATCCACCCTGGTCAAAGCCCACATACCCCGGCGGTGCGCCGATCAAACGCGAGACTGTGTGGCGCTCCATATACTCGGACATATCGAATCGAATCAATTCGATTCCGAGGGTATGTGCAAGCTGGCGCGTGACCTCCGTCTTGCCAACGCCGGTCGGCCCCGAGAATAGAAAGGATGCAATTGGCTTATCGCTGCGGCCGAGACCGGAGCGTGCCATCTTTATCGCGGAGGATAACGCATCGATCGCCTTGTCCTGGCCGAAGACGACCAGCCGTAAATCCCGCTCCAGGCTCTGCAATGCATTCTTGTCCGAGGCGGACACGTTCTTCGGCGGAATGCGCGCCATCTTGGCCACGATCCCCTCAATATCCGCGAGCCCGACCGTCTTTTTGCGTTTACTCACCGGCACCAGGTGCACATGCGCCCCGGCCTCGTCGATGACATCGATAGCCTTGTCCGGCAAGTGCCGCTCATTGATATAACGTGCCGAGAGTTCCGCTGCACCGCGCAGGGCCTGGCGGGTATATTTCACGCCGTGGTGTTCCTCGAAACGGGATTTAAGGCCGCGCAGGATTTGCACGGTCTCCTCGACGCTCGGTTCTTCGACATCCACCTTCTGGAAGCGGCGCGAGAGGGCCCGGTCTTTTTCGAAAATTCCACGGTACTCCTGGTAGGTGGTTGACCCGATGCAACGCAGCTCACCGCTGCCCAGAATCGGCTTGAGCAGATTCGAGGCGTCCATGGTGCCGCCGGATGCGGCACCGGCGCCGATCACGGTATGTATCTCGTCGATAAACAGGATTGCGTTCTCCTGCCCCTGCAACTCCTTGAGCACGCCTTTGAGTCGCTGCTCGAAGTCGCCGCGGTATTTGGTGCCCGCCAACAAGGCACCCATATCCAGCGAATAAATGACGCTGCCGTGAAGGATCTCAGGCACTTTGTCCTCGACAATCCGCTTCGCCAGACCCTCCGCCAGCGCGGTCTTGCCGACCCCGGCCTCCCCCACATACAGCGGGTTGTTCTTGCGCCGTCGGCACAATATCTGGATCGTGCGCTCGATTTCGTTTTCACGCCCAATGAGTGGATCGATTCGTCCCTGCTCCGCCAACACGTTGAGATTGACCGCAAAGGCTTCGAGCGGACTACTCTGCGCCCCACCCTGTGCCCCACCCTGCACCTCCGCGCCATCCGACGCCGGCAGGCCTGCGCTCTCGCCGCCCGGCACCTTGGTAATGCCATGGGAGATATAGTTGACGACGTCAAAGCGCGTGATGTCCTGCGTCTCGAGATAGTAAGCCGCATTGGAGTCCTTCTCGCTGAAGATGGCGACGAGGACGTTCGCGCCATCAACCTCTTTCTGGCCGGAACTGCGCACGTGCAGGATGGCGCGCTGGATGACGCGTTGGAAGCCAAGAGTCGGCTGCGTATCGGCCTGACTTTCGCTCGGCAACACGGGAATGTTGCTGTCAAGAAACTCGTCCAGGTTTTTGCGCAGCTCGGCGATATTGCCGCCACAGGCAGTGATCACCCGCGCCGCCGACGGATTGTCCAGCAACGCCATTAATAGATGTTCCACCGCCACATATTCATGACGTTGCTCGCGTGCCTGCTCGATGGCCGAATTCAGCGAGAATTCAAGTTCGTGAGATAGCATCACTCAGGCTCCATAGTGCACTGCAGTGGGTGTTGGTGGTCCTGCGAGAAATCCATTACCTGCTTGACCTTTGTCTCCGCAACTTCACGCGTAAACACACCGCAGACACCCATGCCCTTGGTGTGAACTTGCAACATTATGCGCACCGCATCTTCATGTCGCTTGTTGAAAAACTGCTCGAGTATAGCGACGACGAACTCCATCGGTGTGTAGTCGTCGTTTAACAGCATTACCTTATATAGGCCCGGCCGCTTCAGCTTCGGCTTGGTCTCTTCGACAACCAGACCATCTTGATCAAAGGTAGTTTTTTCGCTCATTCCAGTTCTACGGTCACAGCCCTTATACACTTTAAATTTTGCGTCTATCTTGCGAAATTTCAAGCCTATTCTTACCGAGGATATGCCCGTAGCTGCCCCAATAACCCGTGTTAAATCAGCGACTTTCTTGACTTATCGCCAAAAACACGGAACATGAAAAACTTCCTCCGCGGGATTCTGCGCCGCCCGACTGCGGCGGCCGGGCCGTAATCCTGCGAGGGCCCACGTGCCCTGCCACGTGCTTCACTATAGCTAGAAAGCCGAATCACGCCAATTTGGAAGGAGACCGAGTGTCTCGCACAAAACAAATGGAGGAAGCTTATGTCCAAAGGTACCGTGAAGTGGTTTAATGCGGCGAAAGGTTATGGGTTTATCTCACCGGTACACGGGGGTGACGATATCTTTGCCCATTACTCATCCATTGAGATGGACGGCTACCGGACCCTGAAACGTGGTCAGGAAGTCGAATTCGAGCTCCAGAAGGGCCCCAAAGGATTTCAGGCTGCACACATCCGCAACTTCAACTAATTCAATAACAATACGTCCACGAACTCAAAGACCCGGCGCAATGCCGGGTTTTTTCTGTTTCTCTTCATCCCTGCATTGCTTCCATCGCGCACCGGCCGCACTAGGCTGAACACTCCGAAACGTCTATCATCTGCGACGTTCCGCTCATAACACCGCATAGATACGTGAAAAGCGCTTAGACCATGCAGTGGGCACCCCATGTCACCGTCGCGGCGATCGCGAAACGGGAAAGCGCCTTCCTGTTCATCGAAGAAGAATCTGGCGGCCGCGTAGTCCTGAATCAACCGGCGGGACACCTCGAAGCCAACGAATCGCTGCTGGATGCCGTCAAACGCGAAACCCTGGAAGAAACGGCCTGGCAATTTGTGCCGGAGGCGCTCGTTGGTATCTACCGTTGGTCGCCCGCATCGCAGTCGGCCACCTATCTTCGTTTCGTCTTTTGCGGTCAGGTTCACGATCATGACCCGAACCGGTCGCTGGACCGTGGTATCATACAGGCGCTCTGGTTATCGTACGGAGAAATTCAACAACAGCGTAATCGTCTGCGCGGCCCACAGGTCCTTGCCTGCATCGAAGACTATCGACTTGGGCGGCGTTTTGCTCTTGATCTGCTGCAGGACCTGGGCGGTTTCGAATTGTTAGATCACGCGACAAAGACATGAGACGGCTTCGTATTCTGGTATGGGTTCTTGGTGCCTGTGCGACCAGCGCTGTCGCAGAGTCTCTCTCCCTCGCCGCCCTGCCGATATGTTACGACTTCGGTTGCAACACGCGCCAGATGATTGCACTTTCCGACAGCGAGTGGCGTGGCGTGGCCGGCTGGTTCGAACCGGCGCCGACCAACGCGGCTATGGAGCGGGAGCGTATCCGCAAGGCCGTGGGTTGGCTCGAGGTCCTGGCCGGCCGCCACACGCCGACGCATAACGATAAGGGGCGCAATGACCTGCTGCCGTCCGAGGCGCCGGGTCAGCTCGACTGCATCGACGAATCCATCAACACCACAGCCTATCTTCGGCTGCTCGAAAAGGAGGGCTTGTTGCGCTGGCATCGGGTGTTGGACCGCGCCTACCGACGCGCAATACTGGATCAGCACTGGGCCGGACAGATCGAAGAAGTCGGCAGTGGTCAGCGTTATGTCGTTGACTCCTGGTTTGCGGACAACGGCGCCCTGCCCTTCGTGCAGCCACTCGATGAGTGGCGCAAGATCCGCTATTTTGGCACCTCGTTCGACTCGACCTTCTGATACCACCGGCCTGGGTCTCGCCATCCAGTGCGCAATATCCCATGACTGATTCCGGTACATCCAAAGTAGTGATTGGATTGTCCGGCGGTGTCGATTCCGCCGTCGCCGCCCTGCTGCTTCTCGAACAAGGCTTTGATGTAACCGGCGTGTTCATGAAGAACTGGGAAGACGATGATGATGCGGAGTATTGTGCCGCTGCGCGAGATCTCGAGGATGCGCAGGCCGTATGCGATGTCCTCGGTATCTCGCTGCGCACGGTAAATTTCTCGGCCGACTACTGGAACCGGGTATTCAAATACTTCCTCGCCGAGTATGAGAGCGGCAGAACACCGAACCCCGATGTGTTGTGCAATACGGAGATCAAATTCAAGTCCTTTCTGTCTCTCGCACTCGACCTTGGTGCGGAGTATATCGCGACGGGACATTACGCGCGTGTTGCATGTAATGAACAACGTTGCCGATTGCTGACCGGTATGGACGAAGACAAGGATCAAACCTATTTCCTGCATGGACTCGCGCAGGATGCCCTGCGGCGCACCCTCTTCCCGCTCGGCGAACTGACGAAGCCGGATGTACGACAACGGGCGCAACAGGCCGGACTGCCTGTGTTTGGCAAGAAAGACAGCACGGGAATATGCTTTATCGGCGAACGTAAGTTCAATGATTTTCTCGGCCGCTACCTGCAGGGACAAGCCGGCGACATCATATCGGCAGATGGCAGTCACGTTGGGACGCATCAGGGCCTAATGTTTTACACCATCGGCCAGCGCCATGGTCTGGGGATCGGTGGCCCGGGGGAACCCTGGTACGTGGTGGACAAAGATGTTTCCGCCAATATCCTGGTTGTCGCGCAGGGTGCGCAACATCCCCGGCTGTATCACCGCGCGCTTGCCGCCAACGACATGCACTGGATTTCCGGCATCCCCGCGCCGACGGCGGAGAACTATATGGCGAAGATTCGTTACCGCCAGCCGGCACAACACTGTCGATTGGACTACACGGCGGATGGGCGGGTGCACGTCGCGTTTACCGAACCGCAGCGCGCGATTACACCCGGTCAGTCGGTGGTGCTCTATCGAGACGATGAATGTCTGGGTGGCGGTATCATTCAAGGCACGATCGGCGCCTGCGAAGCACCGGCGCCGGACGCATGCCTGGCGGACGCGGCCGACGGGTAGTGCGTAATGCGCACACGCGTCGACACAGGTCACCCTGCCATGGGGCCGCTTGCGCCGCAAAATTCGCCGTTGAGTGTGTGAAATCGGCTACAATTGGCGCCCGGTGAGCGGACTGCGAGCTACCGAAGCCCTATTTCCGATATGCATAACGTGACATTGAAGAGCGCCAGGATTCCATGACCGCCGATCAAGAACAACCACTCACTCTGTTGCCGGTGGCTGCCTTGTCGCCCCTGGATGGTCGCTACGCCGAAAAAGTGACGGCGCTGCGTGAGATCTTCAGCGAATCAGGCCTGATCCGCTATCGACTCTTGATCGAGGTCCGCTGGCTGCAGGAACTCGCCGCGCATCCCGATATCGCCGAGGTGTCGAAATTCTCGGCAACCGCACAAAAACTCCTCGACGAATTGGTCGAGGGTTTCGCGGACAAGGACGCACTGCGGGTGAAAGAGATTGAAGCGACCACGAACCATGACGTCAAGGCGGTCGAATATTTCCTCAAAGAGCGCACGCAGGACAACCCCGAGCTATATGCAGTACGGGAATTTTTCCATTTCGCCTGTACATCCGAGGACATCAACAACCTCGCGTATGCGCTAATGTTGCGCGACGCCTGTAACAGGGTTGTGCTCCCGGAGATGGATGCCGTGACCGGGGCCCTGCTTGACCTGGCGCAGCGCTACGCTGATCAACCCATGCTGGCGCGAACCCATGGCCAGCCGGCGTCCCCCACCACGCTGGGCAAGGAAATGCTCAATGTCGTGGGCCGCCTGCAGCGACAACGGGATGCGATGAATCAGCTTGAGTTTCTGGGCAAATTGAATGGCGCGGTCGGCAATTACAATGCCCACCTCGCCGCCTATCCTGAGGTGGATTGGCCACAACTCACACGGCAGTTCGTCGAAGGCCTTGGCCTGACATTCAATCCCCACACTACTCAAATCGAGCCGCATGATTTCATCGCTGAATTCTTCGATGTGGTGACGCGCTTCAATACCATATTGATCGATTTCAACCGCGACATCTGGGGCTATATTTCGCTCGGCTATTTTCGTCAAAAGTTGAAGGCCGGCGAGGTCGGTTCATCGACGATGCCGCATAAGGTCAACCCAATCGATTTCGAAAACTCGGAAGGTAATCTGGGGCTTGCCAACGCCCTGCTCGTACATATGTCGGGTAAGCTGCCAATCAGTCGCTGGCAGCGCGATCTTACGGACTCGACGGTATTACGAAACGCAGGGGTCGCGCTGGGTTACTCAATGCTCGCTTACCAGTCTTGCCGCCGCGGCATCGGTAAACTCGAGGCCGATGCTGGACGTATCGCGGCGGATCTTGCGAATTCCTGGGAGGTCCTGGCGGAAGCAATTCAGACTGTGATGCGTCGCTACGGTGTGCCCGAACCCTACGAGAAGCTGAAAGCGCTGACCCGTGGGCGCACGGACATCGATAAGGTTACTTTGCAGACATTTATCGAAACGCTGGAAATTCCCGATTCAGCGAAGCAGTCGCTACTCGCGCTGACCCCGGAACGATACATCGGTAACGCCGCCGAGCAGGTGCGTGCATTCGCCGATACGATCGACAGCGCGCAAAAGACCGACTAGCTAACCTCCTTGTTGCTGCCGCCGGCCGCGGCCTTGTTGCGCGTCGCCGGCTTTTTCGCCGCCGTGCCGGACCCCTTATTTAGGCGGGGATTTCTTCTTCGCCGCCACTCGCTTACGCGGTGCCGCCGGGCTCGCCGTGTGGGCGTGGTCAGCGATGTAAATGCTGAGCTGGCTCAGCAACAGGTAGCCACACACCCCGAGATTCACGAACAGGCTGACGATATTTGTGATCCGCGCCGGCATTATCTCAGTACCGAAAATGAGATAGATGGACATCATGCCGATGATCAGCATCGCGACCGCCGCTGC
This sequence comes from uncultured Gammaproteobacteria bacterium, assembly GCA_947259975.1. Lineage (GTDB taxonomy): Bacteria > Pseudomonadota > Gammaproteobacteria > HyVt-429 > HyVt-429 > CAMYOD01. The sequence continues at coordinate 35,046 of CAMYOD010000078.1, forward strand.
GCGAACGATTTCCTTGGCTGGATGGCGTGCCGCCATAACAAAGGTGATCATCCAGGCGGCCAGCACCGCGCCGAGCAACTTCGTAGTTGCGCTATCGTATTCGGCCTCGCTGATCAACCAATGGCTGATTTCCGGCTGGAATAACAGGCTGAAGCCCCAAAACGCATACAGGATCGCGGCGATCAATAGGGCAACCCGCATTCGGGTCGTCATGCAACCTCCTCGGTGGTCGTTTATTCAGTCTCTGCTAAGGTGATATTCTAACTGTATCTGCGAACAGTTTCCGGGAGAGCCTGGAGCCGTGGCAATTGAACCCACCAGCACACCAAACGAAGCGCCAACAGGCAGGCGGCTCGAGGGCTACGATGCAGCCGCCGCGGCCATATCGGCCCTCGTGACGGGCGCCCGGCACGAAGTGCTGGTGTTTGCGCCGACCCTGGACCGCAGGTTATTCAATACGGCGTCCTTCGTTGATCCCGTCACGCAATTGATCTCCCGCCATGCGCGCAACCACACGCGCCTGCTTGTCGAGGACACGGAATACATGCTGAAGGAAAACAGGCGTGTGACGGAATTGTGTCGCAAATTCAGTACGCGGGTCAGCATGCGGCGTTTTGGCGAGAGTGAACGTGGCCGCAACGACATGTTTGTAATCAGCGACCAGGCCGGCTACCTCTACCAGCTCAATCGCGGCCAACCGGTATTTTTCACGCGACGACAAGCGCGGCGCGAGGCGCTGGAATACGCCCAGGACTTCGCCGCCGCGTGGAACTGCAGCGACCCCGTGCCGGAGCTGCACACCCTGGGACTCTAGGCTGCAGCCGGCGCCGCAGTCAGCCGACAGCGCCGGTTGGGGCGACCGCGGCGACGCCGCCATCCGTATGCCGCACCAGGCACTGCAGAGCATAAAATGCGTCGCGATCCAGCTGTCGAAACATGGCACCGGCACCGTGCCTGTTGCTGCGCAACACCAGCGCCGGGACGTTGTATTGACGAATCTGATCGCGTTCGGGGAGCTCGATGACTAGCTCGATGGGGGCATGACGGGGCAGGGCCACGAGGCCGGTGTCGAGAAAAACACCGTCGAGGCTGATATCCCGGATGCTACAGCGCACAAGGCCGAGCCCGCTGTAAAACAGCGCGACGCCCAGGTGAACAGGTTTCCGCTCGCTCCAGCGACGTTCCATCATAGCCTGGTTCCTCCGCATAGGTTGCTAACAGGCTGGCCAACGGAACACTCTCGATACCGGTACTACCGAAGATCACGACGCGGGGAAATAATCGAGGTGATAGGTCAAGTATAGCCCCTATTCGCGACCGTACCAGAGTGAAAAATGGACCTTGCATAACAGCTTGATTCTTTTATTCTTCTATTATCGCTTTCCCTGATTACGGACCTCAGTCATGCGAGAATCGGACCAGCCGGACTCCACCTTCCGCCGCATGTTCCGCGGACACTTCCAGGGCGTGATTTCCTGGCAACAACTGGATTCGTTGTGGGACAAGTTACGCACAGACGATGGGCGTGATTGGTTTATCTATGCCGTTGGCGAAGCGCCGCCGCCGGCGCCGGTAACACATGCCCAGCTCGTGAGTTTCATCGACGAAATCGATGCACTGCTGCGACGGGAACACGACGAAGAGTACTGCGGGATCGTGTATGCCGACGAACGGGACGCACCGACGTTTATAAAGATATTCGACCCCAATAATCTGGGTGTGGTGTGCGGCTACAGCGACAACCCACCCCTGCCCGGCTGGATTCTGTCCCTGATCCAGCCCGAGGATCTCGACGCAACACACGTCCTGCCGGGCAATCGACGCCGCTGGTGGCAGCGCCTCTTCCCGGGCCCGCATACCGCTTGAATCCGCCCGCCGCGGCTGGCTCCCGCGCCCTAGAGTTCGAGGCAGCGACGCAACCATCGTGCAATATCGGCCAATTCCGCGATACTGACGGTGTGGGCGATGTCGTAATCGGCAAACTCGACCGGATAGTCTAGCTGTTGCAGGGTATCGCACGTGGTTTTCCCCAGCGCGAAGGGTACGACAGAATCACGCCGGCCATGGGCGAGAAAAATCGGCGTTGCGGCGTTGGCAGGCTGTGCCTCCGCCATTAGTTCGTCAATGACAGGCAGGTAACAGGAAAGCGCCAGTAAACCGGCCAAGGGCTGCGCGTAGCGCAATCCTGAGAACAGGGTCATGGCGCCGCCCTGTGAAAATCCCGCCAACACGATGCGCGTCGAAGCGATACCGCGTTCAATCTCGCGTCGGATAAGTCCGTGTACGATGGTGTCGGATTCCCGAATTCCGGCGACGTCCTGGGCGCCGCCCTGGGAGATCGAATGAATATCGTACCAGGCCCGCATGACATGGCCCTGATTGATGGTCACTGAACGATAAGGCGCATGCGGGAATACGAAGCGGATCGCCGCCACGGCCGGCAGTTCGAGTGCCGACACGACAGGCTCGAAATCATGACCATCCGCGCCCAGGCCGTGCAACCAGATTACCGCGGCATCCGGCGCCGACGCCGTGACGACCTCGACGGGTGCCGCTACGTCCGCGTCACGTTGATGGCTCATGGCATGGCGGTCGTCATCAGGTATCCGCGTCCGCTCCATGTTCGCTGCCAGCATCCCTCATCTGGGCGTCAAAATCGACACCCTGGCGCTGCATGTTGTCCGCGAAGGATGCGCGCTGCACGCGAAATGCCTGTTGAGTAAATGTCGCAAACCCGAACCGGCCGCCAGGGCGGATGACACGTCGCCACTCACGCAGCACGGCATCATCATGGCCGCTGGCGACCAGCCCGAAGACGGGGACAATATGCTGTGTTCGTTCACTCAGCTTCATGAGCGGGCTATCGACGTGGGTTCGACTGATGGCCGGATCGGTGCGGGACTGCGCATGATAGCAGGCGCGTGGCGCATCCCGGCCAGATATTTTTGACTCCAAAACAAAGCGCTACGCGCCGGCAGCGGTCCCGCCGCGTGTCTGTTATACTCGCGCCTCGATTCGCCCGCCGATTCTTCGCCGCCACGACCCCCGCTAACAGCACCCGACAACGAGCATCTGGTAATGAGCACAAAGTACACTGATGAACAACGCACGGATTTTGCGCGCGCGATTATGGGAATTTTTCATGACTGGGGCATCGAGCCGAAAGATCAGGCCACGTTACTGGGTCTGCCGGCCGAGACCAAGCCCCGCGCGATGACGCGCTTTCGTCAGGGAACGCCTTTGCCGGACGACGATCAGATGATGGATCGGGTCGGCAAGTTTCTGGCTATGCAAAACTCGCTGGACACGACCTTTCCACATAATCAATCAATGGCCAACTACTGGGTGACGACCCCGAACCCCCGCTTCGGTGATCAGACCCCACTTGAGCTCATGCTCAATCAGGGCGCTGACGGCATCGATACGGTGGTGCGGTATCTCGATGCCTCAGAAGACTGGTGGTAAACGCAGCGTCACGCTGCACCGCCTGCGCCGTGGCGACGATTAACGAAAACAATGCACGAGCGGTACCGTCATTCTGATGAGTGCTCATGGGTAAGGTGATCCCATTCAAGCGCCGCCCACCGGCCCCTGCGGACGTGGGACAAGCGCCCTTCAAAGGCTGTTCCCATGATTGGCAGCCGATTGCGGCCTCCGAAGATGGCGCGCCGGCCAGCCCTAGCAACTCCACCACCTTCCGCTGCGCCGGCTGTGGCGCGCTAAAGACCGTGTGCCGCAAATCCTGATCCGTCCCCATCGGCGACCGCGCTATTTTTTGCGTTTCAGGTCGAGGGCAACGGAATTGATGCAGTAACGTTGATGGGTCGGCGCCGGCCCGTCGTCGAACACGTGCCCCAGGTGCGCACCGCAGTTCGAGCACAAGACCTCCGTGCGTCGCATGAAAAGACTTCTGTCCTCCTCGGCAGCCACACTCTTGGACTCGACGGGCGCAGAAAAACTCGGCCAACCCGTGCCGGAATCGAATTTAGTATCCGAAGCAAACAATTTCGCACCACAACATACGCAATGATAAACACCCGCATCCTTGCAGTCGTGGTATTCACCGGTGAACGCGCGCTCGGTCCCCTTTTGCCGACAAACACGGTATTGCTCGGGGGTAAGCGTCGCGCGCCACTCGGCGTCGGTCTTATCAGCTTTTCCAGCCATGGTCAGTGCCCACGAAATTCGCACAGAGGTATCGACGATAACCATACGCCAGGCGGTAGATGACTGGCAAGCCAGCCAGGTAATCGGTAGTCGCCCGGTCCATCTGTCGGAGCTGCGTCGCCTGGACACCCGTCGCGCTTAGTCTCGCGGCCTTTCGCTTCACTATCCCTGCGTCGCGAAAGGCCGGATGACGCTTGTCAGGCGTCCAGCCGACACGAAGGATAAACCACGCGACCTGCAGACGATCACGATGGGTGCATACAGACCCGCTTTTGCCTAAACTCTTGAGAACGCTACCCGGCGGGCCACAACTTTCCGATCGTCCCGGACAAATGAACGAACAGCAATTTTCACATCTGCGCGGGCTGCTGTCGCAGCCGACGGCCCCCTTCCGCGAACATCATGTCGCCGCTTACGTAACCGAAATCCTGCGCGGCAGCGAAATTCCACACTTTTTCGACCCGATCGGCAATATCGTAATCGGCGCTGCATCGGCGACGGACTACCACGCACTCGTAGCGAGACGTTCCACCGAACCACTGCGCCTGTTCATTGCGCATATGGACCATCCGGGCTTCCATGGGGTCCGCTGGCTGGAAAACGGACGCCTGCGAATCAAGTGGCACGGCGGCTCACCGACGAAATATCTGGCCAATGCGCGTGTCTGGCTGGCGACCGAGTCGGGCCGCTGGGCCGATGGAACACTCACCCGGCCAAGCTTGATCCGCTCGGGCCGCGCCCTGGATACCGCCGAGATTCGCGTCATGGGTGGCACCCGACAGTCGCCGCGCCCCGGCGCCCGGCGCGTGTTCGGTGGCCTGCGCTTTCGCGCTCCGGTATGGCGCAGCGGCAAACGGCTTTACACCCATGCCGCGGACGATCTCGTCGGCGTATACGCCATTATCGAAACCGCGTTACGCCATCGTAGCGCCCTGCAGCGCCACAAGCTTCCGTTTCTCGGGCTTCTGACACGGGCCGAGGAAGTCGGCTTCGTGGGCGCGATCGGACATTTCGAACTGGCATGGCTGCGCGGTCCGCGCCCGGTCGTGTGTGTCAGCCTCGAGGCGTCGCGCACCCTGCCCGGCGCGGAGATCGGCAAGGGGCCGGTGCTGCGGCTGGGTGATCGGGGCACCGTATTCGACGCCAACCGCATCCGTGTCGCGCAAGCGGCTCTGGAGTCTTCCCTGCGTGGATCCTATCAGCAGCGCATCATGGATGGCGGTGCCTGCGAGGGCTATGCCGCCACCGCGTACGGCTTGCCCACCATTGGCGTTTCGGTACCGCTGGGGAATTATCACAACCAGGGCTTCGAGGGTGGCCAGGACTGCACGCGCCCGCAGGGCCCGGCACCGGAATTCGTCAGCCTCGACGATATCGATGGCTTACTGAAGCTATGCCACAGCCTGCTGCGCAAGAAACTGCCGTGGCGTGACCCGTGGCAACCGACCCGCGTACGACTGCAAAAGAACTTCCGGCGCTACCGCGCGAAACTCGGTTGAGCGTCTAATGCGCGCTAATGCAGATATGGCTGACCGGAGATAATGCGGGTACCGCCGTCGGCGGTCACCGGTTTGGAGAAGAAATAGCCCTGCGCGCGATCACAGTGAATATCGCGCAATAACCGCGCCTGCTCTTCCGTTTCCACGCCTTCGGCGGTGACACCGATATTCAGGTTGTGCGCCAGCGTGACGATGGTCTGTGCGAGTTCTACATTTTCACCATGCGGACCGATATTCGTCACGAAGGAACGATCTATCTTCAAATTGTCGATTGGAAAGCGATGCAAATGCCGTAGTGAGGAGAAACCGGTACCAAAGTTATCCACGTGCAACTGCATATTGAGCATTTTCAACTGCCTGAGCAATGCGGTGACATGTTCGGGATTATCCATGAGGGTGTTTTCGGTCAATTCGATAATAATATTCGAGCGATCGACACCGATTTCCTCGGTAATCCGACCAATTTGGTCCATAACCCCCGGCTGCATGAACTGCTTGCTCGATATATTAATGCTCATCGTCAATGGCGGATCCATCGGAAACTCTTGCTGCCATGAATGTAGACGTGAGCATGCCTCGCGCAATACCCACATTCCGAGCGGCACGATCAGCCCGGTCTGCTCGGCAAGTGGGATGAATTCCATCGGCGGCAATAGGCCGCGCTGCGGATGTTGCCAACGCACCAGGGCCTCGAATCCGCGAATGACACCGGTTTCCAGCGTGACGATGGGCTGGTAGTGGAGCCGTAACTCATTACGCTCCAAGGCGCTGCGCAAGTCACCTTCCAGCGTCAGCAATCGCGCCGCACCCGCCCGCATGGCCGAATCGAATACCTTGTAGTCCGCACGCCCACCGACCTTGGCCCGATACATCGCTACATCCGCATCACGCATGATTTGATCGGGCCGACTGTAATAACTGTCACTCATCGCGATTCCGATACTGACGGTCAGGGAGACTTCCTGGTCATGCAGCATGATCGTTTGTGAAATTCGGTCCTGGATGCGCTCACAGACCCGTATCGCTTCGTCAACGTCACTGATGTCCTCCAGCAGCATCGTGAACTCATCGCCGCCGACCCTTGCGACCGTATCACCGGGGCGCAGGCACCGCAGCAACCGGCTGGCAACCTCAACCAGAATCTCGTCTCCAATCACATGGCCGAGCGTATCGTTAAGCAGCTTGAAACGATCGATATCGAGGAACAACACCGCGAACTTATAGTTCTCGCGACGCGTCGCCAGACTCATTACGTGACCGAGGCGATCGATAAACAGGGCGCGATTCGGCAGCCCCGTCAATGTGTCATGAAACGCCTCCGAGCGAAGATGTTCTTCGACCGCCTTGCGATCCGTGATATCGAACGCAGTCGCCAATCCCGCCGCGTCGCCCTCGAAATGGATCAGCCCCGAGCTGATAAATAGCCAGCGTTCCTGACCCTCTTTGGTGAGAATCCTGATCTCGTAGCGGACCGGTTCGGATGCCTCGCGCAAACGCAACGCCACCATCGACCGGACCTGGTCAATAGAATCCGGGTGCACAATGTCCTCAATATCCCTCTCCAATAGTTCCGCTTCGCTGTAGCCACTCAAGCGCTCCATCGCCGGATTCACATACAACAATTTTTCACGGAACACGAAAATCGCGCTGTCCGTAGTCTCCGCCAGAATGCGAAACTTTTCCTGACTTTCGATGAGCGCGGTTTCAGCTTTGCGGCGCTGATAGGTCTCGAGCGCCAAGGCGACCAGATCGGCCATGGAACCGGCGAAATTCTGTTCCTCGAGTGCCCACTGACGCGAACCACCGACATATTCATGGCTGATTACGCCGACCGTTTCATTGCCTGCCCGAATCGCCGCAGTCAAAACCGCGCCCACGCCGATCGGCTGAAAATAGGTCTTTGACAAATCCCGGGTACGCGCATCTTCGTGCGCATCATAGGCAGCGATCGCCCGATTCTTGTCCAATACCTCGAAATAAGCGGGAAATTCACTTACGTCGAGATCGACACCCCGTGAATGACGCCGTGCACTGCTTTCATACAAATCGACGCATTGTAATTTTGTGCGCTCGGGATTGAACAACCAGACGCTCGCCCGCGGCACATCAAGCGCCTCGGCACTCGCTTCGATAATATGGTTAAACGCCTCCTCCAGGTACTGGCGACCGCTGGACTCGCTGCGCGCCAGTTTGACCAGGACCTCGATACGCGCATTGTTATGCCGCATGAGGCGTTCCTCGCTGGAACGTACGCTCTGTTCCGCCCGTTTGCGCGCGGTGATATTACGCACGATGATGACGACCTGCTTTTCGAGCAGGGGCAGGAGCCGAGCCTCATAGAAGCGCTGGTTTGCGCCGGTACCGAGGGAATACTCCAGCGTCGTCTTGATCTGGGATTCACGCACACGGAAGACCGCATCCGCCAGCATGTCACCGACCTGGCCTGGATTAATATCTTGTATTTTTTTGCCGTTGATTGGCTCGGGCGGCAGATAGGACTGTGTTTCGCTACCGACCTTGTGATCGAGAATTTTATCGTCGGGGCCGATGCGGAAGAAAAGATCGGGCAAGGCTTCGAACAATGCGCGCATGTCCGACTTGGCTTGAAACAACTCATTGGAGCTGAGTTCCAGCGCGCGCTTCAGCGTACGATGTTCGGCATCGAATTCCAGGTACGCATCATTGATAGCTGCAATCACAGGCTTCCATTCCATGGGAATGGCGCCCAGACTGCCAAAATGTTGCGTCAGCTGCCGCTTTAACAGGCTATGCAGCCGATCCATTACAAAATCTCCCACGCCTGTATCCTCCTTGGCAGGATTGCTTGCATCGCGATATCGAGAGTTACCCAACATCATTCAATCGATCTATTCCGATCCAGTGATAAACGAATTCAGGGCGCATGGCATGCGCAGCTTTGCGCACCACCCGACAGACCACCGATATGACAGCGCGTCGCCGTGATCCGGGTCCGGTCGTTACGACACGGATGCGGTTCCGGCGCGCCACAGGATGGAAGCACCAATATTTGCCGCCACGGTCACGACATGGCGTACTGGCGACAGCTCCCTAACCCCCACAACCAGGACAATTGAACTCGAAGCCTTTGGCATCCTGCCGGCGATCTGTTTGCTACCTGTTATTCAGTCTAGATACCAGATTTCGGCGCTTCCGTGAAATTCCGCACATCTGTCAAGCATTTGACGCCCAAATTCAGCGGTTCTGGCTGGAAAACTGCCCAATTTCCGCGCGCCCCGGGTTCTATGGTGCAGTGCAATGCTGGTTGCGTACCTGCAACGCCTTGGGCATCCATTCCTGAAACTGGCGGATTCGGGTCTCGCCGCTCGGATGGGTGGACATGAATTCCGCCGGCGCGCGGCGGCCTGCGGCCGCGCCCATACGTTCCCAAAGACCCGGCGCCGCACGTGGGTCGAAACAGGCACGCGCAAGATAGATCAGCCCCATGTAATCCGCTTCCGACTCATGGTTGCGTGAGAACGGCAGGAGGACGCCGAACTGGGTGCCGACACCAAGGGCACCCATCACGGCACGACGCGTATTCATGTCCATTTCGCCCACCGCCATCCCCAACGCAATGGAGCCGAATTGCACGAGTTTTTGATGCGCCATGCGCTCGGCACCATGGCGGGCGATCGCATGGGCAATCTCGTGCCCCATGATTACGGCGAGTCCGTCGGCCGTCTCGGCGATGGGAATAATTCCGGTGTAGACCGCGACCTTGCCACCAGGCAGCGCGAATGCATTCGCCTGCTCGGAGTCAAGGACATTGAACTCCCACTCGAATCCAGGATCCTCCGCCACGGCCGCAATACGCCGCCCGATTTCGCGCACCGTATCGACGATCTGACCGTTTGGAATAACCACCGATTGATCGAGAATCTGCCGGTAGGACTGCAAACCCAACGCCATCTCCTGCTGCCGATCCATATCGACGAGCTGGGAGCGACCGGTGATCGGTACTTCCTCCTGGTGACTGAAGTAGTAATAGGCGAAGAAAGCGCCAAACAGAATGATCGGCCACAAACGAAAGCGACCCCGGCGCCCGGCACGTCGACCAAAACCTGCCGGTAATCCACGTCGATAGCGTCCCGCGTTGCCTATCCGCACAGAGACCACCTCCACAAATCGTTAACCGGGCGACCGGTTCTTGCGACTGAGGTATCAATCCCCCCCGCCGCAGCCATGGCCTAAAGAAACTTCTTGGCCATCCCCAACAGATCGTCGGCCATTGATCCGTCATTATCCGCGTCGAGGAAGGAGCTGACCATACCCATCAAACCGCTGGCCGAGTCATCATTGATGCCGCCGGCCAGTTGCCCCATAAGCCCGCTGGATGAGGCCTGCTTGTTCAGGGAGCCCATCAACAGGGCCGCCACCATGGGCAGCATCTTCTTTACCACGCCGGCATCCAGGCCGACACTGGCCGCCGCATCGCCCGCAACCTGCCGACTGACGTCCTTACTGCCGAGAATATGGCCGAGAATACCGTTACCTTCCGAAATCGCCGCGTTACTTGTGACCTCTTGCGGATTGTCCATGTAACGGCCATGATTTCCCTGGCCGATGGCGTTTAAAAGCGAGCCCAGGCCGCCCTGTTGCGACATGTTCTGTTTGACGCCACCCATGAGCGCCGGCAGCAGTTTGGCAACTGCGTTTTGGGCGTCGTTTTCATTGACGCCCAGATTGCCGGCCATCTGCCGCATAGTTTCACCATTTTGCGCCTTGAGAATCATTTCCAGAATTTGCTGCATTTCACTAAACCTCCGAGTTTCGACAGTTCGTTGTTATTGGCGGGCCCGCTTTATCCGCCCGCCCGGTACCGCCCCGGACCGCGTGTACACGGTCTCCCGCCAACCCACGACGGCATTTCCGGCGGCGCGTTCGCCTCTGATTTGCAAGCCCCATGCCACACGAACGCATCCCGCGATCCATGCGCGAGGTGCCCACGCAGCGCGTGTTTCACCGCGGTCTCCCGGCAGCTGCCCGCGCGCCGTAGCCTGGACAGTGACCAATCCCTGACCGCCGAAATTACAAATATTGTCAGCACCGTCCGGTGGCCATTTCTTGCATTAGAAGTGTGCCTTTGCGGCGGCGCGGACGCTCGGGGCGCCGTACACCGGGCGCATTAGTCTACACTTAAATCAGCGCAGGACCAGGATCCGACGGCAGGCGGGTCGCTGCATACGATCGCCAAACGGGTTCAAGAAAAGCACACCGCGGCCGTCTTAGCTAATGTGAAACCGGATCTCGCGCAACAACGATGACTCAAGCACGGGATTAACTCAGGAAAGCTTTGGAACGATCACCGGGGGTCAGGCAATGCTCAGCTATGTATATCGATTGGTCGCTGAATTCCGCGAAAATCACGGCTACGCACCCAATTTGTTGTACGTGAACGAAGACCATCTCAACCGCCTGTTGTCCGAACTCGACGATGCTCTCGGCGTCGACCACATCATGCAGTTATTGGGCATGGATCTGGTCATCAACAACGAGATTTCCCATCCGCACCTCGCCTGGGTCGATAAACGATGGAAGTCCCGTGCGGCGCTTTGAACACCCGCCTTAGGACACAGCTACCAACTCCATGATGAACTCTACCGCATTAATGAGCGATACACCGCCAACGGGCGATTGCCCGCGGGTACTAATCGCCGACGACGACGCGCATTTCCGCGATCTGCTCAAGATTGTTGCGCTTTCGTCGGGCTGGGAAATCGCCGGTGAGGCGCAAGATGGCAAGCAAGCGGTGGAGATGTTTAAGTCACTGGGACCGGATATGGTATGGCTGGATGTTTATATGCCCCAGCTAGACAGCAAGGATACGCTGGCCCAGATTACAGAACACCAAGACTCCGCCATGGTCATCGTGTTTACGGGTGACGATTCGACTACTGAGATACAGCCCATGCTCGACGCCGGTGCCCGCTATCATGTTGCCAAGGCGGCACCCGGCGAGATGACCGAGCGTATCCGCAATGCCTGGCGGGCGCACCGGAACCGGATGACGGCACAAAACGATCCGGACATTAATGCACTATAGACCCGGGGCGGCCGTGGCCGCCCCGGGTCCTTCTGCACGATCTAATTACTTTCGTCGACCATATAGGCGACCGCGGCTTCGACTTCCGCATCGCTGAGATTTGCAAACCCACCCTTGGGCGGCATGTATCCGGCGCTCCCCTGGTAGCCGTTGATTGCGTTTTCGACGAGCTTCGCCATACCCCGACCAATGCGCGGTTCCCAGACCGCCTTGTCACCCAGCTTGGGTGCGCCGGCGACACCACTGCCGTGGCAGGCCATACAGCTACCAGAATAAATCTTCTTGCCGGTCACCAGATCCGCACCGCCTTGCGCTGCGGGTGGCGCCGCCGCCGGGGCGGCGGCTTCCGCTGCCTGCGTCGTCGCAGCCGCAGCTGACTCGGTCGCCGCTGCAGTGGCTGCCGTTGCCGCGGCTGCCCCCGCGGCACCTGCACCGGCGGCTTGCGTGGCATCCTGCACCACTGCCGCGGCCTGCTCGGTGACTTCCGCGGTTGCCGGCACGGTTGCCTCGACCGCCTCCGCGGCCATGTCACCGGCATCCGCCCCCGCATCGGCGGCGGTGTCTTTCGCCGTCTCTGCCATGTCGCCGGCGGCGGCAGCGGTTTGGTCAACCATGCCGCCGGCATCCGTCACGGCCTCTGCAGTTGCCTCGACCGCCTCGGCGGCCATGTCGCCGGCACCTGCCCCCGCATCGGCAGTGGTGTCTATTGCCGTCTCGGCCATGTCGCCGGCATCCGTCACGGCCTCTGCAGTTGCCTCGACCGCCTCGGCGCTAGTCTCCATCGCTGTCTCCGCCATGTCAGCGGCGGCAGCGGTTGGGTCCGCCATATCACCCGCATCCGTTACGGCCTGCGCCGTTGCCTCGACCGCCTCCGCGGCCATGTCGCCGGCACCTGCCCCCGCGTCGGCGGCGGTGTCTATCGCCGTCTCTGCCATGTCGCCGGCATCCGTCACGGCCTCTGCAGTTGCCTCGACCGCCTCCGCGGCCATGTCACCTGCCGCCTGCACAGTCTCCTGCGCCGCCTGCTCGGCCCGCTCGACCGTGGCCTGCGCCATCTCCTTGAGCGATGCCTGCTCGCCATCGGTATCGCCGCTGTTCAGGTAGAGTACGACGATTACGACTGCGATTCCCAAAAGGACTAACACATATTTCATTCTCAGACTCCTGATCCAGGTTTAAGACGGATCCGGGCGTGCCTGCATGCCCGGGACCGGCAGACGGGGATTGTAACCATACTTCGGCGACGGAGAAAAAGCGCGCTGACTCCCGCTAGCGACGAATAATATAACCGCCTGATCGCTCATCCTTTTGCAGGCGAACAAGTTCGCGTTTTTGTGCCTCTTCCAGGAGTTCGCTGAAGGAATCAAAACCATAATAGGATTCATTGAATCCCGGCTTACGCCGCTTGAGCGTCTGTTTGACCATGGAGCCCCAGACATTCTCGTCAACGCTTCGCTCCGCAAACAGATCGCGCACGATCTCGAGCACCAAATCGATAGCTTCCTGCTTTCTCTCATCCTCTGTTTTCGCCTTGCGCGCGGCTCCGGTTTTGGTAGTGGTCTTCTTCTTTGCCTTTTTCGTTGTTGCTTTGGCGCGAACAAGATCATCGTAGAAAATAAACTCGTCGCAATTATTGATGAGTAGATCGGAGGTTGAGTTCTTAACGCCGACGCCAATCACGATCTTGTTGTTCTCGCGCAGCTTGCTCACGAGAGGCGAAAAATCCGAATCGCCGCTGATAATCACAAAGGTATCCACGTGCGCCTTCGTGTAACACAGATCCAACGCATCCACCACCATGCGTATATCCGCCGAGTTCTTCCCGGATATACGGACGTGCGGAATATCAAATAATTCGAATGCCGCCTCGTGCATTGGCTGTTTGAATTCCTTGTAGCGCGCCCAATCACAGTAGGCCTTTTTGACGACGATGCTGCCCTTCAGGAGCAGACGCTCGAGCACCTTATTTATGTCGAAACGCGCATACTTCGTGTCGCGCACACCTAAGGCGATATTTTCGAAATCGCAAAACAACGCCATATTTTGGGTCTGGACTTCCATGGACTCCTTCGTTAAATCATGAGCAGCGGGTGGAATGGATACGGACTTTCAGACTAAGGTACAAGGTACAAGGTACAGGTTGCAAGCGAAACCGCGATTCCGAGCTTCTTGTCACTTGTACCTTGCAACTTTTTACTGTTTGGCCTGATAAACCTCGGTATCCGGATGAAACGCATACCAGGCAAACCAATAGGCGGTCAGGCTGGGTATCATCCGGCCACTGGCGTCGAACACCTGGCCGGTACGGTGTACGGCATCGAAACGGACCGTTACCTGCCGCCCGGCGACGATGTCCATCAGCGCGCCGGTGCCCTTGGCCAGCTCCGCAAACGGATAGGCCTTGTAGCGACCGTCCAGCTCAAGGCCAATCACGCGTTCTTTCGGATGATAGCGGCGACTGGTATTTGCGACCGGAAACCATACCCGGCGGCTTTCCTCATAGCCCGCGTAGGGGCTCACGGTATAGTCGCGGCGATAACCGGTACGGTCGGACAATACAAGCGTATCGGGGTGACGGCGTCGCCAATCCGACCAGCTGGTATGCGTGATCGGTATGCGCTCCAGCCTGCGGCCCTGCAACGGCCCGCTGATGGCTTGACCGAGTATCTGCGACCAGAGCGATTCGGTTTCCCGGTCGTAGAGCAACACATCACTGTTGTAGAGCAGCCCTGAAACACCGAAACGGCGCGCGGCGCCCGCCGCCTGCGCGGAAAATGCGACCCCGCTGCCGCACAGAGGACAATAAGTCACCACGATCGGTTCGGCGCCAAATCGATCATTCACGATTTCGTGGTAGTCAAGGATGCGGATCGGATAGGCCCTGGCATGACCATTGCGGAAAACCCCGAGCACCTGATCCGTATTGGACAGGAATTCCGCCGCGTCCACGGCGACAAATTTTGGCTGATCGATGGCGGGAATACCGTCCCGCGGCGGGCCGCCCTGATGAATTTCCGCCGGCGGTATGCTGGCGCCCGCTAATTCGAAGCCGTTTCTTTCGTCTGCCGAGGCGTGCCGGGCGTGCAAAATGGCGACTCCCGCCAAAGCGGCCAATGGGTAGACAACGAAACGTGCCCAATGCCCGGTCGTTAGTCTTGACGTTAAGAAGTCCATGGCTGCTCGCGGCGAGATATCCGTCGATGATACCGGACGGTTAGACAATTCGAATGTACGACAGTTCTCGGTAATCTATCGAAACAAAAGCTCATTCAAGAGTTAATCCGCGGCGGCTGCAGGGGCATGATCAAATCTCGTGAACGAATCGCGCAGAATATTTCGCTTTTCCTGCCGACGTTAAGCATTAGCATTTACGCAGACCTGACGCGCGAAAGATATGCCTGACCACCAGCACCCACTGGAGCCCTGAATGATAGATATTCGACGCAGTGAAGATCGTGGCCATGCCAACCATGGTTGGCTCGACACTTATCATAGTTTTTCGTTTGCGGACTATCACGATCCGGACCACATGGGCTATTCCGTGCTGCGGGTCATCAACGATGATCGTATCGCGCCCGCGGGCGGCTTCGGCACCCACCCCCACCGCAACATGGAAATCATCACCTACGTGCTCAGCGGTGCCCTGGAGCATAAAGACAGCATGGGAAACGGGTCCATCATCCGTGCCGGCGACGTGCAGCGCATGAGTGCCGGCAGTGGCGTGACCCACAGCGAATTCAACGCCTCGACCGAAGAACCGGTGCACCTGCTGCAGATCTGGATCCTGCCGGAGCGCACCGGGCTGCCCCCGAGCTACGCGCAGATTGCGGTGCCGGCGAGGGAGAAACGCGGCGCCCTGCGCCTGGTGGCCGGTGGCGACGGGACAGATACCGCGGTATCGATCAATCAGGACGCGAAAATATATGCCTCGCTACTCGAAGCTGGCGAGCAGGTCACGCATACACCGGGCGCGAAGCGCCGCACCTGGATCCAGGTGGCGCGCGGCGCTCTGAGCGTGAATGGCGTGGGACTCGAAACAGGTGACGGGGCGGCTATCGTTGACGAGCCGCATATCGATATCGGCACCGACCGCACGACGGAGTTCCTGTTGTTCGATCTGCCAGACTAGATCCGGATCGATTGTCGCGCGACGGTCTCAGCGCCCGAAGAGCTTGTCCAGTTCCTTGCCGAGTTTTTTGTCGAGCTTCTTCTCAAGCTTTTCCTCGATCTTCTTCTCGAGCTGTTTCTGTACTAGCGCGCCGAAATCGATCCCGTAAGAAGGCGCGTGCAGATTACCCGCGACGCGAATTGGAATGGTTACACCCTTGAGGTCCTGCAGTTCGGCGCCACCCTGGCCCTTGGACGATTCCACCACCGTGACATTCAGCGTGTAATCGATGGTCTCATCGATCAGGCTGGCCTTGCCCTTGCCGGCGACCCGAAACAACGGCGACTTCATGGCCAGGTCGTCGTTGCGGACCAGGCCGTCGCCGAAGCGGAGAGTGCCGGTCATCTCGGTGAACTGAAACTCGTCCTTCTCGTCTGCCTCGGTCTTGTACTCCTTGCCCTCCGCCTTGGCCGCGAGTTGTTTCGCCTGTATCACCAGCTTGCGGATATTGAGTCCCTTGATCGCGCCGTCGCGCAGCGCGAACGGTGCCTCGCCGGACAGGCTGCGCATGAGCGCATCCGCCGTCGCGCCCTGCCCAGCAACATTGAGGCTGACCTGACCGCGGCCAGTCAGCTTGTCGCTGATGCCGGCGTCCTGCAGTAGCGGGCCCAGCTTTACGCCGGTCAGGGTCTCGGCGATCTGAAAGCGCGGCGTGTCACTGCGGGCATCCACACCCAGCGAGCCATCCAGGGCACCTTCATACAACTTGGCGCGTATGGGTGCGACCTTCAGGTTGCCGCCGACAGAGGAGACCCCGATGTGCATATCCGCGATTGACAGGCCGCTGATCTTGAAAGTCTGGATGCGGAAGTCACCCTGCGCATCCATACCCCGCAGGGGTGCCACCGGCAGTGCCACCAGGGCCTCGCCCGGAACCGCCTCCGCCGTTGTTTTGGCTTCCGCGGCCGGTGACAGGTAACGGTCGAGATCGATCTGGTCGACGTTAAGATTGAATTTGTATACGGACTTGGCGCCCAGACCCAACTCGAGTTCACCGGTCAATTTACTGTCATCGAGGGTCGCGGTGAGATCCTGCACGCGGATCTTATCCAGGGTACCGCTGAGTTTGCCGCGCAAGGACGCGCGCGCCAGGGCCTTGGCGTCGGCGGTCTGCACCTCCGTACCCAGCGATGCCAACAAATTACGTAACGCGAATTCCGGTACGTCGATTTCACCCTTGAAGCGTGGCGCATCAATAATGGAATTCCCGCTCAACGAACCCTGGGCATTCAATTCGCCAAACTCGACGGCAAATGACGGCACCTGCAACGTCTGTTTTTTCAGCGCCACGTCAACGCTGGGCACCGCCAAAGCAAGCTTGGCCGGCAGATCCTTCAGTGCCAGTTTGAGATCACCCAGACTCACGGTCTGTGCATCCACATCCAGCTTGACCGTGGTGTCCAACTCAAGCGGAACCCGATTGGGCAGGCCACCGCCTTCGGCCTCCAGATCCAGGCTGACCTGTGCCGGTTTGCCGGAAACGATCTTGCCGGTGGTCAATTGGATTTTGTCGAACAGATACTTGCTGCCGGCCTTACGGTCATCCCAGACGACACGCCCATCGCGCACATCGACGCCCTGCACCGCAATGGCGGCCAGTGCCACACCGGCCTCGGCTTCAGCGGCCTCCGGCTTGGCGGCCTTTGCGCCGGCCAGGTCCTGCCAATTGGTGCGTCCGGCCGCGTTCGTGACCAGGTTCAGCGTCAGCCCATGCAGCGCGACGGTGTTGACTTCGAGTTGCTTCCTGAGCAACGGCATGAGTTTGACCTTGACGTCCACCTCATCCACCTGGGCCAGCGGATCCGCGCCGAAGCCCGGCGCATTGGCCAGGGCGAGACGACCGGTATTGATGCCGACCCAGGGAAACACCGACAGGCCCAGATCGCCGTCGATGGTCAGATCACGCCCGGTGTTCTTCTTTACGGCGTTCGCAATTTCATCCTTGTAGTCGTTGGGATCGACAAGAAACGGGAGTGCCACCGCCGCCGCCGCCAAAGCCAGCACGATAAACCCGACTACAATCACAAGCCATTTGATCAACCGTCCCACGATCGCCTCCTGTTATATTCTCTTACAGCGTGTATTGATGATACGGATACCGCTTATTCGTCGGTGACACAGCCTTCGCTCGCGGTCTTCACGTTCTTGATATATTTATACAGCGTGCCACGTGCGGCCTTGTAGGGCGGCATTTCCCATGCACCCTTGCGCCGCGCCATCTCCGAGTCACTGACAGCCACGCTCAGTTCATTGCCGGCTGCGTCGATGGTGACCATGTCACCGTCCTCGATCAGGGCGATGGGTCCGCCCTCCTGCGCCTCCGGCACCACATGACCGATAATGAAGCCGTGCGAACCGCCGGAGAAGCGGCCGTCGGTGATCAAGGCCACATCGCTGCCGAGACCCGCGCCCATGATGGCGGAGGTCGGGGTGAGCATCTCCGGCATGCCGGGTCCACCCTTGGGCCCTTCATAGCGAATAATCACCACGTCGCCGGCCTTGATCTGGTTGTCTTCGAGCGCCTGCAGCATCGCCTCCTCGGCATCGAACACCTTGGCCGGGCCGACGAAACGCTCACCCTCCTTACCCGTGATCTTTGCGACCGCGCCCCCCGGCGCCAGGTTCCCGCGCAGGATCTGAATATGGCCACTCGCCTTGATTGGGTTCGCCAACGGCAACATCACGTCCTGGCCGTCGTGCAAACCCGGCAGCTCGGCGAGGTTTTCCGCCATGGTCTTGCCGGTCACCGTCATGCACTCACCGTCGATCAGGCCCTCGGCGAGGAGAAATTTCATCACCGCCGGCGTCCCGCCTACATTGTGCAGGTCCTCCATGACATATTTGCCACTGGGTTTGAGGTCCGCCAGGAACGGGATGCGGTCGCTCACGGCCTGGAAATCGTCGATCGTGACATTCACATCCACGGCACGTGCCATGGCAATCAAATGCAGTACCGCATTCGTGGAACCCCCCAGGGCCATGATGATCACCATGGCATTCTCGAAGGCCTCCCGGGTCATGATGTCGCGGGGCCGGATATCGTTTTCGAGCAAATGCCGAATCGCCACGCCGGCACGCACGCATTCGTCGAGTTTGCCGGGATCCTCCGCCGGCGTGGATGAACTGTAGGGCAGCGACATCCCCATCGCCTCGATCGCCGAGGCCATGGTGTTGGCCGTATACATGCCGCCGCAGGCGCCGGCGCCAGGACAGGAATTCCTGACGATCTCCTGGCGCGTGTCGTCGTCGATTTTGCCGGCAATGAACTCGCCGTAACTCTGAAACGCGGACACGATATCGAGGGTCTGCCCGTCGCGATGCCCCGGCCGAATCGTGCCGCCGTAAACCATCAACGCCGGCCGATTCAGCCGCCCGATGGCGATCATGCACCCGGGCATATTCTTGTCGCAGCCGGGTATGGAAATATTCGCGTCATACCACTGGGCGGCCATGACCGTTTCGATGGAGTCGGCGATGAGGTCGCGGGACTGCAGCGAATAACTCATGCCCTCGGTGCCCATGGAAATACCGTCACTGACACCGACGGTATTGAACCGCATGCCCACCAAACCGGCTGCGGTGACACCTTCCTTGACCTTCGCCGCCAGGTCATTGAGATGCATGTTGCAGGTATTGCCTTCCCACCAGACGCTGGAAATGCCCACTTCGGGAACGATTAGACTTGTCCGACATCCTCGACTCCGGGAACGAATTGATTCGACAGTACCCGCCTCAGGACAGCTGCTTGCGGGGGCGCCACAGAATAACAGAATTTTTCCGCCAAGACCTGCGCTGGCAGCGTGGCCCGGACCACAGAAACATATGAAAGAAGTACGGTTGTCAAAACTCATGTCCGAGCGCGGCCTCTGTTCGCGCCGTGAGGCCGACCGGTTCATCGAACAGGGCTGGGTCTACGTCGACGGTGAGCGCATTACGACGCTGGGCACCAAAGTCCGTCCCGACCAGATCGTCACGCTCGATGAGCGTGCGCAGCGTCGCCAGAAAGACGTGGTGACCATCCTGCTCAACAAACCGATCGGCTACGTCTCGGGACAACCGGAGAAAGACTATGCCCCGGCGATCGACCTGGTCACCGCGAAAAATCATTATGCCGAGGATCGATCGCAACGTCGGTTCGCGGCGAAGCAACGCAAGGGCCTGGCCCCCGCGGGGCGTCTCGATATCGACTCCCAGGGCTTGCTGGTCCTCACCCAGGACGGGCGTATCGCCAAGCAGTTGATCGGTGCGGATTCCAGAATCGAGAAAGAATACCTCGTGCGGGTCGGCGGCGACGTGACCGCAAAGGCTTTGCGAATGTTGAATCATGGCCTCACGCTGGACGGCCGCGCCCTGCGCCCGGCCAAAGTGACGCGCCTGAATGAGGATCAATTGCGCTTTATCTTGACCGAAGGGCGCAAACGGCAGATTCGCCGCATGTGTGAACTGGTTGGCCTGGCTGTCACCGGGCTCAAGCGGGTACGTATCGGTCACGTCAAGCTCGGTCGGCTGCCGCGGGGTCAGTGGCGTTATCTCGGCGAGCGGGAGACTTTCTGATCCAACCGCCGCCGGTTACACTGAATCAGTCACACGCGATACCTGATCAATACTCGACATGTATAAAGCCCTCCGCCCCTTCCTGTTCCTGCTGCCCGCGGAAACCAGCCATACCCTCACTCTGCGGGCGTTAGCACTGCTCGCGCGCATTCCGGGCGCCATCAGGCTGGTCGACAAATGGAACGACGAGCGTGTCGCGGCGCTGCCGGTAGACGTCATGGGCCTGCGTTTCCGTAATCCGGTGGGCCTCGCCGCCGGCCTCGACAAGAACGGCGAATGTATCGACGCGCTTGCGGCGCTGGGCTTCGGCAGCCTTGAACTGGGTACCGTGACACCTCGCCGACAGCCGGGTAATCCGAAGAAGCGGCTGTTCCGACTGCCGGCACAACGCGCGATTATCAATCGCATGGGTTTCAACAATATCGGTCTCAAACGATTTCTGAAAAACCTGCATCGTCCGGAGGCGGATGCCATTGTCGGTGTGAACATAGGCAAGAATGCCAAGACCCCCCTGGAAAAGGCCGACGACGACTATGTCATCGGCTTGCGTGCGGTGTATCCCTATGCCGACTACATCGCGATAAACATCTCGTCACCGAATACACCCCAGCTGCGCAATCTGCAGCAAGGCGCGCAACTCGACGAATTGCTTGCGCGTCTCAAGAAGGAACAGCAAAAACGCGCGGTCAAGGGCGCGCGTTATGTGCCGATTGCGCTCAAGGTGGCGCCTGATCTCACCACTGACGAGATCAATGGGATTGCCGATCTCGTAGTCAAACACGAAATCGACGCCCTCATCGCGACCAACACGACCGTGGCCCGGCCCGGCCTCGAAGGCGAACCCCTGGCAAAGGAGGCGGGCGGCTTGAGCGGCGCGCCCCTGAAAGATGCGTCGACATTGGTCATACGCGAGTTCTACGCGCGCCTGCGCGGCAGAGTCCCCATCATCGGTGTCGGTGGCATCAGCACGGCGGACGACGCATGGGAAAAACTGGTCGCCGGCGCCGAGCTGGTGCAGATCTATTCGACGCTCATCTTCGAGGGTCCCGGCGTGATCCGGGAAATCGTCAATGGACTTACCGAAAAGGTGGCGGCCCTCGAGTGTAGCAACCTCGCGGAAGCAATCGCCTTGGCGCGGACGCAATCAACAAATTAACGCCCTTGCGATTCCTTTGCGATGAGATGCTGAATCGCCTCGGCCGCTGGTTGCGTGCGGCGGGTTACGACACGGCGATCGCGCAACACGGCGACCGGGATCGGGAATTGCTGGCCCAGGCCCGGGATGAGCATCGCCTGTTCATCACCCGGGATCGCAAAATCCTCGAACACAAGAACGCCGCGAACTCGGTCCTGTTACTCGAAGAAAACGGCGTGCACGACTGTGCGGCGGAGCTGGCCGGCAAGATTGCGATCGACTGGCTCTACCGACCCTTCTCACGCTGCCTCGAATGCAACGCCGAACTGGAATTGGCGAGCGAGACGCAACGAGCGCGGATCCCGGCGGATGCGCGCAGCTTCGGCGACGACATTTATTACTGTTCGCATTGTGATCAGGTCTATTGGCCGGGCAGTCATGTACGCCGCATGTACCGTAAGCTGCGTGAGTGGCAAACCGGTGACCCGGATGACACCGATACGGCGTCCTAACCTTTGCGCCACCAGATGGAACGGTTGTTGGCAGGCATCGCTCGATCACCCTGCAGCGTGAGCCCCGCGGCCCGCGCCAGCGCGTCCACCGCCGTGAAATCACGCACGCCGCTGCGTGGATCCCGCTGCTTGAGCCAGGCATCGAAATTTTCGTTGCTCGGTTCCAGCGGCCGATCCGGGTAGCGGTAGGGGCCGTAGACATACATCACGCCGTCGACCGGCAACCGCGCTGCAACCGTGGCGAACAGCCGTTCCACCGCCGCCCAGGGCACGATGTGGATGGTGTTAATGCAGACCACCGCGTCGAACGCCTGCACCGGCCACGATTCCGCAAATAGATCCAGCGCCACGGGCGCTAGCAGATTAGGGGCCTGCGCCTCGGCACGCCAGGCGTCGATGCTGGCCAGGTTCTCCGTGAGGTCACTGGGCTGCCAGGTCAGGTGCGGCAGACCCTGGGCGAAGTAGGCCGCATGCTGCCCCGTACCGCTGCCGATCTCCAGCACCCGACGCGTGTCCTGCAAGACCTCCGCCAAGATCGCCAGGATCGGGTCCCGATTGCGGTCACAGGCCGGTGCATGCTGTTTCATATCGCCCACCTACTTGCACTATCATCCGGCATCATCATATCAGAGCGGAGTTGCGCCCCATGCCTTACCTAAAAGTACAAACGAACAAGTCGCTGGATGCGGACACCCAGGCGACGTTCATCAAGCAGGTCTCCGCCGCGGTGGCCGCGGGGCTGGGAAAATCCGAGAACTATGTGATGGTGGCCATCGAGCCGCCGGTGCCGATGCTGTTTGCCGGTGACGATGCGCCCTGCGCTTTCCTGCAACTCAAATCCATCGGCCTGGCGGAAAGTCAGACCACCTCTTTGTCGGAAAGCTTGTGTGGGCTGATGGAGACTGAACTAGGGATTCCGGCCAAGCGCAGCTACATCGAGTTCGTCAATGCGCCACGCGCCATGTGGGGCTGGGATCGGCGGACCTTCTAGGGAAGCTCTGAATTAATCAAAGATTCCCTAACGCATACGTTCCAGACGCCAGGTGCCGCCGCCTGCCGCCCGACACATGCCGAAGCGAAACGGCGGCGTGCGTTCCGTCATGGTAAAACGCAGATCCGCAAACCAGGCACAGGTATTGCGAGCACCTCGCTGAAACTCGTAGAGCACCGGGAACATGGCGAAGCGGCGAAACGGTGCGAACGCCTCGTGGCGCCAAGCCTCCTGTGCCAGCAGGACCGCCTCGCTGCCGGACCCGAACCGGTAATGGCGTTGCCACCCGGCCTGATCCGCGGGCGCATAGGATGCGCGAATACGATTCACCCAGCCCGCATCGGCGGTCAACCGTAGTGGCTGCCTGCGTATGAGATTCACCGCTGCCTCGTGATAGGTATCCCCATCGATCACCAGTACCTTCCAATTGAACGGTGAAAACGGCTGCGGCATGGCGCGCACTTCGCTGCCACGCAGCCCGGTGCGCAGCGCAAAGGCCTCGCCGATCTGCAGTGCGCGCTGATGCATGACCCCTTGCATGCCCACATAGGCGACCAGCACCGCCAGACCCACACGCGCCACCACCCGCCCGTACCGCCGCAGCAGCGACGCGGTCAGCAATCCAAGCACAATAATTCCCGTGAAGAAGAAATCGATGATAAATGTGGTCGGCACGGACGCCCGCGCGTCGGAGAACGGCGCCAGGATTTTCGTGCCCCAGGCCGTGATGACATCGCCGGCGATATGAATGGAAATCCCCAGCATCGCGACGCCGACGAAGGCGCGCCAGCGATAACGCCCGCGGCTGAGCAGCGCAAACAACGCCGCCAGACCGAATGCCCACAGGGGCAGGCATATCAGAGAATGGGTTACGCCGCGATGCAGGTTCAAATAGGTCAGATCATCGACCCAGCGAAATACGAAGTCGCTATCGGGAAACGCGGCGGCGGCAAAGCCCATCCACATGCGTGCACGCAGACTGAGCGCGCCCGGCTGTGCTTGTCGCGGCGCCGTGGCGCGGGCCAACAGGGCACCGCTCAAGGCATGGGTCAGGGTATCCACAGACGTCAGATATCGCGGCCGGCGTCCGCGGTAGCGGTCCGTACCGGGGTGCCGGGCAACCAGCTCACAAAACTTTCGGCACGCCGCAGGTGGCCGTCGAGGAACTGCGCGGTTCGCCCACTGTCAATCGAATCGTCGCTCATCCAGTAAACGAACGTCATCAAATAAATCGACGTCAAGGCGGTCTCTTCCAGTGCGCGACAGATATAGGTTGCGTCCCGCTGCGCCGCCTCCCGCCACCACTGCACCGTGCGACTGACTCGCAACAGGCCGGGGATCTGCACATGCAGGTGGCCCGGTTCAAGTTTATTCAGAATCATTTGGCGGGTTACTCTACGCTGCGGCGCGAGGGCGCCCAACCATGCCATCATCAATCGCCGCAGGCGTTCACGGGTCGAAAGTTCTGCAAGCTCCGACATCTCGGCGGCCTGCAGCATGGCCGCATCGGCGCGGTCGAACCAGGCATCGACGATATCCTCCTTTTCGCGAACATGCGTGCGAATGTCGTCCAGGCCGGTGCTCAGATGCGTGGCAATATCATGCAAGCGCACGGCTTCCCAACCATGCGCCTGCGCAAGCTCGAGAGCCGCGTCCACGATCTGTTCTCGACGGATGGTCTCGGGCATGACGGTCACCACTGCGCAGTCGAATCGGGAAGGCTCATTCTAGCCCACTGCGGCGGCGGCTGCCGAGGCGAACTGCCAATCCGCATTTGCGGCATCACATGAGTTACATAAATTAAATCAACCACTTAGTGAGGCCATGGTGCCCATGCGCCTGATTCCGGTTCACCGGCTGTGGCACAATCGAATACTGAAGAATGCCGCCACGTTCGTCACGGGATTGAGCGATGCAACACCGAAAATTGGGTAACACGGATATCGATGTCAGCGTCATCTGTCTCGGCACCATGACCTGGGGCGAGCAGAACACACAGACGGAGGCGCACGCACAACTCGATGCCGCCCTGGATGCGGGCGTGAATTTCATCGACACCGCGGAGATGTATTCGATTCCACCGAAGGCGGAAACCTACGGCCGCACCGAAACCATCATCGGCGAATGGCTCAGCGCGCGCGCCAACCGGGACAAGGTGATCCTCGCGAGCAAGGTCGCGGGTCCCTGCGGCGACTGGATGCCCCATGTCCGCGACGGTCGCACGCGGCTCGACCGCGTTAATATCGAGGCGGCCATCGACGCCAGTCTGATGCGCCTGCAGACCGACTATATCGATTTGTATCAGGTGCACTGGCCGGATCGGCCGACCAATTATTTTGGCCGCCTGGGCTACACGCCCAAGGATGACCCGCAGGCAATCGCAATCGAAGACACCCTCACCGTGCTCGGCGAGCTAGTGGCCGCCGGCAAGATTCGCTACGTGGGAGTATCCAATGAAACCCCCTGGGGTGTCATGCGCTACCTGCGGACCGCCGAGACCCTTGGCTTGCCGCGCATCGTCAGCGTGCAGAATCCTTACAACCTGTTGAACCGCAGCTACGAGGTGGGCCTGGCCGAGATCGCCGATCGCGAACAGGTGGGTCTGCTGGCCTACTCGCCGCTGGGCTTCGGCGTCTTAAGTGGCAAATACGCCGGCGGCGCACGCCCGGCCGGCGCGCGTCTGACTTTGTATCCGGACTACCAGCGCTATCTCACCGAGACCGGTATCGAGGCGACCACCGCCTACCTGGACCTGGCCCGGCGCCACAACCTTAAACCGGCGCAGATGGCGCTGGCCTACGTCAACAGCCGGCCGTTTCTCACCAGCAACATCATCGGCGCCACCAGCCTGGACCAGCTGCAGGAGAATCTCGCCACGGGTGATATGGAGCTCGCGGACACGGTGCTGGATGAAATTGAGGCGATTCATCGACGATATCCCTATCCTTGCCCGTAAAAGACAGTTGTGAGTTCCTAGTTACTGGTTCAAAGGGTCTCTACGCAAACGCTTCAGGGTCATTAAGCGACCCGTCCGCATTCGGCCAGAAGCAGACGTTCCCAAAATACAAATATTGCCCAATCGGCATTTCCTGATTACTGGTGCGCGTGCAAATGAACGCCCGATGGACAACACTCTTCGTGAGGTACCACACCGGGCGCTTGCTCGTACCAGCCACGCGTACTATTGACCACTTTCACTGCCGCCAGCATCACCGGCACTTCGATCAACACACCAACCACGGTAGCGAGCGCCGCACCGGACTGAAAACCGAACAGAACAATGGCGGTGGCGACGGCGAGTTCAAAGAAGTTACTGGCACCGATAAGCGCCGACGGACCTGCCACACAATGCGGTGACCGAACCCAGCGATTTAGCAGGTAAGCTAGTCCTGAGTTGAAAAACACCTGGATCAGAATCGGAACCGCCAGCAAAAGTATAATCAGCGGTTGCGCGATGATCTGATCTCCCTGGAAACCAAACAACAACACCAGCGTGGCCAGCAAGGCGATCAAGGAAATAGGATGCAGCATCTTGATAACCCGTGCGAGTTTGGTATCACCTTGCCCCTCGGCCAACACAGTACGTCGCCACAGCTGGGCGATCAGTACGGGGATGACGATATACAGCACGACTGACAGGAACAGCGTTCCCCAGGGCACGGCAATGGAGGACAGGCCCAGCAGCAGACCGACGATCGGCGCAAACGCGAAGATCATGACCACGTCATTGAGCGCAACCTGCGTAAGCGTAAAATGCGGCTCGCCCTCGCTCAAGTGGCTCCAAACAAACACCATTGCGGTACAGGGTGCGGCAGCCAAGATAATTAGGCCCGCAATATAGGAATCGATCTGCTCGGCTGGCAGCCAGTCCACAAACAGGCCTCGGATAAACAGCCAAGCCAGCAGAGCCATGGAAAAGGGTTTTACAGCCCAGTTGACGAACAGGGTAACGCCGATCCCACGCCAGTGATCCTTGACCTGGTGCAGCGCGCGGAAATCAATCTTGAGCAGCATAGGGATGATCATCAGCCAGATCAGGACCGCCACCGGCAGATTGACCTGCGCCACTTCCATCTTGCCGACCAGTTGAAAAGACTCAGGGATAAAATGCCCCAGCGCGATGCCGGCAACGATGCACAGAAAGACCCACACTGTAAGGTAACGTTCAAATAAACCCATATCGGCCCCACTGGCCTTTTTTCCCGTCGTTTCACATTGCGCACTCATGGCTCTGCCTCGGTTCTGTTCGTTTGTTCCACCAGTCCTGATATCAAGGATTGGACCCGCTGGCGGATATCGTCCCGAGTCGCGCGAAACACCGCCAGGATCGACGCGTCGTCACCGGTGGCCTTGGCCGGGTCTTCCAGGGGCCAGTGAATCTTGCGCACCGAGGGTGGTAGCAATGGGCATTGCTCGTCAGCATGTCCACAGACGGTGACCACGAGGTCAGCCCAATCGATCATGCTGGCTGTCAGGCGCGTCGATTCCTGGCCCGAAATATCCACACCGGCCTCGTTCATCACCGCGATAGCGCGGGGATTCTTGCCATGCGCCTCAATCCCCGCCGATTGCACATCGACCTTCCCGACACCCAGGGTTCGCGCCCAGCCTTCTGCCATCTGGGACCGGCAGGAATTCCCGGTACACAGAAACAGAATATTGATCAGCCTATCCGGCATTACACATTTCTCCTCAGTTCGCCCCTGAGCGATCAGGCACAACAGGCACTGCCGGGGCGATTGGGCATCTGGCACAAGGCGCGATGATCGCGACTGAAGGGTATCTGCTTCGCGACGCCCTCGGTGGTTTGGGTGAGTACGACTTGGGTCCAGTCCGGTAGTTTTGGGTTTAACCGGTAATAGATCCACTGCCCCTGACGCCGGTCCAGAACAATCTCGGCTTCACGTAACAGCGCAAGGTGGCGCGAGATTTTTGGCTGGATTTCGCCGAGCGCATGGGTCAGCTCACATACACAGAGTTCACCTTCCCTGCTCAAAAGCACGAGAACCCGTAACCGCGTGAGATCCGCAAGAATCTTGAAGAAATGCTCTGCCTTTATATTCATAAAACCATATATACTACTAGACATATATATGTGCAAGCATATATGCGGGCATTCGGTAACGCTCAAATGGGTTCGTATAGAGCTATTTCCCGTCGGCAATATAAGCAACGACGAAATGACCGGATTGGGTCGTAAGCGGAAATGTTCTACTCGTATTTCTTGAGCAGGATACCCTCATCGCCGCAGCATTCGGCGGCGCATTTCTTAACCGCGTGCAATGCCTGTGCGTCCTGATCGAGGTAGGCGTCCACGGGTAGATTTTCGGTCGCGCAGTCGCAGCCCTTGTCGTCGTAGACATAGACATTGGTCAGGCCCGCCGCGCGCGCCATGTCGTGGGCACGCCAAAGGGTCTCGCTGGGTGTCGCGGCGATATGGCTCAGCTTGTAGGCAGGAAAAAACTTCGTAATATGCCAGGGACTGTCGGCGCCGAGATGATCGCGGATCCATTCGGCGATTCCACGTAGCATGACCGGGTCGTCGTTCTTGCCGGGGATGATGTTGGTACGCGTTTCCACATGGATGCCGAGTCGCGCCGCGGTCTCGATGGAGGTGAGCACCTGCTCGACCCGGGCCACCGGGCAAATGGCTTTATAGAAATCATCGTCCAGACTCTTGATGTCGGAACACAGCACATCCACCTGCGGCGCCATCAACGTCAGGGCCTCGTCCGTAACGAAACTGTTGCTCACATAGACGGTGTACAGGCCCTGCGCCTGCGCCAGTTCCGAGACATCGAGCACATACTCGAGCCACACCGCCGGCTCCGAATAGGTAAAGGCGATGCCCTCGGCACCGTGACGCTGCGCCGCCGCGACCAGCTCCTGCGGCGTGACATAGGCGGCGGTCGATTCGCCCCGCGCCAGGTCATCCAGGGCCGCGGTGCCCCAGGAGATCTCCAGATTATGACAGCCACCGCAGCGGAAGTTGCAACCGTAGCTGCCGACGGACATGACCTGGCTGCCGGATCGATAATGGCGCACCGGCTTGCCTTCGATGGACCCGACCTCGATGGACGACAGGATGCCGTAGGACAGGTTGTACAGCGTACCACTGCGATTGACATGGGCCTGACAGAAGCCTCGCTGGCCGTGACCGAGCTTGCAGCGCCACAGGCACAAATGGCAGCGGGTGGTACCGTTGGCGAGCCGTTCCTGCAGACGGGTCGGCACGAGCTGATAGGTCTCTGGTGCGGATCGGGCGGTCATGTCAATTCTCCGGTTCCCCTAACTTAGGCGCAAGGCGGCCGGGATACAACCCCAGGCAGGTTCCCGTTACCATAAGGCGATAGACCTGTGTGTCGTAAGGTTATGCGCAAACGTAATATATTGTTCGATATGGGAGGCGTCATGTCCGTCGGTGACATCTGTAATCGTGAAGTCGTTATCGTCAACCGTAATGAACACATCTTGGCCACGGCCAAACTGATGCGCAACCATCACGTGGGCGATGTCGTGGTGGTGGAGGAAACCGCGGCCGGTCGCAAGCCGGTGGGCATTGTCACCGACCGGGACATCGTCGTCGAGGTCATCGCCAAGGAGGTCGGCTTCGACACCGTTACCGCCGGCGACATCATGAGCATCGGCCTCGTCACGGCGCGCGAAGAAGACAGCCTCTGGGACGCGATCAGACTCATGCGGGGCAAAGGCATACGCCGCCTGCCGGTAGTCGATGCCGCCGGTATCCTGCAGGGTATTGTCACGGTGGACGACCTGCTCGATCTACTGGCCGAAGAGATGGTGAATCTGTCCCGGGTTGCGAGCCGCGAACGGGGGCGGGAAACGGAAGAGAGGACCTAACAGCAGATACAAGTTGCAAGTTGCAAGTTGCAAGATGCAAGATGCAAGATGCAAGATGCAAGATGCAAGTTTCAAGTAAAACAAACGGCTCGATTCGGTGTTCTAATAACTTGTACCTTGTATCTTGCATCTTGAAACTTGTTACTTTTGTGTCATCTAACTTTCCTCGAACTTGTTATAGGCGTCTAACGCCGCAATCTTATATGTCCCCGCCAGAGTCGGATAATTGAAAACTGTGTATAGGAAATACTCGAGGGTTCCACCCAATGCCATCACGGCCTGACCGATATGGATGAGTTCGGTCGCCCCCTCGCCCAGAATGTGGGCACCGAGCAGCTTCCGGTCCGCAACATTGAATAGCAACTTCACCATCCCCTCCTCGAGACCGAGAATCTGACCCCGTGCACTCTCGCGGAACCGCGCGATACCGACCTCATAGGAAATACCCTCGCGGGTGAGTTCCTCCTCGGTCTTGCCAACCATGGACACCGACGGTACGCCGTAAATTCCGAAGGGCAGATACTCGAGATTCGGCATGCCGGTACCGGTGAAGGCGTGATAGGCCGCGGCGCGGCCCTGGTACATGCTGCTCGCGGCCAGGGCCGGAAAGCCGACAATGTCGCCACCGGCGTAAATGTGATCGACGTCGGTCTGGTAATTCTCATTGACCTTGAGCTGGCCCCGCTTGTCCGCCTGCAGGCCCGCGGCCGCGAGATTGAGCATATCCGTATTGCCCTGACGGCCACCGGCAAACAACACCGCGTCGCAGCGAATCTCTTTGCCGCTCTCCAGCCGCACCAACGCCCCGGCATCACCCGTGCGCCGAATTTCCGCGCAGGCCTCACCGAGTCGGAACGTCAGACCGCTGTCACGCATGTGATACATAAGGTCGGCGACGATTTCCTGGTCGACGAAATCGAGGATGGTGTCGCGCCCATCGACCAGGGTGACCTCCATGTCCAGCGCCGAGAGCATGGAAGCGTACTCGATGCCGACGATGCCGCCACCAATCACTGCCAGGCGCCGCGGCAGCTGCGGCAGGTCGAGGAGCTGGTCACTGTCGAAAATATTCAGGCCGTCGAACTCGATGTCCGGCGGATGATAGGGCCGCGAACCGACGGCGATAAAAATGAAATCGGATTCGAGTTTGACCTTCTCACCGCTCGGCGGTGTAACGACCAGACAATGCGGATCTGTAAAAGATGCCTCACCGGAAATGATATCGATGTGGTTGCGCTGCAACTGCGACTCGATGATGGATGACTCATGCTTCAGGACCTGGCGCAGGCGCAGGGCCAGATCGCTCATATCGACATCGGATTTGAGCCGGTAGCCCTGACCATAAAATGCCCGCTGATGGTGACCGGTGAGATACAGAATGGCCTCGCGCAGGGTCTTGCTCGGAATCGTGCCGGTATGGATGCAGGCGCCGCCGAGTTTGCCTCGCTCGATGATGGCGACGCGCTTGCCCAGCTTGGCGGCCTGCACCGCGGCGCGCTGTCCCGCCGGACCGCTGCCGATGGCCACGAAATCGTACTTTTCCATCATGATTCAATCCTTGTCGTCGCCGCGTGAGACACGCGCCTGACAGCGGACGTGCCATACCCACACCACACTACTGCTAACGACCGCCCCGGAACAAGCTTGAATCGGGCGGTGGCAAAAACGGCTGAGATGGCGTCAGGGTTCCTGGGTGTGGCAATAACAGATCATGCCGGCGGTACAGCCGGCGCCCCGGGCTGGCTTGGCGGGTTTTTCGGCCGCCGGATTCAGCGGCACCCGGCCCGGGCGCGGCGATCAGTATTTGTACTGCAGGTTCAGGCCCCAGGCGCGGCGGCGCTCCGAGAGGATATCCTGCTGCGCCGCCGCCTCGTCGGCATAACGATAGATAAAATCCGCCTGAAAACGTTCGGAAAGTTTGCCACCTACCCCGGCGCTGAAACCACGCTGATAGCTCTCGAGATCGGTCGCGCCCTTATACTCCGTATAGACGTTACGGCGCAGATCCGCGGCGAAGCTCGCCGAGATACCCCAGACGAGCGGCAGGCGGCCGGTCAGATTCAAGCCCTGACCTTCCCGCAGCAACTTATCCTCAGCATCGCGTTGTTCGTCGACCTCGTAACCCAAACTGAGTTCGCCACGCTGGTCCGCAAACTGCCAGACCTGGGCCAGGCCGGCACCGGCCGCATCACCCTCGGTCAGGGGCACCGTGAAGCCGGGTGCGACGTCGCCAGATTCATCGACAGAATAGCGATAGTAGATCCGGGTGCGTGACCTGGGACTTAGCGCGAATTCAGGACCCACGGCGAAACCATGACTGCGCGCGACGCCGGTATCACTTAGCAGTGAACGCCGATAGCGATAATCCACAAAGCCGCCGACCTGATAGGTACCCAGTTCCGACATGCCACGCAGACTGCCGGAAAAACCGTGCGCATGCTGTCCCAGTGGATCGAGGACCGCCGCCCATGGATCCGCCGCCGGTTGCCAATCAAATGTGGCGCGCCAACGGGTATCACCCAGTTCCGCCGTCTGGGCAAAACCGGATGTCGCTGCCATGGGGGGTGCGGAGTCCAGCACGTATTCAGCCAGCAGGGTCTGGCCCGACGTCGGGCGCAAAGAAAGGCCCACGCCAAGGACCAACACGCCAAAGATGCGCACGGCAGCGCTGCTCGTGCAGCGGCGTACGGTACCAGAATCCATACTATTGTTATTCTGCGGTCCGGCCATTGGGGCACCAGAAATCGGGTGTTTTCCTAAGGTGTACACCCGCTCCCGCCCCGATTCAAGTTTTCCGTGCGCCTATTCTGACTGACGGCGTGGATCCTGTGCCCAATGGTCCGCGGTTTGCGGCTCACGCCGCCGACCCGGGGTCAATTCATCTTATGATGGACCACATAGCGGCCGTCCTGAAAGTCGTCGAACGCGATAGTCACACCCGGATGATTGACAGGCTCCTGGCTGTCATCCGCGTCCAGATTGCGCTCGGCCACGTAGGTCTCATGCACCGCATTGTGCACCAACACGCGGTACCAGGGTTGATCCTTCGGCGGCCGCGTCAGCGCCACCTGATCATACCATTCGTCAGACGCCTGGCAGGTCGCGTCCACATCCACGACCACAGCCCGATAATCGAACAATCGGTGGCGTACCAGTTGCCCGACACTGAATCTTGCACTTGAGTCTTTCATACCAATCATCTAGACATTCATGATCTCTTTGAAACAATTATCCATCGCTCCGGGTGAAGAGAAAAGAGAAAAGAACTAATTGCCGACTGAGAGAACGCAATCACCAACAGTGGCAATGCGCGCCTTGACACGTAAGAGACCACGCCGGGATACGTTTCCGGCGACCGTCGGCCGCAGGGCGAAGCGGAAACAGCAAGATGTCCAGTGGACATCTTGCCCGCAGAGCGGAAGAAATGGGGTCGGAGTGGATTTTTCATTATCGATCTAGGGCTGGTGCCATGATATTTTTGAAAAAACTCCACTCCGACCCCATTTCTCAACCCTGGGCTTGCGCACGAGAGCAGGGAGAGCGCAGCGCGCAAGCGGCCGTCGAGCCTACAGGGATGTATACACGGCGTGTCGCCGCAAACGTATCCCGGCGTGGCCCCTGCACCTCATTTATTGCCAAAACCGAAACTTGTTCTAGAGAAGGCCGGCAAAGAATCCGCGATAATGGTCGAGCAGTAATGCCGCGAACAGCAACGACAAGTATTGAATGGAATAGAGAAAAGTCTTCTTGGAAAGCGCGTCACTGTAATTGCGATACAGGCTGACCACGTAATACAGAAAACCGACATTGAGCAACATGGCCGCGACCAGGTAGAACAGACCACTCATGCCTGTGACATACGGCATCGCGGTAACCGGTACCAGCAGGATGGTGTATAGAAGAATCTGCAGCTGGGTGTATTCACTGCCGTGGGTCACCGGCAGCATGGGAATCCCCGCGCGCGCATACTCCTCGTGGCGGTAGAGGGCCAACGCCCAGAAGTGCGGCGGTGTCCAGACAAAAATAATCGCGAACAACCACCAGGCCTCGGGGGCCACGCTGCCGTGCACCGCGGCCCAACCGAGCACCGGCGGCATCGCGCCGGCGGCCCCGCCGATCACGATGTTCTGCGGCGTGATCTTTTTCAGGAAAACCGTATAGATGACCGCGTAACCTATAAGGGAGACGAAGGTAAGCACCGCGGTGAGTACATTTACCGCACCGGCCAGGATCACCATGGACACCGCGCCCAGCGTGAGCGCAAAAACGAAGGCCTGACGCACCGTGAGATGCCCGGTGGGCAAGGGCCGGGCCCGCGTGCGCGCCATCACCGCGTCGGCCCCGAGATCGATAATGTGATTGAGCGCGGCACCGGACGCCGCTCCGAGCCCGATACCGAGCGTGCCCAAAATCAGCGCCTCGAGCGGCACCATGCCCGGCACAGACATAAACATGCCGACTACGGCGGTGAAGACGATCAGCAATACCACCCGCGGCTTGGTGAGTTCGAAAAACTCCCGCGCCAGCCCATTGAGGCGCTGCCACTGGTTGATTTCGGTTTCGCTGGAAAGCTCTGATTTCATTCTTCTGCTTGTCTTTGGCGGCGTCGCCTAACCGATGCGCGACACCTTGAGCAGGCGCACCAGATCCGAACGTATCCCCCTGGGTTCGGCGTTCGGCGGATAGCTCATCATAAGGTTTCCGAGCGGATCTACAAGAAAAATCCGCTCCGGCGCGGACGTGAATTGGCGCTCCAGCGCGGCAATATTATCCGCCGTACCGGTCAAGGCCAACATCGCCGGATGCCGCTCGGTGAGTACCCGCAGACGGTCGTCATCGTCCATCCTGGTAATCACAAAGGCGTACTGCACACGACGGGCATTCTCACTCAACGACAGGCGTATCCGTCGCAGCTTGTCGAGATCCTGTTCGCAGGCCGGTGGGCAGCTCGCGGCGGCGAAATAGATCAGGGTCCACTTGCCCTTCAGCTCGCTGAACGCCCGCGACTCCCCGGCCAGGGTCTGCAGTACGACATCCTGGATCGGGCGGACCGGCTGGACCAGTTCCCCGTAATTGCCGGCACCCGTCGGCCGCCAGAAAAAGGCGATTACCATGGGCACCACGATCACCGCCAGTATCAGCAACAGCTGGATCTTGCCCGAACCTTCGGATTTCACTGTAACTCTCTGAATCATTCGCCGTTCCTCCGCGCACCCGGGTCGTTACCACCTGCCGGCGGCGCCTTGCGACGAAACCCGAGTAATAGATAAATTACCAAGACCGCGACCGCCATACTGAACCACTGCAATGCGTAGCTTCGGTTCTTGGCGGGTTCCAATACCGGTGGCCGCCATTCGCGCACGTAGCCACCCGCATCACTATCGGCATCGAGCAGAATTACGAACGGCTGCACGGGAAATGGCACGGCGGCGGCGTATTCATCCAGATCGAGGCCACTCCAGATGCGCGACCAACCGGGCGTTGGCTGCGCCGGCCCGGTGGTGGCGTACACATTCTTATGCGGCACCACCGCCAAACCTTCGATGCCCATGGTTCCTTTCGGTGTGCGAGTTGGTGTCGGCTGTGAGCGCTGCAGGTCGTGGGGAATCCAGCCGCGATTGACCAGTACCCGCACGTCCCCGCCGGGCAATCGCAAGGGTGTCAAAACATGGTAACCGAGCTGGCGGCGATGAATCCGGTTTGCCAGCAGGATCTGGTAGTCGTCCTCGTATTCGCCCTGCGCACCCACCTTGTAATAGCGCACCGCCTCCGCCGTCAGCGGACGGGCCTCGATTCGCAATGCCGGACCCTCGCTGCGGGCGGCGTATTCATCTTTGAGCAACTCCTTTTGCCGCGCCCGATCCAATTGCCAGAAACCCAGCGCGGTGAGTGCCGGCACCAGGACCGCCGCCGCGAGGGTGGGCAGCAGGCGGGGTCGCAGCCGCCGGGGCGGACCCAAAGGCGCTATCGGGGGCGTCATATGCGTTTTGCCCCCGTGGCGGAGGCCGATGCGGTATACTTGCCGACCCGCCCCGGCCGAGGCCCGCAAATGATCGCCAAAGTCATCATCGTCATCATGCTCCTGTTGATCGTCGGGAGCCTGTTCTCCGCCCTGTTCTTCCTTGCCAAGGACCGCGGCCAGAACGATCGCACCGTTAAGGCGCTGACACTGCGTGTTTCTCTGTCCGTCGCCTTGTTCGCCATGCTCATGATCGCCTATTACTTCGATTTGATCACGCCAACCGGGCTTTACCGCTAATTTCCGCGTCGGCCACCGTCGTGGGCCCAGGAATAAAAAAGGCGCTGCCGCGGCAGCGCCTTTCTCGTTTGAATCGCGTCAGCGCCTATATCCAGTACACGAACACGAACAGACCCAGCCAGACCACGTCGACGAAGTGCCAGTACCAGGCAACCCCCTCGAAGGCGAAATGATGCTCCGGCGTGAAGTGGCCCTTGATGCAACGAAACAGGATCACGGTCAGCATGATCGCGCCCATGGTGACATGGAAGCCATGGAAGCCTGTGAGCATGAAGAAGGTCGCACCATACACACCTGCCTTCAGGGTCAGACCAAGATCTTTGTAGGCGTGCATGTATTCTTCCGCTTGCAGAAACAGGAACACCACGCCCAACACGACGGTCGCGGCCAGCCAGAAGATCAGCTTGCCACGTTGCCCTTGTTTCAGGGCCCAATGGGCGATGGTGACGGTCACACCGGAGGCCAGCAGCAGCAAGGTATTGATCGCCGGGATACCCCAGGCGCCAATGGTGGAGAACTGTCCCGCCTCGACGGGCGTGTCGGCGGCGATCAATGCCGGACCCTTCGGTCCCGCTGTGGGCCAACCCCCTTCGTAGCCCGGCCAGAGCAACTGCTCTTCGGCGCCGGAGGATAACCATGGCACGGACAGCTGGCGTACATAGAACAGGGCGCCGAAGAAGGCGGCGAAGAACATGACCTCGGAAAAGATGAACCAGCCCATGCCCAGACGGAAGGACATATCCACCTGATCGTTATAAATGCCGCGCTCGCTCTCGCCGATGACCTGCCCGAACCAGCGGAACATCATGTAGATAATGATCGCGGCACCGAGCAACATCAGCCACTTGCCGGCGGCCGTCTCGTTGATCATCAGCACGAAACCAAGCGCCATTGTAAACAGGCCCATCGATGTGATGACAGGCCACTTACTCGGCTCTGGCAGGTAATAGCCACCATTTGCTGCGGACATTGCTAGCTCCCCTTTATCTCAAATACTCTAAGTTATTAACCTTGCGGCGCGGCGTTCACCGCAGACGCGTATACCGCCGCCTGCTCCCGCCGCGCCCCTGATTCGCTGTGTGCGTATTTCTTGCTCGACACTTTGTCCGCATTGAAAAACGCATAGGACAGGGTGACTGTCGTCACATCCTCGGGCAGATCGGGATCCACGACGAAGCGCAACGGCATTTCCATGACCTCACCGGCCTGCAATTCCTGTCGCGTGAAGCAGAAACACTCGGTCTTCTTGAAATGCGAAGTCGCCTTCAGCGGTGTCACGCTTGGCACTGCCTGACCGGCAATCGGCTCGGCCGCCAGATTGCGAACCACGTAGATGGCGTCCGTCGCTTCGCCCGGATGTACCCGTATGGACGTCTGCTTGGGCTTGAATTCCCAGGGCAGTCCGCTCATGGCGTTACCGGTGAAAACCACCGTGACCCAGCGATCCTTGTCGACTTCATCGACAACCGCCGCCACGGTACTGCGGCCCTGGTCGGTCAGACGCAGTCCGGTCAGATCGCAAAACACGTTGTACAGCGGGACCAACGCATAACCGAAACCGAACATGCCGATTACCACCAGCACCAGCTTGCGCAGGGTGCGGCGATTCGCTTGTCTGACATCGGTCGTCATTGCACGCCCCGAATCAGCGTGAAGACAAACAGCGCAACCACGATGATCCCGAGGATCAGCGCGGTGCGTCGCGCCTTGCTGCGTCGCGGGTCTGTCATGCCTGCAAGCGACACCGGTGAGTCTGCAATCGCGATCGTCCTACCGCACCTGCGGCGGAGTGGCGAAGGTGTGATACGGCGCCGGCGAGGCCACGGTCCACTCCAGGCCTTCGGCACCCTCCCAGACTTGATCGGTCGCCTTCTCGCCACCGCGCATCGCCTTGAACGCCAGGTAGAAGAATATCAGCTGCACCGCGATGGTCGCGAATGCGCCGATCGACGAGATCACGTTGAACTCGGCGAACTGCAGGGCGTAGTCGGGGATACGTCGCGGCATACCGGCGAGCCCCAGGAAGTGCTGCGGGAAGAAGGTCACATGGAAACCGATAAACGTCAGCCAGAAATGCCACTTGCCGAGCGTCTCGTCATACATGTTGCCGGTCCATTTCGGCAACCAGTAAAAGACGGCGCCGAACAAGGCGAACACGGAACCGCCGACGATCACATAGTGGAAGTGCGCGACCACGAAGTAGGTGTCGTGATACTGGAAGTCCGCCGGGGTGATCGACAACATCAGTCCCGACAAACCACCGAGGGTAAACGTAAACACACCGGCAATGGCCCACAGCATGGGCGTCTCGAAGGTCATCGCGCCGCGCCACATGGTGGAGATCCAGTTGAACACCTTCACGCCCGTGGGCACCGCAATCAACATGGTCGCGTACATGAAGAACAGTTCACCGGACAGGGGCATGCCCACCGTATACATATGGTGCGCCCAGACGATGAATGACAGGAACGCGATCGTGGCGGTGGCGAATACCATGGAGGTGTAACCGAACAACGGCTTGCGCGCGAAGGTCGGGATAATCTGCGAAAACACGCCGAAGGCCGGCAGCACTAGAATGTACACCTCGGGGTGACCGAAGAACCAGAACACGTGCTGGAACATGACCGGATCACCGCCACCGGCGGCATCGAAAAAGTGCGTGCCGAAATGACGATCGGTCAGCAGCATGGTCACCGCGCCAGCCAGCACCGGGATCGCCGCGATCAGCAGGAACGCGGTGATCAACCAGCTCCAGACAAACAAGGGCATTTTCATCAACTTCATGCCCGGCGCCCGCATATTGAGGATGGTGGCAATGATATTGATGGAGCCGAGGATCGAGGAAATACCCAACATATGGATGGCGAGAATCGTGAAATCCATGCCGGCACCGCCCTGCACAGACAATGGCGGATAGATGGTCCAGCCCGCAGAGGGACCGCCGCCGGGGGCCAGAAACGAAAGCAGCAGCAGGCTACCGGCGAACGGCAGGATCCAGAAGCTCCAGTTGTTCATGCGCGGCAGGGCCATGTCCGGCGCGCCAATCATCATCGGGATCTGCCAGTTGGCCAATCCCACGAATGCGGGCATGACAAAACCGAAGATCATGATCAACGCATGTACCGTGGTCATCTGGTTGAAGAAGTGGGGATCCACCATCTGCAAGCCGGGCGCCCAGAGTTCGGAGCGAATCACCAGCGACATGAGGCCGCCGATGACCGCCATGATAAAGGCGAACCAAAGATATAGCGTGCCGATATCTTTATGATTAGTGGTAAACAGCCAGCGGCTAATGCCGGTGGGATGTTCTTCGTGATGTGCTGCTTCTGACATTTCGAGTCTCCTAAAAGATCGAATTCTTATTTCCGACGGGCCTTCACGTCCGCAGGCTGAACCACGTCACCGACGCTGTTACCCAACGCATTACGCTCGTAGGTGACCACCGCGGCAATGTCGACATCGTTGAGCTGCGCGGCAAACGCCTGCATGGCGGTGCCGGGCTTGCCGTTGAGCACGATATCGATATGCGCGTCGACCGGGCCGGTGGAAATGGGGCTACCGGTGATCGCCGGGAACACATTGGGGATGCCCGCGCCGGTGGCACCGTGACAGGCGACACACTGCGCATAGACTTTCTCACCGCGCTCCATCAGCTCGGCCTGGGTAAAGGTCTTGCCGGCCTCGGCGGCCATGGCCACCTGCTCGGCCTGCTTGCTTTTGACCCAGGCGTTGAATTCGTCTTCGCTGACGGCGTTCACGACAATAGGCATATAGCCGTGGTCCTTGCCGCACAATTCCGCGCATTGACCGCGGTAGGTGCCGGGCTCGTCGACCTTGGTCCACATGGCATTGATGAAACCGGGAATGGCGTCTTTCTTCACGCCCAGCTGGGGCACCCACCAGGCGTGGAGCACATCCGCGGCAGTGACCAGAAGCTTCACTTTCTTGTCCACCGGGATAACGACTTCGTTGTCGACCTCGAGCAGGTAGTTTTCGCCCTTCTCCGCCTTGTTTTCGATCTGCTCTCGCGGTGTGCTGAGGTTACTGAAGAAATTTACGTCGTGGTCCAGATATTCGTATTGCCACTTCCATTGATAACCCGTGACCTTGATGGTCAGATCGGCATCGCGAGTATCTTCCATCTTCAGCAGGGTGGCCGTCGAGGGCACCGCCATGCCGACCAGAATCAGGAAGGGAATCACGGTCCACACGACCTCTACGGTCGTGCTTTCATGGAAGGTCGCCGGCTTGAAGCCCTTGTCTTTTCGATGCTTGAAGATCGAATAGAACATGAATGCGAACACGATCACGAAAATCACTACGCAGATCCAGAAGATCAGCATGTGCAGCCCATACAGTTCCTGGGCAATCGCGGTCACGGGTCGCTGGAAATTCAGGGCATATTCGGCGAACGCCAGCCCGGAAAACGTGATGAGCACTAACGCCGCAAACAGGCGTGACGCAATCCCTGTGAAACGGACTCCTGTCAGGCTCTTCTTCTCATTCATCGACATGCTTCTCTCCCCTCGAGATGCCAACAGACAGTGAAGCGGCTACGGCCGAAAATCCGGCCAACACCCGATTTAATTGTAAGCCTGACCAATGACCCTTCTGAGGTCGTTGGCCAAGGTACCCTTGGCCTCATCGTTCAATCCCGTGGCCAGTTCTATTTCCCGGCCATGGGAACGAATCAGCAACTGCGTCGAGCCAGCCAGGGCAATCCGTTTTCTCAATATAACCTTGGCCCAGTGCGCCTGAAACTCGTGTCGCTCGTCGGTCTTGCCGACGCGCTTGGTCACAAGCAGCCTTCCGTCGCGCACGTCCAGTTGCTCGTAGTCACCGACCTGCCGCATGAGCAGGTACAGCGACACGCCCACAAGGAGCAGCTCCAACCCGGTAAACGGCAAAATCATCCACGCACCGAACGCGGCAAATGCGACCGCGATGGTTAGCGTCACCAGACTGATCGCCACAAACAACGCGAGCGCAGCTCGCGGCGTTAGGGATCGGTTCGGCCGAACTACGCGAAAATATTCCGGTAACCGGGATTCCGTGACGGTGCTATTTTGCAACGAGCTGGCATGGATAAACTACCTTGCGTCGAAGTCTAGCACGGCGGCAGCGCGGCGCATCCTATACAAACCTGATAACCGCAGGCAAAAATTCTTATGCGTCGCGAATCCCTCACACCCGCCACGGAATGCGCGCGCAAGCTATCACATGGGGGTGCCTACTTCAACCGGGACCGGCCCCGGAAATGCCCCATCAGGACGCTGGGGAATTGCCGTAACTAGCGGATTATCCGGGCAAGTTCAGGAGCCTGCCGGCGGCCTCCGGGGTCGGCGACGGCAAGACAGGAATCCGCCCCAACAGCGGCGCCGGGATACGCTGTGTCAGCGCCGTCACGTTCGCCTCCAGGGCGTCCATCGCCGGGTCGAGCTGATTGGCCACCCAACCCGCCAACTCCAGCCCCGCCGCCCGCACCGCGGCCGTCGTCAGCAATGCATGGTTGAGGCAGCCGAGCCGCAGGCCGACGACCACGACCACCGGCAGCGCAATTACGCGCGCCAGATCCGCCATAGTCTCCCGCTCGCTCAACGGCACCGCCCAGCCGCCGATACCCTCGACCACCACATGGGATGCGACGCCGTACAGAGCGGCGAAGCGTTCCTGCAAGTATGGCAGTTCGATCGACGACCCGGCCCGCGCGGCGGCGATGTGGGGTGCGATCGGCGCGGCAAACGCGAGTGGATTGACATCCTCGTAGGCTACGTCCACGTTGCCGCAACGTAACAGTATCTCCGCATCCTCATTGCGCAATCCGCGGTCCGTCGTCTCGCAACCGCTCGCCACCGGCTTCATGCCGACGGCGCGTGCACCCGTCTCGGCCAACCGCAGCAACAGGGCGCCGGTCACCAGCGTCTTGCCCACACCGGTATCGGTACCGGTGACGAACCAGCCGCCGCTCATGTTCGGCCGCGGCGC
The DNA here is from genome assembly GCA_947259975.1 of uncultured Gammaproteobacteria bacterium. Lineage (GTDB taxonomy): Bacteria > Pseudomonadota > Gammaproteobacteria > HyVt-429 > HyVt-429 > CAMYOD01. Next base: position 77,241 of record CAMYOD010000078.1, read on the forward strand.
AGTTGGTCCACCGACACCACAGCCTGTCCGCCGTTGGTACCTGCCGCCCTCGCCACCACTGGCGCCCAGGCATGACCATAGGACACTTCGTAGGTGCTTGGAATCCGGCCGTCTGCGTCCCGCAACGTCTCGTAGGCCTGGCGAAATTCGCCAAAGCGCCGCTTACCGGTAAGTCCGTGACGGCGTGCGTGCGCCGCATTGTGCGCGCCCAGCGCCTTGAGATCGCGCAGCACATCCACCACGTTTGCATAGGTCAAAGTGTAGTGATCCGTGTCCATGACCGGTTCAGCGAATCCGGCGTGCACGAGCACATCACCCAGATCGTGCATGTCGACAAAGTCATGCACATGCACACCATCGTCCACTGCGCGCCAGGCGTCGCGTAGCTCGCGCAGGGTATCCGGACCGAAGGTCGAGAACATCAACACACCCCCCGGCCGCAACACACGCAGGCATTCGGCAAACAGTCGTTGCGGATTACACCACTGCAACAGCAGATTAGAAAACAACAGATCGACACTGTCGTCGGCCAGCGGCAGTAACTCCGCGTCCGCGCATATCGATGACGAGCGTTTGAACCAGCGGCGCTTCGGCCGGGTGCGCGCCAACATGCCGTGCGCGATGTCCAATGCCAGCACCCGTGCGCGCGGATACTTGTCCGCCAGCGCGCGCGTGCAATAACCGGTGCCGCTGCCGAGGTCGAGAATGACCCGCGGCGCGATCCGCATGATATCGAGACGTTCCAACATCTGGTCGCCGACCTGGCGCTGCAATACCGCTGCCTCGTCGTAGGTCGCGGCGGCACGCTCAAAAGCGGCACGCACCTGCTGTTTATCCAACACTGTCAGCTTGCTTTCCGACAAGGCTACCCCTTTACGCCGCCACCGGTGTGTCCACCGAGTTGATGATGTCCACAACGGTCTGCGGATGCGAAATGAACGGTGCGTGACCCGCACCTTCGATGCTGGTCAATTCCACTTGCGCCAACCGTGCACGCAAAAATTCGCCCGCCGCCACCGGCACCAGACGGTCGCGGCTACCGTGCACCAGATGCACCGGTGTCGCGAGCTCTTCTAATTGCGCGCGCAGGTCCGCACCCTTGAGTACATCGAGGCCGGCGGCCAATGCGTTCGGCGCCGGCGCACCGAAACGGAACACATCCTGGCGCAGACTGCGGATGACGTCTCTGGCGCCCGCATGTGCACCAATCTGCAACGATAGAAAACGCGTCAATGTGCGCTGGTAGTCCTGTTCCAGCTCGGTCTTGAAATCGTCCAGCACCGCCGCGTCCATGCCGTGTTGCCAGCCGTTGCCATTGACGAACCGGGGCGTCGCCGCAATCAATATCAGTCGCGTGATGCGTTGCGGCCAGCGCAGTGCGGCGCGCAACGCCACCAGCGCACCGAGTGACCAGCCGACCCAAGTCGCGGTTGTCGGTACCGCGGCGGCCACCGCATCGGTCAAGGCATCGAGACCCGGGGCAACATCACACGCATGACTGCGCCCGCAGCCGGGCAGATCCGGAATGTGCACACGATGGCGCGCGGCGAGCGTGGCCGCAAGGTCGCCCCACACCGCGCCGTTCAGACCCCAGCCGTGCAGCAGCACCAGCGGGCGGCCCTGGCCGATTTCGTTACACGCGATCATGTGGCCGGTCCCCGCGGCAGCGTCGCGAGCGCCACGAGCAGCCGTTCGACCTGGGCCTCGCTGTGCGCGGCGGAAAAGGTGATACGCAAGCGCGCAGTGTTTTGTGCGACGGTAGGCGGACGAATCGCACTCACCCACAGACCCGCGTCCGCCAAATGTTGGCTCGCCTGCAGCGCCGCCTCGGCGGACCCCAGCATCACGGGCTGAATGGGCGTGTCACTCGCCGGCAGATCGAAACCAAGCTGCTCTGCGCCGACACGGAACTGACGCACCAGGGCACGCAAATGATCGCGGCGCCATGGCTCGGTCTTGATGAGTTGCAGACTGGCCCGCACCGCATCCGCCACCGGTGCCGGCAAGGCGGTCGTATAGATATAAGTACGCGCCTTTTGAATCAGGGTTTCGATCAGTTCCTCGCCGCCGGCGACAAAGGCGCCGAACACGCCGACCGCCTTGCCGAGAGTGCCCATCAGGATCGTCGGTGTTTCCGGGTGGCTGCCGGCGGCGGCAAACGACCCCTCGCCGTGTTCACCCAGTACACCCAGACCATGTGCGTCGTCGATTAGCAGCCAGGCATCGTGGCGACGCGCAAGATCTATAAGTTCAGTCACCGGCGCCAAGTCACCGTCCATGCTGAACACGCCGTCGCTGGCAATCAGCTTGCGGGTTGCGTCGCTTGCCGCAAGATCGTGTGCCAGCGCCTGCATGTCCAGATGCGCATAACGATGCAGTTTCGCGCGGGACAACACTCCCGCGTCGATCAACGAGGCGTGATTGAGCCGATCCTGGAAGATGGCGTCACTGCGTCCGAGCAAGGCGGACACGACGCCGAGATTGGCCATGTAGCCGGTGGAAAACAACAAGGCACGGGGAGCGTTCACGAATTCGGCGAGTTCGGTCTCCAGGGCGTGATGTGATGCCATGTGCCCACTGACCAGGTGTGAGGCCCCGGCGCCGGCACCAAAGCGTTCAGCGCTTGCGGTCATGGCCGCCACCACCTGCGGATGCTTGGCCAGACCGAGATAGTCGTTGCTGCAAAAATTGACCATGCGGCGCCCGTCGACGATCACCTCCGGCCCGGGGGCGTCGGTGACGATGTGCCGTTCCCGGTACAAATGTGCGGCGCGACGGCTAGTGAGGTCTTGTCGGAGGGGATGTGACACGAGGCAGTCAGGACGCGGTGTTCGCGTCCAGGCGCAGAGGATTGATTCAGGCGGAACCGGTCAGTTGTGACGGCGTGTCACAACAGGTGGATTCGGCCACCCCGTTTTCTTTCGCGTCCTCCTGCATAGGCGTAATCCCGAGGCGCGTGAACAAGACTCGATCCCGGTCGGATTGCGGATTCGGCGTGGTCAATAATTTTTCACCATAGAAAATGGAATTGGCCCCGACGAGAAAACAAAGCGCCTGCATCTCGTCGCTCATGTCCTCGCGGCCGGCGGACAGACGTACAAAGGATCTCGGCATCAGGATGCGTGCCACGGCAATCGTGCGCACGAACTCGAACACATCCGGCGGCGCCTGGTCCGCCAGCGGTGTGCCGGCGACCGGTACCAATTGATTGATGGGCACGCTCTCGGGATGGGTCGGCAGGTTGGCCAGGGTCACGAGCAGTTGCATCCGGTCCTCGAGGGACTCGCCCATACCGATGATGCCGCCGCAACATACCTTCATGCCGGCGGCGCGCACCGCCGACAGGGTCTCGAGGCGATCGTCGTAGGTCCGCGTCGTAATGATCTCCTTGTAATAGGCCTCCGAGGTATCCAGGTTATGGTTGTAGTAGTCGAGGCCGGCGTTCTTCAGGGTCTGCGCCTGCTCGGTCGAGACCATGCCCAGGGTCGCGCAGGTTTCCAGCCCCAGGGCCTTCACGCCCTGCACCATCTCGCAGACCGTCGCCAGATCCTTGTCTTTGGGGCTACGCCAGGCCGCGCCCATACAGAAACGGGTCGCACCACGCTGCCTGGCGGCCCGCGCCTGGGTCAGGACCTCATCCAGATCCATCAGCGCCTCCCGCTCGAGTCCCGTGTCGTAGCGCACGCTTTGCGGGCAATAGGCACAGTCCTCCGGGCAGGCGCCGGTCTTGATGTTCAACAGGGTGCTGAGCTGCACCTGGTTGGCATCGAAATGCGCACGGTGCACCGTCTGCGCCTGGTGCACCAGGTCGCTGAACGGCATTTGAAACAGCGCACCCACCTCGGCCGGGGTCCAGTCGTGGCGAATATCAGTGCGGTCAGGGGCAATACTCATGGTGAATCCCTCCCGGTCGGCGGCGCGGGCCCCAAAATCCGGTTTCCACCCCCGCCCAAACGGCTTTACAATGGTTCGGCGCAGTGTAAAGCGTAGCGATTACTTGTCAACCGAAAGGGAGTTCGGTGGTTTACAACTGCTTAAGGAAGTGGCATTGGACGCTGCTGCCGGCCCATTGCCTGCTGTGTCGCGGCCGCGCCCGCCCCCCATTTGAGCTTTGCCCCGGCTGCATCGCGGATTTGCCGCGCCCGGCAGCGATCTGTCCCCGCTGCGGTGCCCCGGCGAGCGCCGCACGGTTATGCGGCCATTGCCAGCGACAGCCACCGTCGTTTCACCGCGCCCGCGCCGCCTATCTGTACGCCCCGCCGGTGGACTATCTGCTGCACGCCCTGAAGTATCGCGGCCAGCTTGCAGTGGCGCGGACCCTGGGAGAGTTGCTGTACGCGACCCTGCAAGACGAACTTCGTGTCATGCCGGATCGGGTCGTGCCCATACCGCTGCACCCGACCCGACTGCGCAGCCGCGGCTTTAATCAGGCCGCCGAACTCGCCCGGCGCGTGGCACGACGCGCGGATCTCATACTGGATACACGCTGCGTTGCACGCACCCGCGCGACCGCGCCGCAAACCCAACTCAGCGAACGGGCGCGGCGCGGCAATGTGCGCAATGCGTTTCGCGTCGTCGCGCACGTGGCGGGGGAACGCATTCTGTTGATCGACGATGTGATGACCACCGGCAATACGGTCAATGAAGTGGCCCGTGCCTTGGTGGCCGCGGGCGCGCAACGTATCGACGTCTGGACCGTGGCACGGGCGTAGACCGGATGCCGCAGTCCCGCTTGGCTTTTGGTATATGAGTCCGGGCCCGCTGGCGAGAGACCGTCAGCCGCAGGGACGCGGCTGTCGAGCCTACAGGGACGTATTTACGGCGTGTCTCTCGCCAGCGGGCCCGGACTCATGCCTGGTTGCGCCGTCGACCACGTGACTACCGGGATACCAGTTGGTTTTCATCCCGCGCGATCTTGTTACACTGCGCGACGTTCAGTTTTGGATTCGCACACAATGGTACAGCTGCTTCGGCTGATCGTTATCATCGCCATCGTCTGGGCGCTTTTGCAACTCGCGCGCAGGGGACTGGAACGCCTGCGTCAGGCGCAGGCAAAGAGCTCGCGCAAGCGATCGCGCCGCGGTAAGCCCGCCATCGGCGACATGGTGCAATGCGCGTTCTGCGGGACCCACATTCCGCAAGCCGACGCCATCCGCGCGGGCGACCGTTACTACTGCCAACAGAAACACCTGCAGGCGGACCGGCAGCCAAAAGACTGAGAGTCGGCTGTATTCAGCGGGTATACTTGATACCGACCATGGCTGCCATTTCCCAGGAACTTCTCGAATCGCAGAATCTGCGCGACGGTACGTCGGCGGAGATCACCAGGGACCATTGGAAGTCCCTCTATTATTTCAATCTGTATCGAGTCGCGCTCGCCATCACCCTGGCGACCATCGCCTGGACCGGCGGCAGCGCCGGCGCACTAGCCTCGGCGGCACCAAAACAGTTTCTCTGGGTGGCGCTTGTTTACATGGGCTTCGCCAGCCTGAACATCTTTACCATCGCCAGCGGCAAACCCCGCTTCAATCTACAGGCGCCGCTGCATATCGTGGTCGATATTGTTGCGCTGACCCTGCTCATGCATGCCAGTGGCGGGGTCGAGAGCGGTGTCGGACTGTTGATGATCGTCTCCATCGCCGCCGCCGGCGTGGTGCTGACCGGGCGCACGACGCTTTTTCTCGCCGCCCTCGCCTCGTTTGCGGTGTTGCTGCAGCACAGCTACTCGCAACTTACCCTGCCCGATGCGGCGGGCACCTATACGTCGATCGGCCTGCTGGGCATCGGCCTGTTCGCCACCGCGCTGGCGTTTTACAGCGTCGCCAATCGCCTGCGTCGCAGCGAGGCGCTGGCGGCGCAGCGGGAAGTCGATCTGGAAAATCTTGCCCACGTCAACGAACTCATCGTGCAACGCATGGAAAGCGGCGTGCTGGTAATCGACGGTGAGCAACGGCTACGCATCGCCAACGACGTCGCACGGAACCTGCTCGGCCTGCGCACCGCTGGCAATCCCGAGCCTCTGGCGGAGTTGGCGCCGGCACTGGCGAAACAGCATCAACGCTGGTTGCGGGACCCCGGCTTCGCGCCCGGTTCGTTTCGCGCCAGCCATTCCGGCTATACCGTCGTGCCCCGCTTCATTGCGGTGGGCACGGAGCGTGCACAAGGGACCATCGCGGTGCTGGAAGATCTCTCGCACATGGAGCGCCAGGCGCAACAATCCAAGCTCGCGGCCCTGGGGCGTCTGACCGCGGGCATGGCCCACGAAATCCGCAATCCGCTGGGGGCGATCAGTCACGCCGGCCAGCTGCTCGGCGAATCGATTACGGACAGCGCGGAAGATCGTCGCCTGATCAGCATCATCAGCGACCAATCGCAACGCATGAATCGCCTGGTCGAGGAGGTGATGCAGCTGGGGCGCCGCGACCACCTGCGCCGCACGGTCGTCGATCTGGGACCGTGGCTGACGGAGTTTCGTGCCTATTTCATCGAGACCCAGGGCGTAGCAGACCAGGCCGTGGAGCTGCGCGCCGAATCGATAACGGCCTGTGTCGACCAGGACCAATTACATCAGGTGGTCTTTAATCTTTGCCAAAACGCAATCAAGCACAGCCTGCCGCGCCCGGGCAAGCCCCTGGTGCGCATCGGCGCCGGCATCGATGCCGAGCGCGACGTGCCGTATGTGGACATCACGGATTTCGGTTCCGGGATACCGCTGGAGATCGCCGATAAGATCTTCGAACCGTTTTTCACCACCGACACCGAAGGCACGGGCCTGGGTCTGTATATCGCACGGGAACTCTGTGAGGCCAACGGCGGCGGCCTGGAGTTGCACAACACGCCGGGTGACGGCGCGCGATTTCGCATACACTGTGCCCAGGCCGAAGAATGTAACGGAGCCACCTAGATGGGCAAGCGCCAGGTACTCATCATCGATGACGAGCCGGACATCCTCGAGTTGCTGGCACTCACGCTGCGCAAAATGGATCTGGAAACCCACCCGGCGGAAAACCTCGCCCAAGCGCGCAATCTGCTGACGCAACGCAACTTCGATCTGTGTCTGACGGATATGCGCTTGCCGGACGGTAACGGCATCGACCTGGTGCGGCATATCCAGGACCACCACCCGGAGCTGCCGGTGGCGGTGATCACCGCCCACGGCAATATGGATTCCGCCATCGAGGCCTTGAAGGCCGGCGCCTTCGAATTCCTGTCCAAGCCCATCGAGCTGCAGGTGCTGCGGGATGTGGTCAAGAACACCCTCAAGCTGTCCGCCACGCCGGGCACCGGGGAGCGGCGCTTTCGCAAGACCCTGATCGGCGAGGCGCCGTCCATGCGGGCGATTCGCGGCATGATCGCCAAGCTGGCACGCAGCCAGGCACCGGTCTACATCAGCGGCGAATCCGGCACCGGTAAGGAGCTGGTGGCGCGTCTCATACACCGGTCCGGGCCGCGGGCGGAGGGGCCGTTCGTGGCGGTGAACTGCGGCGCCATCCCTTCGGAACTCATGGAGAGCGAGTTTTTCGGCCACAAGAAAGGCAGTTTCACCGGCGCGGTGTCGGACAAGGCAGGCCTGTTTCAGGCGGCCCACGACGGCACCCTGTTCCTCGACGAGGTCGCCGACCTGCCCCTGTCCATGCAGGTCAAGCTGTTGCGCGCGATCCAGGAAAAGGCGGTGCGGCCCGTGGGCGCCCAGGCCGAGGTGGCCACCGACGTGCGCATTCTCAGCGCCACCCATCAGGAGCTGGCGGCGCTGGTGAACGACCGCCGCTTCCGCCAGGACCTGTACTATCGCATCAATGTGATCGAACTCCATGTCCCCAGCCTGCGCGAGCGCCGCGAGGATATCCCGGCCCTGGCGCAACACATCCTGCAGCGGCTCGCGGGCAACGGCGAACAGGCACCGCCGCGCCTCGATTACGAGGCCATGGAGGCGCTCAACAATTACGGCTTTCCGGGTAACGTACGGGAACTGGAGAACATCCTCGAACGGGCGGTGACCCTGTGCGAAGGCGACGAAATCGGCGTGCCCCATCTGCGCCTGCCGCTGCGGGCCGCGGCAGACGCGGAATCGGACCGGGCCAGTAGCGAGAGCCTGGACGACTATCTGGCGCGCATCGAGCGCCAGGAGATCATGACCGCGTTGGCCAGCCATCAACACAACAAGACCGCGGCGGCCAAGGCCCTGGGGATCACCTTTCGGGCACTACGCTACAAGCTGGAAAAGCTGGGAATTACCTGATCACCAAGCCGTTTTTAACAATCCCGTCACAAACCCCCTGCCCCAACACGGCACTAAGTGCCGCAACGCGCTGTGACCGGCTTCACATACGGGCCCCCACGGTACCCGTCCATTTTATTCTTAACTAACTGTTTATAAATCGATTTTCAATATCCTCGCGGCGAGTTCTCAGCGGCTGGCATGCTTCCTGCACTAAGGCGGACAGGACGGGAGCGGCGCGTGCCGTATCCCGCCGGGCTACAGGTATCTGACTTAAACCCTTGCCGGGGACGGCAAGTAACCAAGCAACAATGTGGGGAAACGCACTATGAAACGCAATCAATCTGGTTTTACGCTTATCGAGCTCATGATCGTGGTGGCGATCATCGGCATCCTCGCCGCCATCGCCATCCCGGCCTATCAGGACTACACCGGCCGCACCCAGGTCACCGAGGCCGAGACCCTGATCAAGGGCATGATGAAAGAAGTGGTGCCCTTCTACGCCCAGGCCGGCCGCTGCCCGACCCAGGGCGCGGGTGGTGATCCGGGCTGGGGTCCCGCCATCAACTATTCCGGCAAATACGTCGACAATATCGCAATTGCGCCCGGCGGTGCATCCGTACATCCCGTCACCGCTAATGGGTCGGCCTGCTCCTTGACTGCCACGTTTAAGGCTGCGGACGTACACCCGGATCTCGTCGGCGCGACCTTTATTATGGATTTCGTTCCTATCGGCGCTGGCGCCCAGGGCACACCATATATCGAGTGTTCGCAGACGGTTACCCTCGGCACCACGAACCTAACGCCGGAACTGCTGCCGACCGCCTGTCGGTAAGCCGGGTAACGCGCTGGCATAACCTCGACGATGAGAGGCGACTTGCCGGTGCATAGCAGAAACCCCGCAGCAGTCTTGCTGCGGGGTTTTTTTTGCATACAGGTCACTAACGGAAGAGACGCGCGGCTTAACGGGTCGGATACGACGGGGTCCGTGCGCAAATAGTGATCGCAGACCAGGCCAGGGCCCTTCGCGCCTCGGTCCGCAGAAAGACGAATACATGCGTTACCGAATCAATTCAGGCGGTGGCAGCTAGCAAAAGTCAATGACGCGGCAGGAACGCCCCAGAGCAAAGATCGGACACGAGAGGCGACAAATGAAGACGCGCGACAGCGGATTTACCTTGATTGAACTAATGATCGTGGTGGCGATCGTCGGCATCCTTGCCGCCATCGCCATTCCCGCCTACCAGGGATATATTGGCCGCACCCAGATCACCGAGGCCTTGACGGTCATCGACGAGGTCAGGACCGGGGTGGCCAACTTCCATATGCAACAGGGGCGCTGTCCGGTGCAAGGTGCCGGCGGCGATCCCGGCTTCGGCCCGCCGGCGAACTACTCCGGCAAATACATCACCCAAGTGTCCATTGCGGATGGCGGGGCGTCGGCCCACCCCGTGACCGGATCCCCGGCCCTGTGCAGCATGACGGCCACTTTTAGGGCCGCGGGCGTACATGCGGACCTGGCGGGCCAGACCTTCGTGGTCGATTACGCCCCCGCCGGCGGCGGCAGCGTGGCGGCGGGTTTTTTCAATTGCCAGCAAACCGCCACCGGCGGCACCGTGCAGGCCACGCCGGAGCTGTTACCCTTCGATTGCCGATGACGCTGCGTCAAGGAATATAGAGCGAAAACATGACTGATATGCGCGGTCGATCAGGCGGCTTCACGCTTACCGAACTGTTGGTAGTGGTGGCAGTGGTGGGCATCCTCGCAGCATTTGCGGTGCCCGCCTATCAGGACCACCTCGGCCGCACCCAGGTGATGGAGGCGGACGGCATCCTGCGCGGCCTGTACGCGGAACTGGCGCCGTTTTTCGTCGAAAACGATCGCTGCCCGCAGCAGGGCGTGGACGCGGGCTGGGGGCCGGCGATCAATTACGCGGGCAAGTATGTGGACAATGTGGTCATCGTGCCGGGCCCGGGCAATGCGGTACACCCCGACACCGGTGCCGCCACGGCCTGCGTACTCACCGCCACGTTCAAGGCCGCGGACGTCCATGCGGATCTTGCCGGCGAGACGTTCGTCATGGAATATATCCCCAGCGGTGCCGGCACCGCCGGGATCGACTACCTGGAGTGCCGCCAGAGCTCGACCCTGGGCACCACCAACCTGACCCCGGAGCTGCTGCCCCAATCCTGCCGCTGACCCCGGCAAAACCCCATATGCGCGCGGCTTTGGCGCCGCCGGCGGTGCACCGCGGGCGACCCGCTGCCCGTGCCGACGGCGGATCTGCTGCTATATTTATAGGGAGCGGGACCGCAGGGGCCGAGGGCGATTCTAGACCCGGCGCGAAAGGCGGTCACGGGGCGAGACGGAAAGCTAAAATGACCAGAAAACAATTGCCTGTAGCCGTCTGCTAAACTAAGGTATTAGATTAATAAGTCTGTGCCGGGAGCGCGGACATCATAAAGGATGCAGTAAAACATTCATGGCCACGCCGACCACCGCATTTAATCTCAGCGGCCTCGCTTCGCGCCTGGTGCGCGAGGGCCTGCTCGATCAGCCGCAGGCGGAGAACCTGCACGATACGGCGCGCAAGAACAACCGCTCCTTCTTCAGCCACCTGGCGGAATCCAAACTGGTCGAAAGCAGCCTGCTGATTCGCTGCACGGCAGAGGAATTCGGCATGCCGGTGTTCGACATCGCCGCGCTGGACGCGAAACAGGTACCGATCGGACTGGTGGGCGAGAAGATGCTGCGCAAGCATCGCCTGCTGCCGGTATTCAAGCGCGGCACCAAGCTGTTCGTCGGTATCGCCGACCCCACCAATACGGGTGCCCTGGACGAGATCAAGTTTCACACCGGTATGGGCGTGGAACCCATCCTGGTCGATCATACCAAGCTCGACAACGCCATCGAGGAAATCCTCAAGACCCAGGAGACGAGCTTCGATGACCTGGCGGACCAGGGGCTCGAGGATCTGGACATCTCCGCCGAGGATGACGAGGCGGGGGCAGGTGACGAAGACGCCGCGGCGGGGGTGGATACCCCCATCGTACGCTTCGTGAACAAGATCATGCTCGACGCCATCACCAAAGAGGCCTCGGACATCCATATAGAACCCTACGAGGAACGCTATCGCGTCCGTTACCGCATCGACGGTCTGCTGCACGAAGTGGCGGCCCCGCCCCTGGCGCTGGCGGGGCGCATCGCCGCGCGGGTGAAGATCCTCTCGCGGCTCGACATCGCCGAGCGCCGCGTGCCCCAGGACGGGCGCATGAAAATGCGCCTGTCGAAGAACCGGGCGATCGATTTTCGTGTCAGCACCTTGCCGACCATTTTCGGCGAGAAGGTCGTCATTCGCATCCTGGATTCCACCGCCGGCCTGGTCGGCATCGAAAACCTGGGCATGGAGCCGCAACAGATCGAGTCGTACGAGCACGCCTTTACCCGCCCCTACGGCATGATCTTGGTCACCGGCCCCACCGGCAGCGGTAAGACGGTCAGTCTGTACACCGCCCTGGGTTCCCTCAACCAGGAGGGCCGCAATATTTCCACCGTCGAGGACCCGGTGGAAATTCATATGGCCGGCGTCAACCAGGTCAACATCAACGAACGGGCCGGCCTCACCTTCGCGGCATCCATGCGCGCGTTTCTACGCCAGGACCCGGACGTCATCATGGTGGGTGAGATTCGCGACCTTGAGACTGCGGATATCGCCATCAAGGCGTCGCAGACCGGTCACCTGGTGCTGTCGACACTGCATACCAACGATGCGCCGGCGACCCTGACCCGGCTGCTGAATATGGGCGTGGCCCCGTTCAACGTGGCCTCCGCGGTGCACCTGATCATGGCGCAACGCCTCGCGCGACGCCTGTGCGGTAACTGCAAACAGGAAGCGGGCATCCCCCCCGAGGCCCTGGAGAAGGCCGGCTACTCCGCCAGCGAGGCGAAAGAAGTCAAGACCTTCGCGCCGGTCGGCTGCGAGCAATGCACCGACGGCTACAAGGGCCGGGTCGGTATCTTCCAGGTTATGCCCATCTCCGAGACCATGGGCCGTCTGATCATGGAAGGCTGCAGCCAACACCAGATCGAGGACCAGGCGGCCACCGAGGGCATTCTGAACCTGCGGCAGGCCGGCCTGCTCAAGGTCAAGGCCGGGGTCACCAGCCTCGAGGAAGTGGAACGAGTCACGAACATTTAATGCTATGGCGGAACGCGCAGAAAAACTGATTCCCTTCCTGTGGGAGGGGGTGGACAAATCGGGACGCAAGACCCGGGGCGAGACCGAGGCGCCGAACGCGGCGACCGTGAACGCGACCCTGCGCCGGCAGGGCATCAAGCCGGTGAAGGTGCGCCGGCGCAGCAAACCCCTGTTCCAGATGAAGCGCAAGATCAAGTCCAAGGACGTGACCATTGCGACCCGCCAGCTGTCCACCATGATCGCCGCCGGCATCCCCATCGCCCAATCCTTCGACATCCTGAGCAAGGGCCAGGACAACCCTTCCATGCGCGACATGTTGATCTCGGTGCGTCAGGATGTGGAGGCCGGCACCAATCTGAGTTCCGCGCTGGGCAAGTTTCCGTTGCACTTCGACGAGCTCTACACCAACCTGGTGGGGGCGGGCGAGCAGTCGGGCACCCTCGACGTGCTCATGGACAAGATCGCCGTCTATCACGAGAAGACCGAGGCCCTCAAGAGCAAGATCAAATCCGCGTTGTTCTATCCGGCGGCGGTGATCGTGGTCGCCATCCTGGTCACCGCGGTGCTCATGATCTTCGTCATCCCGGAATTCGAAAACCTGTTTCACGGTTACGGCGCCGAGCTCCCGGCCCTGACGCAGATGGTGATCAATCTGTCCAAGTGGTTCCGCGGCAACTGGTGGATACTGCTGGGCGGGATCATCGGCTCCATCGTCTTCCTGGTCTTCACCCACAAACGCTCGGCACGCATGCGCCACATCATCGATCGCGTGATATTGCGACTGCCGATCGTCGGCGAGATCCTGCGCAAGGCGACCATCGCGCGCTACGCCCGTACCCTCAGCACCATGTTTGGTGCCGGCGTGCCACTGGTGGACGCCCTTGAATCCGTGGCCGGCGCCTCCGGCAACCGGGTCTATCACGACGGCGTCATGGAAATTCGCTCCCAGGTCAGCACCGGACAGCAATTGGCCACCTCCATGGAAGCCACCAGCCTGTTCCCCAACATGGTGGTGCAGATGGTGTCCATCGGCGAGGAGTCCGGCGAGCTCGAACTCATGCTCGCCAAGGTGGCGGATTTCTATGAACAGGAAGTGGATGACGCGGTGGCCGCCATGAGCAGTCTGATTGAGCCGCTCATTATGATCTTCCTCGGCGTGGTCATCGGCGGACTGGTGGTTGCCATGTACCTGCCGATCTTCAAGATGGCGTCCGTCGTATAAGCCACTTGACCGAACTCCTGGCTGCATCCCCCGCGCTCTATCTGACCGCCGTCGGCGTACTCGGTTTGCTGCTCGGCAGCTTTCTGAACGTAGTCATCCTGCGTCTGCCCGCCCTCCTCGACTACACCTGGAAGAGCCAGTGCCGGGAACTGGGCGAGACCACCGGCGCGCCCCTGGAAGCACCCCCGGGCATCGTCCGGCCCCGCTCCCATTGCACAAAGTGCGGCCATGAGATCACCGCCCTGGAAAATATCCCCGTGCTCAGTTTTCTATGGCTGCGCGGCCGCTGTTCCGCCTGCGGCAGCAGGATCTCCTGGCGCTACCCGCTGGTCGAGCTGCTGACTGCGGCGGCGTCGGTCACCGTGGCCTGGAAGCTCGGTTTCACGGTCCAGGCCGCCGCCGCCCTGGGGCTGACCTGGGCACTCATCGCGGCGGCGGTGATCGATCTGGACCATCAGATCCTGCCGGACAACATCACCCTGCCGGTGTTATGGGCGGGGCTGCTGCTGAATGTGTTCGACACCTACACCGACCTCGCTTCCGCGGTCCTCGGTGCGGCGGCGGGTTACCTGTCCCTGTGGCTGGTCTATCACGGCTTTCGTCTACTCACCGGCAAGGAAGGCATGGGCTTCGGGGATTTCAAACTGTTCGGCCTGTTTGGCGCCTGGCTGGGCTGGCAGTTCTTGCCGCTGATCATTCTCCTGGCTTCGGTCAGCGGCGCCATCCTGGGCGTGCTCGCCATGCTCGTTTTGCGCCGCGATCGCAGCGTGCCCATCCCCTTCGGGCCGTTCCTGGCGCTCGCCGGCTGGATCGCCCTGCTGTGGGGCGAGGAGATCATCGGCGGCTACCTGCGCATGGCGGGACTGCCCGGCTAACCAGCCATGGCCGCGCGCAGCTTCAGGGTCGGTCTGACCGGTGGCATCGGTAGCGGCAAGTCCCTGGTCACGGCGCAATTTGCCGCCCTCGGCGTACCCGTCATCGATGCGGACCAGATCGCCCGCGAACTCACCGAACCAGACACCGCGGCCTACGAAGAAATCGTCACCGGCTTCGGTCGCGGCGTACTCGACGAACACGGACGCATCGATCGGCGGCGCTTGCGGGCGGCGGTGTTCGACCATGCCACCGACCGGGAACGCCTGGAGGCAATCCTGCACCCGCGCATCCGTGCGGAGATGGAACGGCGCGCGCAGACGGTCGATGCACCCTACTGCGTGCTGGTGATTCCCCTGCTTGCCGAAACCGGCCAGGCGGATATGGTGGATCGGGTGCTGGTCGTCGACGCGGATGACGAACGGCGCCTGCGCTGGCTCACCGCCCGGGATGACAGCAGCGAAGTACAAATACGTAAGATCATGGCCGCGCAGGCAAGCCGGGAAGACCGCCTCGCCATCGCCGATGACTGCATTCAAAACGATCAGGATATCGCCCACCTGGCGACCGAGGTACAGCGCCTGCATGCGCAGTATCTGCGCCTGGCGGCACAAGACGATTAAGCAAGCGCGTTAATCGCCATCCGCATTCACAAAGATCGCGAGTGGCTCAATTTACCTCTCGCGTTGGCTGGACACCCGCCAAGCGTCGTCCGGCCTGACAAATATGGGGTCGGAGTGAATTTTCCATCCGCAGTACACAATAGATATCCAAGATTTCTGGCAAACTTCACTCCGACCCCATATTTGGAGCGCACGGCCGCGATTCGAGCGCTACAGGGAAGTAGCGCGAGATTAAGCTGGGCGGGTGGCCAGGCGGCGCGAGACCAATGGGCAAATGGAGCCACTACCCAAAGATCCGATTCATTGAGACGGCCTCCCACACGGCGCTCAACAACGCCACCCCCTGCCCCCCATGGCCTTGTGCCGTGGTCACATCCGCGGCCGCGAGCCCGCCGAGGGCATAGACCGGCACACTCGCGGCGGCGGTAAGTTCCGCGAACCCCTGCCACCCCAGGGTGTCGGCCCCCGGGTGCGAGGTGGTGGCCTGTACCGGTGACAGTACGACGAAGTCTGCACCGATTGCTTCGGCGCGCGCCAATTCGGCCGCGTCGTGCACCGACGCGGCGACCCAGCGATCGCGGCCCAAGGGTCGCTGCCTGGTGGCGGCGAGACGCTGGCCATTGAGATGCACGCCGTCGGCATTGAGCAGCTCGACCAGTTCGGGTTCTGCATTCAGGATGACCCGCGCGCCACAGGCGTGACATTGCCCGATGACGCGGCGGGCGAAGCCACGGTACTCGTCGGCCCGCATCTGCGGCTCGCGCACCTGCACCAGGCGTATGCCGGCGCGCAGTGCCTCGGTCAGGCGCGCCAGGGTCGCGGCGACACCGTAGCGCCCGGCGGCGGTGATCAAATACAGCGGCGGCAGCCGCAGGGCGGTAAGGATCGGCCCGTTGGCTTCGAGCAGGTCGTAGCCGGCGACCGCATCCGGCCGCACCCAGGCGAGCGCCTGGCCTTCCCGCGACCACGGCGTGTTGGCAAACCGTTCCACGTTCCAGACGTGCAGATGAACCTGGGCATGGGCGTAGCGGTGGTGAATCTGAATCAACGGTCGCGCACGCCGGGTCTCGATACCCAACTCCTCGTGCAGCTCGCGTCGTAACGCATCCAGGGGGGTCTCACCGCTATGAATCTTGCCACCGGGAAACTCCCATTGCCCGGCGCAGGGTTTGCCCGCCGGCCGCTGCGCCAACAGCACCCGGCCCTGAGTATCGTGCAGAACGCCGGCGGCGGCCTGCACCACCGTCTCAGCTACGGTATTCGGCGTTGATTCGCACGTAGTCATAGGAGAGGTCGCAGGTATACACCGTGGCGCCATGCTCACCCATGCCCAGGTCGATGCGGATTGTGATATCGGCCGCGTCCATCACTGCCTGGCCCTGGTCCTCGCGGTACTCGGGGTCCAATGCCCCGGCGGCGGCCACGCGTACGTCGCCGAGGTAGATCTGCACCCGCGCGATATCCAGCGCCGCCACCCGGGCGCGGCCCACCGCCGCGAGTATGCGACCCCAGTTCGGATCACTCGCAAACGCGGCGGTCTTGACCAGCGGCGAGTGCGCCACCGTATAGGCTACCTCCAGGCAATCTGCCTCACTGGCACCGCCGGACACCTCGATGGCAATAAACTTGGTCGCGCCTTCCGCGTCGCGCACGATGGCATGGGCCAGTTCCTGGCACACCTCGGCGACCGCGCCGGCCAGGGTCGCATAGGCTTCGCCCTCTGCGGTCTCGATCGGCGCCATGGCGGCCCGTCCGCTTGCCAGCAACATGCATGCATCGTTGGTGGAAGTATCGCCGTCCACCGTGATGCGATTAAACGACGCGTCCGCCGCGGCGGCGAGCATGTGCTGCAGAATGTCCCGCTGCACCGGCGCGTCGGTGGCGACAAAACCGAGCAGGGTCGCCATGTCCGGCCGTATCATGCCCGCACCTTTGGCGATGCCGGTGACCGTCACGGTCACGCCGTCGATCTGCACCTGACGCGATGCCGCCTTGGCCGCCGTGTCGGTGGTCATGATGGCCTGTGCCGCCTGCCACCACCCGTCCTCACTCAATGCGCCGACGCAGTCCGCGAGCCCGGCGATCAGGCGCTCGACCGCCAGGGGTTCACCGATCACGCCGGTGGAAAACGGCAGCACTGCATTGGCCGGACAGGCCAACTTTTCGCCCAGGGCCTCACAGCAGGCCAGCGCATCCGCATGGCCCTGGGCACCGGTGCCCGCATTGGCGTTACCCGCGTTGATGAGCAGGGCCCGCGGCCGAGTCTGTGCGAGGTGATCGACGGCGATCTCCACCGGTGCGGCGCGGAAGCGGTTGCGCGTAAACACGCCGGCAACCTCGGTGCCCGCGTCACAGGCGATGATGGCGAGATCCGGCCGGTCCTTATAGCGGATACCCGCGGCGACTGCGGCGAGACGCACGCCGGGCACGGCGAACAGTGTCGGCGTTGGCGGATGAACGTCAGTCATGATGCAACAGCAGGCAAACGAAAGTGGATTCGCCGTGAGGATAGCATCGGCGGCGCGCAAACGCGCGAATGAATTACGACCGGCTGGCCCGGCCGCGGCGTCAGGTCAGGCGACCGTGACAGTGTTTGTATTTCTTGCCGGACCCGCAGGGACAGGGTTCATTACGGCCGACCTTGCGCTCAGTGCGCACGAAGGTCTCGACGTGGGCCGCCTCGGACGGCGGCGGAGCCGGCGCCATCCCCTCGGCCGGCGCCTGGGCCTGAGCTGCGGCCTGATCAGCGTCCGGATGCTGGAATTGCATGGGCACGCTGGGGCGGCGCTGCGCTTCCAGGGCCGCGACGTCTTCCTGGGGCTGGATCTGGACCCGGGACAGGATAGTGACTACGTCATGCTTAATCCGGTCCAGCATGTCCGCGAACATCAGAAACGCCTCGCGCTTGTATTCCTGTTTCGGATTCTTCTGCGCCATGCTGCGCAGGCCGATACCCTGGCGTAGATGATCCATACCGGCGAGGTGGTCCTTCCACTGCGTATCCAGCACCTCGAGCATGATGCGCTTTTCGAGATAACGCACGAACTCCGGATCGACATCGTGCAGTTTGTCTTTGTAGGCCTGCTCCACGGCTTCGAGGATGCGCTCACGCAAGGTCTCCTCGTGCAGCGAATGGTCCTTTTCGAGCCATTCATTCACATCCAGTTTCAGTCCGAATTCGCCCTCGAGGCTCTTCTCCAGCCCGGCCACATCCCACTGCTCCTCGAGACTGCCGGGCGGAACGCTCTGCGAGACAACGTTGTTGACCACCTCGCGGCGCATCTCGGACACACTCGCCGCCACGTCTTCCTCCGCCATCAGGCCTGCGCGCTCGTCGTAGATGACCTTACGTTGATCGTTGGCGACGTCGTCGTATTCGAGCAATTGCTTGCGAATGTCGAAGTTGCGCCCTTCGACCTTACGCTGGGCGTTCTCGATGGCCTTGGTCACCCAACGATGTTCGATGGCCTCACCCTCTTCCATCCCCAGACGCTGCATCAGTGCCGACAGGCGATGGGAACCGAAGATACGCATCAGGTTGTCTTCCAGGGACAGATAAAACCGACTCGAGCCCGGGTCGCCCTGGCGTCCGGAACGTCCGCGCAACTGGTTGTCGATACGTCGCGACTCGTGCCGCTCGGTGCCCACCACATGCAGCCCACCGGCGGCAACGACCTGCTGGTGGCGCTCTTGCCAATCCTTACGCACGGCCTCCTGCGCGGCCGCATCCGTCACTTCGGCCAGTTCCGCCTCGAGATTGCCGCCCAGGACGATATCGGTGCCGCGACCGGCCATATTGGTCGCGATGGTGACCGCGCCGGGGCCACCCGCCTGCGCCACAATCTGCGCCTCGCGCTCGTGCTGCTTGGCGTTGAGCACCTCATGCGCAACCCCGTGCTTGCGCAGCAGGCCGGACAGATGCTCGGAGGTTTCGATCGAGGTCGTGCCGACCAGCACTGGCTGCCCGCGTTCATGACAGTCGCGGATATCCTCGGCAACGGCGGCGAATTTCTCCTCCGCGGTGCGATAGATCTGATCCGGCATGTCGTCGCGCACCATGGCTCGGTGCGTGGGTGCGACGATGACTTCGAGACCGTAGATCTGCTGAAACTCGAATGCCTCGGTGTCGGCCGTGCCGGTCATCCCGCCAAGCTTGTCGTACAAGCGGAAGAAATTCTGAAAGGTGATGGATGCCAGCGTCTGATTTTCCTGCTGGATGCGCACACCTTCCTTGGCCTCGACTGCCTGATGCAGGCCCTCCGACCAGCGGCGCCCGGGCATCATGCGACCGGTAAACTCATCGACGATGATGACTTCATTGTCCTTGACGATGTAGTCGACCTCGCGCTGAAACAGATTGTGCGCCCGCAGCGCGGCGTTTAGATGATGGAGCAACGAGATATTGGCGACATCGTAAAGGCTGGTGCCCTCCTTGAGCATGCCCGAACGGGCCAGCAATCCCTCGGACTTCTCGTGCCCCGCCTCGGTCAAATAGACGACCTTATCTTTCTCGTCGACATGGTAGTCGCCCGGCCCGTCTTCGGTTTCCTGGCGTGTAAGCTGAGGGACGATCTTGTTGATCGCGGGATAGAGATCCGTACTCTCTTCCGCCGGGCCGGAAATGATCAACGGCGTACGCGCCTCGTCGATCAGGATCGAATCGACCTCATCGACGATGGCGTAGTGCAGCTCGCCTTGCGCACGATCTTCGGCACTGAATGCGATATTGTCACGTAGATAATCGAAGCCAAATTCATTGTTGGTGCCATAAATGATGTCGCTGGCATAGGCTTCGCGCTTCGTGGCCGGATCCTGGCCGGAGGCGATGACGCCTACCCGCATGCCGAGGAATTCGAAGATCTGCCCCATCCACGCCGCATCGCGTCCGGCCAGATAGTCATTGACTGTCACGATATGCACAGAGTGACCGCTGAGTGCGTTGAGGTAGGCGGGCAACGTCGCCACCAGCGTCTTGCCTTCGCCGGTGCGCATCTCCGCGATCTTGCCCTCGTGCAGGATGATGCCGCCGAGCAGTTGCACATCGAAATGGCGCATTTCCAGCACCCGCCGCGCCGCCTCGCGCACGACGGCGAACGCCTCCGGTAACAGTGCATCGAGACTCTCGCCATCGCCGGCCCGTGCACGGAATGCGTCGGTCTTCGCTCTGAGATCGGCGTCGCTGAGTTCCGCGACAGTGGCTTCGAGTGTGTTGATGTGCGCGACGGTCTTCATCGCGCGCTTGATCAGGCGCTGGTTACGGCTGCCAACAACTTTACGTACGACGTTGGTAAACATAGGTTTTACGGTTCCCGGTACAGGGAGCCACTAACAGAAGCTACGGGGATGTGCGAGTTTACGCTAGCGTGACGCGCGGAGGAACCTGCGCGGATTAATCGGTCGACCGTTGCGCAGAAATTCGAAGTGCAGATGCGGTCCGGTGGAACGGCCGCTATTGCCGACCAATGCAATTTCCTCACCCTTTTCCACCTTATCGCCGATCTCAACCAGAATCGCCAGGGTATGGGCATAGCGGGTTGTATTGCCGTTGCCGTGGTTGATCTCGACCATGCGTCCATAGCCGGACTCCTCGCCCGCATGGGTTACGACTCCGGACGCCAGTGCCTTGACCGGCCGCCCCGGCTTGGTCGCGATGTCCACGCCCTGATGGAAGGCACGCCGCCCGTTAAACGGATCGCGGCGATAACCGAAATTCGAAGAGATATAACCGCCCACCACGGGCCAGCCTTTCGGGTCCAGGGAATCCTGTAACTGCCGATCCATGATCATCGCCTCGAGCAATGTCAGCTCCTGGTGCTTCGTGTCCGCTTGCAGCGCCAGTTCGTCGAGCGCCGTGAGCAGCTCCGATTTCTGCGCGCCCGCCAGCGCCGAGCGGGGCTCCGGGCCGCCGATCGCCGGCTCCGCGTCGAAATTGAACTCACCCTTGTCGAGCTGCGCCATCTCGGTGAGACGCTGTCCCAGCGCGTTAATGCGCAGCACTTGCGCCTGGATCCGACCCATATGCGCGGCCAGGGCGTTCAAATGGGTCTCGGCCTGTTGCCTGGCGGTGTCGATCTCGTCGCGCTGCGCGGCGAGGGTCTGCTGAAGTTTCGTGACGTAGACAGGGTCGAGGTGGGGGGCAGCGGCCCGTGTTAAGGTGCTGGTGATCTGATAGGCGCCGAAACCGATACCGGCCGGCAGTAGAACCAGCAGCAGGAATGCCAGAATCAGCACCCGGCGGCGCGGCAGGCAACTCGTCGTTCGGTTAACATTCTTATCCGGAACTAATAGGATGTGCATAAACTACCTTTCCCAAACAAGACAGCGACCGTGCCGCTGTTTAATTACTGGTCCGTCGGCTGAGCTTATAGTATAGAAGCTTTGCCCAAGCCTGCATTTAAATCGATCGCCGCGGTCCTCGGCGACGCCCTTGTGCATCAATCTGATGTCGCGGCCACCTTAAGCATGCACCAGAAGCTGCATGCCCTTTGGCTCACCCAGATCCCTGCGCCGCTTTGCCAGCACAGCTGGCCCGCGAGTTATCGGGACGGCTGTCTGTATGTGGAAACAGACTCGTCCGCCTGGGCCAGTATGATCCGGCTGCGCGAGCGGTCATTGGTAGACCAGCTATGCAAGCAACCGGACATGGCTGCGCTCCAACGGCTACGGGTTCGCGTCTCACCCAGGACGCTGACCCCTGCAAACAAGCCGTCGCGCCGTCGTATCCCTGCCGCTAATGCCAGCGGCCTGCTCATGCGGGTTGCTGACGATATCAGCGACCCAAGGCTGAAGACCGCGTTGCGCAAACTGGCGCAAACGATGGCCCTGCAGCGGGCGAACCAAAAACGGATGAAGTAAGTACTAAACTGCCGGGACGGTACGAATAAACGCAATCGGCGCTTTTTCCGCTTCGTCGAAGGAAACGATTTCCCAGGCATCCGTGTCGTTGACCACCGCGCGCAGCAATCGGTTATTTAACGCATGACCCGACTTATGTGCACTGAACGCGCCGATCAACGGATGGCCCAGGAGATAGAGATCCCCGATGGCATCGAGCACTTTATGTTTGACGAACTCGTCCTCATACCGCAATCCATCGTCATTCAGTATGTGGAACGAATCCATCACAATCGCATTATCCAGACTGCCGCCGCGCGCCAAACCGACTTCTCGCAGCGCCTCGAGATCATGCATGAACCCGAAGGTGCGGGCCCGGCTGACCTCCTTCACAAAGGAAGTCGTTGAAAAGTCAACGCTGGCCTGCTGTACGGCGTTCTTGAAAATCGGATGATCGAAATCGATCTCGAATGAAACCTTGAAACCGTCAAGCGGCTCAAACTGGGCCCACTTGTCGCCGTCCTGAATCCGCACCTTTTTGCGGATTCGAATGAAATTCTTTGCAGTATTCTGTTCTTCGATGCCAGCGGACTGAATGAGAAACACAAACGGACCGGCACTCCCATCCATGATCGGAACTTCCGGCGCCGTGAGGTCGACATAGGCATTGTCGATACCGAGTCCCGCAAATGCCGACATCAAATGTTCGATAGTTGAAATCTTGACACCGTCGCGCTCCAGCGTCGTCGATAAGCGAGTGTCGCCGACGTACTCGGGGCGGGCGGGAACCTCCACCGGGACATCCAGATCGATGCGCCGGAACGTGATACCGGTATCGGGCGCCGCGGGCCGCAGGGTGAGATAGACCTTCTCGCCGGTGTGCAAACCAACACCGGTCGCCCGGATGACGTTTTTTAGGGTGCGTTGTTTAATCATTATTAAAAGAGAGCGAATCCCACAGTACTGTGTCTGTTCTTGTCGATCCTTTCCCGACGCTCGGTCTTCCAAGATCCGTCGTCGCCGGGGTGCGCCTTGCCTGCATCGCAAGCGGCGATGCCCAGTTGCCATTAGGGGACCCGCCTGGACGCCGCAATCCTACAGCATATTCAGGTGTTTGTGTACCTCGGTTCATCGGCTCAATGGCACCCTCCACCGCCGGTCCCGGACGCCCGACGCGACCCGGCAATAAACTTACTTTTCATACGTCTATTGCGCACAGCGGGTTCACCCCGGGTGACCGCGCTAATCCGCCTGACGCCGCAGAAACGCCGGCACATCCAGGTATTCCATGTCCTCGTCCACGGCAGCCGCCGTGGCCCGGGCCGCCTGCTGGCCGCGCCGGTTGCGGATCACCGTCGGTGTATTCAGGGAATCATAGTCCGGTTTCTTCGGTCCCGTTTCCACCAACTTGGGTGCCGCCGACGGGAGCTTCGCGCCCTCTCCGATTCCGGTGGCGACCATGGTGACGCGAAAATCGCCGGCCATATCCGGGTCGATGACGGTACCGATGATGACGGTTGCATCTTCGGAAGCGAACTCGCGTACCGTGTTGCCGACCTCCTCGAATTCACCAATTGCCAGATCCAGTCCCGCCGTCACGTTCACCAGAATACCCCGGGCACCGGCGATGTTTACGTCCTCAAGCAACGGACTGAAGATCGCTGCGCGGGCTGCTTCAACTGCGCGCGATTCGCCGCTGGCGGACGCCGAACCCATCATCGCCACGCCCATCTCGGACATTACGGTTTTGACATCGGCGAAGTCGACATTGATCTGACCGGGCCGCGTAATCAGCTCGGCGATACCCTGGACCGCACCTTGCAAGACGTCATTCGCTTTACTGAACGCTTCCAGTAACGTCGCGCCCTTGCCGACAACATCGAGGAGCTTTTCGTTGGGAATCACGATGAGTGAGTCGACGACATCCTTTAACTCGTTAATTCCATACTCCGCGATCCCCAGCCGTTTGCGTCCTTCAAACGAGAACGGCCGCGTCACCACCGCGACGGTCAGGATATCCATCTCCTTGGCAATTTGTGCCACAACCGGTGCCGCACCGGTACCGGTACCGCCACCCATGCCGGCGGTAATGAACACCATGTCGGCGCCCGACAGGGCCTCGGCGATGCGATCGCGATCTTCCACCGCGGCCTGATGCCCGATTTGCGGATCCGCGCCCGCACCCAGCCCCTTGGTGAGATTGGTACCGAGTTGCAGGATTGTCGGCGCCGATGCTTTATTCAAGGCCTGCGCGTCCGTATTCGCGCTGATGAAATCGACGCCCTCGATGTTGGCCGAAACCATGTGATCCAGGGCGTTACCGCCACCGCCACCGACTCCGATCACTTTGATTACGGCTTGCTGCCCGTAGGTATCCATCAATTCAAACATGACGCTGCCTCCTATTTGATTGCGCATGGCGCAAAATCGAAATGTTATATGTAAAACGCTTGACCATTTTCCGGTCCATAAACTCTATTCCTGTAAATCTCTCAATCTGACCCACCGCATGTAGCATCACCTCAATCACCCTCTAGAAATTGCCCTGAAACCAACTCTTCATCTTCTCGTATACCGATTTGAAATTCGGCCGCACATTTGCATCCTTACGCTCCATAGCACGATTGTGGTGCCCAAAAAGAATCAGGCCCACGCCCGTCGCATAGACGGGACTGCGCACCACATCACTGAGGCCACCGATGTACTGGGGCACGCCGAGCCGCACCGGGGCATGGAATATTTCTTCCGCCAGTTCGACCATGCCCTCCATCTTGGAACTGCCGCCGGTCAGCACGATGCCGGAGCCAATGAGATCCTCGAAGCCGCTACGCCGAAGCTCGGCGAGCACCAGGCCATACAGCTCCTCGATTCGCGGCTCAATGACCTCGGCCAGCGTCTGCCGCGCCAAGGTGCGTGGCGGGCGATCACCGACGCTGGGGGTCTCGATGGTTTCGTCGCGACTCGCCAGCTGCGTCAATGCGCAGGCGTATTTCAACTTGATTTCTTCCGCCGCCTGGGTGGGCGTACGTAACGCTACAGCGATGTCGTTGGTGACCTGGTCACCCGCAATCGGAATGACCGCGGTGTGGCGAATTGCGCCTTCGGTGAAAATCGCGATGTCGGTCGTGCCGCCACCGATATCGACCAGACAAACACCCAACTCCTTTTCATCGTCGGTCAGGACCGACTGGCTGGAGGCAAGTTGTTCGAGGATGATGTCGTCCACTTCCAGACCGCAGCGACGAATACATTTCACGATGTTCTGCGCCGCACTCACCGCACCGGTGACGATGTGCACTTTTGCCTCCAGACGCACACCACTCATGCCGATGGGCTCGCGTATGCCGTCCTGTCCGTCGATGATGTATTCCTGGGGCAGGATGTGCAGCACCTTCTGATCCATCGGAATCGCCAGGGCGCGTGCGGCTTCGATTACACGCTCGACGTCCTGTTGATCCACTTCCTGATTACGGATCGCGACGACGCCGTGAGAATTGAAGCTGCCGATATGTGCCCCGGCGATACCGGCGAAGACCGAATAGATCTGACAGCCGGCCATCAGCTCGGCCTCCTCGACTGCGCGCTGAATCGACTGCACGGTGGACTCAATATTGGCGACCACGCCTTTCTTCATTCCCCGCGCGGGATGATGACCGACACCAATGACCTCGACGTCACCACTGGGTGACACCTCGCCGACAATAGCCAGAACCTTGGAAGTTCCAATGTCGAGACCCACGATGAGCCGGTCGTCTACTTTTTTTGTCATTAATTGACCCCTTGAACCTGTTCCGACGGCGGTACCGAATCCTGTGCGTGCCAGACGACGGCAAACCCGTTCGGATAACGCAGATCGGCATTACGCATCACGGCATCGTCGCGTTGTGACAGCTCACGATAAGCGGCTACGAACCGCTGCAAGCGTTCGCCGACCGCATGGCGACCGACCATCAACGTCAATTCGGCGTTCGCATCGGCCTTCGGCCTGACACGGACTACCCAGCTGTCCCGCGCCGTGAGCGTTAGAGCTGTTATGCTTAATCCACTCGTACCCATGACATCGGCCAATTCACCGTATTTTCGGAACACCTCCTTATGGGTCCCGCGCGGCCCGTCAAGTGAAACCATGGTTGCTGAATTCACAACCTCGAGATCGACCATGTCGCCCACGGAATTGAGCCAGGCGTGTTGCCCCCAGCGCGCGACCAACTGATGTTCGGTAATCTGGATGTGCACGGACTGTGGCCACTCGCGCCGGACCGCGACACGATGCACCCAGGGCACGGATTTCGCGGCGGCCTCGATACGACGCAGGTCGAGCGCAAAGAAATTACCGGCGGCGGCATCGGCCACCGCGCGCTCAAGTTCGACCGGATCGACGTGATCGAAGGCACCCTCGAAACTGACCCGCGACACCGGAAAGGCCTCGGGTTGCAGAAGCCGATCTGCCAATACCACCATGCCGGTGACGATCACCAGCATCAGCACCAGCAACCAGCTGTAATGACGCCGCGATCCGGCAATCAATCGTGCAAACGCCTCACCCATGTTCCGATGCCGTCTCCAGTATTCTTGTCACCAGTTGATCGAATTCGATGCCGGCATGCTCTGCCGCCATCGGCACGAGACTGTGGTCGGTCATCCCAGGCACTGTGTTCACCTCGAGAAAATACGGCGCACCCGTGTCGTCGAGCATAAAATCGACGCGTCCCCAGCCGCTGCAGCCCAACACGTCGAATGCCTGCTTCGCCAGATCGCGTAATTCGTTTTCGCGCGCCGGTTCGAGACCGCAGGGGCAGACGTATCGTGTTGTGTCGCTGCTGTACTTGGCCTCGTAGTCGTAGAACTCATGCGGAGTCTCGAGCCGTATCAATGGCAGGTCATGGTCCTGCAGAATTGAGGCGGTAAACTCGGATCCACCAATCCAGCGCTCGAGCAGAACTTCATCGTCGTAGCGCGCCGCGTCGTGCCACGCGTCCTGCAACTCGCGGGTTGATTCAACTTTTGCGATACCCAGGCTCGAGCCCTCCCGGTTTGGCTTTACCATCAAGGGAAAACCGATTTCCTGCGCACAGTCATCGAGACCATCCGCCGAGGCCGGTACCGCGAATGCCGGCGTGGGTATTCCGGCGGCGGACCAGACCTGCTTGCAGCGGATCTTGTCCATCGCCAGCGCCGAACCCAATACGCCGCTGCCGGTGTAGGGCAAGCCGACCACTTCGAGCGCCCCTTGAATCACTCCGTCCTCGCCCCAGCGCCCGTGTAGCGCGATAAAGGCCGCGCGGTAGTCGCCGGCCGCCAGGTCGTCCAGCACCGCGGGACCGGCATCGATGCCGTCGGCCACCACGCCCTGGCGCTGCAACGCGGCCAATACCGCCGCACCGCTCTGAAGCGAGATTTCACGTTCCGCCGAGATACCGCCCATCAATACCGCCACTTGTTGCGCTCCTCCGCTCATACGGTCTCACCGACGATGCGGACTTCCCGCACCAGGTCTACGCCGTGCTGCTGCAAAACCTCCGCATGCACGCGTTCAATGAGTCGTTCAATGTCCGCCGCCGTCGCGCCACCAGAATTCACGATGAAGTTCGCATGCAAATCCGAGATGCAGGCCTTGCCCTCACAGAGCCCCTTAAGCCCCGCCGTTTCGATGAGTCGGGCGGCATGGTCGTTGGGCGGATTACGGAACACCGACCCCGCATTGGGGATCTGCGTCGGCTGTGCCGCCCCGCGCCGCGCCAACAGGTCACGGATGCGCGCCTTGCCCTCCTCCGGGTCGCCGGTCTGTAATTGAAAGCAGGCGGCGACAAACCACTCGCCCGCCGGACCGCGCACGCTGCGGTAGGCGATCTCATAGTCCGCCGGCGCACGTTTGCGGATGCGACCAAAGCGATCGATGGTTTCCACTTCCGCCACCCGCGACCAGGTCTCACTGCCGAACGCGCCCGCGTTCATTGCCAGCGCGCCGCCGACGGTGCCGGGGATACCGGCGAGAAATTCGGCGCCGGCGAGTCCGTGGCGACTGCTAAAGCGCGCCACCTTGGCGCTGGGAACGCCGGCCTCGGCGCGTACCACATTGGGTAACAGCAGCTCGATATGGCCCAGGGCCCCGGTGGTGCAAACCACCGTGCCGCGGATGCCGCCGTCGCGCACCAGCAGGTTGCTGCCCAAACCGACCCAGGTCAGCGGTTCGTCTGCATCCAGGCCGCCGAGAAAGACACACAGGTCATCCAGGTCCGCGGGCTGGTAAAACCGATCCGCCGGCCCGCCCACGCGCCAACTGGTGTGTGTGGCCATGGACTCGTTTTCACGCAGCCGACCGCGCAACGTGCCGCGCCCGGAGCTCGATCCGCATTTCGCCGCCGCCACCATCATTTCTCCCCGTGCTCCGAGGCGAGTGCGGCCGCCAGATCGGCGGCGGCCTGGCCGATGCTGCCGGCACCCAGGGTCAACACGATGTCGCCGGCCTGCAGGACGTCCTTCAAGACGCCGGCCAGATCACCGAGCTGCTCGACGAAGATCGGGTTGGCGCGACCGCGCGCGCGGATTGCGCGGCATAGCGAGCGACCGTCGGCCTCGGGTAGCGGCGTCTCACCGGCGGCGTAGACCTCGGTGATCAACAGCGGCTCGCAGTCCGCCAACACCTGACTGAAATCATCCAACAAATGGTGGGTGCGGCTGTAGCGATGCGGCTGGAAGATCACCACCACGCGCCGGTCCGGCCAGGCACCCGCCACCGCCTGCAGGGTGGCGGCGATTTCACGGGGGTGGTGGGCATAGTCGTCCACGAAACGTACCTCACCACCGGCCATCGGCACGCTGCCGACGATCTGCATGCGCCGGGCGATGCCCTGAAACTCGGCGAGACCACGCGCGATGTCCTCGGCCGTACAACCGACCTCGTGCGCGACCGCGATTGCCGCCAGGGCATTCAGCACGTTGTGCCGACCGGGATAATTCAGATTTACCGTCAGCCAGGGGGTGCCGCGGCGCTCGACCTCGAATCGCATTTGCACACCGTCCGCCTCGATGTGGGTGGCGCGAAAATCCGCGCCCGCTGCCGTGCCGTAGGTCAACACCGGTTTCTGAATTGCCGGCAACACTTCCTGCACCCCCGGGTCATCTACGCACATCACCGCCAGGCCGTAGAACGGCAGGTGGTGCAGGAATTCGACAAACGTTTTCTTGAGTACGCCGAAATCGCCGCCGTAGGTTTCCAGATGATCCACGTCAATATTTGTCACCACCGCCATCAGTGGTTGCAGATGCAGGAACGAGGCATCGCTTTCATCGGCCTCCGCCACCAGATACTCGCCTGACCCGAGCCGCGCATTCGCCCCGGCGCTGTTCAGGCGACCCCCGATCACGAAGGTGGGATCGAATCCGCCCGCCGCCAGTACGCTGGCGACCAGGCTGGTGGTGGTGGTCTTGCCGTGCGTACCGGCGATGGCGATACCTTTCTGAAACCGCATCAGCTCACCGAGCATCTCGGCGCGTGGAATGACCGGTATCTTCTGCTGCCGTGCGGCCGTCACTTCGGGATTGCCTTCCCGTACCGCAGTGGAGGTCACCACGACATCGGCACCCGCAACCCACTCCGCACTGTGACCGATATGAATCGTGGCGCCGAGATCACGCAGTCGGCGGGTGTTCGCACCGTCCTGCATATCGGAGCCGGACACCTCGTAACCCTGATTAGTCAGGACCTCGGCGATACCGCTCATACCCGCGCCCCCGATACCGACGAAATGTATATGTCGAATCCGATCACGCACCCACCGCCTCCATACACATCTGTGTCACACGCTCCGTTGCATCGAAGCGCGCCAGAGAGTGTGCTCGTTCCGCCATGTCGTAGACGCGCTCACGATCGCGACTGAGTTCACTCAACAAGTCCACCAGGCGTTCATTGGTCAACTCTTTTTGCGGCAACAGGATCGCGGCGTCACGATCGGAAAGGTAGTGCGCGTTGAAGGTCTGGTGATCGCTCACCGCAAAGGGATATGGCACCAGAATCGCCGCAACCCCGGCGGCGGCCAGTTCGGCGACAGTCATGGCACCGGCGCGGGCCAACACCACATCGGCCCAGTCATAGGCGGCGGCCATATCATCGACAAACTCGTGCACCTCGGCGTCGACATTGAGCTCGCGGTACCGTGCCTGTACAAGCTCACCGCGCCCGCGTCCGCACTGATGTCGCACCTCCGGTCGTAGCCCGGTAGCCATCTGCGCCAGTACCGCCGGCACCCGTTCGTTAAACACGCGGGCGCCCAGGCTACCGCCGACCACCAGGAGTCGTAAGCGCCCCGAACGTCCACTCAGACGCTGCGCGGGAGGCGCCATCTGCGCGATTTCGGGTCGTACCGGATTGCCGACATAGGTTGCGCGATCACGGCGTATCCCTTGCGAGACTGGAAATCCGGTCATGACCACGTCGGCCACGCGCGCCAACCAACGATTGGTCAAACCGGCCACCGCGTTGGCCTCGTGAATCAACAAGGGCCGGCGCAGCAACCACGCGACCAGACCGCCGGGACCGGCGACGAAACCACCCATGCCCAGCAGACCGTCGGGGCGCCAGCGCAGGACGGCGGCAACCGCCTGGATCATGGCGACGAGTACGCGCAGGGGGGCCAACAGCCAGCCCAGGACACCCTTGCCGCGCAAGCCCCGGATCGCGATCCACGCCATCTCAATTCCCGCCGCCGGCACCGCGCGTGCCTCAAGCCCGGCGCGCGTGCCCAGCCACACCACCTGAACGCCACGCTCACGTAACTGGCGCGCCACCGCGAGTGCCGGAAACACGTGCCCACCTGTCCCGCCGGCCATAATCATTAACGTTCTCACCTCCGCGCCCCGGGAACTGGTTTGGTCACGCGCACCACCGCGAACAGCAATCCGATCGCCATGCAACTCGCGAGCATGCTGCTGCCGCCATAGCTCATTAGCGGAAGCGTGAGTCCTTTGGTCGGCAAGGCACCCATGTTGACGCCCATATTGATCATCGCCTGACCACCGATCAGCAGGCCGACGCCCTGGGCCAGACGCGCGGCAAATACCTGGCCGATCAATTCGGCACGACGCGAAATGACCATGGCCTGCCATACGAGAAATGCGAACAGGCCGATTACAGCGAGTACGCCAAACAGACCGAGCTCCTCACCGATCACCGCAAAGAGGAAGTCCGTATTCGCCGCCGGCAGGTAGTGCAGCTTTTGAATGCTGGCACCGAGACCGACGCCAAACCATTCGCCACGCCCAAAAGCAATCAGGCTCTGGGTAAGTTGAAAACCGGAATCAAAGGGGTCGGACCACGGATTGAGGAACGCGGTGATCCGTTGCATGCGATACGGTGCGAGCAGGGTAAGCAGCGTCATGCCTGCCATGCCCGCCAGCAGACAACTCAAGAAATGCCAGAATCGCACACCGGCGAGAAACAACATCCCAAACACAGTCACAGTAATGACGACGGCGCTGCCAAAGTCCGGCTCCATCAACAGCAGCATGGCAATCAGACCGACGACGATACCGATCATCAGAATGCCTTTCGTAAAATACGTCAGGCGATCGCTACGACGGGTAAGGAATCCGGCCGCGTAGATCAACATGAACACCTTGACGAACTCCGAAGGCTGCAGATTGACCGGCCCCAATTGAAACCAGCGCGAACTGCCGTTGATCTGGGTGCCCACCCCCGGCACCAACACCAGCACCAGCATGATCATGCCGAACAGCACCAGCACCGGGCCGGCATACTGCCACCAGTCAATCGGCGTGCGCGCGACCGCCCAAAGGACTCCCAGACCCAGTGCGACGTGGAGTCCCTGGCGAAGCAGAAAACGCATCGGCTCACCGGCCTCCGCCGCGGCTGGGATCGACGCTGAATGCACCATCACCAGACCCAGGCCGAGCAACGCGGCTACCGTGACCATCAGCACGTAATCCCAATCGCCTTTGGTTTCGGCGATCTGCGCCCGTACCGCTTGTGCCGTCGCCGCGCTCATGCGTCCAGCGCCTCGACCGCGGCGATAAACTGCTCGCCGCGATCCTGATAATCACGAAACATGTCGAAGCTCGCGCAGGCCGGCGAGAGCAACACCGCATCCCCGGCCACCGCCAGCTCCGCCGCGCGCTGCACGGCCGCGGTAAGCGACTCGGCGTGCACCACTTTCACGGTATCCGGCAGCACCGCCTCGAGGCGCGCTGCATCCTGACCGATGAGTACGACCGCGCGGGTGTGACTCGCTACTGGCGCAGCCAGCGGTGCGAAGTCCGCACCCTTGCCGTCGCCGCCGGCAATTAGCACCACCGGTCGGTCCATGCCGGTGATTGCCGCCAGGGTGGCGCCCACGTTGGTGGCCTTGGAGTCGTTGATCCACGCCACATCCTGTCTGGTCGCCACGGTCTGGCTGCGATGCGGTAATCCGCGAAAGCGACGCGCCACGTCACTGGCCACCTCGCGCGATACGCCCATCGTCTCTGCAAGCGCCATGGCGGCCAGGACATTGGCGACATTGTGGCGGCCCACGAGGCCGAGCTCGGACGCCGCCAACAGCGGCCGCTCACCCCGCACAAGCAATTGCGCGCCCGCGCGATCGACGGTAACGCCATAGTCGTGGGCGCTGGCGGGTGCCGCCAGACCAAAGCAAACCACCTTGCGACGCGGCGCCTGCATGCGCATGACCCGCGGATCGTCGGCGTTAAGCACCATGACGCCATCGCCGCGAAAGATGCGTGT
Source organism: uncultured Gammaproteobacteria bacterium (assembly GCA_947259975.1). Taxonomy (GTDB): domain Bacteria; phylum Pseudomonadota; class Gammaproteobacteria; order HyVt-429; family HyVt-429; genus CAMYOD01. The sequence continues at coordinate 109,948 of CAMYOD010000078.1, forward strand.
CTTCGCCTTGATGTAGTCGTCGAGATCACGGTAGCGGTCGAAGTGATCCGGACTCACGTTCAGCACCGCCGCCGCCTTCGCGTTTAGACTGCGGGTGGTCTCGAGCTGGAAACTCGAGAGTTCCAACACGTAGGCATCCGGTTCCGGCGTGCGCAACAAGTCCAGGGCCGGCACGCCGATATTGCCGCCGACCGCGGTATCCAACCCGGCAGCTGCACACATTTCACCCACCAGGGCGGTGACCGTGCTCTTACCGTTGGTACCGGTGATCGCGATGACCGGCGCGGTGGCGACACGTGCAAACAACTCCACGTCGCCGACAATCTCGGCACCGCGCGCGGCCGCCTGCACGATGGCCGGCTCGCGCACTGACACGCCCGGACTCACCACCACCATATCGGCACCCGCCAACCGGCGGGCATCAAACGCGCCCGTATGCACAGGGACATCGGACAATTCCGCGCGCAACTGTGTCAGCATCGGCGGCTGCGCACGGCTGTCGACGACCACGATGTCGCGATTTTCAGCATACAGATAACGCGCGACGGACAGTCCGGACGCCCCCAGACCGACAATCACGACTCGACCTGTCGCCATATCAGTCTCTGCCACCCGTTCTATTGCCTCCAGATTCACGTACCACGCCTCAAATCAACGCATCTTCAAAGTCGCAAGACCTACCAACACCAGAATCAAGGTGATGATCCAGAACCGCACAATGACACGGGGTTCCGGCCAGCCCTTGAGCTCGAAATGATGATGTAGCGGCGCCATACGGAAGATACGCTTACCCACGAGCTTGTAAGACGCCACCTGCAGGACCACCGACACGGTTTCGATCACGAACACCCCGCCCATAATAAAAAGTACGATTTCCTGCCGCACGACGATGGCGATGGCGCCCAATGACGCACCGAGTGAAAGCGCGCCGATGTCGCCCATGAACACCTGCGCCGGGTAGGTGTTGAACCAGAGGAATCCCAGTCCGGCGCCGACTAACGCGGCACAGAACACCAGCACCTCGCCGGTGCCCGCGATATAGGGAATTCCCAGGTAGGATGAAAACACCGTGTTGCCGGTGACATAGGCAAAGATACCCAGCGCTCCGGCGACCATGACGGTGGGCAGGATCGCCAGGCCATCCAGCCCGTCTGTGAGATTGACGGCGTTACTGGTGCCGACGATCACCAGGTAAGACACCAACAGGAACCAGGGCCCGAGATCCACCGCCACGTATTTGAAGAAAGGCACGATCAACTGCGTCTCCACAGGCGTCTTGGCGGTCCAATACAAAAAAACGGCGCCCGCCAAGCCGGCAACACTTTGCCAAAAGAACTTGGAACGGGCGCCAATACCACGGGGGTCCTGGTTAACTATTTTTCGGTAATCGTCCACCCAGCCGATGGCACCGAAGGCCACACACGTGAACAGGACGACCCAGACAAAACGGTTGGAGAGATCGGCCCACAGCAATGTCGCGACAATTACGGCGATCAAGATCAGCGCGCCACCCATGGTAGGCGTGCCGACTTTCTCGAAATGGGTCGGCGGTCCGTCGGCACGTACAGTTTGACCGATTTGATGGTGGGTCAATTTGCGAATCATCGCCGGTCCGAATACCAGACAGATCAACAGCGCGGTGAGGACGCCACAGATGCCGCGCATCGTCAGATAACGAAATACGTTAAAGGCCGTAATGTCATCCGCCAGCGCATTGAGGAGTGCGTACAGCATCTAACTAACGTCCCCCGCATCCGATTCCCCGGCGCAGATCCTTGCCACGACCTGCTCCATGTGCGCGGACCGCGAACCCTTGACCAGGACGGTCGCGTCCGCGTGCATTTCCGCACGCAATATATCGACCAGCTCGGCTACCGAGGCACAATGGCGTGCGCCGGCACCAAAGGCCTTGCTCGCCGCCGCGCTCAGGGGGCCGAGCGTCAACAGCCTGCGCACCCCGGCCTGGCGGGCCTGCCGACCGATGGTCTGATGAACCTCCAGCGCGTTATCGCCGAGCTCCGCCATATCACCCAGCACCAGGATGGTGTCGCCGCCGAACTGCAGCAGGACGTCGAGACCCGCCGCCACCGAGGCCGGGTTCGCGTTATAACTGTCATCGAGTACCTGCGCCTGATCGAGGCCGCGACGCAGTTGCAAACGCCCGGTCATACTCAGAGGCGCTTCCAGTCCTTGTTGGATCTGTGTCGTGGAAACGTCCAGCGCAACCGCCGCACTGGTAGCGGCCAACGCATTAAGCACGTTATGTTTGCCGAACAAAGGCAACTGCACGTCAATCGCACCGACAGGTGAATGAATGCGCAGCGTGCTGCCGTTCGGACCGGTCTGGTATTCCGCAGTGACATCCGCCGGACGCTCGAGCCCGAAGGTGATACAACGCCGATCACCGGCGAGTCGATGCCAAAGCGCAGCGAAGGTATCGTCCGCATTGATCACCGCGACACCGTCGTCGGCGAGCCCGGCAAAGATCTCGCCTTTGGCATGGGCAACTCCCTCGACGGTTTTCAGACCTTCCAGGTGCGCCGCCGCGGCATTGGTGATCACCGCGACCGTGGGCGCCGTCAGTCCGGTCAGATAGGCGATCTCGCCACTGTGATTCATGCCCATCTCCACCACTGCAAAACGGTCCGTGGAACGCATGCGCAGCAGGGTCAGCGGCACGCCGATTTCGTTGTTCAGATTTCCCTTGGTGATGAGGCCGGGCCCGGCGATCCCAAGGATCGCGCCGATCATTTCTTTCACGGTGGTCTTCCCGTTACTGCCCGTGACACCGACCACCGGCACATCGAAATGCCGGCGCCAATGGGCCGCCAGGATACCGAGCGCCTGCCGCGTGTCGGTCACCTGAACGTAGGGCAGATCTGTCTTGACGGCCCGCGCGAGCATGGCGGCCGCGACCCCGGCCGCGGCCGCCTGGGCGACAAATTCGTGGCCATCGAAGTTCGGGCCATGTAATGCGACGAATAACTCGCCACCACGCGCCGTCCGGCTGTCTGTGGTGACGGCGCTGAATTCGACATCACCGCCGAACATCGTGCCGTCTACAATTTCACTAGCTCGCGCCAGACTCATCACGCTGCCTGTCCCAATAGTTCGGTCACTGTTTGCCGATCGCTAAGCGGTAGATAGGTATCACCCACCTGCTGTGTATCCTCGTGCCCTTTACCCGCCACCAACACGATGTCCGTTGCATCCGCGTGCGCCACTGCCCAGCGGATCGCCGCCACCCGATCGTGCACCACGCGCGGTGGCTTGCTCATGCCCACGCGAATCTCGTCAATGATCTGCGCCGGCGCCTCGTGACGCGGGTTGTCGTCGGTCAGCACCACCACATCTGCAAGCCGCTCCGCAACCTGTCCCATCCGCGGTCGCTTGGCGCGATCCCGATTCCCGCCACAGCCGAAGACACAGAACAAGCGACCATCGGTATGTTCGCGCAAGGACTGCAGGACCTTTTCCAGGGCGTCCGGGCTGTGCGCGTAATCGACCACCACCAGGGGTTGTTTCGAGCTGCCGACGAAACATTCCATGCGCCCGGCGACGGGTCGCAGGTGCGGCATACGCCGGACGGCCTCCGGCACCGGCACATCTGCGCTGATCAACGTCGCCAGCACCGCGAGCAGGTTGTAGGCGTTAAATCGTCCGAACAAAGGCGCTAACACGGTGTATTCATCGCCTCGCACCGCGAAACGCAAGGTGATCCCCGCCGCATCGGGATCCACTTCGATGGCGCGCACATCGTGAGCGCCGAATCCGTAGCTCAGGGTGTGCAGTTGGTCACGTGTGCTCTCAAGCAGGTTAAGCCCATAGGCATCGTCACCGTTGATCACCGCGTTCTTCAGGCCGGCGCCGGCGAACAGGCGCCCCTTGCTCGCGGCATAGCTGGCCATGTCGCCGTGATAGTCCAGGTGTTCATGGCTCAGGTTGGTGAACACCGCCGTAGTAAAGCGCACGCCCGCGACCCGCCCCTCTTCGATGCCGTGTGAAGAAACCTCGACGCAGGCGAATTCGGCACCGGCAGCGACGAAATCCGCCAGCAGCCGATGCACCGTCGTCGCCTCCGGTGTGGTATGGGTCGTCGGGGTAAGGCGGCCTGGAAACCCGTTACCGACGGTACCGATCAGACCACAAGGCGTCGCTTGTGTGTGCAGCGCCTGCGCCAGCAGGTGTACACAGGTGGTCTTGCCATTGGTGCCGGTTACGCCGATGACGTGCAATTGCTCCGAAGGCGCACCGTAAAAGTGATTCGCCATGAGACCGAGCTTCGCGCGCAGATCCGCGATCGGCCAGGCGGGTACCGATAGCCCGTCGGTGAACGTGTCGTCGCCGGCCTCATACACGATCGCGACGGCCCCGCGCGCCACCGCATCGGCTGCAAACGCACGGCCATCAACCTGGCGACCGGCCAAGGCCACGAACAGATCGCCCGGTTCGATACGGCGGCTGTCCGGCTCGATACCACTGATCTCACGATCGTTTGCGGGCGCCACGTCGACATAGCCTTGCAGAAGTTCGCTTAAACGCATGACTCGTTTTGCCGTCGCCGACATCAGCCTGTCTCTCCGGCGACGCGCGCCATCATTTTTTCGTCCACCGCGGGCAACGAATCAGGTGCGATATTAAGAAAGCGCAGCGCGCCGGCCATGACCTTGGAAAATACCGGGGCCGCCACTTCGCCACCGAAATAACGCCCGCCGGTGGGATCGTCGACCACGACGGCCATCACCAGACGCGGCGCGCTGGCCGGCGCTATGCCTGCAAACACCGACCGGTAGCGATCCGCCGAGTAGCGCCCGTCAATCAGTTTATGCACGGTGCCCGTCTTTCCGGCGACCCGGTAGTGGCGGGTACGTGCCCGCCGCCCGGTGCCCTCATCGCTGACCGCCAGTTCGAGCATGTCGCGCACCTGGCGCACGGTCCTGGCCGATAACACCTGCGTGCCGTCCGGCACCCGATCGCGGCGCAATAAAGTGACCGGCACCCGCTGGCCGTCGTTCGCCAGGACCGTATAAGCCTGTGCCAGATGCAGCGGAGTTATGGAGAAGCCATAGCCATAGGCCATGGTCGCATGTTCTATTTCACGCCAGCGCTTGTATGAATTCAGCCGGCCGCGCGCCTCACCCGGCAGGCCACTGCTGAGAGCGGCACCAAAACCGACGCCACGAAAGATCTGCCACAGATCCTGTTTGTCGATTTCAAGCGCAATCTTTGTGGCACCGACATTGCTGGACTTCATGATCACATGCGCGACCGAAAGCAAACCGTAGTCGTGGGTGTCACGCACCGTGTGCTTGCCGATGCGTAACATGCCCGGTCCTGTCTCTACCGGCGTGTCCGGTTCAAAGCCCCGGCTTTCCAATGCGGCGGCGATGGTGAAGGGCTTGACCGTCGAGCCGGGCTCTAATACGTCTGTGACCGCACGATTGCGAAAATTTCCACTGCGCAGTCGCCGCCGATTGTTGGGATTGAAGCTCGGGACATTCACCATGGCTAACACTTCGCCCGTCTTCGCATCGAGCACCACGGCGGAAGCGCTGCGCGCCTTGTGCTCGTGCACCGCCGCGCGCAGGGCACGAAAGGCAAGATACTGAATACGACTGTCCAGGCTGGTAGTGACATCATTGCCGTCGACCGCGGCGCGCACGCGCCGCAAGGTCTTGATTACGTGCCGGCGGCCGTCTTTCAGGACCAGCTGTTTACCCGGTTGACCGCGAAGTACCTCATCGAACGCAAGCTCGATCCCCTCTTGACCCGTATCGTCCACATTGGTGAAGCCGACGACATGGCCGCTCACCGCACCGGTTGGGTAATAACGCTTGTATTCCCGACGTAGACCGACACCCGGTATGTTCAAATCGCGTATCTTTTTTGCGATCTCAGGATTGATATGACGCTTCAAGTACATGAATTCGCGATCGGCATAACGCTGCCAGAGGCGACCGATCTCGCGCGAGCGCATACCCAACAGTTTTGCCAGGCTCGGCCATTGTGGCTTCGCATCGGCAAATTCCTTTGGATTGGCCCACACAGAATCCACCGGCGTACTGATTGCCAGCGGCGCACCGTTACGATCCAGGACCATGCCGCGGGACGCGACCACATCGACTGTGCGCACGTGACGCGCCGCCCCCTGATATTTGAGATAGGACGCATCGATGACTTGCAGGATAAAAGCGCGCGTCCCGAGCAGGACAAAACCGCTTAGCAGCGCGCCCACCATGAACCAGAAGCGGACCGGGTGAGTCAGGCGTTTTTTGGTCTTGGTCTTGCTCATGGTGTCGCCGTCTCCGCCGTACGCAAAGTCACAACCTGGTCTGGATCGGGCATGACCATATCGAGGCGCCCACGCGCCACGCGCTCGACACGACCGTGCACGCTCCAGGTGCTCTGCTCGAGCAGCAGACGACCCCATTCGGTATTGAGCGCATCGCGCTCGGCCTGCAACTGCTGGTGTTCAATGAACCAGGCACGCGCGGATTGACGCACCTGCACCAATGCGACGGCGCTGGCCATCGCGATCAGACCGAGAATGGTCACCGCCCTACGCATGTGCACCCCCGATCCGCTCGGCGGCACGCAATACGGCGCTGCGTGCCCGCGGATTGGTATCGATTTCTTGCGCGGACGGATAACGCGCTTTGCCGATCAATCTGATTTTCGGCGCAAGACTCGACGCCGGTACCGGTATCTCGGGCGGATAGATATCGCCACGCGCTTGATCGCGCATAAAACGTTTTACGATTCGGTCTTCGAGGGAATGAAAACTCAGCACCACCAGGCGACCGCCCACGGCGAGTATGGCGACGGCCTGGGGTAATACCGCGGTCAACTCCTCGAGTTCGCGATTCACATGGATACGAATCGCCTGAAAGGTCCGCGTCGCCGGATGCTTACCGGGCTCATGACGGGGCACGGCATTAGCAACGATTTGCGCTAACTGTCTGGTCGTCTCGATGGGCGCATTAACGCGTTCATTTACAATCGCGCGTGCGATTCGCCGGGCGAAGCGTTCGTCGCTGTAGCGGCGAATCACTTCGGCGATCTCGGACTCGGAGGCATGTTCCAGCCAGTCGCGGGCGGGCCGCCCGGACTGCGGATCCATACGCATATCCAAAGGTCCATCTGCGAGGAAACTGAAACCGCGCGATGCATCATCGAGCTGGGGTGACGAGACGCCGAGATCCAGAAGTACGCCATCAATGCGTCCCACCAGGTCTAACTGACTGACGTGTTGCTCAAGCATCGAGAACGAGCCTCTTACTATTGAAAAACGTACATCATCGGCGAATCGTTCCTGTGCACTCGCCACCGCTTCGGGATCCCGATCTATGGCAATCAACCGCCCGCCGGGTCCGAGTTTTTCCAGTATTACTTCGGCGTGCCCGCCCCTGCCGAACGTGGCGTCCACGTACGCCCCATCCGCTTTGATCTCCAGCGCTTCTACAACCTCCTTCGCCATGACCGGCTGATGTCGGTGTCTGGCCACGCGATCAGCTGTTACAAAGACAGCGACTCTAATTCGACGGGTAACGGCCCTTCATCAGTTTCTTGCGTCAGCCACTCGTCGCGGCGCGCATTCCAATGCGCTTCTTCCCAGATCTCGAATTTATTACCCTGACCGATCAGAACGGCGCGTTTCTCGAGCGTCGCGAACTCGCGCAGCGGCGGCGCGATCAATACGCGGCCATTCGCGTCGAGTTCACAGTCGGTGGCATGACCCATTAGAATTCGTTTCAAGCGTTCCGCAGATTTGTCGAGACTGGGCAGCGCGACCAACTTGCGTTCGATCTGCTCCCACTCGGGCAGGGGGTATAACCACAGACAGCGTTCACTGTGGTTGATGGTCAAGACCAGGCGACCTTCGCACTCACGCGCCAACGCCTCCCGGTACCGTGTCGGTACCGCGAGCCGGCCTTTGCTATCGAGATTCAGCGTGCTGACGCCGCGAAACATCCTCCCACCCCGCCTATTGTTTTCCCATTTTTACCCACATTATCCCACCCAACCACACTATAGAGAGGGGCGCACGCCGGTGTCAAGGAAAAAACCGGGTCGATCGGGGCAGATAGTCTTTTTTCAACAGTGGGTTAGAGGGGGTGGTGGGGCCGGCTCATCGGCTACAGGAGCGAGGTTCGAACGCCATGCGCGGACTCGACCTTGATCCTGCATAGACGCCCCGTGGTTTGTCCTTCGAAGACACGCTGTAAAATACGTCCATGTAAGCTCGACGGCCGCTTCCCGCGGCCGACGGTCTTCTCAGGACAAACCACGGGGCGTTAGATGGCGGCTAAGGAGGTGGTCGGGCTCGATAGAAATATAAGCAACTAACTGAAAATAAAACACTTTTTTGGGCGTGTGCTGGCGGACCGCCAGAGCGCGGCCCGCATATGGGAAATTCTTATAAAAATCAACGAGTAAAGAGGGAGCCGGCCTGTAAGCCGGGTTCTGTCGAGGACAGCCATTCATCTGGGACGCGTGTCGCCACGCGCCTCGTGCAACCTACCCGGACCCGGTGCGGGCCACACCATCGGGTCCCTATTCGGTCTTGCTCCGGGTGGGGTTTTCCCTGCCACCCGTGTTACCACGGGCGCGGTGCGCTCTTACCGCACCATTTCACCCTTACCGGCTCCCGAAAGAGCTTAGGCGGTATATTTTCTGTGGCACTTTCCGTCGGCTCGCGCCGCCCAGGCGTTACCTGGCACCCTGCCCAATGGAGCCCGGACTTTCCTCCCCTTGCGGGGCGACTGTCCGGCCGACTCCCATCAGCCAAGATACAAGATTCAAGTTGCAAGATACAAGCGAAAAAAGCGGGCTCGAGCCGATTCTGTGGGGAAAAATGGAATTCGGGCCGATCTGCCGCCTTTTGACCACAAAAAGGGGACATTCTACTTTTTTAGACAAGGTTGAGAACGTGGTGGAGTTCTTCCGCAATCGAAAAAGTAGAATATCCCCTTTTCCCTTTTCAGGCTTTACGGGATTCCTGGAGTTCCTGCCCAAGCTTATAGAGCGCATTACGACTGGCGCCGGTCAGCTTGGCGGCAATGCGGGCGGCCTGGGTCAGGGATAGGTCCTCGAGCAACACCTCGAGCATGGTCCTGGCTTCATCCGGCAGTGCGTCCCGCGCGGCGGGCTCGCGGCCGTGCACCAGGATCACGAACTCCCCCTTACGCTGCTCCGGGTCGCTTGCGACCCAGGCCGTGAGTTCGGCGAGGCCCGCCAAACGAATGGTCTCGAAACGCTTGGTGAGTTCCCGTGCCACGACCGCCTGGCGCTCGCCGCCGAGGACCTCGCACATGTCGGTGAGGCACGCGCTGATCCGATGGGAGGACTCGTAAATGATGATCGTACGCTGCTCCGCCGCCAGTTCGGCGAGCCGCTTGCGACGCGCGGGTTTGCGCGCCGGCAGAAAGCCCTCGAACACGAAGCGATCCGGCGGCAGACCGGAGACCGAAAGCGCGGCAATCGCCGCGCTCACGCCGGGGATTGGTGTCACCGGAATACCGGCTTCCCGTGCCGCACGCACCAGACGGAACCCCGGATCACTGACCAGCGGCGTGCCCGCATCGCTGATCAGCGCAATATGCTCGCCCTTCTGCAGCTGCTGCAGAATCCGCGGGGTGACCGCACGCTCGTTGTGCTCGTGCATGGCGACGGTTCTGGTGGCAATACCGAAATGCTTGAGCAAAACGGCGCTATGGCGGGTATCTTCCGCCACGATTCGATCCACCTCGCCAAGGATGCGCACCGCGCGCTGGGTCATGTCCTCGAGGTTGCCGATCGGCGTGGCAACGATGAACAGCGTCCCATTTTTGCTCGACGTCCCGGGCACTGGCTATACTCCACGGCCTCACACATGGCCGAACCTAAATGAATTCTATTTCCCAGATCGCCCGCACCGGCATTTGCGCGGCCCTGGTGCTGGCGCTAAGCGCCTGCGCATCGATCCGCGAGCGCTTGCCGGAGATCGTTGAGCGCGACGCGGAACCGGTTGCGGCAGTCGCGGAGCCGGCACGCCCGGAGGCGCCGGTTGCGGTTACGGCGGAGGAGTTCCTCGCCCGCGCCCGTTCGGTGGGTCCACCGGAACGCCAAGACTACCAGCTGCGCGCGGTCGCCGCGATGATCCGCGCCGGCCGGGTCGGCATGGCCGAAAGACAGCTTGCCGGGATCGATGTGAGCGGCCTGCCACAGGTGTTCACAGCGCGTAAGATCCTGCTGCGATCCGAGGTCGCGCTGCATCGTCAACAAACAACCGATGCGATGCGACTACTCAACCGGCTCTTGCCAATGCGCGGCCTCGATCGCGATCTCAGTGCACGAATCTACCGGGTGCGCGCACAGGCGCAACTGGCGCTCAATCAGAATGTCAGCGCGGTACGTGACCTGATCCGACGGGAAACTTTTCTCAGCGAGCCGCGCGCGATCCAACAGAATCATCAGGAGCTGTGGCGCATCCTCGAAGCCACCAATCCCGCAACTCTGCGTAACGAGCGCTTTATCAGCGCCGATCCCGTCTACAAGGGCTGGCTCGATCTGGCCGTGATCACCATCGAATACGCGGCGGATCCCCAGCGCCTCAATGAAGAATTGCAGCGCTGGCAGCGCGCGTATCCGACGCACCCGGCGTCGGACTCCCTCGCACCGACACTCAGTACCTTTGCCAGCCCCAGTCTGGCGCCGGTGGATCGCATCACGCTGCTGCTACCCCTGTCATCGCGGTTCGGTGTCGCGGCACAGGCCGTACATGATGGCTTCCTGGCCCTGCACGCCGCCAACACGCACACCTACAAGCCGAGTATTACTGTCGTGGACATCGGCGAAGACCCGACGCTGATCGGCGCCTACTACCGCAGCGCGGTGGCCCAGGGTGCGCAAATGATCATCGGTCCGCTCGGCCGTGATGCCGCCCAGACCCTGGTCGACACCGAACCCCTCGCGGTGCCGACCCTGCTGCTGAGCTACGTGAACGAAACGATGGCACTGCCGTCCCACGTCTACCAGTTCGGGCTGCTGCCCGAGGATGAAGCACGCGCGGCGGCGACGCGAGCGTTCTTCGACGGTCATCGTCGCGTCGCGATTCTCTACCCGGAAACCCCGCGTGGTACCCGCATACAGCAGGCGTTTCGCGACCATCTCGAAACCCTGGGTGGTCACATCATCGAGGCCCAGGCCTACTATCCGAGCGAGGCGGACCATTCCCTGGCCATCCGCTACCTGCTCAACCTGGACGCAAGCACAACGCGCAAGAACCGGCTCGAGAACGTCTTGAAAACCGACGTCAAATTTCAGGCGCGCAGGCGACAGGATGTCGACTGCATTTTTCTTATCGCTGACGCCGAACAGGGTCGTCTGCTCAAACCCCAGCTCAATTTCTATCACGCGTTAGACCTGCCGGTCTATGCAACGTCGGACATCTTTTCCGGTTCGCCAAACGAGTTGCACGACAGAGATTTGAACGGTGTGATCTTCGGTGACAGTCCCTGGCTATTGGCACGGGAGGGACGGATACCGGCGTTACGGCAATCTGTGCAGGGCGATTGGCCAAAGCAACGCACACAGCTCGATCGCTTGTATGCCCTGGGTATGGACGCCTACTGGATCGCCCCGCAGCTGGAGCGCCTGACGCGTGATGCGGTAGTATTCAGTGGCGTCACCGGCGACCTATCGATGGATCGGGGCGGTCGAATTCATCGACAACTATATTGGGCCCGTTTTGTGCGCGGACTGCCGGTTCCGATGGACGCCTACTACAATCCGGTTGGGAGGATGGAATTTGATTCGGCAACGGAAGCCAGCCCGACACCTGATCCGCGGGCGGGACGCGGAGCAGGCCGCCTGTAATTACCTCGTTCAGCAAGGGCTGCGCCTACTGGAGCGCAATTTCCGTTGCGCGCTCGGCGAGATCGACTCAATTATGGAAGACGGCGAAACTGTGGTTTTCGTCGAGGTTCGTTATCGTGCTTCCACCCGTTACGGCTCACCCGCCGAGACCGTCGATGTCCGCAAACAAGCGAAGTTGCGACGTTCCGCTGAATTCTTTCTGCAGCGACGCAAGCAATACCAACATCGACCTTGCCGCTTCGACGTACTGGCCATCACATCGGAGCATGACCAAACGGATATCGCGTGGATCCGTGATGCGTTTTGAACCACCGACCCGTAAGCAGAAGCCGGCGGCACCCTTTTCGTCCCCTATCCAACGCCATGCTAGACTGTGCGCGCCGACGCCAGTACGGTAACGAGTAATGGATCTAAACGAACGAGTAATCAAGAACTTCAACGAGAGCATCCGTACCTCCACGGATGCGGCGACGGCCGTCGCCGCGACAGTCGTCGCCGCAGCGGCCACCATGACCGAGGCCCTGTTGAGTGATCGCAAGATCCTGGCCTGTGGCAACGGCGGTTCGGCAGCCGATGCGCAGCACTTCTCCTCTGAAATGCTCAATCGATTCGAGACCGAGCGGCCCGGGCTTCCGGCCATCGCGCTGACCGCCGACGGCCCGACCCTGACCTCGGTGGCCAACGACTACGCCTATGAACAGGTATTCGCCAAACAAATCCTCGCGCTGGGCCAACCGGGCGATATCTTATTCGTTATTACGACATCGGGTAACTCGGCAAACTTGATTCGCGCCGTCGAGGCGGCACGCGAGCGGGATATGTTGTGCATCGCTCTCAATGGTCAAGACGGTGGGGAACTTGCATCCTTGTTACAGGACAAAGATATAAATATTTGTGTATCCGGTCCGTCCACCGCGCGTGTACAAGAGGTCCACATTATCGTCATTCATTGCCTTTGCGATCTGATCGATCACCAATTACTTGGACAATAATCCCGATATGAATACGCAGACATTCACGAAAATCATTCTGTTCACAATCATGCTTACACTTATCGGTGGTTGTGTCGCGGTGGGTGGCAGCGCCGCTGTAACCGCAGTGGCCGTTGCGCATGATCGACGCACGGTTGGCACCGTGGTGGATGACAATGTTCTCGAAGTCAAGATTTCAAACGCGGTTAGTGACGACGAACTGCTTAAGAAGAAGGTGCGAATTAATGTAACCAGTGTCAACGGAACCGTGCTGTTGACCGGCGAAGCACCGACGCTGCGCCTGCGCGATCGCGTTCTTGAAATCGCACGCTCATTCCCGCATGTGCGCCAGACCGTCAATGAGATTCGCATCGCCGGCAAGTCGTCGATCGGCAGCCGCTCCAATGACGCCTGGCTTACGAGCAAGGTGAAGACCCGCTTGATTCGCACCGAAGGAATCGGCGATGCCTCCCATATCAACGTACATACCGCCTATGGCGTGGTGTATCTGATGGGAATCGTGAAACGCGCGGAAGGGGAAACGGCAGCCGACTCCGCGCGGCTGGTCAAGGGTGTCAACCGGGTCACCAAAGTATTCGAGTACATTGATTGACCACAGAAGCAAAAATCGTCCTGGCAGCGGATCAGCTCACGGCACGTCTTGAGGACCTGGCGCACCCCATCGTCTTCACCAACGGCTGTTTCGATATCCTCCATCGCGGCCATGTTGCCTACCTGGAGGAGGCCGCCGCGCTGGGGGCGTCGCTCGTAGTTGGCGTAAACAGCGACGCTTCGGTGGCACGGCTCGCCAAAGGTGACGATCGGCCGCTTAATCCGCTCGCGGACCGGCTCGCTGTCCTCGCCGCCCTGGCGTGTGTCACGCTGGTGGTCCCCTTCGCTGAAGACACGCCCCTGGAACTCATCAAGATCGTTCGCCCCGAGCACCTGGTCAAGGGCGGCGACTGGCCCGTGGAACGTATCGTCGGCGCCGACGTCGTGCGCAGCTATGGCGGCGACGTGCACTCGCTGCCGGTTCGCTATGAGCGTTCCACGACGCGTTTGATCGAGCGTATTCGTGACTCTTTCTAGTGCCACCTCAGCGTTTGTGGATCACTTGCGTGATGTCGTCGGTAGCGACAATGTCCTGACAGACCCGTCGGATCGCTGGACCTACGGTTACGACAACTCACGCACCCACAGCCAACCGGACGCCGTGGTCTTCGCCGCGGATGCCGACCAGATCAAGCGTATCCTGACGGCCTGCAATCAGTCCGGCGTGCCCCTGGTGGCGCGCGGCCGCGGCACCGGCACCACCGGCGGTGCGGTACCCGTCGACGGCGGCGTCGTCCTGTCGCTCGAACGCATGCAGAATATTCTTGCCATCAACCCCGCGGACCGCACGATCATTGTCGAGCCGGGGGTGATCAATCGCAGCGTGCAGGAGAGCGCGGCGGCCCATGGCCTGTTCTGGCCACCGGATCCATCGAGCGCCGATTACTGTACCGTCGGCGGTAATCTTGCGTTTAATGCCGCCGGTCCACGCGCCGTCAAGTACGGCACGGTGCGTGAGAACGTGCTCGGACTAAAGGCGATAACCGGTGCCGGTGACGTGATTCACACCGGCGTCTCTACGACGAAGGGTGTGGTCGGCTACGATTTGACGCGTCTGATCATCGGCTCGGAAGGCACACTGGCAATCATCACCGAGGCCGTTCTCAAATTGAGTCCGCTACCGGAAAGCGTACGCACGCTGCGTGCGGTATACCAGGATATCCGCAGCGCGGCGAACGCGGTGGTGCGCGTCATGGGGCAACCGGCAGTACCCTGCGCCCTCGAGTTCATGGACGGTCATGCGGTCGCCCTGGTGCGCGAACTGGCGCCGGCCGTGCTCCCGGCCGACGCAGGCGCCCTGCTGATGATCGAAGTGGATGGCGCAGAGGCGGATATCGACGGCACCCTGGCAAAGGTCGAACAGGCGGCCCGGGGCGAAGGGTTGGTAAGTCTCGCACGCGCCGATACCGATACCGAGCGTGATGCGCTGTGGGCGACCCGCAAGGCGCTATCACCGGCACTGCGCAAGGTGGCGCCGAACAAACTCAACGAGGACGTGGTGGTACCGGTTTCACGCATCCCGGACCTCGTCGACGGCCTCGATAAGCTCAGTCAGGAATTCGGTATCCCCATCGTGAATTTCGGTCATGCCGGCAACGGAAACATTCACGTGAATTTGCTGTACGACAACCAGGACGAGAAACAGCAAAAGAACGCGCGGCCTTGCCTCGATCGCGTTTTCGATCTGGTGCTCAAACTGAACGGCACGCTGTCGGGTGAACACGGTGTCGGTACCGAAAAGCGTGACTACATCAATCGCGAGATCGACCCGGCAACCCTCGACCTGATGCGCCGCATCAAGCAGCAATTCGATCCCGCGGGAATCCTGAATCCGGGCAAGATGTTTCCCGGCGACGCCTGAGCGATGACTATTGCTCCTGCGGGGGTACTGTGGCGGCGAGAAGTTCGTCGTAGCGCGCCTTGTCCGCAGGGTTGAAACAACAACAGATGATTTCCTCGAATTCGCCCTCGTGCGCGCGCATGACAGCAACCGCAATCCGCGCGGCCGCAGCCTTGGGGTAGCCGTAGACGCCGGTGCTGATCCCCGGGAACGCAATTGTACGAACCCCATTGGCGACGGCCAGGGCGAGGGCGTTCTCGTAGCACGACCGCAACAGCGCCGGTTCGCCGGATTTGCCGCCGCGCCATACCGGCCCAACGGTATGGATAACGTAGCGCGCCGGCAGTCCGAATCCGGGGGTGATCCGGGCCTCGCCGGTGGGACAACCGTTCAGTGTGCGGCAGAATTCCACCAGCTCGCGCCCGGCGGCGCGATGGATCGCACCATCGACCCCGCCGCCGCCCAACAGGCTGGTATTGGCGGCGTTGACAATGGCGTCAACCTGCAAGGTTGTGATGTCGGCTTGAACTGCGCGGATCATACCGGGCATTGTCTCTGTCGCGAGCACGCGCGACAAGCTGCGCGTAACTTTGTATTGTCCAGGGCTGCGAGGACCTGAACACAATACCCAATGACAGAAATCTACTTGCTGCTGGGGATCGTCGGCGCCGGGATGTGGTTCTGGTTTGACAGTCTGCGCGCGCGTGAACGCGCCACGGAACTGGCACGCCGGTCATGTACGCGCGACGACCTCCAGTTCCTCGACGGCACCGTGATGCTCGGCGGGTTGCGGCTGCGACGCGTCGACGGCCGCGTCGGCTTGTTACGGATCTATGTGTTTGCCTTCACCGCGGATGGCACCAGTCGTCGTTTTGGCTATGTCTCCATGCTCGGTACACGCGTCCTGCAGATCGAACTCGATAGCGAGCAATTGGCATCCTGAGTGACGGTCAGCCGCAGACAGGACAATCCGGATCTTTGCGCAGATTGACCGAACGCCATTCCATGATCGTCGCGTCGAGCAGTAAAAGGCGCCCGCTCAATGTCTTGCCGATATCCAGAAGCACCTTGATGGTCTCGGTCGCCTGTACCGAACCGATGATGCCCGCAACGGAACCGAGGACACCGGTTTCGGCACAGGTCTCGGCGATCTCGTCCATGTCCTGATACAGGCACCGGTAACAGGGGTTATCCGGTTGATCCAGCCGAAACACCGAGACCTGTCCCTCCATGCGGATCACCGCGCCGGATATCAGCGGTTTGCGCTCTTCCATACAGACTCGATTCAATGCAAATCGGGTGGCGAAGTTGTCCGTTGCATCGACCACGGCGTCCGCGGCACGTACCTGCGTGGCAAGCTCCTCGGCGGTCAGCTTATGATCGAGGGCGGTGAGCTGCACTTGCGGATTCAAGGCCTCGAGCACGCGCTGCGCCGCAACCACCTTGAGATCACCGACATCCAGGGTGCCGAACAAAATCTGCCGTTGCAGATTGCTCAAATCAACCTGGTCGGGATCCGTCATGACCAGATGCCCGACGCCGCTGGCGACCAGATACATCGCAATCGGTGAACCCAGGCCGCCGACGCCCACGAGCAGCACGCGCGAATCAAGCAAGCGTTGCTGACCGTCGATCCCGATCTGCGGCAACATGATCTGGCGGCTGTAGCGTAATAGCTGGTTGTCGTCCATACTATGAAACCGTTGCGTCTTGGCATACGTGTCGGCCGGTGACCGGCATTGCCAGGGCTCGCGCGCGCGGGAATGCAACGCACGACACACGGATAGCATAATAGCCAGACTTAGATCGTATGCCGATAACTGAACGCACGATGCACACAGGCAAGTTGCTAACTCCCATCCTCGCCGCGCTGGCGATTATGCTCACCATCCCCGCACAGGGGGCGCCGGAACCGGATGCCGCCGATACCGGTCCCGTAGTAGCGGAGCCGCCGGCCCCGACCGACCCGGTGCTGCGGCAACAGTATGACAAGCTCCAACAATTCATGCGCCGCAAGATGTCGGTTGCCGAAGGTATCGGCTTTCAAGGTGCCCAGATCGGCCAGTCCTTTCGCACGGTGCAGAGCAAGCTGGGCCGACCGGCACGGCGCGAGGGACGCAGCCTGCTGGGCGGCGAGCGCCGCTGGCACTATCGGCTCGATGCCTATACCGATCTACGCCTCAGCGGCAAAGATCGGGTCGAGGCCATCGCCTTTCGGGGCACCGCGAGCTCCCTCTACCATACCCGCACCGGCGCCTATTTCGGCATGACCATCCGCCAGATTACGCTGCTATACGGCGTCGACGGGCTGGTGCGCACCGACGAGTACCTGGAATACCCTCGCCGGGGTATCCGCTTCCAGTTCGAATCCGGCGTGCTGCGCGCCTTCGAGGTCTTCGCGCCGCGCCGCGCCTAAACGCCGCGCCGGTGCATGCCCCCAGGGACGCCGTTTATCGCCTGATTTGGCCCGCTTGCGGCAGGTGATTTCCGAGTAATTTCAACGGCCTGCTCGGAAAATCTCAAGGAATTTACTATACTGGATGCAGATCACCTTAGCGAGGCATTTAGGGACATGAAAAGCATAACTTCAAGCCGCCGCCTGATTGCGACCTGCATCACCTTCCTGCTGGCGACCGCCACGGCCCAAGGGACGCAGATCGCCGTCATCGATACCGGTATCCTGCCCACCGCCGAACTCTTTCCGTATATCTCTTCTGGCGGTTTCGATTACGGCTATAACGATGCCGATCCCTTCGACGACGATCCGGGTCTGCACGGCACCATCGTGTCGACCATCGCGGTGCGCGAATCGATTGCCAATGGCAGCACCGGGGTGGAAATCGTGCCCATCAAGGTCTTCACGGTGGGCGACGGAGGTTCGGGCGCCACCATCGAGGCGGTGATCAAGGGCATCGATCATGCGGTCGCCCGCCCGCAGATACGTGTCCTCAATCTGAGCCTCGGCGGTCAGACCATCGATAACCTGGAAGCCTCGGCGGTACGCTCGGCGGCCCAGGCCGGCAAGGTGATCGTCATGGCCGCGGGCAACGAATCCGAGCGCACACCCACCTTCCCGGCTGCGCACGTCACCGGCCTGTCCGGCTTCGGGGTCGCAGTCGGCGCACTAGATCCGCTTACCGGCAATATCGCGTTGTTCAGCAATCGCGCCGGCGACGCGGCGCGTTACTTCCTGGTTGCCAACGGCAACTTCGGCGAGCCCAACGAGGAAGGTGAGGTCGCGGCCGGCACCTCCTTCGCCGCGCCACGGGTGGCAGCTGCCGCCGGGGCGATCCTGGACCGGGCGCCGCAACTCAACGGCGCACAGGTCGTGGACATCCTGCTGCGCACCGCAATCGATCGCGGTGCGCCCGGCATCGACGATGTTTACGGCTGGGGCGAATTGAACATTCCCGGCGCACTGGCGCCCTTCGGACCGGTGGCGGTACCCACCGGCCGGACCAGTGACACCACCAGCAGCTCCGGCACCTCCATCGGTGGCGCCGGTGCCCTGCTGCTTGCCGGTGCCATCGGCTATGCGGTGATCGAGCGTAACAAGGCGCGCATGGAAGAGGCTATGGTGCTGGACTCCTACGGCCGCAGTTACAACATCGATCTGACCAAAATGATCGAGATTCGCGACAGTACCGGAAATCTGGAGGATCTATTCAGCTCCCTGAATACGAAAAGCGGCGGCTTCGAAGTCGCCATGCTCGACAACGCCAAATTGCGTTTCGGCTATGTGGAGCCCGAGGTCGAGATTATCGACCAATTCGACTCCTTTGCGCTGCGCGATGCCGAGGATCGGGAACGGCCCACCGTCATGATGTCGCTGCATGGAAAATCGGCCGCGTTCGACTATCACTTCGACTACAACACCGACCCGCGCAACGGCTTTGGTGCGCTGCACCTGGACGGTTTCGATAATCTGAGTTTTCTCTCCGACCGTGCGCTCACGACACCCTTCCTGAGCTTCGCGAACCGGGCCAACAGCGCCTCGCTGGGCTATCGCCTGCACGACAAACTGGGGTTGCGTTTCGGCGTCGCCGCCACCAACGAGAACCGTGATTACGGTCTCGACAGCGACGCGGCCATGCTCGAAGGCAGTTTCGACGTGAACGACAAGGCCACCGTCAAGCTGCATGTCGGTCAGTTGGCCGAGCGCGGCAGCCTGTTGGGCGGCTCGAACGGCGGTGCGTTCGGTGTCGATCGAACCAACACCACGGCGGTCGGTATCACGGGTCAGTACCGGCTATCGGACTCGCTCGCCCTGGTCGGCAATTACACCGAGGGCTACTCGCGGGTGGATGACGAACAGAACAGCCTGTTACACAATTTCTCCGGCATTCGCAGCCACGCCTTCGGTCTGGGTTTGCTTGCCAATGACCTGTTCGATCGCGGCGACCGGCTCGGATTTTCGGTCTCGCAACCGCTGCGTGTCACCGCGGGCGAGGTGGACATGACCGTGCCCTATGCGCGGGATATTCCGGGCAACATCTATGCAAACACCGATCGCCTGGATCTCACGCCCAGCGGTAGCGAGCTGGATGTGGAGGCCTACTATCAGACACGTCTCGGCAAGAAGACCCGCTTCGGCACCTATTTCGGCGTGACGGATGAGCCCTTCCACGCCAAGTCCACGGATCGCGAATTTACTCTCTTCACCTCGGTGGCGCGGGAATTCTAATCGTCCGCGGTACGCCGGCGGTCCGCGCCGGCGTACTAGCCGAGTTCCTGTTTCGACGCCAGGGGTGCGCGTGACCAGCTGCGCGGTATGTGCGCGAGCCAATAGACGATCGGTATCAGGAACAGGCTGACGAACATGGCCACCGCCAGGCCGGACACGATGGTGACCGCCAGCGGCTGCAGCATCTCCGCCCCTTCACCGATCCCGAGCGCCAGTGGCAACATGCCCACGACGGTGGTCAGCGTCGTCATCATGATCGGCCGCAAGCGCAGACGGGCCGCCTCGATGACCGCTGCGCGCAGTTCCTGTCCACGGGCGCGTACGATCTCGATGTACTCCACGAGCACGATGGAGTTATTCACGACGATGCCGGCCAACATGATCACCCCCAGCCACACCGGCATCGACACATCCAGGCCGGCGACCCACAGCCCCAAGGCGACGCCGACCAGGGCAAACGGAACACAGGCCAGGATCACCAGCGGATTGCGCAGGGACTCGTATTGCACCGCCAGCACCACGAACACCAGAAACAGCGCCAGGGCGAGCAGAGTCTTGACCGCGCCCCGGCCCTGCTCGAGGGTCTGCTCGGCGCCGCCGTAGTAAAGCGTGTAACCCGTCGGCAGCGGTAGATCCGCCAGGCGCGTGCGCACGTCTCGCACCACTTGCCCCAGGGTCGTACCCTCACCGATCGAACCGGTGATTTCGACGATGCGACGCTGATTGTCCCGTTGCACCTGCCGCGGCACCGGCACCAGCTCGACACGGGCGACGTCACGCAAATAGACCGCGGCACGGTCCGTCCGCTCGCCAAACAGGAGTACGGAGCGCACCGCCTCCGGGCTGTCCATCTCCGCCTGCGGCAAGCGCACACGAATGGGATACGCACGGTCGCCATCGATAAAATCACTCACGACAACACCGCGCAGGGCAATGCGCATGGCGCGGCCAACATCCGCCACATCCAGCCCCAGGTCCGCGGCGCGCTCGCGATCCACCTCGATCGCCAGTTCCTGCCGCACCTCCTCCGCGGAGCTTTCAAGGTTGCGCGCGCCGCGCACCGGCCGTAATCGATCCACGACCTGGTCGGCAAGCCCGGTGAGCACTTCGAGATCCGGCCCCTGGATCCGCACGCTGAGTTCTTCATCCGACTGACCGAAACGCAGCCCACGGATGCCGGCGGGACGCGCACGCACCTTGATACCGGCAAATTGCGCCTTGCCTACCGCTCGTTGGAATTTCTTCACCCAGGCCCGCACATCCATATCGCGTTCGCCCCGGGGTACCAGTTGCACACGAATCGAACTGCGGTTGCTGGTTTCCCGTTCGGTGCGCCCGAAAATCGAACCACCAACGATGGTAAAAAGATTCTCCACGCCGCCCTGCGCGCGGACCAGCGCCTCGATACGCCTGACCTTTTCATCCATGAGATCGACCGACACGCCCGGGTCGGTGGTAATCCGGATACGGACCTGGCCATCATCCATGCGCGGCAGGAATTCCCCCTTGCCGCCGCCAAAGGACCAGACCGCCGTCGCCAGCGCGATGCCGGCGACTGTCAGGACAATCATGGCGCCGGACAAGTGCAGCACCCACCCGACAGCGCGGCCATAGACAGCGCGCACCCGATCCATGACTCGATCGACGGCTTCGCGCAGCTTGCCGCCCGCGGTCGGTTTGACCTGGGCCGCCAGGCTCGGGACCAGCGTAATGGCCACCACCAGGGATGCAAGAATCGCCGCCGAGATCGTAAATATGAGTTCCCGGAACAACAGTCCGACGAGCCCACCGATGAACAGAAATGGCAATACCGCGGCGAGGTTGGTGGAGGTCGAAGCGATGATGGCACTATTGACCTCGGCGGCGGCATCGCGTCCCGCCGCCACCGGTGCCGCGCCGCCAATCTGGTGACGGGTGATGTTCTCCAGCATCACGATGGTGCTGTCGACCAGCATGCCGATGCCCAGCGCCAGCCCGCCGAGGGTCATAATATTCAGGGTCAGGTCGCCCATCCCCATGAACACGAATGTCGCCATGATGGAGATGGGAATTGCCGTGCCGATGATCAAAGTGCGCCGCAGACTGCCGAGAAACAGGTACACCACGATCATCGCCAACGTGCCGCCACTGAGGGCGGCGATCGTTGCATTGCGCATCGCGTTGCGTACGTAGACGGCCTGGTCCGCGACCTGGTTGACACTGAGATCCTCCGCGATGAGCTCGTTGGCGCGCAGCCAGCCGAGGCGCGCATTGACCACATCGGCGACGTCCACGGTGTTCGCCTCCGGCTGCTTCTGCACGGAAATCTTCACGCCCGGCGTGCCGTTGTTGCGCACGCGCAGACGATCGTCTTCATGCGTATCGATTACTTCCGCGACCTCGGACAACGGAATGCTTTCACCGTCCGGCAAACGTATCGGCAGCCCGGCGAGTGCATCGATGCTGGTGAGCCGTCCGAGGGTGCGACTGCCATACTCGAGCCTGGACATGGTGAGTCGGCCTGCCGGCTCATCCCGATTACCGGTTTCGATGGCGCGCATGACATCATCGATGGACAGTCCGAGTCCCGCCAGGCGTTGCTGATCGGGACGCACATGAATCTCACGCACCAGCCCCCCGCCGACTTCGATGGCCGCCACACCCGGCAGGTTCAGAAACCATTTGGCAAATATGTCGTCGGCCCAGGTACGCAGCGCCACCGGATCGCGCTGCGCGGAACTGATGACGAACTCAGCCACCGGGATCTGTGATGGATCCAGCTTGTAAATCACCGGTGGGTCAATCGTGGTGGGCAGAAAGCGTTTCGCGCGATCCAGGCGCGTGCTCGCATCGCGCAGCGCGACATCGATGTCCTTACCGTATTCGAATGAAAGGTCGACGCGCACATTACCTTCGGTCGTCGTCGACTGGACGCCGATGGCATCTTCGGTAATCGCCAGTTGCTCTTCGAGCTGACGCGTGACCCGATCTTCGAGCACCGTCGCCGTGACGCCGGGATCGATAATACGCACACGAATCTGCGGATAGATGAGATGGGGTAACAGATTGACTGAAAGGCGGCCGAGGGCAAACAAGCCCAGCACCACGACCGCAAGGGCGATCATGCTGGTACTGACGGGATGGTTAATCGCCCAGACGGCGATACCGCCCTTACGACCGACTGTCTTCATCGGCCTTCGTTTCACTCTGCGGCCGCGCGACCTTCGCGCCGGTACCTAATGGTTTGACCGACAGCCCCGGCGTCAGACCGAGAAACCCGGACGTCACCACCCGTTGCCCGGTGCTCAGACCGTCGATAATTTCCACGCGATCCGCCAGGCGCAGTCCACTGCGTACCGGCACCCTTTGTGCGACATTTTGATCGTCAACCAGGAATACATGCTCCCCGGCGGCGTCGCGCCGTAACGCCGCCAACGGCATTACGAGACGGTTGGCACGTTGGGTGATCAGGGTCACGCGGCAAAACTGACCCGCGTTGGCGCCCACTGGAACCGGCTGCAACACGACCTCAAGGCGACCGCGCCGGGTCTTGGGGTCGACGGTCGGATAGATACGCAGTACCCGGCCCTGGAAGGTCTCATCGCCGAGGGCGTCGACGCTCACTTCCACGGTGTCGTCCACCGCGAGACGCGGCAGTATGAGTTCCGACACGGTAACGTCGGTAATCAGCGAGGAGGGATCGATAAGCGTTACAAGATGTGTATGCTTCGGCGCGACATCGCCTGGATTGACATGCCGTTGTGCGATCTTGCCCGCAAACGGTGCCTGCACGGTCATATACCCGAGGCGGGTGCGCAGCAACTGCTCCTCGGCTCGTGCCACCGCCAGCGCCGTCGTTGCCCGCGACAACGCCTCCTCGCTCACGAGACGCTTGGCCTTGAGCTTACGCAGACGCTCCGCGTTGCTCGCGGCGTCACGCCGACTGGCGACCGCCTTCGCCAATTCCGCACGCAAGATACGGTCGTCGAGGCGAACCAGCACATCGTCTCTGTTGACCGTGTCGCCCTCGTGCACCGCGACCTCGACCACGCCACCCTCGACCTGATTGAATATCTTGGCATCACGTAAGGCGCGCAGCGTGCCGGTGCGTTCGACACGATGGGAAATAGACTCATTGCTGATCGATGCCACCTGGACGAGATGGGCGGGTTTGCCTCGCCCCGCAGGACCCCCCTTGCCTTGACCTTCGCCCTCAGGCGAGCAGCCGGCCGCCAGCACGGCTACGAGCACCGTAGCGAGTACCGCCGCTAATCCCGGCAAGCACGCTCTCAATTTCTGTCTCCGGCTCATCTCTCGATCAATGGAAGGCTTGGGCGCACTAGAGTACCGCAAACCCAGACAAGGGCACAGATCCAGCCCGCAGGCGGTGGGTCCGCCGTTGGGCACGCACGATGACGGGGATATGGCTAATCGCCAAACAGAAGGGGCGCGAACTCCGATAAGGCGGACTTGTAGACATCGCGTTTGAAATCGACGATCTGCTCGAGTGGAAGCCAGAAATCCACCCAGCACCAATCATCGAACTCCGGGCGCCTACTGCAGTCGAGCTGTACGTCCGCATCGTTACCCACGAGACGCAACAGATACCACATCTGCTTCTGGCCACGAAATCCGGTTGCGCGCGCCGAACGCCGATACTGCTGCGGCAAGTCATACCGTAACCAGGAGCGTGTGCGGGCGACAACCTCGACTTGCGCCGGCCGTAGGCCGACCTCTTCGAACAGCTCGCGGTACAAGGCCTGGTCGGTGGTCTCGTTCTGGCGCACGCCGCCCTGCGGGAATTGCCAACCGTCATGTTTTACGCGCCGCGCCCAGAATACCTCGTCGTGGCAATTGCACAGCACAATGCCAACGTTGAGGCGATAGCCGTCCTGATCCAGAAACTGTTTGCTCGCCGCGATCCCCACCACCGCACCGCCGAGTTCTCAAAACATCACTGCGGACATGATGGTAGATTTGGCGCCGAACATCAAGATAGTGGCAATTCGAGCAGTGACCCAATTTGTTTCTCGCGCCGGCTGGACGCCCGCCAAGCGTTGCCGGCCTTCGAAAAGCCACAATTCGCGCGGGACAAGAACATCCCGCGAATTGAAGCGGGTTGGGTGTCCCGGCGGCGCGAGACGAATCGGCGAATTGAGTCGCTACCACAATACGATACGATCTTGCATTGAAATCGCTTATCCTGCTACCGCAGACGTGGAATACTTGCGCCCGACCCAGGCACGGTGGCGCGAGTGGAGCACTGTAATCCGAACTACTTTGGAGCACACCCTTGGCACTGGCAATCTTCGATCTCGACAATACCTTGCTGCGCGGCGACAGCGACTACGAATGGGGTCAGTTTCTGATCGAAATGGGTGCCGTGGACCCGGCCACCGCCGCCAACGAACATGACCGGTTTTACGCCGAGTATCTCGCCGGCACACTGGATATCCACGAGTTTCTGAAATTCCAGTTACGGCCGCTGGCGCAGCACGACCGGGGCACACTCGAGGTCTGGCGCCGCGAATTTCTCGCCCGCCACATCCTGCCGTTAATCACACCGGCGGCCAAGGCGCTCGTGGAACGGCACCGACTCGCCGGGGACACCTTATTAATAGTCACTGCGACCAATCGCTTTATCACCGAACCTATTGCGGACGAGTTCGGTATCTCTCATCTGATCGCCACGGAACCGGCGGAACGCGATGGCCAGTTCACCGGCGAGGTGGCCGGCGTCCCCAGTTACCGGGAAGGCAAGATCACCCGGCTGGAGGACTGGCTGCGAGACACCGGCACGAACATGGATGAAAGCTGGTTCTACAGCGACTCGCATAACGATCTGCCGCTGCTGGAGCGGGTCGATCACCCGGTCGCGGTCAATCCGGACGCGACCCTTGCCGCGCACGCGCGAACACGTGGCTGGACGGTGCTGCACCTGAAATGAGGTGTGCTCGCCCTAATCGTATCGGTCTGGGATGGCACCGCTGATGCGCGCGCTCGTCCTTATGACTGTGCTCGCCCTGGTGGCCCCCTGTACCGTTCTGGTTGCGCTCGCCAACGGCAGTGTGGATGTGAGCGGGTCACAACTGTGGCAGGTATTCACGGGCGCCGGCGAAGAACTGCACCGCAACCTGGTTCTACAGCTGCGTCTGCCGCGGGCGCTCAGCGGCTTCGCCGTCGGCGGCATGCTCGCCCTGTCCGGCGCCCTGCTCCAGGTGCTGCTGCGAAATCCGCTCGCCGACCCCTATGTACTCGGGATCTCCGGCGGTGCCGGCGTCGCCGCTTTGGGTGCGATGTTGTTGGGGCTGGGTAGCGCCGCGATCACCGGCAGTGCGGCCGCGGGTGCGCTGCTCTCCATGTGGTTGGTGTTCGGTCTGAGCCGCGCCGGCGGCCCCTGGACGCAAACCCGGCTGTTACTCACCGGCATCATTGTCGCCGCCGGTTGGGGCGCGCTAGTCAGCCTGATCCTGGCATTGACGCCCGAATCCAACGTGCATGGCATGTTGTACTGGCTCATGGGGGACCTGAGCCATGATCACCGCCCCATCTTCGGCATCGTCATGCTGGCTTTAGGAGTGACCTTAACGATTCCTCTCGCGCGTTCATTCAACGTGCTGGCGCGTGGCGAACTCACTGCCACATCGCTGGGTGAAAACGTCGAACTGCTGCGCATTGCGATCTATTTCCTCGCCTCTACACTGGCGGCAGCTGCCGTGGTCATCGCCGGCGGGATCGGGTTCATCGGCTTGGTCGTGCCCCACCTTGCGCGCCTGCTGGGCGGCAGCGACTACCGCACGTTGTTGCCCAACGCCGTCCTGCTCGGCGGTTCCCTGCTGGTGCTCGCGGATACCCTCGCACGTACCGTGTTAGCGCCCCGCCAGCTGCCGGTCGGCGTGATCACGGCGCTTGCCGGCGTGCTGGTGTTTCTAATCTTGCTGCGCCGCGGTTACAACCGCTGACGGCGAGACGGTATTACTTGGTCTCGTGGGTGAAGACGCCGTCCCAGGTCTCGCCCGGCGAATGTTGGCGAAAATGCCCGATGCGATCGAGATACAGGCTGTAGAGTTCGCACTCCGACGCGCGATCCCGCAGATGAATAAATTGCAGCTCTGCTTGATCCCACTTCTGACTGCGGTAGTAATGCAGCGCATTTTCCAGCATACGCAGCTCGTCGGTCGTGGCCGGATCGAGTTGATCGGTCGGTCCGATCGGTTCGAAGATCTTTACCGGCCTGTCCTTACCCTTTACCCGCACCCGATCAAGCTCGCGGTAGGCATACTCCGGCACACTGCGTTTGGTCGACTCACTGCAAATAACAGTGACACCGTACTTCTTGGTCAGACCCTCGAGCCTTGAGCCGAGATTCACCTCATCACCCAATACCGTATAGGCCATACGGAACTGGGACCCCATGTTGCCCACGTTCATGACCCCCGAATTGAGGCCGACACCGATTTTGATCGGCGGCCAACCACGTGCGGCAAACTCGTCCTGCATCGCCGCCAGTGTCTGCGCCATCTCCAATGCGGCATCCAGCGCCAGGCGCGCGTGCTCCGGATCCGCGATCGGTGCGCCCCAAAAGGCCATGATGGCATCACCCATGTATTTGTCGATAGTGCCGCGATGGGAATGAATGACCCGCGTCATCGGCGTCAAGAACTCATTCATGAGTTCGGACAGCTCTTTAGGGTCGAGGCCTTCGGAAATACTCGTAAAGCCGCGCACATCCGAGAACAAAACCGTCATTTCGCGACGCTCGCCCTCCAGCGAGTAGTTCTTCGGGTCCTCGCTCATCTCGTCGACCAGTTCGGGCGGGATGTACTGCCCGAACAAACGTCCCAACTGGCGCTTGCCCCGCTCTTCGACGAGAAAGCCGTAGGACATCTTCAGGACGAACAGGCTCAGGATCAGCAGCACCGAGGTGGCGAGCGGCAGAACCAGATCGGCAAATGCCCATGCCGCCAGGTTGAGACCAACCACGAGACTGAGTGAAAGCAGGGTGGTTAACGTCGCCGCGATCGGACTGAGTGCCGGCATGACGAGAGACAGGACCAATCCGATGAGCAGCACCGTGAGGAGTTCGGCACCCTGAGTATAGGCGGGCATTTGCTTGAAGGATTGATCAAGGATGCCGGAGACCAGATTCGCATGGATCTCCACCCCGGGATAGAGCTTCTGCACCGGGGTCGTGCGCAGATCGAGCAGGCCGGGTGCGGTGGTGCCGATCAACACAATGGCACCCTCGAGCGCGGCGGGCTTGGACACGGTCTTCTGGATGATGTCCGCCGCCGACACATAGGGGAAACTGCCCTGGCGACCCCGATAGGGCACCAGCGTCGCCATTTCCCCGTCCACCGGTATCCTGCGGTCGCCCACCCCCAGCCATTCCAGTCCGTGGTAACGTTTACCAACGCCCAAACCGGTGGCGAATATGGCGCGCACTTGCGCGCCGAGATAGGTGCGGGCGATGGCCAGGGACAACGACTCGTAGAGAAAGCCGTTGTATTCCTGCAGCATGGGGACGCGGCGAAATACGCCATCCTCATCGGTCACCGGATTGTCGAAGTGCCCGCCGCCGCGGGCGGCCTTCTGCAACACTTCCAGATTGCCGCCATAACTCGATGCCTTCTGGAACCTCACATTCTTGCCTTCAAACATGGCGGGCAGAAAGGTCGGTGCCGGCAACGCGCCCGAGCTTATGGTCTTGTCCGTATCGTGGTTGAAGTAATAGCCCAGGATCACCGGGTATTTCTGTAGGCTCTCCGCCAGCAGACGGTCACGATCGAGCAGGGGTCGCACGTCATCGACCGCACCCGCAAGTGCGGTGTTGTTTTGTGTCTGCGCGAGCTCCTGCAGTCGCACCAACAGTACGCTGCGATCGCGCTCCGCAAACACGATGTCGAATCCGGCCACCTTGACCTTGTAGTGTTCGAACAGATTGTCGATCAACACCTTGATGCGATCGCGCTCCCAGGGCCAGCGACCCTCGGCGGCAAGACTCTTTTCATCGATATTAACGATCACGATGCGCCGATCTACGGTCTGCGGCATCAGCAGGTTGAGGCGTGCGTCATAGGCCCAATATTCCATGTTCCTGAACAGGCGAATATCGATATTCGCATTCACGTGCAGCAGGAAGATCAGAAGAATCAGCAGGCTCAGGGTGATCAGCGACCAGTGTCGCCGCAACAGATTGCTGAGTTTTTTCGAGAATCTGGGCTTCATGGAGCGACGACGCGATCAGCCAATGTTTGCTAGAATGAGGACTGTGGGGCCGGTCTGTTGCGTCGCGAACGATCTGGCAGCACGGCGAAGTAAATGCCGAGCCGCATGCAACAAGGGCCGGGTAAAATCATAAACAAAGAATTTATTTACAGACATCTCCAAGGGGCCTGGGGCATCGTGTCGCGCACACCTGACCATATCGTTCGTGTTGTACTAGTCAGTCGTAAACTCAGGCTATCTGTTAAATACTAGCAGGAAACACAAACAGATGCCGCGAAATGCGGCGCACTGACGACACGCCAAGGTGGCCAGACTTTTTTCTTATCTGCTCGTATTCATCCTGTTCTCAACGACGTCCGCGTCCGGGGAGCAGGCTGGCGCTGCAATTCGCTTTCGTATTACGGAGTTTGTCGTCGAGGGCGACAACCCGCTATCCGGCCGTGCAACCCGGGCGCTACTCGCGGAGTTTGTCGGCGAACATAGCGGCCTGGATAAGCTGCAGGCCGCCACCGAGCGCCTTGAAGATGCACTCGCGAAACGCGGCTATACATTCCATACGGTCTCGTTGCCGCCGCAATCGCTGCAGGCCGGCGTGGTGCGCCTTGAAATAACAGCCCCCACGCTTGGCCATGTAGATATATCCGGCAACCGGTTCTTTTCCGATCGCAACATTTTGACGTCGCTGCCTGAACTGCGGCCCGCCATCGCACTGATCGAGGATCGCGCGACACCGGCATTGGACTCCGCCATCGACGAGATTGACGCCGGACGCACGCCGGCACTGCAATCGGCCATCGTCCGCATTAATACCCGGCGGCTGTCCCGCGCATTGCAGGTCGCCAACATGCATCCGACGAAAAAGACGCGTCTGCGCTTTATTCCCGGGGATGATCCCAGTCAGATAAACGCCAACATCGTCGTCGAGGATCAACGTCCGCTGCAACGCTTTGTCTGGCTGAACAATACCGGTAGCGAGAGTACCGGCGAGACACGCCTGGGGTTCGGCCTCCAGCACGGCAATCTGTTCGACCGCGATCATGTCGCAACGTTTACCTATACGACCTCGCCGGACAAAGCCGATGACGTGCGTCAATACGGCCTGCAATACCAGATCCCGCTGTATCGCATCGGCGGTCTGATTAACGGTTTCTATGCGAAATCCGATGTGGATACCGGGCGGGTGGCAGATTTCTTCGATGTCAGCGGCGCGGGTACCGTGGCCGGCGTTCGTTACACACAGCTTTTTGCCAAACGCGGGCGCTACGGTCAGCGGCTCGCGGCGAGCATTACGGACAAACTGTTCGAAAACGATGTCGACTTCGAGGGCATGCCGTTGGGCACCGATGTGCGCAGTCGGCCGTTGGCGCTGCGTTACCTCGGGCAATGGAAAACACCGCGACTCAACACCGGGTACTATCTGGATATCGCGACCAATTTATCCGGTGGCAGTAACAATGACGACCTGTCCTATACCGCATCGCGCAGCGGCAGTGATTCGGACTGGTCAGCGCTGCGCTTCGGTGCCAGCGCGACCTACCTGATCAAGGATTGGGTGCTCATGGGCAAGCTCGATGGTCAGCACACCGCTGAGCCTTTGATCCCGGGCGAACAATTCGGTCTCGGCGGCGTCAACTCGGTACGCGGCTTCGAAGAACGAGAGATCAGCGGCGACCGCGGCTTGCAGGCCAAACTCGAAGCCTGGGCGCCACCGTTCCGGAAGACGAACGTGCGAGTCATTGGATTTCTCGATACCGGCGCAGTGCGTCTGGAGGACCC
Organism: uncultured Gammaproteobacteria bacterium; assembly: GCA_947259975.1. Lineage (GTDB taxonomy): Bacteria > Pseudomonadota > Gammaproteobacteria > HyVt-429 > HyVt-429 > CAMYOD01. Next base: position 140,894 of record CAMYOD010000078.1, read on the forward strand.
GCTGCCGGGTGAGAATTCGCGGGAGAACATCGCCAGTATCGGGCTGGGTCTGCGTGGCAGCTGGGGCGGACGCTTGAGCTGGAAACTGGATTGGGGCTACGCGACAAACGGCGTGAGCGTAAACCGGGTCGACGGGACCCAAGACGGCGACAGCAAACTGCACTTCAATCTGGGGTATCGCTTTTAGCGAGGCGAGCGCCCGTGCCGACTACATCAATGGGCGGCGAGCATGTCCTCGTTCAGGGTGATGGCCTTGCCCGAGACTTCGATAACGCCGCGGGTCTTCATGGCGTTGATCACGCGACTGACCATTTCCCGGGACGCGCCCACCATATTGGCCAACTCCTGTTGCGTGATCTGATCGGTGACCAGCTTGCCGTCCTTCTCCGTCGCGAGGCGTTTCAACAGACGGCTGACACGATCTTCCACGCTGTGCAAAGCCAGACTTTCCACCGTGTCATTGAGTTCACGCACCCGCTGCGCCAGCGTGCGCAGCAGATTCATGGCAATCTCGGGATTCCGGCCCACGCACTTCATGAAGTTTGCCTTGGAAACTACGGCGATTTTCGACTCGGTTGTCGTGCGCACGTTGGCCGAACGGGGTGAGTCGTCGATCAGCGCCATCTCGCCAAAGTAACCGTTCGGCCCCAGGGTGCCGAGAACCAATTCCTTGCCGTCCTTGCCGTTGACATACACCTTCACCTTGCCGGACAGAACGATGTACAGCGAATGGGGCGGCTCGCCCTGACGCAACACGATGGTGTTACGCGGATAATCCCGCGGCACCGCATGTCCCGCCATGGCGATGATGTCCTGTGCACTGAGGCCTTCAAACAGACCGGTGTCAGAAAGCTGACTGACTTCCATCGATTACGACTCCTCCTCAATTCCCACAGCATAACGCCGTGAATATTTTGACCTTTTTTACCGTTGAGCGGCAACTATAATAACTATACACGGTGTATCCACGGTTTTCCTGCCACGTACAGGCATCCGGGACCCAAAATAAATACCCAGGGAGGATAGTCCTCGGATGACGTTTGCACATGCGCGGGTCTGCTTGCAGGCCGCCATTTTACCCATCTTTCGTACGGTTAATGCCGCTCACCCGGGGCTCCACCTCCGTGAAGCTGGTCACAGAATAACCACAATATTTCACTATACTTATAGTGGGTTAGGACAAGAACGGGGTCGTTACATGCGCTTTCCGCGCAGCTTTCATCATCGCCTGGCAATTCCGCGGCGGCGGTCACGTGCGCCGTGGCGCCAGCGTCTGCTCGCCGGCGGCCTCGCATCACTGGTTGCCACATCGGCGTGGGGAAATCCCAATGCGCCGACGGTCACGCACGGATCGGCCGCGTTCGCGCACCCGGACCCAAGCACCCTGCATATCACTAACACGCCCGGCGCCATCATCAACTGGCGGGATTTCTCCATCGCCAGCGACGAGATCACCCGCTTTATTCAACAGTCCGGCAATAGCGCGGTATTGAACAGGGTCATCGGTCAGGACCCCTCGGCCATACTTGGGCAACTCCTGTCCAACGGCAAAGTCTTTCTAATCAATCCCAACGGCATCGTCTTCGGTGCCGGCGCCCGCGTCGATACCGCCGGGTTGATCGCCTCCAGCCTGAACATCTCGGATGAGGATTTCATCAATCAGCAGTATCGCTTTGCCGCCGAGGGTCCCGCCGCGGCGGTCGTCAATCACGGTTTCATTCGTGCCGGCCGCCATGGCGAGGTGTTCCTCATCGCACCCGACGTGGAAAACAGCGGCATCATCGAAGCGGACAACGGCCGCATCCTGCTCGCCGCCGGCAAGAGTCTCACCCTCTCCAGTCTGAATCTGGAAGACATCAGCTTCGAGATTCAGGCGCCCACGGATCGTGCGTTGAACCTTGGTAAGTTACTCGCGAACGGTGGCGCGGCGAAAATCTTCGCCGGCGCCATTCAACAAACCGGTGTCATCGAAGCCAACAGCGTGACTCGGGGCGCCGACGGCAGTGTGCAATTGGTCGCGCTGGCGGACAATGAAGTCGGTGGTTCGGTGTTGGCCGGGGGCGGACACATCGAAATCCTCGGCGACACGGTCAGCCTGCAAGGCGCCTTCGTCGATGTCTCGGCGCACAGCGGCGGCGGCACCGTCCTGGTGGGCGGCGACTACCAGGGCCGTGGTGACATTCGCACGGCGACCCGCACAACCGTGGATGCGGCCACGACCATACGCGCCGATGCAACCAACAATGGTGACGGCGGGCGCATCATCGTTTGGGCCGACGACACCACGGAAGCACACGGTACTCTGACGGCCCGGGGCGGGCCCATCGGCGGTGACGGCGGTTTCGTCGAGACTTCGGGCAAGAAGCAGTTGGTCTTCACCGCGCCCGCGGATGTGAGCGCACCGAATGGCAAACCCGGCACCTGGTTGCTGGATCCGGAAGACATCACCATCGACGGCGGCCAGGCCGCCACCATCGAGACCGCACTCAACACCGGCTCGAACGTGTCCCTCAAGACCAGCGACACCGGCGAGGGTGAGGGCAACATCACGGTCAATGCGCCGATCACCAAGTCCGACGGCGGTGACGCCAGTCTGTCGCTGACGGCGCACAACCAGATCGACGTGAATCAACCCATCACTTCGACCAAGAACAAACTCGACGTCTCCCTGACCGCCGGCACTGCGGTCAATGTGAACAGTTCGATTTCGACCAACGGTGGCGGCGTCAGTACCGCGATCACCGGCATTGCCACTGAGCCGGCGCCGATTGACGAAGGCGTTGACACGACTGCCGATGCTGGTGTGACGGAGACGAACGAAGCCGTCGCTGACAGTGGCGCGACCGAAAGTAGCATCGTCGACAGCGGCGACACATCTACGACTGCACAAATCGAAACCGACGCGGCAACGACGGCGGCAACGAACGAGGCGACCCTGCTTGCAGAAACCGAGGCCGATACGTCCGCAATTGCGGGACGTGCCGACGGCGCCGAGCTGATCACCGACACGGAAATCGTGATCGCGGACACGGCGCCGATCACCGACGTCACTGCGGATGCCGGCGCCGTCAGCGAGGTGACTGCTTTGGACGAGGTGACCGCCGATACGAGCATCGCGAGCGAGACGACGACGCCGACCGACATATCTGCAGAAACAACGGTAGATGGTCTGGCGGAACTGGAGGCGTCGTTCAACGAATCCGTCGATAGCATAGACGTGGTGGCCGTGGAGGCGGAGTCGGTGACAACCGTCGATATCGGGCCGAGCGACGCGAGCATCGATCTCCTGGCGAGCGAAACTGCGACCACCGGCCTGGATATGACGGCGTCCGACACCTCCATGACCGCGGCGCCCGCGCTGGTCACGGAACCGACGATCACGGTCAGCGGCAGTATCGATACTGACGGCGGCGACATCTTCGTCGATGCGGGCGACACCGGGACCGCCATCGTCACCGGCACCGTGGACGCTTCGAGCACCGACACAGGAGAAGTAGGCGGCAACATTCAGATCCTGGGCGACAAGGTTGGTTTGGCGGGCGAGGCGATCGTGGATGCCTCCGGCGATGCGGGCGGCGGCACCATCCTCATCGGCGGCGATTTCCAGGGCAAGGGCGAGACCCGCACTGCGTCAGTCACCTTCGTCGGTCGCGACGTGCAGATCAAATCCGACGCCGCGAACCATGGCGACGGTGGCAAAGTCATCGTCTGGGCCGACCACACCACCCGCTACCACGGCAACATTTCCGCCCGCGGCGGCGCCCAATCCGGCGATGGCGGTTTCGTCGAGGTCTCCGGCAAACAGGCACTGGATTTTACCGGCCAGGTCGATACCACCGCCGCCAGCGGCGAGATCGGCACCCTCTTGCTGGACCCGGATAACATCTCCGTCGTCGCTGCCGGAAATCCTTTCAGCTTTTATGATGCCGATAGCAATGACGTGATTGAGTTTGCCGAAGCCGCAGGCGATATAAGCATCATCAACACCAGCCTGGACAGCGTCGGTGCGTCTGTCGAGTTACAGGCCAACATCGATATCTTTTTCGATGCGCCGGTGACCTTGACCACCCCCGGCGCCGGCCTCACGGCCCGCGCCGGGAATTCGATCACCGTCAACACCCCCATCACCACCACCGGCGGCGCCATCCTGCTGTCCGCATCCGATAACACGGCGCCGGCACCGGTTGCCAACGGCTCTATTACCGTCGCGGCTACCCTGGACACCACGGGCGGCGGCGCGGCGGGGGCCGATATCACCGTCACCAGTTCGGCGGCCAACCTCGGCGGCAAAATCACCGTCGCCGATATCAACGCCGGCACCGGCAATGTCACCCTGTTCTCCGGCGACAAGGCCATTTCGCACACCGGCACCATCACCGCGGCAAATCTCGATGCGACGGCAGTTAATGCGATTGACCTGGACAATATCAATCTGAGCGGATCCGCAACACTGACCGCCACCTCGACCACCGGCAAGATCGACCTGCTCGGTAACGTCAGCGCGGATACTCTGAATCTCACCGCCGACAAAGATATTACGATCAACAACACAAATTTGGGTATGACCGGCAGCGCCACACTGACCTCAACCGGCGGCAAGGCCAAGCTGTCCGGTCCGGTCACCGCCGGCGTGCTTTCAATCACCACGAACAAGGACATCAGTATCGACGATTCGCTGGATATCTGGGGTGCGGGTACCGCCCTGACATTGCACAGCGACGAATTCGTTACCGTCAACAGCGCAGTCACCCTCAACACCCCCGGTGCCGGCATGGACGTCAGTGCCGGCGAGGACATTTTCGTCAATGCGCCGATCACCACCGCCGGTGGCGCCATCACTCTGCTTGCCGACGACAATACGGTACCCACCCGTACCGGCTTCGGCGGCATCTACGTGAATGCCGGCGGCTCGCTCGACACCACCGGCGGCGGTCAGCCGGGCGCGGATGTGACATTGCAGACCACGGGCGTTCCCCCATTGCCGATTATTCCCATCATCTGGGTGAACGGCGGCGGTATCAATGCGGGCACTGGTACCGTCACCCTGGATGCGCCGAACTGGGATATCGGCGGCGGTGCACCCATTGTCGCCGCCACACTTAACGGAACCGCCGACGGCGTCATTCAGCTGACCGGCGCCAACGCCGTGGACGCGGCGTCATTTACCACCACCAACGCAGTCGCCGGCCTGCCGATCACCTTCGTCAACACCCGGGACCTGACCATCAACGGCATCAGCCATGCCAGCAATGACGGCGTCACCCAGATCCTTAACACCGGCGCCATCACCTTGGCGGGGTCGATTACGACCGCGGGCACATCGACAGTAACTCTGGACACCGGTGGTGCGGGCACGATTACCACCACCGCGCCCGCCAACGTGATTACCGCCGCTACGGTGAATTTACAGACCGTGAGCGGCACCGGCGCCATCGGCATCGCGGCGGCGCCCCTGCACATTGCGCCTACTGGCGGCGCCACCCAGGTCAACATCGGCAACGGCGCCGGCGTCGATGGGGTGTTTCTGGTGCAGGACAGCGGTGATATGGACGTGCAAAGCATCAACGTAGCGGCTACCGCGGATGTCGCGCTGGAAAGCGCTAACGGTGAATTGGAACTGAACGGCGCCAACCTGACCGCCAACTCGGTGGACCTGATGTCTTTTGACGATCTTGTCGTCAACCAGAACATCACCGCCGCCAACGATATTCTGCTGCACGCCACCGGTGCCAGTTCGTTTGTCGAGCACCAAAGCGGCATCATTGCCAGCGCCGCCGGCGACATCACTCTGCATGGCGACAACATGCATCTGATCGGTGGCGCCAACACCATTCAGGCCAATGCGGGAACCATATTCATCCGCAACAACAACACCACACGCGATATTACCATCCTGGCCGTGGCCGACGGCTCGCCCGCCGCCGGTATGGGCCTGTGGGAGACCGAGATCCAGAGCTTGAGCGCCAACACCATCGCCATCGGCCAGTCCACTGACACCGGTACTTTGGTTGTCGACAGCCCGTCGACCGATCCCCTGCTCACCTCAAGCATCGTGAACGCCAACAATCTAGTGTTGGCGAACCAGAATGTGGCAATCGACAGCGGGATCGATTTTTCGGCACAGAACGAAAACCTGGTGCTGGATACCTCGAACGCGGCCACCGTAGCAGCAAACATCAACACCGGCACGGGTGATCTGACCGGCGCGGTGATCAATCATAGTGCGGGTACCCAGACCGTGGGCGGCAGTTACACCGCGACCACCACCAACCTGGCCGGCGCGACCCTGGTCCTGAACGGCGCCTCGAACACCGCGACTCTGACCCAAACCGCCGGCACCCTCGACGGGACCGGCACGTTGACGGTCAGCGGGCTGACCACCTGGTCCGGCGGCACCCAACAAGGCAGCGGCACTACCGACGCCCAGGGCGGTGCGGCGCTCAGCGGCACCACGACCCTGGACACCCGCACCCTCACCCTGGGCGCGGCCAGCACCAGTGGCGGCACCTTCAATGTCGACAGCGCCACGGTGAACGGCGCCGGCGCCCTGACCAACACCGGCACCCTGAACCTGACCGATGCCACCCTGGCCGCCGCCGTGGACAACCAGAACATCACCAACGTCACCGCGCTCAATACCCTGTCCAGCGCCACCGGCGTGTTCGACAACAGTGGAAACGTGAATGTGCTCGGCGGGGTGTTCACCTTGAGCGGCGGCGGCACCCATAGCGGCACTTTCGATGCCGCGGCCGCCACGTCACTGAACTTCAACGGCGGTACCCATGACTTCGGCGACGGCA